>CAVUIH010000003.1:0-393912 GCA_963741555.1 uncultured Actinomycetota bacterium | reverse complement strand
TCCGCAAACCCTCCGACCGAAGGATGTCAGCGTGTCCATCGCCACGATCAACCCTGCCACCGGTGAGACGGTCAAGACCTTTACGGCGGCCACCGACAGCGAGGTCGAGGCCGCGATCACTCGCGCTCACGAGCGGTTTCTCGACTACCACCGTTCCACTACGTTTGCCCAGCGGGCCGAGTGGGCAAACGCCACCGCGGACTTGCTCGAAAAAGAGGCCGACGAGGTCGGGGCGATGATGACCCTGGAAATGGGCAAGACCCTCAAGTCGGCCAAGGCCGAAGCGATCAAGTGCGCCAAGGGTTTTCGCTACTACGCCGAGAACGCCGAGAAGCTGCTGGCCGATGAGCCCGCCGAGGCGTCGAAGGTCGGCGCGAAGCGCGCCTACACCCGGTGGCAGCCACTCGGCGTCGTGCTGGCCGTGATGCCATGGAACTTCCCGCTGTGGCAGGCGGTCCGGTTCGCCGCCCCCGCGCTGATGGCCGGCAACGTGGGCCTGCTCAAGCACGCCTCCAACGTGCCGCAGTCGGCGCTGTATCTGTCCGACGTCATTGCGCGCGGCGGCTTTCCGGAAGACTGTTTCCAGACACTGCTGGTGTCCTCGAAGGCTGTCGAGGCCATCCTGCGCGATCCTCGCGTCAAAGCGGCCACGTTGACCGGCAGCGAGCCGGCCGGCCAGTCGGTCGCCGCCATCTGTGGCGACGAGATCAAACCCACCGTGATGGAACTCGGTGGCAGCGACCCGTTCATCGTGATGCCGTCAGTCGACCTGGACGAGGCGGTCAAGACCGCCGTCACCGCCCGGGTGCAGAACAACGGCCAGTCCTGTATCGCCGCCAAGCGGTTCATCGTGCACACCGACATCTACGACGCGTTCGTGGACAAGTTCGTCGAGCGGATGGAGGCGCTCAAGGTCGGCGACCCGACCGACCCGGACACCGACGTGGGTCCGCTGGCCACCGAGTCAGGCCGCGACGAGATCGCCAAGCAGGTCGACGACGCCGTCGCCGCGGGCGCCAAGGTCCGCCTCGGCGGTAAGACCCCCGACCGGCCGGGCTGGTTCTACCCGCCGACGGTGGTCACCGAGATCACCAAGGACATGGCGCTCTACACCGAAGAGGTCTTCGGACCGGTCGCCTCGATGTACCGGGCGTCGGGTATCGACGAAGCCATCGAGATCGCCAACGCCACCACCTTCGGGCTGGGGTCCAACGCGTGGACCAACGACGAAGCCGAGCAGGAGCGCTTCATCGACGACATCGAGGCCGGGCAGGTCTTCATCAACGGGATGACGGTGTCCTATCCCGAACTCGGGTTCGGCGGCGTCAAGCGGTCCGGGTACGGCCGCGAGCTTGCCGGCCTGGGCATTCGTGCGTTCTGCAACGCCAAGACGGTGTGGGTGGGCTGACTAGACTGCCGCCAGGGCCTTTTCGTCTTCGGCCGCGAAGGTGTCCTCCAGCTGCACCGGCGAGTAGTCGAGGTCGATCTCGCCAAGTGGCCGACCGCGCGCACTGGAGATGGTGCCGAACCTGCGCGTCCCCTTGTCGGCCGCGTACTGCATCATTTCGTCCTGAACCAGACCGAACGGCGGCACGTCGAACAGTGCAAAACCCTGCCCGGTGGCGTCGAGGGCGAGCGGCATCAACTCGTTCATCCGGGATTCGAAGACGCCCCAGTTCGCGTCGTCGGCGGCAACATGGCGGCGGCAGGTGAAGGTGCCCCACGCCATGTGCCGCCGCTCGTCGTCGCCGATCCGCCGGACCAACTCCTGCATACCGGGCAGGATGTTGCGCTCCACGCAGATCTTGTGCCAGGCGTAGTAACCAGTCAGCGCGAGCATGCCCTCGACGACGTGGTTGTAGGTGACCGACGCCCGAATCTGGGCCGCCGGCGAGGAGTCGGACGACAAGGCGTTGAGGCAGTCCGGCAGCTCGTCGTAGAACATCGTCCGATACGCCGGCAGCGGTTCCAGGTAGCTCTGCAGGTCCTCGGTCATCCCGACGGCGTCGAGCCACAGCCGGAACACTTGGGTGTGCTTGGCCTCTTCGAAGGCGAACTGCGTTAGGTACATCTCGTCGCCGAGCCGTCCCTCTTCCCGCATCGCGGACATGAACGGCTGGATGTCCTCGGTGACCGCTTCCTCGCCGGCGATGAACTGCGCACACAAGCGGGTGGCGAAATCGCGTTCGTCCTCGTTCAGTCGCTCCCAATCGGCACGGTCCCGCGAGAAGTCGATGTCGGCCGGATTCCAGAACTTCGCGTTGCCACCGGCGAACAGCTTGAGCGGCAGGCTATCCCAGTTCAGCCCGCCGGCAGCCAGTGATCCTGAATGTGTGCGTGTCATCAGACCTCCTCAGATCATTGCGAATGAATTGCTTGGCTGTCGAGTGAGATTGGAGAAAATGCCGCGCTCAACACGGCCACCAGCCTGCGCACCGCCAGCGCCGGCTGCTCCGGGCTGGGTTCGTCGAGCCCGAGGATCGGATCCAGCCCGCGCATGTACGGCGCCAGCGCCAGGTGCGGAAAGATCAACAGCAACAAGGACATCAGCGCCTCAATATCGGCGTCCTTGCGGAAGTCGCCCCGGACCTGGGCATCGCGCACCAGCGGCCGCAGTACTTCCAGGTAGTGACGGTGGATGACGTTGCGCACGCTGATGCGCGCATCGGTGTCGACCTCCATGCTTGCCGCCGCGTGCAGCGCGCGTTCGTGTGGGTGGTCGGCGAAATAGGCGATCCACACGTCGAGCCAGTCGGTCAGAAAATCGAAGAACGGCCGGTTCGGATCGAGCTGACGAATTTGGTCTTCCATGTACGCCCGCACTCGCTGGCTGACGACGTCGGTGATGAACGCGTAGAGGTCGCGCTTGTCGGCGAAGTACTGGAACAGACTGCCTTTGGCCACCCCGGCCCGCCGGGCGATGACATTCAGGCTGCCGCCGGAGAAACCGTGCGCCCCGAATTCCGCCTCGGCAGCCTCGACCACCGCTGCGCGGCGTGCGGGGTCGACGCGGGCCCAAGTCACTGTTGGCATCAGTCCTCCCGAGGTTGTATGACCACTGGTCACTGTACTGTGAGCCACGTCACTTCTCAAGGGCCCGCGCAAAACAAAGCCGGCGGCTGGTGCGGAGAACCCGAGAGGACGCGATTCCTGAAACCTCCGAAATAGCCTCGTGAGAGGGCGATTCCCGACATACTGCAACGCGAGGAGGACCCATGGGCCACTACAAAGCGAACCTGCGTGACATCGAGTTCAACCTGTTCGAGGCGCTGGCACTCGGAGAGACGCTCGATTCGGGAGCCGTCGGCGAACTCGACAGTGCGACCAGTCGCGAGATCCTGGCCGAGGTGGCCAGGTTCGCTCAGGGTCCGGTCGCCGAGTCGTTCGTAGCATCTGACCGCACACCCCCGGTGTTCCTGCCGGACGAACACACCATCACGGTTCCCGACCCGATTCGTAAGACGGTGCAAGCGATTTGGGACGCCGAATGGTGGCGGCTGGGTGTCGCGCCCGAGATCGGTGGCACCGCCGTGTCACGGACGGTGCTCTGGGCGGTGCTGGAGATGATCATCTGCGCCAACCCGGCACTGTTCTTCTACTACGCCGGTCCGGCGATGGCCGACATCCTCTACTCGCTGGGCAACGACAAACAGCGCGCGCTGGCCAATGCGGCGATCGAGCAACGCTGGGGCGCGACGATGGTGCTGACCGAACCCGACGCCGGTTCCGACGTCGGAGCGGGCCGCACCAAGGCCGTCGAGCAGCCGGACGGCTCGTGGCACATCGAAGGTGTCAAGCGCTTCATTTCCGGAGGCGATCTCGGCGACACCGTCGACAACATCTTGCACCTCGTGCTGGCACGGCCGGTGGGCGCCCGCTCGGGCACCAAGGGCCTCAGCCTGTTCGTTGTGCCGAAGCACCTGTTCGATTGGGAGTCCTTCGAAATCACCGGGCGCAATGGGGTTTTCGCCACCGGTCTTGAGCACAAGATGGGCTACAAAGCCTCCCCGACGTGCGAGTTGACCTTCGGCGCACACGGCATCCCGGCCAAGGGCTGGCTGGTCGGCGACACCCACGACGGCATCGCGCAGATGTTCAAAGTCATCGAAAACGCGCGGATGCTGGTCGGCATCAAATCGTCGGGAACGCTGTCGACGGGCTACCTCAACGCCCTCGAGTACGCCAAGACGCGCATCCAGGGCGCTGACATGACCCAGATGATGGACAAGAACGCCCCGCGGGTGCCGATCACCCGACACCCCGATGTGCGGCGCTCGCTGATCATGCAGAAGGCCTACGCCGAGGGATTGCGGGCGATCTACCTCTACACCGCCGCGCATCAGGATCCCGTTGTGGCCGCATCGGTCTCGGGCGCCGATGCGGACACGGCCAACCGGGTCAACGATCTGCTGCTGCCGATCATCAAGGGTGTGGGTTCTGAGCGCGCTTACCAGTACCTGACCGAATCGCTGCAAACCCTGGGCGGCTCGGGTTTCCTGCAGGACTATCCGATCGAGCAGTACATCCGCGACGCCAAAATCGACTCGCTGTACGAGGGCACCACCGCGATCCAGGCGCAGGACTTCTTCTTCCGAAAGATCGCGCGAGACAAGGGTGTGGCGCTGGCCCACGTCGCCGGGCAGATCCAGTCCTTCCTCGACAGCGATGCGGCCGACCAGCGACTGAAGGTGGAACGCGACTATCTGCGCACCGCCTTGGAGGACGTGCAAGCGATGACGGCCACCCTGACCGGTCACCTGATGGGATCGGCCGAAGCCCCGGCCGGCCTGTACAAGATCGGGCTCGGCTCGGTGCGCTACCTGCTTGCCGTCGGTGATCTGCTGATCGGCTGGCAGTTGCTCTGGCACGCCGAAATCGCCTTGCGGGCACTGGGTTCCAGTGTCGAAGGTAAGGATCAGGCGTTCTACGAGGGCAAGATCGCCGCGGCGCAGTTCTTTGCCGGCAACGTGCTGCCGGAGATCACCGCGACGCGCGGAATCCTGGCCCGCACCTCGACCGCGCTGATGGACCTCGACGACGAGGCCTTCTGACGGCGGGTAACAAACCCGCGTTCCACGAACCGGCCACAGAGGCCGATTCGTCGTCCTAGAGTCGGCTACGTGTCGTTAGTGAATACCGCTCAGGGACCTGTCAATACCACTGATATCGGCGTCACGCTCATGCACGAGCACGTGTTCATCATGACCACCGAGATCGCGATGAACTACCCGGAGGCATGGGGCGACGAGGACAAACGGGTAGCCGACGCCATCGATCGGCTCAACGAGCTGAAGTCGCGCGGCGTCGACACCATCGTCGACCTCACCGTGATCGGGCTGGGCCGCTACATCCCGCGCATCGCCCGTGTCGCCGCGGCCACCGACCTGAACATCGTCGTAGCGACCGGCCTGTACACCTACAACGACATACCGTTCCGCTTCCACTACGAGGGCCCGGGCGGGATGCTGGGCGGCCCGGAGATCATGACCGACATGTTCGTCCGCGACATCGAGGAGGGGATCGCCGACACCGGCGTCAAGGCGGGCATCCTCAAGTGCGCCACCGACGAGCCCGGCATCACCCCGGGCGTCGAGCGGGTACTGCGTGCGGTCGCCCAGGCGCACAAGCGCACTGGGGTACCGATTTCCACGCACACCCATGCCGGGCTGCGACGCGGCCTCGAGCAGCAGAAGATCTTCGAGGAAGAGGGCGTCGACCTGAGCCGGGTGATCATCGGTCACTCCGGCGACAGCACCGACGTCGGCTATCTCGAGGAGCTCATCGCCGCCGGCTCGTACCTTGGGATGGACCGATTCGGCATCGACGTGATCCTGCCGTTCGAGGAGCGGGTCGGCATCGTGGCGCAGATGTGCGAGCGCGGCCACGCCGACAAGATGGTGCTCTCGCACGACGCCAACTGCTACTTCGACGCGCTGCCCGAGGAGCTGGTACCGCAGATGGCGCCGAACTGGCACTACCTGCATATCCACAACGACGTGATCCCTGCGCTCAAACAACGCGGTGTCACCGACGAGCAGCTGCACACCATGCTGGTCGACAACCCGCGCCGCATCTTCGAGCGACAGGGCTCTTACCAGTGACGGGAGCCGAGCCGGTCCCGCCGATTGGCGTACAGATCTCCGCGCTTGCCTCGCTCGCTCCCGACGAGCCGGCCGTCACATGTGACGGGCGCACGCTGACCCGCGGCGAACTCGATCGCTCGACGAACCGGTTGGCCCGCGCCTACGCCGCGCGCGGTGTCGGAGTCGGCGACTACGTGACGATGGTGCTGCCCAACTCGATCGAATGGATCCAGGCCGCGGTCGCGTGCTGGAAGCTGGGCGCGGTGCCCCAGCCGCTGTCCGCGCGGCTGCCCGACGCCGAGCTGGCCGGCCTGCTGGAACTACGGCCGCCGACCTTGCTGGTCGGCCGCGAGCACCCCGAAATAGCAAGCGTTCCAGCTGGTTTCGCCCCCGACCCGGAATTGTCCGACGAGGCACTACCAGAGGCGGTATCGCCGGTCTGGAAGGCGATGGGGTCAGGTGGCAGCACCGGTCGGCCCAAGCTGATCGAATCCGGCGGCGACAGCCGGATCCCCGCCGCCATCGGCTATCCGCTGGGCGCGCAGGAGGGCGACACCACGCTGGTGCCGGTGCCGCTGTCGCACAACACCGGCTTCACCACCGCGACGATCGCTCTACTGATGCGCCACCACCTCGTGCTGATGAGCCGGTTCGAGCCGGAGAAATTCCTCCGGCTGATCAGCGACCATGGCGTCACCTTCCTGACGACGGTGCCGACCATCATGCAGCGGGCGCTGCCGGTCTACCACGACAACCCCGATGCCTACGACCTGTCATCGCTTCGCCGGTTCTGGCACCTGGGGGCGCCGTGTCCGCCCGCCATCAAGCAGGCCTGGATCGACCTGCTCGGACCCGAGAAAGTCTGGGAACTGTACGGCGGCACTGAATTACAGGCGTTGACGTTCATCTCCGGTGACCAGTGGCTGGCTCATCCCGGCTCGGTCGGCATCGTCGTCGCCGGCGAGATGAAGGTGCTCGACGACGATGGCAACCCGTGTCCGCCCGGCGACGTAGGCGAGATCTACATGCGGCCCAGCCCGGGCAGCGCACCCACCTATCGCTACGTCGGCGCCACCGCGAAATCGCGCGACGGCTGGGACTCGCTCGGCGACCTCGGCTACTTCGACAGCGAGGGGTTCCTGTACATCTCGGACCGCCGGGTCGACATGTTCACCGTCGGCGGCCGCAACGTGTATCCGGCCGAGATCGAAGCCGCGCTCTCCGAGCATCCGGATGTGCTGTCCTGCTTGGTTGTTGGTGTGCCGCACGAAGATCTGGGACAGGTGCCCTACGCCTTGGTTCAGGCCGGATCGGCACTGGACGAGCAGACGGTGCAAGCGTTTGTGCGCGAGCGCATCGCCGGTTACAAGGTGCCCGAGACCGTCGAGTTCGTCGACACCCCGTTACGCGATGACGCCGGCAAGGCACGCCGCTCCGCGGTCCGCAACGAGATCATGGCGCGATTGCGTCTTCTTGACGCGGGCTGACGGCATCGCCACCCCCCGCGGTGACTGGTTGCTTGGTGCGGGATTCCCAGCGCCGCAACGCTTCCCGGCACGGTGATTCGACGAGCGCATAGCTCACCGCGGCGATGGCGATACTGAACACCAGTGTCAGCGCCAGCACCTCGGGCATGTGTCCCCGGAACGAGAACTGACCGATCACCGGGAACACCATTGTCAGCGCGGCAAGGTGCCAGATGAAGATGCCGTACGACCAGCGTCCGAGCGTCACCATCGGGGCGCTACCCAGCAGCCGATGGTTTTCGTCAGGCCGGTCCAGCACCAGCGGCGCCACCAGACCCACCGCCACCAGCGCCCCCATCGCGGTCTTCACGGTGAATTGCGCTGCGCTGCTCGGGACCAACCCGGCCGGGCCGGCCAACGGCGAAGCGGCCACCAGGTAGGCCGCCACCACGCCGACAGCCATCACCAGCCGGCGTCGCGCCAGCCGGTGCGGCCACCCGAGCGGAGTGTGGATCCACTCGGCCAGCAGCATGCCCGCGGCGAACCAGGAGAAGAACGCCGGCGGCCATGTCAACGGGTTGAGACCGGCCGGAGCGGCGAACGGGAGCCAGCCCCAAAACCAGCTCGCGACGCCCAGAACGGCGATCGCCGGTACGCGAGCCCGGACCGGTAGTCGCGCCGCCAGCATCGCAAGGATCGGCAATGCCAGGTAGAAACTGACCTCGACCGACAGGCTCCACATCTGAGTCAGTCCGGCGGTCAGCGTCAACGGGACATACACCTGGGTGAGGGTCAGATTCGCCAGCCACACGGTGAGATTCGGGTGATTGCCGTCCGGCAGCAGGGTCAGAATCACCACGACGGCAACCAGGTAGGCCGGCATGATGCGGACCACCCGCGATCGCAGGTAGTGACCGATGGACGGGCGCGAGGCCAGACCGCGCGCGGCCGCGGCATGACTGCGCCACAACAGAAAGCCCGACAATGCGAAGAACACCGCCACCGCCAGATCGAAGCGGCCGAACAGCCGACCGTCGATCCCGCTGGAGTGCCCGGTGTCAAACGCGACGTGGGTGATGACGACGCCGATCGCCGCGCAGGCCCGCATACCTTCGACGGCGGGCAGGAAGCGGCGAGTGCCGCCGACCTGCTCGCAATCCGTCATGGTGACAGTCTGCCCGGTTAATGGGGTACACCCCGATTTACCCACCGTGGGGACATAAACGGCGACCTTAAATAATGCTGTTAGGGTCGAACGAGTTTTGCTTCGCTGCAGCATCGTAAGCGGGTAGAACCCCAGGTCCCGGGGGTTCGGGACAGTACAGGTTTGGTGGCCTGAACCGAACGAGACCAGAAGGAGGTCACGGCAGCGTGAACCGAGCAGTCATGTTGCGGATGGCCGCGTGCGGGATCATGGGACTCGGAGCCGCGCTGTTGATCGCCGCGCTGCTGTTGTGGACCTACACCGGTAGCAGGATCACCAAAATTCCGCTCAATCTGGACGCGACGCTGATCGGCGAAGGCACTGGGACCGCGGTAGACCCCGCCTCGCTGTACAGCCCGAAGCTGGTGGTCGATAAGAACGTGCCGCTGGTCTCGCAGCAGCAGATCGACGTCGAATCTCCCGCTAACGCTGATGTCGTCACATTGCAAGTGGGTAGCTCGGTTCGGCGCAGCGACAAGCAAAAGGATTCCGGGCTGCTGCTCGCCCTGGTCGACACCGTCACCCTGAACCGGAAGACCGCGTCAGCGGTGTCCGACGACACTCACCCCGGCGGCGCGGTGCAGAAGCCGCGCGGGTTCAAGGATGAAAGCCCGGCCACCAACATCGCGTTGCCGCACGACGGGTTGTCCTATCGATTCCCGTTCCACACCGAGAAGCGCTCGTATTCGTACTTCGATCCGATCGCTCAGAAGGCCTTCGAGGCCAACTACACCGGTGAAGAAGACGTCAACGGCCTGACCGCGTACAAGTTCATCCAGGACGTCGGCTACGACGCCGACGGCAAGTTGGCTGAGCCGATCAGGTACCCGTCGCTGTACGCCGACGATGCCGACAGCAAGGTCACCAACACCGCGTTCATGTGGGGCCTGCCGGGCGATCCGGACGAGAAGATCACCATGACCCGCTATTACGCGGCGCAACGGACGTTCTGGGTGGACCCGGAATCGGGGACCATCGTCAAGGAAAAAGAGCGCGCCAATCACTACTACGCTCGCGACGCGCTGAAGCCCGAGGTGACGCTGGTCGACTACACGATCACCTCCAACGAAGGGTCCGTCGAGTCACAGGTCAACGCGGCGCGCGATGAGCGCGACCGGTTGGCGCTGTGGTCCCGTGTCCTGCCCATTACCTTCACTGCGGCCGGCGTGATCGCGCTGATCGGCGGGCTATTGCTCGGCTCGTTCAGCTTGCGGACCGAGACCGCGCTGGCCGAACCCGACCTGGACGCAGCCGACAAGGGTGGTTTCTTCGGTCGCGGCGAGCCACCGCCCGCGCGAGTACCCGGCGCCGAAGCCGAGACCGAGAAGATTCCCACTCCGCCCAAGGACGTCAAGCGAGAGCAGGGGCCGTCGAGTTCGGGAGGTCCTTCGACGTCGGGTCCACCCGACCCGTCCTAGCTAGCCCGGCGCGTGCGGGCGGCACCCCACTGGGCTCTGCGCTGGTCCCGTCCCGGGTACGCGCTGACGCTGGCGCTGCTGGTGGTGGCGCCACTGCTGAGCCCCGGCTATCTCCTGCTGCGCGACGCGGTCTCCACACCGCGGTCCTATCTCTCCGACAGCGCCCTCGGGCTGGTTTCGGCGCCGCGGGCCACGCCGCAGGATTTCGCGATCGCGATGGCCTCGCGCTGCGTCGACGGCGGCCTGGTGGTGAAGGCATTGCTGGTCGTTGGACTGTGGCTGGCGGGCTGGGGCGCGGCTCGACTGGTCGCGCAGGTGTTACCGGAATCCGGCGCCGGCGGCCAATTTTCGGCAATCACGCTGGCAATCTGGAATCCCTACGTCGGCGAACGACTCCTGCAGGGACACTGGAGTCTGCTGCTCGGCTACGGCTGCCTGCCGTGGGTGGCCACCAGCATGCTGACGCTTCGATCAAGCGAAAGCTCCTACTGGCCCGGCATTTTCGGACTGGCATTCTGGATTGCGCTGGCCGGGCTTACCCCGACCGGCCTGCTCCTCGCCGCAACGGTCGGGTTGGTGTGCGTCGCGGTGCCGGGTACCGGAACTTCCCGCTGGCGTTGCGCCGCAATCATATTGGCCGAGGCGGTAGCGGCGGCGCTGCCCTGGTTGACCGCGGCAGCACTGGGTCTGTCTTCGCCGGATCACATATGGGGTCGTGCGCCGGGTATTGCCACGTTCGCGGCACGCGCCGAGCCCGGTCTGGGCACCCTCGGTAGTCTGGCCAGCCTGGGTGGCATCTGGAATGGCGATTCCGTGCCAGCCTCGCGGGCAACGCTTTTCGCAGTCTTGTCGGCGGTTGTGCTGCTCGCGGTGGTTGCGACGGGAGTCGTCACACTGACACGTCACCGGACAGCGCTGCCGTTGCTGATACTGGCACTGGCATCGGTGCTGATACCCACGGCGATGGCCACCGGCCCGGGCCTGGCCCTTCTGCACACGCTGGTCGACGCCGCACCCGGCCTGGGCGTGCTGCGCGACGGGCAGAAGTGGGTCGCGTTGGCGATGCCCGGCTATGCGCTGGCCGGCGCGGGCGCGGTGCTGGCGTTGCGGCGCTGGCTGCGGCCCGCGTCCGCGGCGCTGTTGTGTTGCGCCGCGCTGGTGCTGTCGCTTCCCGACTTGGCTTGGGGCGTAGGGGGGAAGGTCGACTCGGTGCGCTATCCGAGCGACTGGCCGGCCGTCGCGGGGGCGATCAACCGCGAGCCCGCAGAGGTCGCGGTGTTGCCGGCCGACACCATGCGGCGATTCGCCTGGTCCGGTCCGGCGCCAGTGCTGGATCCGCTGCCGCGCTGGCTGCGCGCTGACGTCCTGACCACGGGCGACCTGACCATTTCGGGGACGACGGTTCTCGGTGAGGGAAACCGGGCCCGCGATGTGCAACAGCTGCTGTTGGCCGGTGGTGATTCGGTTGATCTTCGTCGGGCCGGCGTCGGATGGCTGGTGGTCGAGTTGGGCACACCCGGCGATATGGGTTCGGCCGCAGAGACATTCGGCCGGTTGCCGGTGGCTTACCGCGGACGGGACCTGGTGTTGTATCGCGCCGGCGGCGTAACAGCCGGCGCGTCGACGGCGCGGCGGGCGGCGGTCGTGATCGCCCACCTTGCGTGGCTGGCCATGCTGATTACCGGAGCGGTCGGCGCAATCGTCACTAGTCGGCGGCAACAGGCTCGTTCGGCAGCGGGGTGACGATGAGAACAACTCTTCTCCGCTACACCACCCCGGTGACGCGGTTGCCGGAGACGACCGACTCCAGCACCATGCGCATCGCGTCCGCGCTTTGCTTCCAAGAGAATTCGGCGCTGCGCGCTTGCGCCTTGGCGCCGAGCTGATCGCGCAGCACCGGATCGGTGAGCAACTGCTGAAGCCGACCCACCAGTTCGTCGTGGTCGTCGACCAGCACGCCGGTCACTCCGTCGATGATCGAGTCGGCCAACCCGCCGGACGACCGGTAGCCGATGGTGGGCACCGCGTGCTGGGCCGCCTCGATGACCGCCAGACCCCATCCTTCTTTGCGTGACGGCAGCACGTGCACCCAAGCCTGTTGCATGACACGGTGTTTGGCGGTGTCGTCGACGTGCCCGTGGAATGTCACCGCGTCGCCGATGCCCAGCCGCGTCGCGTGATCGGTCAGCCGACGAGACCACCATCCGCCGCCGACGATGTCGAGATGCAGGCCGGGTATCGAGGGTCGCAGCTGGGCCACCGCGGTCAGTGCATCTTCGATCTGCTTGTGCGGCACCAGCCTTGACAGCACCAGCACCCGCGGCGTCACCGCTCGCGGGCCAGTCAACGATGACGCCGGAGCCCGGTCGAGGCCATTGCGGACCACGGCGATTCGCTCGTTGTCGCACCCCCAGGCCGACCAAGTCGCGGGCCGACGGGAGTGACACCGTCACGTACTGGTTGCGGCGATGCAGCTTCGGCGACAGCCACGATTCGACGAACCAGCCGAGCCTGCTGAAGAACCAGCCGGCCACCGGCCACTGCTCGCGATGGCAGTGGTGCACCAGCACCGCGACCCGTCGGCCGTAGATCAGCCGGGCCAGGAAAGGCAAACCGTTCTGGGTGTCGACGACCACGTCCGGTCGCACCAGTCGCAGCGGACCGATGCCCAGCCTGGCCACCGCCATCGCCAACAACGCCCACACGTAGACCGAGTACCGCCCGCCCGCACGATGGATGCGCACCCCGTCGACGACCTCGCGCCGCGCCGCGCCTGGGTAGCGCGCGGTCCGCAACGTGACGTCGACCTCGGCAGCGGCCAGCTGGGCGCCGATGCGCTGCAGGTAGGTCTCACTTCCGCCACCCTGGGGGTGTCCGGTGTCGCGCCAGCACAAAAGCAGCACCGAGCGCACACCAGACATCCGGCCAGCCTAGCGATGCGCGGGCTTAGGGTTGGCCGGTGGCCGTGACTGACCTGTTCGCGCGGCGGGCGACGCTGCGCCGCTCGGTTCGGCTGCTATCGAGCTTTCGCCACGAGCAACCCGCCCCTGCCAAGTTCTACGGCCCGCTGGCCATCGACACCGCGGCCATGGTCGGCGACCTCTGGCAGGGCCTTCACGACGAGCGTCCGGTCGGCCGCAGCCTGCTCGATGTCGGTGGCGGGCCCGGATACTTCGCGACGGCCTTTGCCGACGCCGGGGTCCGCTACATCGGCGTGGAACCGGACCCGAGTGAAATGCATGCTGCGGGGCCGGTTTTGGGCCGTGAAAAGGCGACGTTCGTCCGTGCGTCGGGCATGGCGCTGCCCTTCGCCGACAACAGTGTGGACATCTGCCTGTCCTCCAACGTCGCCGAGCACGTGCCGCGCCCCTGGCAGCTCGGCGGCGAGATGCTCCGGGTCACCAGGCCCGGCGGCCTGGTCGTGCTGTCCTACACGGTCTGGCTCGGCCCGTTCGGCGGCCACGAGATGGGCTTCACCCATTACCTCGGCGGCGCCCGGGCGGCCGCACGGTATGCCCGCAAACACGGCCACCCGGCCAAAAACAACTACGGGTCGTCGTTGTTCGCGGTGTCAGTGGCGGACGGCCTGGACTGGGCCGCCAGCACCGGGGCGCTGATCTCGGCGTTCCCGCGCTACCACCCAAAATGGGCATGGGGGCTGACCGCAATACCGGTGGTGCGTGAGTTCCTCGTGAGCAATCTCGTGCTGGTGCTCCGGCCGCAATAATGAAACGTGTTCTCGTTTCGCTCCGGCTTGGGTATGGTGGCGGCCATGAGCCACGTCACAACGGAGCAAGCTACAACGGAGTACGACAAGCTTTTCATCGGCGGCACGTGGACCGAGCCGTCGACATCTGAAGTCATCGAAGTGCACTGCCCGGCCACCGGCGAGTACGTCGGCAAGGTGCCGTTGGCAGCGGCAGCCGACGTCGACGCCGCGGTCGCCGCGGCTCGCAACGCTTTCGACAACGGCCCCTGGCCTTCGACACCGCCGAAGGAGCGGGCGGCGGTCATCGCCGGCGCGCTCAAACTCATGGAGGAGCGCAAAGACCTGTTCGTCAAGCTGCTCGGCGACGAGACCGGCCAGCCGCCGATGTCCGTCGAGACCATGCAGTGGATGAGTGGGATTGCATGCCTGAACTTCTTCGCCGGCCCGGCTGTCGACCAGGTGAAGTGGCAGGAAGTCCGCAACGGCGGCTACGGGCAGACCATCGTGCGTCGTGAGCCGCTCGGCGTGGTGGGCGCGATCGTGGCGTGGAACGTGCCGCTGTTCTTGGCGATCAACAAGCTGGGCCCGGCGCTGCTGGCCGGTTGCACGGTGGTGCTCAAGCCGGCCGCCGAAACACCGCTGAGCGCAAATGCTTTGGCGGAGGTGTTCGCTGAGGCCGGCCTGCCCGAGGGCGTGCTGTCGATCGTCCCCGGCGGGATCGAAACCGGGCAGGCGCTGACCTCCAACCCTGACATCGACATCTTCTCTTTCACCGGAAGCTCAGCCGTCGGCAAGGAGATCGGCAAGCGCGCCGCCGAGATGCTCAAGCCGTGCACCCTGGAACTCGGCGGAAAATCGGCAGCCATCCTGCTCGAGGACGTCGACCTGGCCGCCTCCGTCCCGATGTTGGTGTTCTCCGGGATCATGAACAGCGGCCAGGCCTGCGTGGCACAGACCCGCATCCTGGCGCCGCGCTCCCGCTACGACGAAATCGTCGAGGCGGTGGGCAATTTCGCGGCCTCGCTTCCTGTCGGCCCGCCGTCGGACGCGGGCGCGCAAATCGGTTCGCTGATCTCGGAGAAGCAGCGGGCCCGCGTCGAGGGCTACATCGCCAAGGGCATTGAAGAGGGCGCCCGGCTGGTGACCGGCGGTGGGCGTCCCGAAGGATTGGACAACGGTTTCTACGTCCAGCCGACCGTGTTCGCCGACGTCGACAACAAGATGACGATCGCGCAGGAGGAGATCTTCGGACCGGTGCTGAGCATCATTCCCTACGACACCGAAGAGGACGCGATCAAGATCGCCAACGACTCGGCGTACGGACTGGCCGGCAGCGTGTGGACCAGCAACGTGCCCCACGGCATCGAGATCTCCGAGCAGATCCGCACCGGCACGTACGCGATCAACTGGTACGCGTTCGACCCGTGCTGTCCGTTCGGCGGTTACAAGAACTCCGGCATCGGTCGCGAGAATGGGCCGGAGGGCGTCGAGCACTTCACCCAGCAGAAGAGCGTGCTGATGCCGATGGGCTACACCACCGACAGCTAGCGCGCAGAGGGCCGCGAGGGTGCGGCTACCCGCACTTTCGCGGCCGAGTATGCGGCTAGCCGCACCCTCGAGCCAACAGCGCGAGGCGTTGATTCAGCGCGCCGTGAAAGTGGCCGATGGCGCTTTCGTGGCGTCCGAACTCCACGAAGGCATTTGCGCCGGCCTGTAAGCCGCGCTGCACACCCGCCGACATTTCGTTGTCCTCAACCGCGCCCCGCGCGAGCAGGGAGGGGCCCGATCCGGCCTCGCCCTGTCGACCGGCCGCGATCAGCGCCGCTTCTGCGGACTCCGCGGTGGCGAGGAAATAGGTGGTGACTTGCGAGTGGCCGACATCGATCGGGTCGACGACGATCACGACCACCTGATCGGGAAACGTTGCCAACATGACGTTCGGAAACAGCTGATAGACGAACGTCATGCGCTGCTTCGTCGTCCACACCGACTCCGGGCGGCTTCGGAGTCTTTCTATGTTGCGGTACGGGAAGGTGATTCGGCTATTGGGGCCAAACGTCTCGACCACGGTCAGATCGTCGTATTGCAGTGGGTAGAACGTCTCCCGGTGGGTAGAGCGGATGTGGTAGCCCTCCCCGAATTGCTCGATAAGCACCTTCCAATTTATCGGTCGCACGACGGACTCCGATGCGATGAGGCGATCGGCCGGCAAAAGCTTGCTGCGCCAAGCACTCCCGTCGGTCAGCGCTGTCATCGCGTCCTGGGCGCACGCATGCAACGAGCTCTGCGCCACGGCCGGCTCCAGCTCACCGATGACGATGAAGCCATCGGCCTCCACACTCGTGACTTCCACCAGGCCACGCGTCGGCACATCCAAATCCGGGAAAGCGTCTTCGTGCGGAACATGGGCAAGTGAGCCATCGAGACGATAAGTCCAGCCGTGGTACCGGCATACCAGTGCGTGAGCACATCCTGCGCCCTCTACCAGAGTCATCCCTCGATGACGGCAGGCGTTGCGGAATACCCGTGCCCGTCGATCATTGCCACGAACCGCGAACAGCGGCGTCCCGAAGCAGACGCGATCGACATGGTCCCCTGGATCCGGGATGGCTGCCGACGGAATGAACACGCTGGGAAACGAGCGCAGCATCCGCAGTTCATCCGCGAATCGGTCAGGTTCGAGATAGTTTTCGACCGGCTCGCGCCACGCCTCACCCTCGTCGGTAGTCCCCGCGTCGATATGAGCGAGCACCCTTCGCACGATCTGCACATCGTCGGCAACGGCGCACGTTGGTTCAACCGCGGTCATTACCTGGCCTCCTGACGGAGTTCGATAGCTGTGCTGTAGCACGAACGGTAGGCCTTAGTGAAGTGACGTCAATTTATTTTATTGCTACGCTCATCCGGTGATCACGACCGCCGAACCGAGGACTCACAAAGGGCGTGCGACGCGTGAACGGCTACTCGCCTGTGCCCGCGACACCGCGATCGCCAACGATGGTCATCTCGAGATCGCCTGGGTCGCAGAGGCTGCGGGCGTCGTGCCAAGCTTGGTCAATCGCTATTTCGGCTCGCGGGCAGGACTCGTCAGCGCGCTGCTGCATGACTTCTTCGACCGTCTGCGCATCCAGGTTCTTGACCTCGATCTCGATGACCAAGGCACCTGGGCGCAGCATGAGCGCATCCGACTCGAAAAGGGTGTGCACTTCCACTACACCGATCCGGTCGCTGTCGTCGTCTACACCCGGCTATCTCGCGAGCCCGAGGTCGCGCTGACCGAGAACCGGCACATCGACGAGATCGTCAAACACGCGGCCGCCAACATTCGTCGTGGCCAGAAGCGTGGCGAACTGCCGTCATCCGTCGATCCCGAGCTCGCCGGCGCAGCCATGTTCGGTGCGATGCAGCGGGTGATGGTCACCGCGCTGGGCCGCTCCCCGCGTCCCCGACCAGAACGAGTCGTCGAAGTTCTGTGGCGGCAGATCGCCGCGGCGGTCGAGATCGACCCGTGACGGGTCAGAACGCCTCTTCCCGAAGCTGCATGACCGCGAGATCGACATTGGCCGCGATCTCGCGTTCCGCGGTCAGCCGCGGTAGCACGTTCTTGACGAAATACTTTGCGCATACGACCTTTCCGGCATAGAACGCACTATCGGCCGGTGACGGGTCGCCGTCGAGTGCGGTCAGCGCCGTCTCCGCCTGCCGGAGTAGCAGCCAGCCGATCAGCAAGTCACCGACCGCGAGCAGGAAAGGCACCGACTCCAAACCCACGCGGTAAAGCTCGCTGGCGCTCTGCTGGGAATCGATCAGATAGCCGGTCATGGTGGCGACCCAGGCTTGCAGGTCGTCGACCGCGGTGGCCAACTGCTTGCGTGCCTCGACGAGTTCGGGTCGGGCGTCCTCGCTGTCGATGAATGACTCGATCTGCGTGACGAGGTGGCCCAGTGCCGCACCCTGGTCGCGGACGATCTTGCGAAAGAAGAAGTCCTGCGCCTGAATCGCGGTGGTGCCTTCATACAAGCTGTCGATCTTGGCGTCACGAATGTATTGCTCGAGGGGGTAGTCCTGCAGGAAGCCGGATCCGCCCAGCGTCTGCAGCGATTCGGTCAAGCGTTTGATAGGCGCGCTCGGAGCCGACGCCTTTCACGATCGGCAACAGCAGATCGTTGACCCTGTTGGCCATATCGGCGTCGGCGCCGGACACCACGGCGGCGGCCTCGGGGTCTTGGTGGGCCGCGGTGTAGAGGTAGAGCGCACGCAGTCCTTCGGCGTAGGCCTTCTGCGTGATGAGGGCCCGGCGCACGTCGGGATGGTGAATGATGGTGACCCGCGGCGCCGACTTGTCGGTCATCTGGGTGAGGTCGGCCCCCTGTACGCGAAACTTGGCGTAATCCAACGCATTCAGGTAACCCGTCGATAATGTTCCAATAGCTTTGGTGCCCACCATCATTCGGGCATATTCGATGATCCGGAACATTTGCGCGATCCCGCGGTGGGTGTCGCCGACCAGCCAGCCGATGGCCGGCACGCCGTGCTGCCCGAACGTCAATTCACAAGTGGCCGAAACCTTCAGGCCCATCTTGTGCTCCACACCCGTGACGAATGCGCCGTTGCGCTCTCCCGGCTCACCGGTCTTCGGGTCGAGCAGGAACTTGGGCACCAGGAAAAGGCTCAGCCCCTTGGTGCCCGGTCCAGCACCTTCGGGCCGGGCCAGCACCATGTGCAGGATGTTCTCGAAGACGTCGTCGCTGTCGCCACTGGTGATGAACCGCTTGACGCCGTCGATGTGCCAGGTGCCGTCGCCTTGGTCGACCGCTTTGGTCCGGCCGGCACCGACGTCGGACCCGGCGTCGGGTTCGGTGAGCACCATCGTCGCGCCCCAATTGCGATCGATCGCGAGCGATGCCCAATGTCGTTGCTGCTCATTGCCGATCCCGTAGAGGATGTTGGCGAGGATCGGGCCGGCCATGTACATGAACACGGCAGGGTTGGCGCCGAGCACCAACTCGTTGATCGCCCATTGCACCATCGACGGCGCCGGTACACCGCCGACGGCTTCTTCGAGCCCGACCCGGAACCACTCGCCTTCCCGCCACGCATTCAGTGACTTCTTGAACGGCTCGGGCAGCGTGACGACGTGAGTGTCGGGGTCGAACGTCGGCGGATGGCGGTCGCTTTCGGCGAACGACTCGGCCACCGGCCCCTCGGCCAACCGGGCAGCCTCGGAAAGCATCTGCCGCACCGAGTCGCCGTCGAGGTCCCCGAAGGCGTCGTCGGCCAGCACCTTCTCCAAGGCCAGCGATTCGAACAGATTGAATTCGAGGTCGCGCACATTGCTCTTGTAGTGGCCCATCGCTGACGCCTTTCAATCGCCTGGGCTGAGCCTAACGCGCGTTAGCGCCCCTGGAATTGGGCTTTGCGACGCTCGATGAACGACTGCACGCCTTCGGCGGCGTCGGCGGTGGCGAACAGCGCCGCCACGTCGGGCCGTAGTCGCTCGATGGCGGCGGCATCGCCCTGCGCGCGGGCCAGGTGCGCGGAGGCCAGCGTGGCCTGTACGGCCAGCGGGGCCGCGCGTTCGGCGATGGTCTGCGCGATGTTCCGCGCACGCGACAACGCATCGGAGCCGTCGTCGGCGACTTCCTGCACCAGGCCGATGCGGTGCGCTTCGGCGGCGTCGAACTCGTCGCCGGTCAGCAACCACCGCATCGCGTTGCCCCATCCGCCCTCGCGGGGAAGCCGCAGCGTCGCACCGCCGAACGGATAGATGCCACGCTGCACCTCGAGCTGGGCGAAGCGGGTGCCCGTCGCTGCGACGCGAATGTCGGCGGCCAGCAACAGTTCGATACCCAGCGTCATGCACCAACCGTGCGCCGCGGCGACCAGCGGCGTGGTCCACGGACCGTCCAGGCGCCACGGGTCTCGTCCGTCGGCGGGCAACGGCAGATCGCCGGACGCGATGTTGGGGCCGACATCGACCAGGTCAAGACCGCCGGTGAAATGCTCGCCGTGCGCGTACAGCACGCCGGCGCGCACCGACGCGTCGGACTCCAGCAGTCCGTAGGCGCGGGACAGGTCGGTGAGCATCGCCCGGTTGAAGGCGTTGCGCTTGTCCGGTCGATTCAGCCCGATCAGCAGGACGTGGCCGTCCCGTTCAAGTGTCACGCTTTCCAGGTTCGGGAGTGCATCAGTTGAGCCAGGCATTAGCCGAGTCAAGCGCACCTACCGGGAATATGCAATAGGGCATAACACTTAATACGGTTGACAGAACGGCCATATTCGTCGAATCCGGCTCTGGCGGCTGATTAGGTCTCTATCCAGCAACGGAGGCCTTTTCGGTTTGCTTGCTGGACGCCAGTCTTATATGGTCTCTCACATAATCATGGGTCGGCAGATCCGGCGCATGGAACAGCAGGAGAAGATCATGCTGATCGTCGAACTGAACGTCGGCGGCTACCGCTTCAGCGGAGAGTGGGCCGGTCTGCGCCGCAGCACGCTGCGGCGCGCGCGGTTCAATCCGCGGACGATCCCGTGGCGGATGCCGCAGCTACGTCACACCCCCGCGGCCTGACGGTCGACGGGCAGAGGGACCACACCGTCATGTCGTTAGCGACGCATGCCCCGCGCAAGCGCGGCGATACCCGAACCAGAATGCTGATCAGCGCCGCCGAGGTGATGCGCGAACGCGGTGCCGCCGGCGTGACCATCGATGAGGTGCTGACCCGTAGCGGCGCGCCGCGCGGTTCGGTGTACTACCACTTTCCGGATGGCCGCAATCAGATCCTCGCCGAGGCGCTGAAATACGCCGGGGATGCGATCACGGCCGACATCGACGACGCCGCCGCTCGCGGTGCCAAGGTGCTACTCCGGCAATTCGTCGACTTCTGGGAACGCGTGCTCGCGGAAAGCGATTTCAACGCCGGCTGTCCGGTGGTCGCCGCGGCGATCGGCTCCGCCGATGACGAAGTCCGGTTGTCCGCCGAGGCCGCGCGGATCTTCGCGCACTGGCGCACGGCGCTGACATCGGCGTTCGTCGCCGACGGCTTCGTCGAGGCAGACGCAGATTCACTGGCGGTGATGTCGATCGCGACGCTGGAAGGCGCCGTTGTCCTGTGCCGGTCCACGCGCAGCAGCGAACCGCTGCACAAGGTTTACGAGCAGCTTGAATTCCTGGTCAAGGCAAGGGAATTCGTCCGCCGCAACGGACTGCCGGATCGCCGCGACTGACTAGTCGCTGGCCGGTAGCGGCTTGGCTTCCTTGAGGCTCAGCGCGGTCTGGCCGACAGCCAACGTCCCGGCACCGGCTTTGGTGACCAGCACCTCGGCACCGGTCTCGTCGACGTAGCGCTTGCCCATCACCGCGCCGTCGGAGAACGCCGGATCCAGCTCACCGGAACGCTCAGCACCCAACTCCACCATCGGCGCCCCGCCACAGCGCAGGTCGTCGAGGCTGTCTGCGCTGCGAACGACGATGACCTGGGTGTCGCAAACCTGGCTGGCCAAACGGGTTCCGTTTTTGATCATGATCTCGATCCTCGGTTGGAGTTACTGCTCGGCCGGGGCGGCGCGAAGCTCTTCGACGATGTCGCGGCGCAGCACCTTGCCCGTCGCATTGGTGGGCAGCTCGTCGCGAAAGACTACCCGGTCAGGGGTGCGTGACCCCCGCAAACTTTTGCGGACGTGTTCGCGCAATTCCTCGGGGTCAGGGTCGATTCCGGCCGCCGGCACGATCACCGCGACGATCGCCTGTCCCCATTGCGGATCCTCGACGCCGACCACGACGACGTCACGCACATGAGAGTGCTCGATCAGCACGTCCTCCAACTCGGCGGGCGCGATGTTCTCGCCACCACGGATGATGGTGTCGTCGCTGCGGCCGCCGATGAACAAGTAGCCGTCGTCGTCGAGCATGGCGATATCCCGGGTTGGGAACCAGCCGTTCTCATCGAGCACGGAGCCGATGCCGGTGTAGCGGCCAGAGACCTGCTCGCCGCGAACGAACAATTCGCCGGTCTCCCCCGGCCCGAGCACCGTGCCGTTCTCGTCGCGAACCTGGACCTCGATGCTGGGCACCGGCTGACCGACCGAACCCAAGCGTTTGACCACCGCCGGATCCGAAGCAGCATGGGCGTCGCGGTGGTCGTCCGGGGTGAGCACGGCGATGGTCGAACTGGTCTCGGTCAGGCCGTAGGCGTTGACGAAACCGACGTGCGGTAGCAACTCGAGAGCGGTGCGCACCAGCGGTAGCGGCACCTTCGACCCGCCGTAGGCCAGGTTCCGCAGCGACGGCAGCTGATGCCCGCTCTGCTGCAGCACGGTGACGATGCGGTCGAGCATGGTCGGCACTACGGTCGCGCTGGTCACGTGCTCGCTGTCGACCAGGCCCACCCATTCTTGCGCGTCGAAGACGGGCAGGTAAACCATCTTGCGTCCGGCGTACAGGTTGGACAGCGCCGCGCTGACTCCCGCGATGTGGTACGGCGGCACGCAGATCAGCGCCGCATCGGTCGGCTCGGCCGACGCGAATTCGACGGTGCCGGTGACGTAGCTGGTGAGATTGTTGTGGGTGAGCTCGACGGCCTTGGGCTGCGACGTCGTGCCCGACGTGAACAGCACGATGCCGACCGAGTCCGGGTCGGCGAATTCCACGGCGGGCTCGGCGTCGCGGGCCTGCGCCAGAAAGTCGTCGGACACAATGACCTGCTTGGCGATACCGGCCAGGCCGTCCGGTCCGCCCAGCTCGTCGAGGTATCGGCTGTCCACGACCACCAGCGGATCGGGCAGCCGGGTGATCAGCGCCTTGATTCCGTCGGCGGACAGCCGGTAGTTGATCGGCGTGAAGGCCACCCCGGCGCGCGCCGTGGCGAACATCAGCAGCGGCAGCATCGCGCCGCCGAGGCCGACGTAAACGACATGAGACGCCTCGGAGCGAGCGATGAGGCCGGCGCCGCCGTCGGCGAGATCGCTGAGCTGCTGAGTCGTCAGCCGGACATCCCCCGAGACGACGGCGGTCCGGTCGGGATCGTTCGACGTCGCCATCTCGAGTAGTAGCGAAATACTCACGCTCGCGCTTTCTGTGGTGTCGACACGTTACAAAGCTCGTCAAAAGTGTCATGTCAGTTTAGATGACGTCACGATCGCACCCGCGCCGTGGCCGACGAAGATCAGGCCGCCTGAGCTCAGGTGCCGGTCCAGCGCGCCGGCCGCTTCTCGGCGAACGCGATCGCGCCTTCCTTGGCGTCGTTCGAGCTGAACACCGGCATCAGGAGTTTGTTCTGTTCGGCGAACCGCGTGTCGGGGCTCCAGCCCCGGGACTCGACGATGATCTGCTTGGTGGCGGCCACGGCCAGCGGACCGTTGACGGTGATCCGCTCGGCCAGCTCGATCGCCGCGTCCAGCGCGCCGCCGGGCTCGGCCAGCACGTTGACCATTCCCAGCTCGTGGGCGCGCTCGGCGGTGAACGCTTCACCGGTCAGCGCCAACTCCATCGCGATGGCGGGTGGGATGCGTTCGGGCAGGCGCAGCAGCCCCCCGCCGCCGGCGACCAGCCCGCGCTTGACTTCGGGAATGCCGAAGGACGCGTCCTTGGACGCCACGATCAGATCGGTGGCCAGTGCCAGCTCGGTGCCGCCGGCCAGCGCGTAGCCCTCGACCGCGGCGATCAGCGGCTTGACCGGCCCACGCTCGGTGAAACCCATCCCGCGGCCTTCGACGATGGGGACCTCGCCGCGGGCGAACGCCTTGAGGTCCATGCCCGCACAGAACGTTCCACCCGCCCCGGTCACGATGCCCACCGACAGCCCCGGGTCTGCGTCGAGCCGGTCCACCGCGTCGGCCAGACCATGGGCCACCGCGGAGTTGACCGCGTTCTTGGCCTTGGGCCGGTTGATGGTGATGATCAGGATCCGGTCCCGCTGCTCGACGAGGACTTCGGGTTCGCTGGCGGTTTCTTCAGTGCTCACGGCGGTGTGACACTCCTTGTTGTATTTGTAAAGGGTCTTGCAGGAGATGGTATCGAGCCACTGTGGCTGGGCTAGCATCACAGCCAAACCCGAGCTGAAACCCCAGGGGAATGCGTTGAACGCGACCGATATCGAACCCAACGAGATGTCCAAGTGGGACCCCGGTCTCACCGAACGCGTAATGGGTTGGCTGCGTCCGCTGATCAAGGGCTATCACCGTGCCGAGGTGCGCGGGCTGGAGTCCTTCCCACCCGGCGGCGCACTGGTGGTGGCCAACCACTCCGGCGGGTTGTTCGCGATGGACGTTCCGGTCTTCGCGACCGGCTTCTACGAGGAATTCGGCTACGAGCGGCCCGTCTACACGCTGAGCCACGACGTTATCTTCACCGGACCGACCGGCGAATTCTTCCGTCGCACCGGCTTCATCCGCGCCAACCACGAAAACGCCGACGAGGCACTGCGATCCGGCGGTGTCGTGGTCGTGTTCCCCGGCGGTGACTACGACGTCTACCGTCCGACGCTGACCGAGAACGTCATCGACTTCGACGGGCGGACCGGATACGTGCGGGCGGCGATCAACGCCGGCGTGCCGATCGTGCCGGCGGTGGCCATCGGCGGCCAGGAAAGCCAGCTCTACCTGTCCCGTGGGATGGGACTGGCCAAGGCGCTGCGGCTGGACAAGCTGATGCGGGTCAAGATCCTGCCGATCTCGGTGGGCTTCCCGTTCGGCCTGTCTGCGGTGCTGCCGGTCAACGTGCCGCTGCCGACCAAGATCGTGATGCAGGTGCTCGAACCGATCGATGTGATCGCCCAGTTCGGCGAGGACCCCGACATCGACGCGGTCGACGAGCACGTCCGGCTCGTCATGCAAAAGGCGCTCAGCGAGCTGGCCAAAGAACGTCGCCTCCCGGTCATCGGCTAGCAGCGCAATGGCACCGCTCGGTCTGCTGGGCACCATGGTCCGCGCGGGAATCGTCGCCCCCATGCGGCCCGATAAGTACCTGCGAATCATCGCGGTCGCGCGTCGCGAAGGACTCTCTGTCACAAGCGGATTCGGGATGTCGGCACAACGCTGCCCCAATCGCCCCGCGCTGGTCGACGAACTCGGCACCCTGACCTACCGGCAACTCGATCAGCGCGCCGATGCATTGGCCGCGGGGTTGCAGGCTTTACCCGGCGGGACGCCGGAAGTGCTGGCGATCATGTGCCGCAACCATCGCGGTTTCGTCGAGTCGTTGATCGCGGCCAACCGGATCGGCGCCGACGTTCTGCTACTCAACACCTCGTTCGCCGGACCGGCCCTGGCCGACGTGGTCAACCGCGAGGGCGCCGACGCGGTGATCTACGACGAGGAGTTCACCGATTCGGTGGACCGCGCGCTGGCGGACAAGCCCGGCACCACGCGCGTCGTCGGATGGACCGACCATCCGGAAAACCACGACACCACCGTCGAGAAGCTGGTCACCACACACCTGGGCCAGCGACCTGTCAACACCGGCCGCAAGGGCAAGCTGATCCTGCTGACCTCGGGTACCACCGGTAATCCCAAGGGCGCCAAGCACTCCGGTGGCGGGACAACCGAGCTCAAAGCGATGCTGGATCGCGTGCCGTGGCACACCGAAGAAACCACTGTGGTGGTGGCGCCGATGTTTCACGCCTGGGGCTTCTCCCAACTGATCTTCGCTGCGTCGATGGGCTGCACGGTGGTCACCCGTCGCAAGTTCGACCCGGAAGCCACCCTCGAACTCATCGACCGTCACCAGGCCACCGGCTTGTGCGTGGTGCCGGTGATGTTCGACCGGATCATGGACCTGCCCGACGAGGTACGCCGCCGCTACAGCGGTCGCTCACTGCGGTTCGCCACGGCATCCGGGTCCCGGATGCGGCCCGACGTTGTCACGAAATTCATGGACGAGTTCGGTGACATCCTCTACAACAACTACAACGCCACCGAAGCCGGCATGATCGCCACCGCGACACCGGAGGATCTGCGCGCCGCGCCGGACACGGCGGGAAAACCCGCCATAGGCACCGAGATTCGCATTCTCGACAGCGACCATCGTCCGGTGCCCACCGGCGAGGTCGGCCAAATCTTCGTCCGCAACACCAACCGGTTCGACGGTTACACCTCCGGCGGGGGCAAGAGTTTTCACGACGGCTTCATGGCATCCGGTGACGTCGGCCGACTGGACGAGGCCGGGCGACTGTACGTGGTCGGGCGCGACGACGAGATGATCGTGTCGGGCGGCGAGAACGTCTACCCGATCGAGGTGGAGAAGACGCTGGCCACCCACGCCGATGTCGCCGAAGCCACCGTGCTGGGCGTCGACGACGAACAGTACGGGCAGCGGCTGGTGGCGTTCGTGGTGCTGACGCCCGCCGCGTCGGCCACCGTGGACGATCTCAAACAGCACGTCCGGGACAACCTGGCCAATTACAAGGTGCCGCGCGAGATCATCGTGCTCGACGAGCTGCCGCGCAGCAGCACCGGCAAGATCTCCCGGCGTGACCTGCACAGTCACATCGCACCCAGCAGCCCCTGAGTTAGCGGGCACCCGTCGTGCCCACCTCATAGCGACAACTAGGTCGCGTGGACGAGTTGTCGCTCGAAGGTGGGCACATCGCCGGCCACCACTTCCAGCTACCGGAGTGGCAGATGGGGCTCAGGCCTGAGCCAACGCACCTTCGATGACCGTCAACTCCTCGGAAAGCCCTGCGGCACGCCGAATTTCGATGAGTTCATCGATGATCGCCTCGGTGACCTCATGCGGGTCGTCAACAGTGGCGCCGTCGGCCAGCACCGAGACGTTGAGCTGGTCGACATAACTCCACACGGTGATGTTCAGGCCGCTGCCGGTGGTCAACGGGCCCACCGAATAGATCTCGGTCACCAATGCGCCGCCGACCCGCCCATGCTCACGCGGACCCGGGACGTTGGAGATCGGCAGGTTGAGCACCTTGTTCTGACCGTCGCGGCCGGCCAGCCAACGGAACAGTGATTCCGAGGGCCCCGGCGGAAAATACGCGGCCCACCGGCTGACCAGCTCCGGACCGAGCAGCTGATGGCTCTCCTTGGCGTCGACCGCATAGTCATGTGAGCGCCGCACCCGCTCCAACGGATCGTCGACGTCGGCGGGCAGCGCCACCATCATCCCGGTGAACAGGTTTCCCGACACCCGGTCCGGTGAGAAGTCGAAGCTCACCGGCACCGACGCCAGCAGCGGGTGATCGGAGTCGCCGTCATAGCGCAGCCGCAGCTTGCGCAACGCCCCCGCCGACAGCGCCAGCACCATGTCGTTGATCGTGACGCCGAGGGCCTTGCTGGTCTCCTTCACATCGCTCAGCGCCAAAGTCGCCGTCGCGAATCTGCGCTCGGGCGTGAGCATGTGGTTCATAAAGCTCGGCGGCGGGGTGAACGGCATCGTCAACTCCGGCGAGAGCTTGCGCGAGCTGCGGCGCACCCGGTTGATGCCCTGGGCGGTGTAGCCGATGGTCCCCGGGATCCGCCCGAGGTGGCGCATGTGATCGGCGAACGCCGACCGTACCAGCGTCGCAGTCGACGGCGCCGGGTCGGGCGCATACCGGGTCTTGCCGGTCGGCGGCCCGGGCGCGAGATCCATGCCGCGCGCTAACAGATTCGCGGCGGCCACCCCGTCGGCCAGCGCGTGATGAACCTTGCCGACCACCGCAATTCGGTTGTCGGCCAAGCCTTCGACGAAATACATCTCCCACAGCGGGTAGTCGCGGTCCAGCGGAGTGCTGGCGATCTCACCGATCGCCTCGTCCAGCTCACGACGACCACCCGGCGCCGGCAACCGCCACGGCCGCACGTGATAGGTCAGGTCGACGTCGCAGTTCTCCCGCCACATCGGGTGGTGCAACTTGAGCGGAATGTCAACCAGCTGATAGCAAAACGGCTCCAGCTTGTAGAGCCGGCTGTGAATCACCCGGCGGAACGCGTCGATGTCGAAGTCCCGACGATCGGCATCCAGCTCGATCACAGCGACTTTGAGCGTGTGCATATGCACATTCGGCGTTTCGCTGTAGAGCAGTACCGCGTCCCACCCGCTCAGCCGCTTCATGGGTGCGACCCTACAACTGCGTGGCGGCTAAATAACTTCTTTGACCGCGATCATCCGGTTGCGATAAACCTGGCCCAAGAACAGCCCGACCGCGGTCGACGTCGCACCGGAGCGCGCCCCGTCGGTCATGTCGAATCCGTGGCCGGCACCCGGCAGCTCCACGTAGCCGACCACCGAACGCGAGATCGACCGAAGTCGCTCGACGAAGCTGCGCGCCTGCGCCACTGGGATCACCGTGTCGCTGCTGCCATGAATCACCAAGAACGGCGGCGCATCCGGATGTATCCGTGCGATCGGCGACGCGTCGCGGAACACCTCGGGGTGGCGGTCGATCCGACGCTTGACCACGACTCGCTCCAGGAAATCCACGAAGCGGTCCCGCTCGACGGTCGAGCGATCCTCCCAGTCGTAGCGGCCATAGATCCCTACCACCGCATCCACCGAAGTGTCCGAACCCGGCGGCAGCTCGGTCTGCATCTCAGGATCGTTGGCGGTCAACCCGGCCAGTGCCGACAAGTGTCCACCGGCCGAACAACCAGCTACCGCAATGAAATTGCGGTCACCGCCGAACTTGTCGACGTTAGCCCGGGCCCACGCGACGGCGCTTTTGACGTCGGTGATGTGGGACGGCCAGCGGTGGTGCGGAGATACCCGGTATTGCACCGACAGGCAGATCCAGCCCATTTCGGCCAACTGCGACATCAGGGCATAGCCCTGCAGCTGGCGACCGCCGTGCACCCAGGCGCCGCCGGGCACGAAGATCACCACGGGCGCCGGCCGCACCGGCAGATCCTTGCGACGCCACACGTCCAGGAGTTGCACCGGGTGCTTGCCGTAGCGCACCGAGGTGCGGTGCAGATAGCGACGGTGTTGCAGCGCACGCCAGAAGGGTGGCTTGTCGTCGGGAGCCGGCCACTGGACATCGAGGTCCTTGCTCGAGACCACGCCGCGCAGCGCGGCGTCCAGAACCGTTTGAGTCTGGTCGCGCTCGGCCCTGCGGGTCTCGCTGATGCCGGGAGTCAGCCATGACTTGGCCGACGCGGACAAGAACTCCGGCGCCATTCGGTAACCCCACAGGCCCATCGCGGTCACACCGCCCAGTGGCTCCAGATGTCTGCCGACCACGGGCAGCGAAGCCATCGCATCACTGAGCGCCAGCAGGTAGTCGCCGGGGCGGGCCCGAAGTAGCCACTTTGCCCGAGAAGTCATGGTCGGTCGGCGAAAGCCGCTCGCCGCTGATTCCGTCATCGGGGCAGCGTACCCCGGGGTTTTGCGGTCAAACCGTAAACGCGACCAGTTCGTCAGTGAGGAGCAGCGACACATCCGAAGTAGTCGCTTCGGTGCGAGCGGGCAGCACGGGGATGTCCTACCTCACGGGCCCCATGAACCCACGAGTCCGTAGTCACACCCAATGACTTAAATTCGGCGTACCGTCGTGTACATCGGGCAGCTCAATCGAGCAAACATGCTCGACTAAAAAGGAAAAGCTAATGGCTTCAACAACGACGTTCCGCTCCCCCTATGTCCTCCGTCTCGAACTGGTCAGGGACACCATCACATCTCACACCAAGCTCGGAGACAAGGAAGCCAGCGACCTCGCGGAACATGTTCTCGAGGCATTGAATTCGATTCCCGAGAAAATTCGCTGAATCTGCGGCGGTCCCGCATTTCTTGACCACGCGGTTTCCCGAATCGTGTGCACATCTTATGAGTGATTCGTCACGGTGGCGCATTAGACGGCGACACCGACAAATATATGCGCTTCGGTGACACCTACATCAAGCACGACGACGGCGCGCTCGACGTCGTCCGCGACGGCGCCAACGAGCCACACAGCTACGCCCCGGCTGCGTGGACCAATGTGCAGGGCGACGAAAAGCAGTTGAAGCGGAGCCGTTTCCAGGGCTGGTTCACACGGGGAGCCCCGGCTTCCCCGCCGACGTAAGCGCCCCTGGGCGGTCGCGCCGCTGCGAAAGGTGACGACATCAGATGACTCGCGTCCGTATCGAGGGAGTCATGATCGGCCGACTCGAAGTCATGCTGTTCGGTCATCGTCTTGTCCATCGCCGTTGTCGCGCTGACTCGTGTCCGGGGTCGGAGCTTCGTCATCTGGCGCCCACCCGGCCTCCCTTAGCATCCGGCGCAGGTCGACAGTCACCTGCACATCGATGTCTTTGCCCCGCGGAGCCTCGAATAGTTGTGTCTCGGATCCCAGGTTCACAGTGAATTTGCCGTTGTGTTCGTGTTTTACGGACCCGAGGTCCTCGAGCAACGACAGGACTTCGCGCCACTCGATGTTCCTGCCCGCCGGGTGCCTGAAGATCTTCTCGATCGTCAGCCGATGGTGACCGCTCAAGTGTGAGTTCACTAGTTGGTCCTCTCCTTGTTCTCCCACTGGATCATTCGTTTCACCCAGGCGCGAGGGCTAGGTCGCGAACTGGTTCGGACTTTTTCTTTGCCGTCGTTTGCCGGGTCGAGGATGCGGTAAGCCAGAAGTTTGATGCGGTCGCTGACGAGGAACCAGATAAGGGCGTATCCCCACACGGCGGCTGCCCACGTCCAGCCGAGCGGCGTCATGAATAGCCCGTAAACGGCAATGAATGTGGCGGCGGCCTGGGTGCCGAAGACGGCGATCAACAAGATGCGGGCCGGGCGGATAGACCAGAACGGGCCGCGGGTTCGGGTCAAGAAGATGGTGAGGTGTCCGGCGACGGACAGCATCAAGTACATCAGCGTCTGGACACGCGGGTGGCCGAGGTCGAAGACGCGGTCGCCCAGGTAGAACAGGCCGAACGCGGCGATCGGCCCGACGACACCCAGCACGGTGGAGATACCAAGTACCAGGCGCATGTTCCACACCTCGGGCTCGTTCTTGTAGCGGACGTTGTCATATGCGATGGACAGGATGGCGCCGTCGTTGAGCAGCGCGAGCATCACGATCATGATGGCGGTGAGTGGGTAGAAGTTGAAGACCAGGATGGCGACGGTCATGAATAACAAGACGCGCAGCGTTTCGGTGATGCGGTACATCGCATAGCTGTTCATCCGCTGAAAGATCTTGCGGCTCTGTTTGATCGCCTCGATGATCACCGAGAGGCCAGGGGTCAGCAGCACGATGTCGGCCGCCGCGCGGGCAGCGTCGGTGGCTCCGGAGACGGCGATACCGCAGTCCGCTTTTTTCAGCGCGGGGGCGTCGTTGACCCCGTCGCCGGTCATTCCGACGATGTGGCCGTGCTTCTGCAGTACGTCGATGAGGTGGTATTTGTGCTCGGGAAAGACTTGAGCGAAACCGTCTGCGGCCAAGATGGATTCGGCCACTCCCGCCGTCTCGTTCTTCGTCGCGTCACCCAAGGCTGCGGCGTCGAGGATGTCGGCGCCCAAGCCGACCTTGGTCGCGATCTCCTTGGCGATGGCCAGCGCGTCACCAGTGACCATCTTGACGGTGACGCCCATGGCTGCGGCGGTCGCGATGGTCGTTGCAGCGTCGTCCCGGGGCGGGTCGAACAGCGGCAGCACGCCCACGAACTGCCAGTCGCCGTCCCCGTCGGCGCGGGCCACGCCCAAAGACCGGAATCCGCGGGCGGCGAAGTCGTTGACTGCGCTATCGGCGGCGGTTGTGATCTGCACGGCGTTCGCGGCCAGCGCGAGGATGACCTGCGGGGCGCCCTTGGTGACCTTGAACGTGGTCCCGTCGGCGGCGGTGACGGTGGCCTCGGTGCGTTTGTGCACCGGGTCGAAGGGTTCGAAATGGGTGACTGTGTAAGCCTGCAGGACCGTCGGTGTCCTCGAGGCCGCCGAGCACCGCGCGGTCGATTGGGTCGTCGTTGACCGCGCGGGAGGCCAACGCGCCGTTCAGGATTACGGTCGCGGGCGTGACGCCGTCGATGCTGAACGGGGCGCCCAACGTCAGCGAGTTCTGGGTCAGGGTGCCGGTCTTGTCCGCGCATAGCACGTCGACGCCGGCCAGTTCCTCGATGGCGACCAGCCGGCTAACGATGGCCTGCTTCGTGGCGAGCAGCCGTGCACCGACAGCCATCGTCACCGAGAGCACGGTGGGCATCGCCACCGGGATCGCGGCGACGGTCAGGACCAGGGCGAACTGCAGCGTGGTCAGGATCGCATCGCCGCGCAGGATCGCCGTGACGACGATGATGGTGACCAGGGCGACCGCGAGGAGGATCAGATAGTTGCCGATCTTGAACACGGCGCGCTGGAAATGGCTGACGGTGTGTGCGTCGGCCACCAATTCGGCGGTCTTTCCGAAGTACGTGTGAGTGCCGGTGGCATAGACCAAGGGCGCCGATCTCACCCTGCCTGACAATGGATCCGGAGAACACGGCGTCGCCTGCTAGGCGGGCGGCAGGCAGCGACTCCCCGGTGAGCGCGGACTGGTCGACCTCGATCTCGTCGCCGTCCAGCAGGCGGGCGTCGGCGGGGACAATGTCACCCAGGCGCAGCCGGATCACGTCACCGGGCACCAATTCTCGCGCCGGTGCGGTGATCCATGTGTCATTACGCTTCGCGCGCGCGTTGATGGCCAGTTTGGCTTTGAGGGCCTCAATTGCGTTGCCGGCCTGCCGTTCCTCGGTGTAGCCAACCACGCCGTTAGCCACTAGTAGCAGCAGGATGATAAAGAAATCCGGCCAGTGCCCCACCGCGCCGGACAAGACGACGGCGATCTCGATCATCCATGGGATCGGGCCCCAGAAGTAGCTGAGGAACTTCAGCAGCGGGTTGGTCTTGTGTTCGGCGATCTCATTCGGCCCGTACTGCGCCAACCGTCGTGTTGCCTCGGCTGTGCTCAATCCGTCCGGCGAGTAGCCCAGCTCCGCTTTCAGCTCGGGCATGGGCGCCGACTTGAAGTCGCGGCGCGGCTCGGCATTGCCCGCATCGGCGGAGGAGGGCGTGACATGCGGTGTGGCAGTGGTCACGGTGCCTCAGTCCGTGGGCCGGACGTCAAAGGCAGGTTCGCGGCATAGGCGAATCGGCCGGTCAATCCTGAGTAGACATAAGACGCTTTCGATCGGAAAGTACTGTGCGGGAGCCGGTTTCGGCGCCACCGCGAGCGGGTGGACTAGTCATGGTGATCCCCGGATATACGGTTGTCACCGGAGGGTTCGGCACGAGCGACTGCTCTACGAGGGCAGCGGCGGACAGCTGGCCTCATCCCGGACTGGTTGAGCTTCCCAACATCGTCGACGCTACACCCCGCAGCTGGCCTGCCGCGACCGGTTTCTGCAACATCCGGTGCTCAATGGACCTCGAAGTGGCCGATACGCGGCGATCACTACTGCCGCACTGCGCGAGGCAGGGGTAACGCACGCCCGACGATGGTGGCGAACTCCGGTCACCATGGTCTCTGCAAGGCTGAGAGAGATCGTTGCCCTGCGCACGCGGCACCCCGGGCAATGGACAGATGACACAACCAGGAGGCGAAGTTGTCGACGCTCTGGAAACGACTAGCGGAGGCTACCCGGGTAAAGCCGGGGTCCAAGGTGGAGTTGGCCAAGGACTTCGATCCCGGCCGCCACGACAAGCAGCTTCGAAAAGACCACGGTGCCGCGGCGCAGGCAGACGCGAAAGCGGCGCTGCTGGATTTGCAGGACCGCTTCTTCGCCCAGGCCGACCGCTCGCTGCTGGTCATCCTTCAGGCGATCGACGCGGCCGGTAAGGACGGCACGATCAAGCACGTCATGAGCGGCCTCAACCCCGAGGGTGTCGACGTGTACAGCTTCAAGGCGCCATCGGCGACCGAGCAGGCACATGACTACCTCTGGCGCCACCAAAGGTCGCTGCCGGAACTGGGCCGCATCGCGGTGTTCAACCGGTCCCACTACGAGAACGTATTGATCACCCGTGTGCACCCTGAGACGTTGTGGCCACGCACCGCAGTGCTCGACGCTGGGGACATCTGGCAGCGGCGGTATCGCGACATCAACGACTGGGAGCGCTACCTCACCGACAACGGGACCGTCATCGTCAAGCTGTTTCTCAACGTCTCCAAGGACGAGCAGGCGCGCCGGTTCCTTGAGCGCATCGACGAACCCGAGAAGAACTGGAAGTTCTCCGTCGCGGACCTACGCGAGCGCGCGTTCTGGGACGACTACCAGCGGGCCTTTCAAGACATGCTCAGCCACACCAGCACCGTCTGGGCGCCCTGGCATGTGATCCCCGCAGATCACAAATGGTTTAGCCACGTGTCAACTTCCGCAGTGCTGTTGGAGACGCTGCGGGATCTCAACCCGCAGTATCCGCAGGTCGACGCCGCCGCCAAAGCTGAGCTGGCAGAGGCAAAGAAGAGAGTTTGGTGGGCAACGACGGTGACGCGGCCGCACAGTCGTCGTAACGTGGACCCGCATGCATCCACGCCGACTGGGTCGTACCGAGATACGAGGAACGGGTACTGACGCACCCGGAAGTGACCGGTGCTGTGGCGATTCAGGAGGACGACCCGTGGCGCTTACGCTGAACCAGGCCCGTTCGGTCTACGACCGGATCGGACGCGTCCAGGACTGGCAGGCCTTCTATGAGGACACGACGATAAACCGGCTCGTGGCCGATGCGGACCTCGCCGGGGACCAGACGATTTTCGAGTTCGGCTGCGGCACAGGCCGACTGGCTGCGAACCTGCTGGCGGCGCTGCCTCCCAGTGTCACACTACCTCGGCGCCGACATCAGCCCGGTGATGGTCGACTTGGCCACCAGCCGACTCGCCGCCTGGACCGAGCGGGCCAAGGTGGTGCTTGTCGACGGCTCGCTGCCGCTACCCGCCGACGACGATTTCGCCGACCGTGTGCTATCCACCTTCGTGTTCGACCTGCTCGATCAAGCTTACGCACGGACCGTGCTGGACGATCTGCGGCGGATCCTGAAGCCCGATGGCCGGCTCTGCCTGGCCAGCCTCGCTCACGGAGAGCGGCTGCTCGAACGGGCTGTCTGCCGAGCCTGGACCGGACTCTGGCGCGTTGCGCCGCAGGTTGTGGGCGGATGTCGCCCCATCAGCATGAGCGCTCTGCTGGAACACGGCTGGGACGTCGAGCACCACTCACGCGTGCATCGTTTGGGACTTGTCATGGACGTCGTCATCGCAGCTCCGAACACACGCCAACGATGACCGCATGCTCGCCCTCCCCATCTCACGCGCCGGCCAACAAGACCGCGGCGAAGAAATAGTTACGCGGGCAGATCCACCCGCAGCGCCAGATGCTCATCGAGTATCCGGCGCAGCGCGGCGTCCATCGGATGCGCGGATGCGAGGTCGCGGCCCAACTGGCCGTCCACCACGACTACCGCGCCCTCATGCAGTTCGGCGGTCTCGACCTGATCGACGAAGGATCGAACAATGCGGGCGGCGTGGCCAGGTAATACAGCGCCCGACGCGACCGTTCAACCCGGCGGCATACATCAGTCCGTGTTGGGTGATCACGAAAAGTTCCGAGGTGATCCTGGCGTTCGGGGTCTCGGCTTTGCCCCATGCCATTGCGGCGCAACGGGTTTGAGTCAATCTGTCCGGGACGTCGTCAGTCAGCGTGAGTAACCTTTCGACGAGTGCGCCACCCATTCGCGGATATGCGTCGATGGCGGGTCTGAAGTACCGCTGGAAGATCTCACCGAAAAAGTCGTACCAGTTGCTCGCTCATCGCAGGCTCCCCAGGTTTCAGACGGACAGCCTCACTGATCACTCTGTCCCGGGTCGGTCAGTTAGCGAATTCTCAGCTGATCTGACGCATCCGCGCGGCGTGCTCGCTGCGTTGAAGGGGTTGCGATGATGGGTCGATGCAGTCGGCAGCAGGCTTGACGGCGCGGGTGCTGGGGGCGCGGTCGATGCTGTTGTCCTCACTGCACGGCTACCGATCGTCGTGGGTGATTGGCGACCTGGTCGCAGCGCTGACGTTGCTGGCGATCGCGGTGCCTGAGCAGTTAGCCACCGCCCGGCTGGCCGGTATGCCGCCGATCACCGGCTTGTACGCATTTGTCGCGGGCAGCGTGATGTTCGCGCTGTTGGGATCGAACCCGCAGATGTCGGTCGGCGCCGATTCGACGATCGCCCCGCTGTTCGCCGTCGGCATCGCCGCCGTGGTGTCGGCCGGCTCCCCTGACTACGTGGCGTTGATCGGAATCCTTGCGGTGATGGTCGGTGTGGCCGTGGCCCTGGTTGGCCTGCTGCGGCTCGGGTGGGTTGCCGAGTTCCTGTCGGCGCCGATCATCAGCGGATTCCTTGGCGGGGTAGCGATCATCATCGTGGTACACCAGCTGCCTGATCTGCTCGGCCTGCCCGGCGCCAGCGGCAGCACACTGCACCGGGTGGGCGTCACGCTCAGCGGCCTGCATTCGATCAACGGGTGGGCGCTGGGCATCGGGGTCGGCGTGTTCGCCGTCGTGGTCGTCGCCGAACGGGTCGATCGCCGGCTTCCGGCGGCGTTGGTCGGGCTGATCGGCTCGACGATCCTCGTCGCTGCGTTGCATCTGCGCGCCCACGGCGTGATGGTGTTGGGTGCGCTGGCCCACGGTGCGCCGCACCTCGGGCTGCACGGGCTTTCCTGGTCGGCGCTGGGTGCGGTCGCGCCGATCGCCGGCGTGGTCGCCCTGGTGATTGTCAGCCAGACGGCGGCGACGACCCGCGCGTTTGCCGACCAGGGCGCCTATGAAGTCGACGTCAATCGCGACTTCCTCGGTGTCGGAGCCGGCAATGTCCTCGCCGGCCTGGTCGGCGCCTTCCCGGTGGACGCAAGCCCGCCACGAACCGCCGCGGTGGTCTCGGCCTCCGGGCGGACCCAGGTGGCCGGTCTGGCTGCTGCCGGTGCCCTGGTGCTGTTGACCCCTGCCGTTGCCCTGCTAGAGGACCTACCCTTGGCGACGTTGGCGGCGATTCTGATCTTCATCGCCACCCGAATCGTGCACATTCGCGATCTCGTCGACATCGCGCGCTACGACCGTTTCGAATTCGGACTGGCTCTGATCACCCTGCTCACGGTCGCACTCGTCGGCGTCGAACAGGGCATCACCGTCGCGGTCGCGCTGGCCATCCTCGACCGCACCCGCCTTTCCGCCCGCCCGCACCTGCACGTGCTGGGCCGCATCCCCTCGACTACCAGTTGGGCCCCGCTAGGCGGCAGTGAACACGCTATCGAGGTTCCCGGGGTACTCGTGGTGCTGTTCTCGACGCCCCTCTGGTATGCCAACGCCAGTCGTTTCAGGACCGACTTGACTGCCGCGGTCGCCCGCGCAGGTCACTCAGTTCGGATCGTCGTGCTCGACGCGATGGGAATGACTGATCTTGATTACACCGGAGCGCGCGCATTACGCGAGATGCTCGACCAACTCGACCACGGGGGCGTGTCCTTCGCGATGGCAAGAACCAACAAAACAGTCCGCGCCGGCTTGGCGCGAAGTGGCCTGCTGGCGCGAATCGGCGAGGACCATTTGTTCGCCTCCGTCGGCGAAGCAGTTAACGCATTCGGCAACGGCGTGCCTGAAATTCGATCACCGGGTGCTAACGCGGTGTCGACAAGAACTCCAGTGAGCTGGCCGAGGTTGTGTTGCGCCGAGCTGGTCAGTCCCTGCTGGAGTTCCCATTCGTAGCCGCGGATCGCCAGCAAGTAGGCGTCGGGGACGTGCTCGAAGCATTGCTGGGTGGTCGCCAGGATTGCCGGCACGGAGAGTGCGTGCGAGGTGAAGCTGAAGTCCAGCTTCGGCTCCGGACTGCTCACGGTTAAACGATTCGACCGCAGGGTCTTTCGTGGCATCCACGAACAAAACTCGGGTGTATCGGCTGATCAGATCGGCGTCTTCGAGGCCCAGCTGATAGGTACGGCGCAGGCGTGCGCGAGGCCGAGGATGGATGCTGCTCGAGCCGGTCGATGAAGGCCCAGCCCAATCCGTCGTCTTGACGTCCGGCGTTGCCGATGCCATAGATCAGCGACGCGGGGCTGTCGAAGAGCCCGAGCGTGACACAGTGCGGTTCAGCGCGCGCGCTCATCGAGCACCCGCCCCTGCGTGTCCACGACGGTGACGGTCAACGGCATCTGCCCGAGGGCGTGAGTGGCGCAGCTCAGGCAGGGATCGTAGGCGCGGATCCCCACCTCGATGGCGTTCATCATGCCCTCGGTGATCTCAGCCTGGCCGCCGAGATAGTCCTCGGCGACGCTGCGTACCGTTCGGTTGAGCACCTGGTTGTTCTGGGTGGTGGCCACGATCAGGTTGGCGAAGGTGATATTGCCTTCGCGATCGGCGCGGTAGTGGTGCAGCAGGCTCCCCCGGGGGGCTTCCACCACACCGACCCCTTCCCCGGTCCAGGCATCCGGCACCGGGCGACACCACCAGGTCATCCTTTTGCAGGTCGGGGTCGTTGAGCAGGTCCCTGACAACCTCGGCGGCGTGGATGATTTCGATGGTGCGGGCCCAGTTGGTGTGCAGCGTCATGTTATTGGCGCGTCCGCCGGTGTAAGCGTGGAACTTCTCCAGTGCTTCGGCGGCGATTGGGGTCGACAGGCTCCGCGTGACGTTGAGCCGGGCCAGCGGGCCCACCCGCACCGATCCCGCGTCGCGGCCGAGGTCGGTGAGGAACGGGAACTTCATGTAGGTCCACTTCTCGACACCCTCGGAGAAGTGGTCGAGATAGTCGCGATAATCAAACTCACGTACGAGCTTCTTCTGCTCGTCGACGACCCTGAGCCGCCCGTCGTAGTAATCGACGTTGCCGTCATCGTCCACCAGACACATGTTCAGCGCCGACACATTGGCGAAGCCGTCGACTTGGGCACGGTGCTCGTCGTGGAAGTCGTAGAACATCTGCAGACCCAGCTGAGCGTCGTCGATGACCTCGTCGATCGAGGACAATCCGTCCTCGCCGCGCAGGAATCGGTCCACGTCGGCCGCTGTGAGGCTTTTGTTCACGCCGCCGGGCACCGCGGAGAGGCCGTGCATGCGCTTTCCGAAGACGGCGGCGATGACCTCCTGGCCCCACTTGCGGAGCCGGACAACACGTTTGACGAGACCAGGGTTGGCCTCGATCAGTCCGATGAAGTTGCGCTGCTCGGGCGCGGCGTCGATCCCGAACAACATCTCCGGCACCACCAGGTAGAAGTAGGCGGTGACGTGTGACTGCAGCATCTGTGCGTAGTGACCCAGCCGGCGCATCTTGACTGCGGTCGGGGTGAGACACGTGCCCGACGCCGGCCCGACCCCGATCATGTCGTCGAGGACCTTGGCCCCGCCAAGGTGGTGGCTGACGAAGCAGATCCCACAGATCCGCTGCATGAGAACTGGTGCTTCCCAGTACGGGTGGCCCTGGATGAACTTCTCATAGCCGCGGAACTCCACCACGTGCAGCTTGGCGTCGATGACGTTGCGGTCGTCATCGAGTTCGATGACCACCTTTCCGTGTCCCTCGATTCGGGTGACCGGATCGATTACGAGTGTTTTCGCCATAGCGGCCATTCCCCGATCAGTCGAAACGGTTGAGAGACTTGGGCAGATTCACGGGACGTCCGTTGACAAGGTCCTCCAGGACGTCGAGGATCGCGTCCGCCCCCGGCGGGCAGCCCGGGATGAAGTAGTCCATCTGCACGACCTCGTGGCACGGGTAGACGTTGTTGGTGAGGATGGGGATCCGACGGTGGTAGGGCACCACCGGGCTGGCGGCGGGCGGCGCCGTCGGGGAGTTCGTGTAGGCCTCCGCCAGACAATCCTTGAGCCCCACCAGGTTACGCAGCGCCGGGACACCACCCCAGATCGCGCAGGCGCCGACCGAGATCAGAACGTCGCAGTTGTCCCTGAAGTGCCGCAGCGTCTCGATATTGTCCTCGTTGGCGACCCCGCCCTCGATGAATCCGATCGCGCACCGCTCCGGAATGCGCTTGATGTCGGTGAACGACGATCGCAGGATGGTGATCTTGTCCAACAGGGCGATCATCCGCTCGTCGATGTCGAGCAACGACAAGCTACATCCCCAGCAGCCGCACAGGCTGATCATCGAGACCTTGATCTTCCCGGCGCGCTTGGCGGCCAATTCCGGGTCGAGCGGGGTGGCCGGAAGTTCGTGCGATGCAACCTCATTGGTGTCCGACATCGTCACTTTCCTTGCCTCCGTGATGGTTCGAGTGCCCGGTCCTTCACCGATTCGACCTCGTAGCGCCGCTCGCCGATAGGCTCGTCATAACCCACCCCTTTTTCCAGTATCGTTCCAACGGGACAGATGTCGACGGCCTCGCGGACCTGTTCGGGGGGCATCTTGTTGGCCAGTTCGGCATCGATCTCGATGCGGGCATCCGCTCCGCGGCCGCTGATGCTGAAGATCTTCTTGCCGGTCTCGCGATCCCGGACGAACTCCACACAACGCTGGCAGAAGATGCAGCGGTCGCGCTCCAGCCAGATCGTCTCCGCCGCATGGTCGGCAACCCGCTCGGGGAACTGGTACGGGAAACGGGACACCGTCATGTCCACCTCGTAGCCGACCGCCTGCAGCGTGCACCGGCCGGACTTCTCACAGCTGGGGCAGTTGTGGTTGCCTTCGGAGAACAGCATCTCCACCAATGCCTTACGCGCATCGGTGGTCTCGGGGTCGTTGACCTCCACCCGCATCCCGTCGCTGACCTCGACCGCACAGGCGGGCGGCGACCGCGCCGTTGACCTTGACCGAACACACCCGGCAGGTACCCAGGACAGGATGTTCGGGCAGATAGCACAAGGTCGGGATGTAGACGCCCGCCTCGGCGGCGACATCGACGAGCGTCGCGCCCTCCTCGCAGGTGACGGTCTTGCCGTCGATCTCGATCCGGATGCTCACAGCGACTCCTGTGGTGCGAGCGCGGCAACGGCTTGGGCATAACCGGTCAGCTCTGCCTCTGAGTCGAAGGACGGCAGCAGGTCGCCGTTGCGCTCACGAAGTCGGGCCGCATAGATGTCCGGGAACTTCTTCAGCGTGCTCAGGATGGGATTGGGCGAGGTGGCACCGAGCCCGCATCGGCTGGTGTGAGCGACGATCCCACCCCAGGCAACCATGTCGTCGAGATCGGATCGGACCGCCCGACCCGCGGCTACCAGGCCGACCTTCTGCCGCAGCATCACGTTGCCCGCACGACAGGGCACACAGATGCCGCAGGACTCGTCGACGAAGAACTGCATGAAGTCCCCAACGATGTCGATCAGGTCGCGTTCGTGGTTGAACACCATGACGGAGCCGTTGCAGGACAGATCGTCGTAGGCGAGCCTGCGGTCGGCGTCGGCGGCCACCGAGAGCATCTCCCCGGAGGGACCGCTGATCTGTACGGCCCGGGGGTTGTCGGCGCCGACCATGTCGAGCACCTCACGCAACGTCACCCCCCACTCCACCTCGTAGATCCCGGGGGCGGCGCAGTCGCCGGCGACGCTGAGCAGCCGGGTGCCGGTTGACCCTGGTACCCCCATTGCCGCGAACCACCCGGCACCCTCCTGCATGATCCGGGCTAGCCGCGGCGAATGTCTCGACGTTGTTGACCACCGTCGGCTTGCCCAGGAAACCGTGCTCGACCGGGAAAGGCGGCTTGAGTCGCGGCGTTCCCCGCTTACCCTCGCAGGACTCGAGGAGCGCGGTCTCGTCGCCGCAGATGTAGGCCCCGGCACCCAACTGGATGCGGATGTCGAACCCGTCGCCGAGTACTCCATCCTCGCGTAGCTCCGCCAGCTGCCGTGCGAGGTAGTCGCGCAGATACGCGTACTCCGCGCGAAGGTAGACGATGCCGTGCCGGGCGCCAACGCCGTGGGCCGCGATCGCCATGCCCACGAATACCTGCTTGGGAGAGTAGGTCAGCAACGCCCGGTCCTTGAAGGTCCCGGGCTCGCCCTCATCGGCGTTGCAGATGATGTACTTCTCGTCGCCGGTGGCCGCGCGGCAGAACTTCCACTTGTTGCCGGTGGGGAAACCCGCGCCGCCCAGCCCCCGCAGGCCGGACTCGGAGACGGTGGCGATCACGTCCTCGGGAGTCATCGCCAGGCAGCGGTGCCACAACGCGCTGTAATCGGTGTCACCGCAAAAGAACACCGGCCCCGACGTATGCACGGTGGTGCGTGTCAGCGCATCGACATACGCCACATCGTCGCGTGGCAGGCCGGCCGGATTGGCGATCTGCGCCGGAGAGTCACCCCTTTTCAGTCCCTCGATGATCTCGCCGACCGAAGCCGGTGTCAGGTCAGTGAACACGACATCGTCGATGAGCATTGCCGGTTCGTGGTCACTCAACCCGATGCACGCGGTTTCAAACAGCCCGAAGTCGTCCGACCCGCGGCCGCCGAATCGTGTCCCGGTCTCGAGTTCCAGGGCCTCATACACCTGGCGGTAGCCGTGCATTTTCGCGATGACGTTGTTACTCAGATAAATTCGATGACGGCCCGACGGCGTGGTGTGGAAGAAATGGTAGAACGTCGCGGTCTCCAGAACATCCTCGACGGACAGCCCGAGCCAATCGGCTATCCCGGCGGCGGCTTCGGCGGAAATGTAGCCGGATTCGCGTTGCACATCCCACAAGATGTCGATGAGCGCAGCGCGGTCACGCTCGTGCCGATTGAGAATCGTCGCGATACCGGAAGTCATCGTTGCTGCACCACCCTGTCACTCAGGGTATCGAGTTCGTCTCAGGGGGAACGGGGAATCAGAGCGGCAGCGGTGGCGCATGATTTGGGGTCTTCCCGCCCGTCCGGCTCGGGCCTGTGGTGTAGCCGCGACGTTACCACGGCCGAGGGCTCTTACGTTGAAGAGCAAGCGTTTTCGTCAGCGGTCTGTGGGCTGAAAGTTGTCCGACGGGTGTAGCGTCGGAAGAGGCTGAGAACCTCAGCTGGTTCGGGATGGGCTTGACTGTCCACTGCTGAACTCGGGGAGCGATTGCTCCCAGCCTGATGACTCGGAGGAGTTCAGGTGACCGTACGTTTTTCGTCGATGTCGGCGATCGAGATTCTGGACTCGCGTGGTCGACCCACCCTGCGTGTGCGAGCGACCCTGTCCGACGGTCGCAGCGTGACATCGGGGGTGCCTTCCGGTGCGTCGACGGGCAGCCGCGAGGCGGTTGAGCTGCGAGACCACGACGAGAAGCGGTACTCGGGGTTGGGCGTGCAGCAGGCGGTTGCCCACGTCAACGGAGCGATTGCCGACGTCCTGACCGGTCATTCGTTCGCCTCGCTCGACCAGGTTGACGACGCCCTGCGTGGGCTGGACGGCACGGCCGACAAGTCGCGGTTGGGCGCCAACGCCATCGTGGGTGCGTCGATGGCCGCAGCCCAAGCATTCGCTCTCGAGTCGGGACAGCCCCTGTGGCGGTGGCTGACTCCTGACGGGGTGCTTCCGCGGCTACCGGTGCCGCATTTCAACGTTGTGAATGGGGGTGTGCACGCGCCGAATGCGCTCGATTTTCAGGAGTTCATGATCGCGCCGATCGGGGCGCCGTCGCTACCTGAGGCGGTCCGTGCCGGCGCCGAGGTGTATCAACGGCTGCGTGCGGTACTGGCGGAGCGTGGCTTCGAGACTGGGCTGGGAGATGAGGGTGGCTTCGCGCCCGAGATCGCTTTGCCAGAAGAGGTTTTGGACCTGATCGTGCACGCCATCAGCGACGCCGGTTATGCCGCCGGACGAGACGGCGTCGCCATCGCCCTCGATCCGGCCTCAAGTGAATTTCACCGTGACGGCCGATACGCCGTTGGCGGCGAGTCGTTGTCGAGCGAGGACATGATCGATCGCTACGCGCAGATGATTGACAAGTTCCCCCTCTGGAGCATCGAGGATGGCCTCGGCGAGACCGACACTGCAGGCTGGCAGAAGCTCACCGCCAGGCTTGGCGAACGCGTCCAATTGGTTGGCGACGACAACTTCGTCACCAATCCGGAGTTGATTGCGTTCGCCGTCAACGCCGGCATCGGCAACGCCGCCCTGATCAAGGTCAACCAAGTCGGAACCGTGTCCGAAACGCTTGAGGCGCTTCGGGTATGCCGAGACTCCGGGTACGCCGCAATGATCTCGCATCGGTCGGGCGAGACGGACGACACGTTCATCGCTGACCTGGCCGTCGGTTCGGGATGCGGCCAGATCAAGTCCGGTGCACCGGCGCGAGGGGAACGCGTCGCGAAATACAACCGGCTTCTCGAAATCGCGGACTCGTTCCCGAAGCAACCGTTCGGGTTAACCCACTGACGACAGCGAGGACCGCGGGTCCAGTGCTCGATCACGTGTACAAGGCATCAAGGACCTGCTTGTTCTGTTCGGTCACTACGGACCGTTTCACCTTCAAAGACGCCGTCAGCTCACCGCGCTCGATGGACAGATCGTGATCGAGCAACACCCACTTCTTAATGGTTTCCCATCGGTTGAGTTCGCCGTTGAGCTTGGCTATGTACTCACCGATCATCTCCCCCACTGCCGGCGCCTTGACCAGCTCCTGGTACGTCGCGCCGTCGAGTCCGTTCTCCGTCGCCCACTCCGACATCAGGTCGGCATCGAGGGCGATCAACGCCACGCAGAAGTTGCGGCCCTCCCCGACCACCATGAACCGGCTGGCATAGGGACACAACGCCATGAACTTCGCCTCGATCGCCGGCGGGACGATGTATTTGCCGCCGGAAGTCTTGAACATCTCCTTGATCCGGCCGGTGACGGTGAGGAATCCGTCGGCATCAATTTTGCCCATGTCGCCGCTACGCAACCAGCCGTCGTCGGTGAATGTCTCGGCCGTTTGATCGGGCAGGTTGTGGTAGCCGTCCATCACGCATGCGCCGCGGATCTGGATCTCCCCGTCGTCGTCGTTGATGCGTATCGACGTGCCCACCATGGGCAGGCCCACGGTGCCCAACTTGTATTGATCGGGCCGGTTCACGCACGCCCCGGCCGCGCTCTCGGTCAGGCCGTAGCCTTCAAGGATCAGCAGACCCGCGGCGTGGAACCACTCGCCGATCTCGCGGTTCAACGGTGCCGCGCCGGAGATGAAAAACCGGATGCGCCCGCCGAACACGTCACGCACTTTGCTGAACACCAGGCGGTCAAACAGTCTGTGTAGCAGCGACATCGGTAGGGGCACGGCCCGGCCGGCACGCCGTCGCCGGTCCACTTCCAGCCCCAGGGTGAAAGCCGCCGCGAACAGCCGGGCCCGCAGGCCCCCCTGGGCTTGCTGGGTGGTGACGATGCGCGCGTGCGCCTTTTCGAAGATGCGGGGGGCGGCGCCCATGACCGTCGGTTTGAGCACGGCCATGTTGTCGACGATCTTGTCGACTCGCCCGTCGATCGCAGTCACGAACCCGCACGCCAACTGTGCGGTGATCAGCACCTTGCCGAACGCGTGGGCCATCGGCAACCACAACAACTGCAGATCGTCCTCGCGCATCAGGTTCAACGCGACGGTCGCCTTCCCCTCATAGGCCCAGGCGGAATGCGGCAACCGCACACCCTTGGGAGGTCCGGTGGTTCCTGAGGTGTAGATCAACGTCGCCAACTGTTGCGGGGTGATCGCGTCCGTTCGGGTCCGCACACCCGACGGGTGCTCGAGCAGATACTTCTGCCCCAACTCGGCGAAGTCCGCGAGGGTGATCGCCCAGTCGCCGTCGCCGGTGCCCTCGAACAGCACCACCTTGATGAGGCTGGGCAACTCGGCGCGGCGTTCGGTGAGCTTCGCCAGCTGCTCGGCGTCCTCGACGAACACGACTCGGCTTTCCGAGTCGGCCAGGATGTAGGCGGTACCGCCGACGTTGGTGGTGGGATACACGGTGGTGGTGGCGGCCCCGGCACACATGATCGCCAGATCGGCCAGAATCCACTCGTATCGTGTACTCGACGCGATGCCGACCCGCTGCTCGGGTTCGATGCCCAGCGCCAGCAGACCGGCCGCCAGCATCTCGACGCGGTCCGCGGTCTGCTGCCAGGTCGCCGAAACCCATTCACCGGCAAGGCGGTAGCGGAACGCCTCCTTGTCCGACGACGCCTGGACGCGGTCAAGAAACATCGACGCCACATTCGTCGCTGTGGTGGCTGTGCCGTCGCCGTTGATCGTCATTGGGGCCTTCCCGGCGGTCGTCATTCTCTGGTGCCAATCGGCACCAAACGCCACACATACCGCAACTTTTCACTCAACACCTGCGGCGGCGCCGCGATAAGGGTCGAAAGACCGTGAGTCGCTGTGAATCGCCCTCGAATGTGTACGAGCCGCTACGGTGACCAGGGGCCGTAATCGGTGCTGTCGGCTTGTCGTAGCGCGCTGACGTAGTCCCAGCGTTCGCGGGAGGTCTCGTCGGCGCCGACTGGGTACCGCGAGCAGCCCACGCAGTTCCTCGACGGTGGTATATCCCTTGCGCCCCATCCATTCACACAAGCCGTCGAGCAGCACGGCGGCGTGTTCCGGACCGTGGCGCAGCAGTGCTGACGCGGTCATCACCACATCCGCGCCGGCCAGCAGGTACTTGATCAGCTCCATGGCGCTCTCGACGCCGGTCGTCGCGGCGAGCGACGCGCCGACCCGTCCGCGCAGTAACGCAATCCACGTCAGCGGCAACCGAATCTCCTCTCGCGTGGACAACGACACCCTGCGCACCACGGTGAGGGTCTCGGGGTCGATGTCGGGCTGCAGGAATCGATTGAACAGAACGAGCCCGTCTGCACCGGCCTCATCCAGGCGCCGCGCCATTTCGCCGGTCGCGCTGAAGTACGGACTGAGCTTCACGGCCACCGGTACGGTTACCGCGTCCTTGACCCGCGCCAGGATGTCGAGGTGACGCTGCTCGACATCGCGGCCGCAGATGTGCGGATCGCCGGGCAGGTAGTAGATGTTCAATTCGATTGCGGCCGCACCACAGTCCTGCATTGACCGGGCGTAGCGGGCCCAACTGCCGGGCGTGCTGCCGTTGAGGCTGCCGATCACGGGAACTGAGACCGCACCGGCCGCGCGTTCGAGCAGGCTCAAGTAGCGGCGTGGGCCATGGTCCTCGTCAGCGGCGGGCGGGAAGTAGGACAAAGACTCGGCGAAGCTCTCGGTGCCTGCCTCGGCAAGACGTGCGTTCTGCTCAGCCTCGCGGCGCAGTTGCTCTTCGAACAGCGAATAGAGCACCACCGCACCGACGCCGGCGTCGGCGAGGCGCCGGACGCCGTCGACGGTCTGCGACAGCGGGGATGCCGCCGCCACGAGTGGGTTGCGCAATGTGAGGCCCATATAGCGGGTCGACAGCTCCATCAGCGTTCCCTGCGGGCGTCGGCGTGGAAGTGTTCGGGACCGCGGGAAGCCATCTCCTCGTAGACATTCCAGCGCTGAGCGTTGGCTTGTTCGGCGAGGCTGAGAAGCCGGTCATACTCGGCCGGATCGGCGTTGGCCAGTGAGCGGTAGCGCAGTTCCCGGGTGCGGTAGTCGGCGAGCGGGATCCGCGGCTGGTGCGAATCGAGCAGGAACGGGTTCTCTCCGGCCGCCCGCAGCACCGGGTCATAGCGGAACAGCGGCCAGTGCCCGCTGGCCACGGCACGGTACTGCTGATCCATCCCCTGACGCATTTCGATGCCGTGCGCAATGCACTGGCTGTAGGCGATCACCAGCGAAGGGCCGTCGTACGCCTCCGCCTCGCGGAATGCCTGCAGAGTCTGTTGCGGGTCGGCACCCATCGCGACCTTGGCGACGTAGACGTTGCCATAGGCGATCGCTTGGAGAGCGAGATCCTTCAACGGCACCGTCTTGCCGGCGGCGGCGAACTTTGCCACCGCGCCCAGTGGGGTCGCCTTCGACATCTGACCGCCGGTGTTGGAGTAGACCTCGGTGTCGAGCACCAGCACGTTGACGTTGCGCCCGCTGGCCAGGACGTGGTCGAGCCCACCGGACCCGATGTCGTACGCCCAGCCGTCACCGCCGACGATCCACACGCTGCGCCGGACCAGGTGGTCCACCACACTGCGCAAATCGCCGGTCACGGCGGGATCGAGGCTGTCGAGGCGGCGCTGGAGTTCGGCCATCCGCTGCCGCTGAGCGTGCAACTCGGACTCCCGCAGCTGCGGCGCCGCCAGAATGGCGTCGACGAGTTCGGCGCCGACTACGTCGCGCAACTCGGACAGGCGCCGCTGCAGCCAGCTGCGCGTGCACGTCGGTGGCCAACCGGAAGCCGAGCCCGAACTCCGCGTTGTCCTCGAACAGCGAGTTGGACCACGCCGGACCCCGCCCGTCGGCGTTGGTGGTCCACGGCGTGGTGGGCAGGTTGCCGCCGTAGATCGACGAGCAGCCGGTCGCGTTGGCGATCATCAGCCGGTCGCCGAAGAGCTGCGAGAGCAGCTTGAGGTAGGGCGTCTCGCCGCACCCCGCACAGGCGCCGGAGAACTCGAATAGCGGCTCCAGGAACTGCGAGCCGCGCACGGTGCCGAAGTCCACCCGGGACCGGTCGTTGGTCGGCAGTGTCTCGAAGAAGGCGATGTTGTCTCGCTCCGTGGCCAACCGCGGCTCGCCGGGAGCGAGATTGATCGCCTTGGTCCCGGTGGTGCCCGGAATGACGACCGGGCAAGCCTCCACACACAGGCCGCACCCGGTGCAGTCCTCGACGTACACCTGCAGCGAGTACCGGGCGTTCGGCAGCCCGACGGCGTCCAGCGGCGCCGAGTCGAACGTCTCCGGCGCGCCCGCCAGTTGGGACTGGTCGTAGTACTTCGACCGGATCACGCTGTGCGGGCAGACGAAGCTGCAGTTGCCGCACTGAATGCAGCTCCCGGCATCCCAGACCGCAACCAGTTCGGAAATGTTGCGCTTCTCGTATGCGGTCGTGCCACTCGGGTAGGTGCCGTCCACCGGAAGTGCGCTGACCGGCAAGGCATTTCCGCGCCCGGCCATCATCTCCGCCGTCACGGTGCGCACGAACTCCGGCGCGGACTCGGGCACTGTCGGTGCCGGTGTGCGCGTGGAGGTCACCAGGGCAGGCAACTCGATCCGGTGCAACCCGTCCAGCGCGGCGTCCACCGCGGCCAGCTCGCGCCGCAACACGTCGGCGCCGCGGTCGCCGTACATCTTTTCGACCGATTCCTTGATCCGGGCGATGGCCTGCTCGCGGGGCAGCACCGCAGAGATCGCGAAGAAGCACGTCTGCAGCACGATGTTGATGCGTCCGGCAAGCCCGACCTCGCGGGCGATCCGGCCGGCGTCGACGATGTACAGCGTGATCCGCTTGTCCAGGAGCTGTTGCTGGATGCTGCCGGGGCAGTGCATCCCAGACCTTGTCCGGCTGATGCCGGCAGTTCAGCAGCAGTGTGGCGCCCGGAGCGGCTCGGCCGAGCACGTCGACCTTGTCGAGAAACCGGAACTGGTGGCAGCCAATGAAATTGGCCGCAGTCACCAGGTAGGGGGCGCGGATGGGATCGGGCCCGAAGCGTAGATGCGACTCGGTCTGCGAACCCGATTTCTTCGAGTCGTAGACGAAGTAGCCCTGGGCGTGCAGCCCTTCTTCGGACCCGAGGATCTTGATCGTGTTCTTGTTCGCGCTGACGGTGCCGTCCGAACCCAGCCCGAAGAAGACCGCCCGGAACGTGTCGGGTGACTCGATGTCGAACGACGGGTCGTACTCGACGCTGGTACCGGAGACGTCGTCGTCGATGCCGATGGTGAAACGGCGCCGTGGTTGCTCGCGAGCGAGTTCGGCGAACACCCCGGCGACCATCGCGGGCGTGAACTCCTTGGAGGACAGTCCGTATCGTCCACCCGTCACGCGCGGCATGACGCGGTCGTTCTCCGTCGGCATGCGCCTCGGCGAGCGCCGCGACGACGTCCAGATACAACGGCTCGCCGATCGACCCGGGCTCCTTGGTACGGTCCAGAACGCCGACCGTGCGCACCGTCGCCGGCAGCGCTTCAGGAACGCTCTGGTGGGAAATGGGCGGTATAGCCGCACCTGCACCACCCCGACCCGCTCGCCGCGCTCGACGAGAGCGGCGACGGTTTGCACGACGGTCTCGGCCGCCCGAGCCCATCACCACCAGCACTCGCTGTGCCTCCGGGTGACCGGTGTAGTCGACGATGTGCATCGTGCTGCCGGTGCGCTCGCCCAGGCGGGCCATCAGGTCCTCGACCACACCCGGAACCCGTGCGTAGAAAGGGTTTACCGTTTCACGCGCCTGGAAGTAGACGTCCGGGTTCTGCGCGGTGCCGCGAATGAACGGGCGCTCGGGAGACAGCGCCCGCCCACGATGCGCCCAGACCAACTCTTCGGGCACCAGCGCCCGCAGGTCGTCGTCGGAAAGCGTCTCAATCGTGTTGAGTTCGTGGGAGGTTCGGAATCCGTCGAAGAAGTGCACGAACGGTACCCGGGTCGTCGAGCGTGGCCGCCTGCGCAACGAGTGCCAGGTCGTGTGCCTCCTGCACCGACGCCGAGGCGAGCAGTGCGAATCCCGTTTGCCGGACGGCCATCACGTCGGAGTGGTCGCCGAAGATCGACAATCCTTGCGCTGCAAGCGATCTGGCCGCCACATTAATGACGGCCGACGTCAGTTCGCCGGCGATCTTGTACATGTTCGGGATCATCAACAGCAGACCCTGCGACGAGGTGAAGGTCGTGGTCAACGCGCCGCTCTGCAGGGCGCCGTGCAGAGCTCCGGCCGCTCCACCCTCGCTTTGCATTTCGACCACTGTCGGGACGGTGCCCCACACATTGGGCCGCCCCGCGCTGGACCAATCGTCGGCCAACTCGGCCATCGGCGATGACGGTGTGATCGGGTAGATGCAACACACCTCGTTGAGCCGGTAGGCGACCGAGACGGCGGCCTCGTTGCCATCGACTGTGGCACGCGTCATTTCGGCTCCGGGAACATCTCGATGGCGTGCACCGGGCACTGATCGAAGCAGACGGCGCAGCCGGTGCAGCTGTCGTAGTCGAACTTGTAGCCGGTGTCCGACACCGAGTTTGATCACCGCGTCCTCGGGGCATGCGCCGAGGCAGCCGTCGCATTCGAAGCAGTTACCGCACGACAGGCAACGCCCGGCCTCGTAGGTCGCTTGCTCGGCGGACAACCCGCCGACGACCTCGTCGAAACTCGCGACGCGCTTGGCCGGCTCGAGTTCGGGCTGCTGACGCCGCGCGGTGTCACCGAAAAACCACAGGTGCAGCGAGTCGAACGTCGCCGTCGGGTGTTTGGCGGGGCGTGCGCCCGTCGCGTTGCGCAACCAGGCGTCGATGTGGTGTGCCGCCTTTTTCCCATGGCCGACACCGACTGTGACGGTGCGCTCGCTGGGCACCATGTCACCGCCGGCGAATACGCCCGGACAGCCGGTCATCAACGATTCCGATACCCGCACGCTGCCATCGCTATCGAATTCAACTCCCGGCAGCGTCCGCATGAACGCCGATTCCGTTTCCTGACCGAGCGCCATGATCAGGGTGTCGGCGGCCAGCGTCTCGAAGCGTCCGGTCGGTTGTGGGTAACCCGAGTCGTCGAGTTCCATGACCTCGACCCGTAATTCGGGACCGTCGAACGCGTTGATCGTCCGCAGCCAGTTGATGCGCACGCCTTCGCGTTCGGCATCCTCGGCTTCCTCCTGGTGGGCGGGCATCTGCTCGCGAGTGCGGCGGTAGACGATGACCGCGTCCTCGGCGCCGAGGCGGCGGGCCACGCGGGCGGCGTCCATCGCGGTGTTGCCGCCGCCGTAGACGGCCACGTGGCGCCCGATCGCCGGCCTTTCGCCGGAGGCGACGTCGCGCAGAAAAGACACCGCGTCCACCATCGTGCCGGCGTCGCGGGCGGGGATGTCGACTCGTTTGGCCAGATGCGCGCCGACCGCGACGAACACCGCGTCGAAGCCGCCCTCGTCCCGCTCGGCTGCGAGGTCATCGACCCGATGATCGCTGGTCAACTGGACGCCCATAGCCGCGATCCGGTTCAGCTCGACATCCAGCACCTCACGCGGCAGCCGGTAGCTCGGAATGCCGTACCGCATCATCCCGCCGGGCACCGCGCCCGCGTCGCGGATCTCGACCTCGTGGCCGAGGCGTGCCAGATGGTAGGCGGCGGACAGTCCGCTCGGCCCCGCGCCGACGACCAGGACTCGCTTGCCGCTGCGGGTAGGCGGCGGTTCGAACCTCCAGCCGCGCTCGGAAGCTAGGTCACCGAGGAACCGCTCCACCGAATGGATCGATACGGCGCTGTCGAGATGGGCGCGGTTGCAGACGGTTTCACACGGGTGGTAGCACACCCGTCCGTGGATTCCGGCGAATGGGTTGTCCGTGACGAGCTGACGCCAGGCCTGCTCGTGCCGGCCGGCGGTGGCATGGGCAAGCCAGGCTTGGATGTTCTCCCCGGCGGGGCAACCTGCATTGCAAGGTGGCAGCAAATCGACGTAGACGGGTCGGCGCTCGCGCACCGGTCCGGCCCGAGACTGTCCGTGCGACAGGTCCGCAAGCGGCGTGAGGTCACTCGAAGTTGCCGCCGCGGGCCGATGGAATGCGTCGCTCGTCATTGAGCTGGCACGAGCTGTTTCTCCACTTGGAGGACCTGACGGGTGGTCTTGATGACCGTGTCGGGGTTAAGGCTCATCGACTCGATGCCGATCCGGACCAAGAACTCGGCCATGTCCGGGTAGTCCGAAGGCGCTTGTCCACACAGGCCCGAGTGGATTCCGTTGCGGCGGCAGCCCTCAACGGCCAGGCGAATCATCTCCTTGACGCCCTCGTCGCGTTCGTCGTAGTCGAAGGCCACGATCTCGCTGTCACGATCGACGCCCAGGGTGAGCTGAGTCAGATCGTTGGAGCCGATGGAGAAGCCGTCGAAACGCTTGGCGAATTCATCGATCAGGATCACGTTGTTGGGTATCTCGCACATCGCGTACACCTTGAGTCCGTTCTCGCCGCGGCGCAGACCGAGGTCGGCCATCGTCTGCAGGACGAGGTCCGCCTCGGCGATTCGACGCACGAACGGGAGCATGAGAATGACGTTCGTCAGACCCATCTGTTCGCGCACCCGCCGCATCGCGCGGCACTCCAGCGCGAAGCCCTCGGCGTAGGCGGGATGCGCGTAGCGCGAGGCGCCTCGAAAACCGAGCATCGGGTTGCTCTCGGATGGCTCGAAGGCCGCTCCGCCGACCAGGCTCGCGTACTCGTTGGTCTTGAAGTCCGACATCCGTACCACGACGGGCTTGGGCCAGAAGGCGGCGGCGATGGTGCCGATTCCTTCGGAAAGACGCTCCACGAAAAAGGCGCTCCCGTCGGGATAGTCGTGCGTGAGCCGATCGATCGTCCTGCGTGCCTCGGCGTCGTCGACCTTCTCGGGGTGCAGCAGGGCCAGCGGGTGGACCCGGATGTCCTCGCTGATGATGAACTCCATCCGGGCGAGTCCCACGCCGTCGTTCGGCAGGAACGACGTCTTGAAGGCGAGCGCGGGGTTCCCGAGGTTGATCATGATCTGGGTTCGCGGCCGCGCCAGATCCGCCACCTCGCTGCGGTCCACGTGGAAACCGAGTTCGCCCCGGTACACGCGGCCCGATTCGCCGTCCGCACACGACACCGTCACGGTTTCGCCATCGGGCACGCACGTGGTTCCGTCGCCGGTGCCAACCACAGCGGGGATGCCGAGTTCGCGAGCGATGATCGACGCGTGGCAGGTGCGACCGCCGCGGTTGGTGATGATCGCCGCGGCGGTCTTCATGATCGGCTCCCAGTCGGGCGTGGTGGTGTCGGCGACCAGTACCTCGCCGGGCCTGAACTCGGACAGGTGCTCGGGGTTATGGATCCGTCTCGCGACGCCCGAGGCGATCCGGTCGCCGACCGCTCGGCCCTCGGCGATTATCTCGCCTCGGCCCTCGAGCACATAGGTTTCCAGCGCCGTTGCGCTGTGCTGGGAGGCCACCGTCTCGGGGCGGGCCTGGACGATGTAGAGCTTTCCGTCCAGACCGTCCTTGGCCCACTCCATGTCCATCGGCCGCCCGTAGTGCGCCTCGATGGTGCACGCGTAGCCGGCCAGTTCCAGGACGTCCTCATCGGTGATGCAGAACCGGGCACGGTCGGACTTTGGTGTCGGGATGTTTCGCACCGTGCTCTTCGTCTCACCCTCGACGAGGATCATCTTCACCGCCTTGTCGCCGACGCGGCGGCGCAACACGGCGCGGTGGCCGGCTAGATAGGTCGGCTTGTGGACGTAGAACTCGTCGGGGTCGACGGCGCCCTGAACCACATTCTCGCCAAGGCCGTAGTCGCCCGTCACCAAGACGGCGTCGCGAAACCCGGACTCGGTGTCGATGGAGAACATCACACCGGACGAAGCGATATCGGAGCGCACCATCTTCATCACGCCGATCGACAGGGACACCTTGAATTGGTCGAAGCCCTGGTCGAGTCGGTAATGAATGGCGCGATCGGTGAACAGGCTGGCGAAACAACGCCGGCACGTGTCGAGCAGACTCTGTTCGCCTTTGATGTTGAGATACGAATCCTGTTGGCCGGCGAAGCTCGCCGTCGGCAGGTCCTCGGCGGTCGCCGAGCTCCGCACTGCGAGACTCACCTCCTCGCCGTACTCCTGTTGGAGCTTGCGGTAGGCGTCCAGAATCTCGGCGGCCAGATCGTCGGGGAGCCCGGCGCCGTAGACGATCTCACGGGCGCGCTTGCCTTTACGCGCCAGCGCGGCGACGTCGGCGGGGTCCAGCTCGTCGAGCTCGGCATGCAGACGGTCCCAGGCGCCGGCCTCGTCCAACATGTAGCGATAGGCCTGGGCGGTGATCGCGAATCCGTGCGGGACGCGGACGCCCTGCCCGGACAGCTTCTGGAACATCTCGCCCAGCGACGCGTTCTTTCCGCCGACGAGCGGCACATCGTCGATGCCGAACTCCTCAAAAAAGCGGACGTACCTGGATGTACTCATGACTTGTCCTCTCGTAGCGCATCAAGCTGTCGGCGGCATCGAACTCGACACGCACTCATGCGCGTCGAACTCGCCCGGTTCGTTGCCCGACAACGCCATTCGTCGTGGCGGTACAAGAACGACCGGTGCTTCGGTGTGTGGCGGTTCGTTGCCGTACGGCCGATAACGCCACAAATGCCAACCTCCCACGGCGGCACACACCGTGCCAGGGCCGAAGGTCACTGGACTGGGTAACACTCGGCCGCACCAGCGTTGAGTACGAAGACCCCGGATAATGCGGTGGGAAGGACGGCTGCGGCAGCGCCGGCATTGGAAATCCGGTCAGCCGGGAAATCGGACAGTGGTCCCGGGCATCAGTTGAACGACTCGACCACGGCATTCCACTTCGACTCCGGCAGCATCGCGCGGATCCACACTGATGATCACACCCTTTCCGCTGACCCGCAGGTGCAGGTGCAGACCGCGGTAGTGGATCGGGAACGCCAGCACGCCAAGTGCTTCCGGCCAGTGCGGGGAGAGGATGATGCGGTTCGGACCGGGTCTCCATCCCGGTGAAGCATCGCTGCATGAGGTCGACGCTGCCGGCCATGGCCGCGAGGTGTACGCCTTCGGACGTGGTGCCGCCCTGGATGTCGGAGACGTCGGATGTGAGCGCTTGCTGAAAATACTCCATGGCCCGATCACGGTTGGCCCGGGCAAGCACCCAGGTATGCACCACACCGCTGAGCGTCGACCCGTGCGACGTGCGGGCCAGGTAGTAGTCCACCATTTCTGGGATCTTGTCGGGCATGAAGCGGTAACCGAGCCGCTCGAGCAACTCACACAACTCCGTTGCCGACATCAGGTAGAGCAGCATGAGGACGTCGGCCTGCTTGGAAGCCTTGTATCGGTTCACGTCGTCGTTCTCCGCCTCGAGGATGCGGTCGAGGCGTTGGATGTTGCCGTACTGCCGCCGGTAACCCTCCCAGTCCAGTTCCTCCAAGTCGCCGTATCCCTCGAACTGGCTGATGATCCCGTCGTGGAACGGGACGTACATCCGTCGGCTCACCTCGTCCCAATGCGCCAGTTCGTCATTGTGCAGTCCGAGCGTCTCCATTCAAGTCGAGTCGGTTCGGCAGCGGTAACAGTTTCAGTGCGTCGAGGGCCCGCATGATCACCCAGACCGCCATCACGTTGGTGTACGCGTTGTTGTCGATGCCGTCGTAAGGAGCGTCGGGGTAGCCCGAGTGGAATTCGTCGGGCCCGATGACGCCTCGGATGCTGTAGCGTTCGCGTTCCTCGTCGTAGCTGGCCCGACTTACCCAGAAGCGCGCGATCTCGGCCAGCATCTCCGCGCCGTAGTCGATCAGGTAGGCGAGATCTCCGGTGACCTGATAGAACTTCCACGAGCTATAGGCGACGGCGATGCCGATGTGGTGCGCGCGAGCGCTCGAGTCGGGGTTCCACCGGCCGCTGCGCGGATTGAGGTGCAGGCGTTGGCTTTCCTCGCGTCCATCGCTGCCGGATTGCCACGGGAACATCGCACCGGAGTAGCCCGCCGCCTTGGCGGCGTGACGTGCCTCGGGCAGGCGCCGGTAGCGGTATCCCAGCAGCGACCGGGTGATCATAGGCAGCCGTAAGTTGAGTACCGGGAAGATGAACAGCTCGTCCCAGAAGATGTGCCCGCGATATGCCTCACCGTGCAGTCCGCGAGCCGGCACCCCGACATCGAGGTCGGAACTGTTGGGTGAAACCGTCTGCAGCAGGTGCAGGAGATGCAATCGCAGGATGCGCGATTCGTCGGTGAAATCTTCGAATTCGATGGACAGGCGCTCCCACAGATGCGCCCATTCAGTCACGTGCCCGTCGCGCAACTCGGCGAACCGGCCGAGTCGGCTCAGCCAACGCTGGGCATCGACAGCGGGTTCGGACGTCGCGACATCGCGCCCGGTGAACAGGGTCACGATCTTCTCCACCGTCACCGCGTCACCGACTGACAGCCGGATTGCGATGTCGTGACCGATTTCTGCTTCCTGGTCGAATAGGCGATAGGTAGCCGGGACGGGGGATCCGTCGCGCCACACGGTGCTGCGCGCCGCCATGGCAATGGGAATGCGCGACTGAGTCGTCTGTACTGACAGCAGTACAGAGTGGTCATCGATCTCCCGCTTTTCCACTAACCGAAGATGATCGTTGGCCAAATCCCGATACCGCTCGACGAGCGAGTTCGTGACGTTGCCGTCCAGCGTCGATCGAATCTCGATTGTCCCCGACCAATCCTCGGCGACGATCGTCGTCTGCAGTGCACCGACGTGGGGCATGTGCATCGCGGCGAATCGTTGCTGGGTCAGCGAACTGGTGCGTCCGGCGTCATCACAGAAGCGCACCTCCCTCGTCAGTACCGCGCCGCGAAGGTCGAGGGTCTGCCGGTAGGACAGCACGCTGACCGCGTCGATGTCGAACCAGCTCCCGCCGTCGACCCGGAAGGTCAGGGCAAGCCAGTTAGGCAGGTTGACCAAACTCTCGTTGTCGATTGCGGTACCCGATACGTCGTCGACGAGACGGTTGTAAACCCCGGCGGCATAAGTGCCCGGATAGTGCACCTGGTCGGCCTTCGATTCAGGCGCCGCGCCCCGGGTGGCGAAGTAGCCATTTCCCAACGTGCACAACGACTCACGAAGCTTCTCGTTCTGCGGGTCATACCCCTCATAGGTGAAATCCCAAGCCTTGGCCGACGTCTGATGCTTGTTCGCCAGCCAATTCGACCCGCGCTGGACGAACTCGCGCACCTGATCGGGACTCTGCAGAGCGAAACGGGCGGCCGTCTTGCGGTCGACATCTTCGTCGTGGCGTACGACGATCCCGATGCCGTCGAATTGGACTGCGTCGAAAGCGTCTTCGTCGGTGAGGTCGTCGCCGATGTAGATCGGCAGCAGGGAACCCTTAGCGTCGATGCGGTCACGAATCCAGGCCAGCGTGGTTCCTTTGTCCCACTCGATGTCGGGCCGCAGCTCGACGAGCATGCGCCCGTTCGTCACGCGCAGGCCATCGCGCTGTCCGAGCTTGTGTGTGGCAGAGACGATCTCGCCGATGTGCTCCGGCTGCGACCTCGCGGTAGTGAACCGCGACGGCGAAGCGCTTGTGTTCCACCCGCACTCCGGGAATCTCCGCCAGGATCTCGCGCTAACTCGGCCGCCGCACGCTTCGAGGACACCGACGGCGGCAGCGGCCGCTTCGTTTCGGTGATAGCTGCCGTCCGGTTCGATCAGCTCAAAGCCGTGGCTGCCGGCGTACCAAATACCCGGTATCGCGACCCGGCTGCGGATATCGGTGAGGTCACGGCCGCTCAGTATGGCGACGGGACATTGCGACGCCATACTTTCCAGCGCTGTGGCCGCTCCGTCGACGAGGGCGGCGGCGCTTGGATCGGCAACGATGGGGGACAGCGTTCCGTCGTAGTCGAGGAACAACACCGGTTCTCGGGCGCCCAGAATCACCGATGATCTGACCGTATGACTCCACCGCATCGGGGAGCTGCGAGATTCGCCTGTCGCCTGCGCGAACTGCGACTTCATCCGGGTCCGCGACCACCACGTCGGCGCCACACCCCAGTAGTCGATCGGCACTCACGGCATCGACACCGATGACGAATGCGAAACCGCCGTCACGGGCTGCCGCTATCCCGGCACCGGCGTCGTCGACGAGGACAGACCGTTGCGGACGCACACCGAGTTGGCGGGTGGCCTCGACGAGGACCGCGGCAGGGACGCCCTCGACACAGACGCCGAAAAGGTCGTCAATCCCAGCGGATTTCAAAAGCTGTTGACCGCCCGGACGCACCGAGTAGACCGCGGTGGCCAGCCCGGCGTCGCGCGATCTTCGGACCAGGTTGATCGTCGACTCGGACGCCGGAACACCATCGGTCTCGGTCACCACAGCGTCGAGGTTGAAGATCACGGCGTCGTGGTAGCGCGGGTCCACGGTGACCGGCAGCGTCATGGCGATGTCTTTGCTTGAGCGGACAACCATTGGTCGTCCGTCGATATCTATGGGGTCGGCGACCATCTCGAAAAGCCGCTCGACATCTTCCCGGGAGCAGTGCGCGGTGCCGGGAGTCAGCAACATGGCCGAACCCGCAGCGATGCCCAGTCGCACCGCCTTGTCGAGTTGCCAGCCGCGCTTGAGGCCGACGGTGATGCCGGCGGTCATGGCGTCCCCGGCGCCCACACCGCTCGCCGGAAGGCACCTCTACGGCCGAATAACGTTGGCTTCCATGCGGTGTAGCAAGCAGAGCGCCCTCGGCGCCAAGTGACACGACGACGAATTGAGCGCAGCCGCGGTCGATGAGTTCGTGCGCCGCGGCCAGCTGTTCTGACTCACTGATGAGATCCCGTCCGACGCATTCGCGCAGTTCTCGCACGCTCGGCTTGAGCAGAAAGACGCCAGAAGAGATATGTCGCAGTCCACCCCCGGACGTGTCGAGAATCAGCAGCGCACCGCGCTCGCGACAGATGTCGGCGACCCGCTGATAGAAGTCGGTGGGCACGCCGGGCGGCAGGCTGCCGCTCGCCACGACGAAGTCCGCGGATCCTGCTGCGGCGCTGAGCGTGTCGAGGCACTCAAGCTGCTCGGCATCAGTGAGCCGCGGGCCCGGGAGCACGAAACGGTACTGCTTCCCGGTACTGTGCTCGTCCACGGTGAAGCTTTCTCTGGTGGAGTTCGCCACGGGGATCTGCTGCACCGGGACTCCTGAGTCAGCGACAAGATCCGTCACCTTGTCGCCGGCGTGGCCGCCCGCGGGAAAGAGCGCCAGTACCGACTCGCCGAGCACATGGGCGATTCGCGCGACGTTGATACCGCCGCCGCCGGGATCGTAGCGGGGCAGCCCGCATCGCATTTTGTCGGTGGGCATGACCCGATCGGTATCCGTGGTGATGTCGAGCGCCGGATTCATCGTCAGGGTCACAATCGTGGATCCCGACCTCGTCGGTGAATTCATCTCTGCTGCACCGGATTCAGCGCTTGGCGGTAGAGAGCGGCACCCGCGGTGACTCCCGCGCCGGCGGCAACGAGCAGAATGCGGGCGCCGGGCAAGAGTTTTTCGGCCGCACTACTCAGTGCCGACACCAGCGAGGCGGTATGCATGCTCTCGTCGTCGGCGACGGTGATCCGCTCCACCGGTATTGCGAGTTTGGCGGCCAGTGCCGCGCGATAGCCGTGCCGGGCCGGCGAGGCGACGATCATGTCGACGTCGGAAAGGCTGAGCGAGGCCTCCTGAAGACAGCTTTGGGCGACTTGGGCGCCGGCGGCGGCGAATTGCTCGTCCATCGCCGGCGACTCACTGAATCGAAGTACATTGCGCGCGTCTTCGAGTCCGACAGTGGCGCGGAAGTTTTCACCGTCGTCGGGGATGTTCAACCAGTGCACACGGCCGAGCCCGAAGTCGTCCTCGCTCCAGTCGCACAGCAGTGCCGCCCCGACGGGTGAGAACGGAAAGTGCTCGCTCATCCCGCGCCCCGGATCGGCGTCACTCGTGACGACCAGGGCGCAATTGATGGTGTGTGACCGCAGAAAGCCGTCGACGATCTGCAGCGCGGTGAGGACTCCGCACGTTCCGTTCGCGATGTCGAACGAGAACGTTCCGTGAGCGTCCTCGTGTGGGTCCTCAGGGTTGGCCCCGATGTCCTCCTGGATGAGCGCGGCGAGGGCCGGCTCGGCCAGATTCTTGTCGCGGTAGATGCCGGTATTGATCAGAAGATCGACGTCGTCGGGCTCGCGGCCCGCTCGTTGCAGACAGTTCTTACCCGCCGCGACCGCCAGATGCAGTGCGCTGTGACGGTTGCGCCAACCTGCTCGGGTGACGTCGAGGTGTTCAATCACTGTGCCCATAGCGGCCCACCAAATCCTCGTCCACGGTGAGGAGAACGACGCCGATCTCCAGACCTGATGCCAGAGCAATCAAGGCGATGGTTTCGCCCGGCCGGATCCGCCCGGCTTCAAGTTCTTCGACCAAGGCCACCGTGTGGGTCGTCGACGCCGTGTTCCCGTACCGATCGACCGTGATCACGGCGTCGTGCCGTGGGCTGTCACCGAATGAAGCCGACACCGCGGCCATCCCCTTGCGTATCGCGCGGGCCGAGGTCTGATGCGTGATCACGTGATCGATGTCGTGAATCGCGATGCCGGCTGCTTCGAGGACTTCGTGCAGCAAAAGCGGGGTGTCGGCAATAGCTGCCCGCTGGATCCCGCGAGAATCGGTGAACATCCGGGCACCCGGATCATGGCCCTTCGGGTAGGCAAGGCACAGCCGGCTGTGGTCGGCAACGGTGGTGAAACCGGCGAGGCTGATGCCACCAGACCCGGAGGTGGCACGTTCGAGCAGAAGTGCCGCTCCTGCGTCGCCCAGTGTCAGGCAGGCGAGTTCTTTGCTCATGATGTTGCGGATGTGCTGGGCCGCATTCTGGCCGAGTTGCGAAATGTACTCGCCGCTGACCACCAAACCGCGCTCGACGGTGCCCTGCCGGATCCAATCGTTGAGCACCGTGACACCCGTCAGCATTCCGGCACATGCGTTGGACAAGTCGAAGGTCATTGCCTTCTCAGCCCCGATCGCGCGGGCAACGGCACTACTCATCGTCGGCTCTACCCACTGCGTCAGGCCGCCACGAAACTTCGTGATACTGCAACTGATCACCACATCGAGTGACGCCGCCTGCTGTTGTGCCTTGTCCAGGCAATCCAGCGCAGCCGACGTTGCAAGACTGTAGGAGTCTTCGTCGCCGTTCGAGACGCGACGTTCGTAGATGCCGGTCAGTCGTTCCAGATCGATGTGCGTGTGATGACGCGTGCTCGCCATCAATTCGTCAGTTGTGAGCACGGTGGCAGGCAGATGCCGCCCTGCCCCGGCCAATCGGGCGCGAAAAGGCGCCGAGGGTCCGTCACCCTCCATCACCAACCAGTTCTTGGGCATCGTCGTCCTCCTTCGCTTTCACAGGATGGATCGCGACGGCACTGGCCACCAGAGCATTTGGCCCCTATAAAGCGATTGACTTCCGCCCCTGATGACACCCGGCGGCCAGATCGGTGACTTACGGCCCTCCGGCCCGAGGAGTCGGTGGTGGACGCTTGCGACGTGACCAAAACGCAAGCGCGTCCGTCGGCGAATAGTGGCGACTCGATTGATCGCCTTCAGCCACCGGTCGCCGGCGTCCCCGAGGAGAGCCAAATGCAAACAGGCAATTACGTCCGCGACATCTCAACCTTGCGGATCGAAAACGCCAAAGAGGCTGGCGGCAAGGGTGCCAATCTGGGTGAGCTGGTCGCCGCTGAGCTTCCGGTGCCGCCCGGCTTCGTGCTGCTGCGGGCTTCCTACCAGGACTCGATGCGAGCGGGTGGAGTGAGTGAGGAACTTGCCGCCGCACACCGCGAGGCCTTGACGAAAGTCGGCGACAGTTCTCACCTGGGTGAGCTGTGCGAGCGAATGCAGTCCTTGGTGCTCAAGGCCGGCATCACCGATGACGTCCGTGATTTGATGTTGGCCGCTTATCGACGGCTGGGGCCCGGAGCCGTCGTGGCAGTCCGATCGTCAGCGACGGGGGAGGATGGCCGCGACGCGTCGTTCGCCGGGATGAACGCAACCTTTACCAACGTCACCGGCGACGATGGCCTGATCGACGCCGTGCAACGCTGCTGGGCATCGCTGTTCAGCCCCCGGGTTATCACATATCGCGCGAGCCGGGGCTTCGCAGCTGATCCCGCGATGGCGGTCGTCGTGCAACTGATGATTGCCGCCGAGCAGGCGGGCGTCGCCTTCACCGCCGACCCGAGTAGCGGCGCGGTGGACCGCGTCGTCATCGAAGCCGCGTTCGGACAAGGTGAGGTTGTGGTGTCGGGCAGGGTCGAACCCGACACCTACGTCGTCGCAAAGGACAACCTGGGCGTGCTCGACGCCCGCATCGGCCGCAAGACATTCAAGATCGTCCGCGGCCCCGACGGCCGTGATCGGACTGTGGAGCTCAACCAGGCCGCCGCCGAATCACGCGTTCTCGACGACTCCGCATTGCGACGGATCGCGAGCCTGGCGATCGCGACGGAGCGGCACAACGGTGGCCCGCAAGACGTGGAGTGGGCAATCTCGGCCGGCAAAACGTGGTTGGTGCAAGCCAGGCCGATCACGACGCACGGCACCGCCGTCACCGCTGATACCGATCAGACCACCGTACTGGCGCGCGGGTTGCCCGCCGCACCCGGCGTCGCGTCCGGGTTGGTGCGGGTACTGCTCACGCCGGACTTGGGTGACTGTTTAGCCGACGGCGAGGTATTGGTGGCGCCGATGACCAATCCTGATTGGCTGCCCACCATCCGGCGGGCGGCAGCAATCGTCACGGACTCCGGCGGCATGACGTGTCACGCCGCGATCGTGGCCCGCGAGGTAGGGGTGCCCTGCATTGTCGGCGCTCGTACCGCGACCACCGATCTTCGGGACGGCGCCATGGTCACGGTTGACGGCACCCACGGGAAGGTTCACGAGGGTCGCCCAGTCGCTTCGGAGCAGACGTCGGCGATCGACCGACCCATGGCGGCGACCGGAGCTACAGTCACCGGAACCAAGATATATGTCAATCTCGCGATGCCGGAATCCGCGGAACGCGTTGCGGCACAGGATGTCGACGGGGTCGGCCTGTTACGTGCCGAGTTCATGCTCACCGAGGCGCTAGGGGGTAGGCACCCCCGTGACCTCATGGCGCACGGTGAACAACGACAGCTCGTCGACGCGATGGCTGCATCAGTTGGTCGCATCGCCGCCGCATTCACACCGCGTCCGGTGGTCTATCGAGCAACAGACTTCCGTAGCAACGAGTTCCGTGGTTTGCGCGGTGGTGAGACCTACGAGCCCGTCGAGCACAATCCGATGATCGGCTACCGCGGCTGCTACCGCTACGTTCAGGACCCTGATCTGTTCAGGCTTGAACTGGAAGCACTCGCGCGGGTGCGTGAGCAGAACCCCAACGTGCACTTGATGATTCCGTTCGTTCGAACCGGGTGGGAGCTCGAGGAATGCCTGACGTTGGTCGACGCCAGCCCGCTGGGTCGTCAGCGTGGACTGCACCGCTGGGTGATGGCCGAGGTCCCGTCGGTGGTGCACTGGCTGCCTGAGTACGTCGGGATGGGTATCGACGGGGTGTCGATCGGCAGTAACGATCTCACGCAGCTGATGCTCGGGGTTGACCGCGATTCCGATGTGTGTGCGGAATTGTTCGACGAGTCCGATCCCGCTGTGCTCGATGCCATCGCCCAGATCATCGAAAAAGCGAACATGCTCGGGATTACCTCCTCACTGTGCGGTCAAGCGCCGTCGACCAACCCGGCCTTTGCCGAACATCTTGTCCGGCTGGGCATCACGTCGGTGTCGGTTAATCCCGATGCGGTTGACGCGGCGCGACACGCAGTCAGCGCAGCCGAACGACGGCTATTGCTGGAAGCGGCGCGCCGGTCATAGTCACGTCTGACCTGGCGACTGGTATCGCGCTGCTACCCCATCGCCGCGTTGTCGCTGCGGTGTAGCAATGCTTCCACCGGCACCCACGCATGCCTGACGACATCGACTGACGGTGGTCTGTTTTAGCACCCACCTGGACGCCGACAGTCTCAGGGCCGCATAGGGGTAGAAGGGTTTTCGCTGCAGATGTGCTTCACGGTTGCTCGTGGTGCGAACCGGGGTACCAAGAGTGCAGCGAGCCCAGCAGTGCGTTCTTTTTGTAGTGATGATCCGTCATTCGCCGAAGGATGCTGTCGAGGACGACGACGGCGTCGTTGATGTACGGCCCCTTGTTGAGCATCGCGCATTCGGCCCGTTCGCTCATTGCCGCATCGCTGATCTCTGCGCGCGAAGGATTGCCTGTCTTAGCGAGTTGTTCGAGTACTTGGGTAGCCCAGATCACGGGCAGATGCGCCGCCTCGCACAGCCACAGAATCTCTTCCTGCAATTCGGCCAAACGTTCGTATCCGCATTCGACGGCAAGGTCCCCCCGCGCGATCATCACACCGACGCGCGGATGCCGCATCGCCGTGAGCAGCAGTTGCGGAAGATGTTCGAACGCTTGCCGGGTCTCGATTTTCAGCACGATCCCCAATGCGTCGCCGCCGCGGCGGCTCAACGCGTTGAGCAATTGCTCGACATCGGAAGGGTCTCGCACGAAAGACATCTCGACCAGATCGGCCAGCTCGACCACCGTTGACAGATCAGACAGGTCCTTCTCGGTCAGGGCGGAGATTGGGAGGTTGGCGTCGGGCACGTTGATTCCCTTGCCGGCGCGGAGGCGAGACCCGGCGTCTGCGGCGTGGTCGATCCGCAACCTCAGCACGCCAGGACCCACGCCGACTACCTCGCCGCTGATCCGACCGTCATCGAGGTGGACCTTCTCCCCAAGGCGAGCATGATCGAAGACCTCAGGCAGCGTGCAACCAATGCGCGGAACCCCCTCGGATGCCAGCGGCGCCGGCGAGCAATCTCGGGTCAGCTCGAGAATGTCTCCGCGATGCAGAACGAGGCTCTGTTCGGTTCGCGGAAGTTCTGCGACGTGTGTCGAATCCTCGACGCCGTGGACGTGCAGCTCTGTCCCGGTGGCGAGGTAGGTGGTCCTGTCGGCCGTTACGACGAAACCGCTTGGGGCGCCATGTTTTTGGCCGATGGCTGTCAGTGCCAGCTGGCGCTTCGAGCCGCGGGTGTCGTGCACATGCACGACGTCGCCATCGTGGCGGCGGGCTGAGCCATTGCCCGGAGACGGGCAGCGAAACCATGCCGGCTTCGGGCGGTTCGATCGGGTCTTCCGCCGCAGTCAGCCATGCCCGCGCCGGTGCGATTTCCTGCCCAAGTGCGTTCCTGGATGGCTTGAGTTTCACGATGCGCGGCCCGGGTTCAAGCGGTCCAGTCCGCAGCTTTGGTCCCCCCAGGTCCATAGCGATCAAACAGGTTCGGCCGGTCGCTTCGGCCGCTTGCTTGACATGCTGTGCCATCGCGCGCCAGGCCTCGGCATCGTCGTGCGCGCAGTTGATGCGTGCGATGTTCATGCCGCGGTCCACCAACTGACGAACCAAGTCGCGGTCGGTCGCCGCCGAGGAGGGCAGTGTGACCATGATGCGGGTTACGCGATCGACCGGCTCTGGGCCGAGCAACTGCTCTGTTCGGTGGCGGAGCAGTTCGGGGCCGTTCTCGACACTGGCGCCCGTCAATGGGGGTTGTTGCCAGCTGTCACCGAGCATCGCAGAGATCGCCGACCTCACCAAAAGCAACGTGGCCTCGACATGAGGCTCGCTGCGACCCAATGAAGACAGCCCATACGCAGCGAGCCGGGCCTGCAGGTCGCGCAGATCGCATTGCCGGATTGCCCAATAGTGCAGCATATTTCGGGCACTCGATCGATTCTGGGCCGCCACAGCGGTGAGCCACCAGGACCACTGTGACTCAGCTGCGGCCAATCGCACCAGTAGGTCGTCCACGTCGTCGCGCAACTGGCTCAATTGCCGGCTGGTGGGTTCAACGTCGATCTTCGTATTTGGCACTGGCGCTCCAAACTATTCGATAGCGCCGACGCCAGCGACGGGAGCTATTGAGGGGCGGAAACCTGTGAGACTCGCCGGCGGTCGCGACGGCGTGCGTGGTGACCTCGCCAGTAGGAGGCTGCGCCGACTCCGATGGCGTCCTGTCCTTGGTCTAGCCCGACGTTACCGAGATCCCGACAAGGACCTAGGGGCATAGGTCCCCGATCCCCGATAACATCGGATGAACGGCAGCGGTCAACAGAACGCTTCTTATAAAAGGTTTTAGGGGGCGAGGAGGGGAGCGGGGGCTTTGTTCAGGTGGATCGGACAAGTGGGTCGGACAACCGCTAACTCGCCACTGCGATGATCGCCAGCATGAACAGCACGCCGCCGATCGTGCACACCAGCGTCAGCCGAGTTCGATGCCCGGTATGCGCCTTGGGCAGGATGTCGGCGCTCGCGAGATACATCAGAAAGCCGGCGAAAAACCCTAGGTACAGCCCCAATATGTGGTGGGGGATCGTAATGGCGAGGGTGAGCGCCGCGCCGGCAACCGGCGCCACAGCATCCGCCGCGAGCAGGGTCAGTGCCCGTCGACGATCATTTCCGTACAGCGATGTGACGGTGTAGGTGTTGAACCCGTCCGCGAAATCGTGACCGATTACGGCCACGGCGACCACAGCACCCACACGGCTTCCTGCTTGAAATGCGGCGCCGATAGCGAATCCGTCCATCACGCTGTGCCCGACCAAGCCCGATGCCGCAAGCAGCCCGACGCTGGGCGCTTGGAAATCCACAGCGCCGCTGGCCGCCGGGCCACGATGGATGCCGACGGTGTGCTCGATGACGTGCAACACCAAGAAACCCAACACAAAAGCCAATAGTGGGGCCGGAATACCCGCCAGAAGGCGCGGTTCCTGACTCAATGCCTCGGGCAGCAGATCGAAGCCCACTACACCGAGCATCAATCCCGCGGCCAACCCAAGCACCAGGCTGCGATACGGACCGATCCGCGCAGCCGCGTAACCGCCGAGCAGTGTCGTCAGGAACGAGCCGAAGGCCACGACGACAGCCACCTGCGGGACCTCTCTGCTGCTGATCGAGCCGAAGGGACGACCCTACCCATGCTTGGACGAGCATGGCAATTATCTCCGCATCGCGGAGCACGTGCGACATCGAAGCCGCAGTTGAGGGTGATGAGATGGTCACGCTAACAACAGGACTCAAACATCACGTGACGCGTTATGGTCGACATCCACCCGGGCACAGACGAAGTTGCGTTGACCGGGACGACAAGATCTGGCGCGCCTGCTCAAATACGACTCCGTCCTCGGACGCTTACCGCACGACGTATCGGTCGACTGCGACGACTTCGTGGCGGGAGACCAGCGGATCGAGGCGTGGTCTATCGCCGACGGGCCGGCGGCGGTGCCGTAGGGAGATCACGTGAGCCACCTGTTCGGCGTACAGCGCGCCCAAATGGTTGTTGCAGCAGTCGAACCGGGGTCTCATCTGGTACTTGTGTCGCCGTCTGAATTCCACCGCGTGCAGAACGGTGCAAAGGCCTCCGGCACTTGGGCGTTCCACCTGCGGCCGCACGGTAGCTACACCAGGCTGCTGGCGCGCGGTTGCGGCGGAGCGGTCGGACACGTCAGCTTTGACGTTCCCCACTTCGTCATGGAGCAGAAGATGTTGCGCGGTATCCGTGTCGCACTCAACACGCATCAGTCCCCAAAACGGTGTCCGTAGGATGACGGCCGTTTGGCCGCCCCCGTTCGCTGACCCTCTTGACGTTTTGGTGCGGCCGCGAGCACCGCATTCACCGCCGTTGCCCGCCATTCAGCCACCGGCGGGAGCCTCGCTCACTCAACCAGCCTGAACTCCCTGGAAAGCAAGGACCTTGTCCTCTGCTGCTCGGCCCGAAGCGCGGTCAGACTCAAGGTGGCGTGCAAGTGATGATGCGCCCAGACCACAGAACTACGAGGAGATCACTATGGCTATCCGAGTGGGCGTCAACGGCTTTGGGCGTGTCGGCCGAAACTTCTTCCGTGCGGTGGACGTACAACGCGCGGCAGGCACCACCGACATCGAGATCGTCGCGGTGAATGACCTCACGGACAACAAGACTCTGGCGCACCTGCTCAAATACGACTCCGTCCTCGGACGCTTGCCGCACGACGTATCGGTCGACGGCGAGGACTTCGTGGTGGGAGACCGGCGGATCAAGGCGTGGTCTGTCGCCGACGGGCCGGCGGCGGTGCCGTGGGGAGATCTCGGCGTGGATGTCGTCATCGAGTCGACCGGTCGGTTCACCGCCGCGGAGCAGGCCCGCGGTCACCTTCACGGCGGAGCGAAGAAGGTGGTGGTGTCCGCGACGTCGAAGGGTGCAGACCTCACCGTTGTGATGGGTGTCAACCACCGCGATTACGACGGCACGCAGACCGTCGTCTCCAATGCCTCGTGTACCACGAACTGCCTGGCGCCGATGGCGATGGTGCTCGACGAGGTGTTCGGAATCGAGCGCGGGCTCATGACCACCGTCCACGCCTACACCCCGGACCAGAACCTGCAGGACGGTCCGCACCGCGATCTTCGTCGGGCCCGCGCCGCGGCAATCAACGTGGTGCCCACGTCCACCGGGGCCGCCCGCGCGATCAGCGTGGTGCTGCCTCAGCTCGAGGGACGGCTCGACGGGTACGCGCTGCGGGTGCCGGTGCCCACGGGTTCGGCTACCGATCTCACCGTCATCGTCCGCGAGCCGGCAACCATTGAGGCGGTCAACGCCGCGTTTGCGGCCGCGGCCGACGGTGAACTGAAGGGCTTCCTCACCTACACCGAGGATCCGATCGTCTCCTCCGACATCGTGACCGACCCGTCGTCGTGCATTTTTGACTCCGGGCTCACCAAAGTCACTGGTGATCTGGTGAAGATCGTCGGCTGGTACGACAACGAGTGGGGTTACTCCCACCGTCTCGCCGATCTGACCGGCCTGGTGGCATCGACCCTGTGAGCCGCTTGCCTCGCGGGGTGCTTCGCGACTCGGCCGGGGCACCTACCCGAGTCGGATAGTGATTGAACGGTAAACAACTTTGGAGGCCACTGTTGGAGCATTTGACGACTCTTGCTGCCGGCTTCCTCGAGACCGGAGATTCCGACCGGCACCTGAGTTTGGCGATCGGCGGCTTGGCCGTCATGGAGGGGCCGGCTCCCGACCACGCCTCGCTCGTCTCCGTGCTCGCCGAGCGGGTGTCTCAGATTCCCCGGTTTACCCAAGTGGTGCACATGCATCCGCTCGACCTCGCGGCTCCGGAATGGGTCGATGACCCCCAGTTCGATCTCGCCCATCATGTGCATCGAATTGCGTTGCCGCAGCCCGGCGATGATGCAGCGTTGTTCCGGGTTGTCGCCGAGATCATGGAACGACGCCTCGATCGAGATCGACCGTTGTGGGAAAGCTGGACTATCGAAGGACTGGCCGAGAATCGCTGGGCGGTCCTGACCAAGCTGCACCACTGCATCGCCGACGGGATTTCGGCCATGCGCCTCCTCGCGGCGCTGTGCGACGGCGCGGATGCAGAGACGTTCGCCAACCGGATACGTGCCGCCGCCGAGTCGTCCGCGCTTCGTCCGTCTGGGCCGAGCCTGAATCCGCTGGACTGGGCTGGCGGCATCTGGCACCTTTCCAGCGCCGTCACGAGTGCCGCTGCTCGCATAGCTACCGGGGCGGTTCAAATCGTCGCCGGCGTCCTGAGTCCGGCGGATTCCTCGCTGATCGGCTCGGTCAGCAACCTGCGGCGCTACAGCGCAGCCCAAGTCCTCCTCAGCGATGTGGCCTTGATTTGCCATGAGTTTGACGTGACCATCAACGATGTTGCACTCGCTGCGATTACCGATAGCTTCCGGGCCATGCTGATCAACCGAGGCGAACGGCCGCAACGAAATTCGCTGCGCACATTGGTGCCGGTGTCGGTGCGGTCGGCCGACGCATCGAACCAAATCGATAATCGCGTCTCTCTCATGCTGCCATACCTTCCTATCGAGCTTGAGGATCCCGTAGAACGACTGCACGCGGTGCACCGCCGATTGGCGAGAGCCAAGTCCGGCGGGCAACGACAAGCCGGATCGGCGATCTTCTCGGCAGCCAACTACATCCCCTTCGCTTTGACGGCCTGGGCGGTTCGGTTACTGACCCGGCTTCCCCAACTCGGGATCGTCGCATTGGCAACCAACGTGCCCGGCCCCCGTCGTCGGTTACGCATGATGGGCCGAGATGTACTGCGCCTGCTACCTATCTCACCGATCGCGCTGCACCTCCGCACGGGCATCGCCATGCTTAGCTACGGCGACGATCTGGTGTTCGGTATCACCGCCGATTATGACGCGGTACCCGATGTCGACGAGCTTGCCGACGGCATTGAACGTGCGGTGGCCCGATTGGTTGCGATCAGCGAAGGGGCCGGGTGATCAGAGCAGCGGTGCTGACCAGCGCAGTACGGTACCTCCGCCGGGAGCATCGGTGATGCTGAATGCGCCGCCGGCCTGCTGCGCACGGTGCTGCAAGCCCGATAAGCCCCTGCCGGTGACGCCGCCGGAGAAGCCTCGACCGTTGTCGATAACCTCGATGCACACGTCGTCCTCAACCTTGACCGTCACCGCAAGTCTGGTCGCGCTGGCGTGCCTCACAGCGTTGCTGATCGCTTCGCGCACAACGGCTTCGGCGTGATCGGCAAGTGCGGCATCGACAACCGACAACGGTCCCACGAATTGGACCGTGGTACCCCGTTCGGATCCGCAGAACTGCGCGACTGCGTCGTCGAGTCGCTGTCGCAGCCGGGTGACGTGCGGCGGTGCGCCGTGCAGGTCGAAAATTGCGGTGCGGATCTCCCGGATAACGCCTTGAAGATCATCGATGCTGCCGGACAGTCTCTGCTGCACCTCAAGTGATCGCGTCCGCGAAATGGTCGCCTGCAGAGTCAGTTCGACCGCGAAGATCCGCTGGATCACGTCGTGGTGCAGGTCGTGGGCGATCCTGTCGCGGTCAGCGAGAATGTTGAGTTCACGCGTCCAGCGCTGTGCGGACCCCAGCTGCCAGGCGAGCACCGCCTGGTCGGTGAATGCGGCCATCATGTCGAGTTGCTCGTCGCCGAACGTCCGCGCGCCGTCATGTCGCAGCGCGACCAACACCCCGGCCACGGTATCGGTGGTGCGCAGCGGAAGCACCAGCGCTGGGCCGGCATGTTGGACGCCGTCGATGGCGACGTCGAAGTTATTCCGCCGTAGCGGGGTCCGCTCCACGAAGGCCTGCTCGATCGAGGTACCGGCGAGGGGGATGGCATTGGTCGGTGCCGAGGTCACTGCCGCACAGGCGGTTTCCACGATCATCAGATCGGTTACCTCCGACGTGGCTAGGTCGTGGTTCATTGCTACGGCGACCAGTGTGATTTCTGCGCCCGTCAGCTTCAGCACTTGTTGGGCGATGGGCCGATATACCGTTGCGGGCATCGGCGCCGGAGAATAACCCGGTTCCGTTGTCGCGCTTCCCTTCGCTGCCCTAACAGCAGACTCGGTCACGCCGATCACCTCAGCTGTCGTCATGGCGCAGTTTCACATCCGATAGCGCCAGTAGGCGTCGGTCTTGTGCAGCAGTTCTGGTTCACAGTCCGGGTCGTCATTGTGTTCCTCCCGTGGTCAACCCGCTTCCCGTTGACATGTCGGCCCCGTTCGCGGTGATGACCGGTCGGGGTGGGGACGCGGCGGCCGCACTTTCTCTGGCGAGGAAGCCGCTCAGTTCGCCGATCGCACTCATGAGCGGCGCCGGGAACACGATGGTGGTGTTCTTCTCGACCCCGAGTTCGACAAGTGTTTGCAGGTTGCGCAGCTGCAACGCCAACGGGTGCCTCATCATCGTGTCCGATGCCTCACCCAACGCGGCTGCGGCCATCGATTCGCCCTCTGCCGCAATAATTTTGGCTCGCTTCTCGCGCTCCGCCTCGGCCTGCCGAGCCATCGCGCGCTTCATGCTGTCGGGCAACTGGATGTCTTTGAGCTCGACCAGTGTCACTTCGACACCCCATTCGAGTGTTGCGACATCAAGGATCTTTCGGATATCTGCGTTGATCGCGTCGGTCTCCGACAGCGCCTGGTCAAGGGTGTGCTGGCCGACGACATTGCGCAGCGTGGTTTGTGCGATCTGGTTGATCGCGGCGTCGATGTTCTCGATCGCGATCACCGACTTCACCGGGTCGACAACCCGGAAGTAGGCGACCGCCGAAATGTCGACGCTGACGTTGTCGCGGGTGATAATGCCCTGGGACTGGATCGGCATCGTCACAATCCGCAGTGAGACCTTCAACAACCGATCGATGACCGGAATGATCACAGTCAGTCCCGGGTCCTTCACACCCACCACCTTGCCGAGGCGGAACAAGACACCGTTCTCGTACTGGGTCACGACTCTGAGCGACAGCGACAACGCGATCAGCGCGACAACGAGGAGCACCGCGAACAGAATGATCAAAACTTTCATGACATGTCTTTCATAGGTCGCGATGAATCTAGGGTTCGGTCCGCAGCCGATTTGGGGATTCTGTTGTGCCAGAAGGTAGATGGATTGGTAGCTGCTGTATGTCGTGGTCGCCGTGGGCTCGATTACCAAGTCGACGAGCAGGGGAAAGCCGGGGTTGGGGCAGAAAGGGAGCGAGACGGCCATGATGACCTGACGTGCATTGGATCACCGGTTGCGAGGGTGCGAAGCCAATGCTCCTTGAGTCAAGCGGCGGACAGCCGAACTCATCCCAGGGCCAGCTGAAATTCTCAGCACTTCGACGCTACACCCATTGGACGGCTCGCGGGTGACCGCGCAGCGGACGACCGGTCGCGACAATGTGTTTCCGCTCCGTCTCGGCTGGCGTATCATCGCTCTGACAACTATCTCGTGACGATCGCGCCACGGGTAGGGCGCTGGACTTCGCTGTCGATTCCCAGTTCCGCCAAGATAATTGAGCGCAGGTATGACCGAGTTCACCGAGGACGCCGCCGACTTACCGTTGGCGTCGCTGAGCACGCAGCAAGCTAGCACTGATCTTGCCGACTTGCGGGCCGGGATCGGCGATCTGGCGGGCTTGGTGGCCGGCACTCTGGGTTTGCCTGAGTTGCTCGCCGAGATTTCGACTTTCGCGGTGCGCGCGATACCGGGCGCCGACGGTGCCGGGGTGACCTTGTTGCAGGTCGACCGGGTGGACAACATGGTGGAGGCATTGGCCGCGAGTGCCCCGTTTGTCGCCGAGATCGACGAGATTCAGTACGTGACCCTCAAGGAGGGACCCTGCATCACCGCGGCACTGGAGGGGCGCACCGTGCGGTCTGGGTCGTTGGGTGGGGAGAAGATGTGGCCGCGGTTCGGTCCGCGAGTGGGCCGTTTGGGCGTGCACAGCGCGCTGTCGCTGCCGCTACTGCTGTCGGACCAGGTGATCGGCGCGATCAATGTCTACGCCCATGGCAAAGACGTCTTCGACGAGCACGCCGCCGAACTGGGAGAACTGTTCGCCAAACCCGCGGCGGTGGCGGTGCATAACGCCCAAGTCCTCTCGCACGCGATGGCGCTGACCACCCAGTTGCAGAAGGCGCTGTCGACGCGCCCGGTGATCGATCAGGCGATCGGGCTGATCCGGGGACGCAGCGGGCGCACCGCCGAGGAGGCGTTTACTCAGCTGCGTGCAATCAGCCAAGCCGAGCACCGCAAATTGGCCGAGGTGGCGCAACAGATCGTCGATGAAGCCGTGCGGCGCGCCCGCGCCCGACGCAACCCGACCTGAGCCCTAGCGCCAGCGCGAGACTTCCGACGGGTGTAGTCTTGATGTTGCTGAGACTTACAGCCGGTACGGACTGGGTCTGGCTGTTATGCCGCCGGACTCATCGAGCGTTCGCTCGCGCCGCATACCCAGAATCAATCGATTGGGCCGGGAAAGCTACTGCCGGAAATCCCCGGCCGCGCAACGCAAGACGCGCCGATCAGGCGAGGCGACACCACATCGCTTGCGCGTCACACTAATTGACGCCTTCCACCACTGGCCCAACCCCCCTCCCGCATATTCGCAGAAACCAGGTACATGTCATGATCGGTCTCGGACTCGTCCTCATCGTTCTCGGGCTCCTCCTACCCAGCCTCGTCCCCACCTTCGCCTTCGCCCATCTGCTCTTCGTCCTCGGGGTCATCCTCCTTATAGTCGGCGTAGTACTGGCCGTACTGGGACGAACGGGACACGCCGTCGGCGGCCGCCGGCACTACTACTGATCGGCCGCATGAACTCCCCGGCTCGGCCAGCAGAGCAATGAGCGGCCGGGCCGGGTGCTTTCGTCGGCGAACAACCCCGGCAGCCCCCTCCTATACACACGAAAGAAAGGCGGATAACGATGGCGATCACCGACGTTCCGACCTTCGCTCACTTGACCGATGCCGACATCGACAACCTGGCCGCGGAACTGGACGCGATCAGGCTGGATATCGAGGACTCCCTCGGCGCGCGCGACGCGCGCTACATCCGTCGCACCATCGCCGCGCAACGCGCTCTGGATGTCGCCGGCCGGCTCATGTTGACTGTTGGCTCGCGACGCTCCGCCTGGTGGGCGGGAACATTGACGCTGAGTCTGGCCAAGATCATCGAGAACATGGAGATCGGGCACAACGTCATGCACGGCCAGTGGGATTGGATGAACGACCCCGAAATTCATTCGTCGACGTGGGAATGGGACATGAGCGGGGCGTCGAAACACTGGAAAGCCACGCATAACTTTCAGCACCACAAGTACACCAATATCCTTGGCATGGACGACGACGTCGGCTACAGCACCCTGCGGGTCACCCGTGACCAGCCCTGGAAGGTTTACAACCTCGGCAACCTGCTCTTCAACACAATCCTCGCGCTCGGTTTCGAGTGGGGAATTGGCTTGCAGCCCATCGAATTCGGCAAACTTCTCGAGGACGGCCCAGGCCGCGAAACAACCCTGCGGCAGATCCGCGAATTCTCCACCAAAGCCGGAAGGCAGCTGATCAAGGACTACGTCGCGTTCCCGGCGCTGACCTCGGTGTCGCCGGCGGCGACCTTCACCTCGACGCTGAAGGCCAACATCGTGGCCAACGTGATCCGCAACATCTGGACCGACGCAGTGATCTTCTGCGGGCATTTCCCCGATGGCGCTGAGAAATTCACGAAGACCGACATGATCGGCGAGAGCCGGGGTCAGTGGTACCTGCGCCAGATGCTGGGCAGTGCCAATTTCGAGGCCGGGCCGGCGATGCGATTCATGAGCGGCAACCTGTGCTACCAGATCGAGCATCACCTGTACCCCGACATACCGAGCAATCGGCTACACGAGATCTCGCTGCGCGTGCGCGAGTTATGCGACAAGTACGACTTGCCGTACACGACCGGCTCATTCCTCGTGCAGAACGCCAAGACGTGGCGGACCATCGCCAAGCTGTCGCTGCCGGACCGCTATTTGCGCAGCACCGCCGACGACGCTCCGGAGACCCGCAGCGAGCGGATGTTCACCGAACTACAGCCTGGCGTCATCGGGACCGACCTGGTGACGGGGCGCCGCCGGGGCCTCAAGACCGCGATCGCGGCGGTCCGCCAATGGCGTCGCGACGAGCGCAGACGAGCTTGATCTACTGGCCAGTAACCTACGGGACCGTAGGTCAGGTTATAGTCGTCTAATAGCGGGCCGGATGCCAGAACACTGTTGGACGGAGGCCAGTGCACGTGACCGAGATGAGCTATCTCGAATTGCACGGTGAGCGTGTTGCCTATCGGGATGCAGGTGCCGGCGAGGCGCTGCTGTTGATTCACGGCATGGCGGGAAGTTCGGCGACCTGGCGCGCGGTCATCCCTGAGTTGGCGAAAAGCTATCGCGTGGTCGCACCGGACCTGCTCGGGCACGGTGAATCGGCCAAGCCGCGCGGTGACTATTCGTTGGGTGCGTTCGCGGCGTGGCTGCGGGATCTACTCGACGAACTAGGTATCAGCCGTGCGACGGTTATCGGTCAATCACTCGGTGGTGGTGTGGCCATGCAGTTCGCCTATCAACATCGCGACTACTGCCAACGCCTGGTTCTCATCAGCAGCGGTGGCCTGGGCCCCGACCTGAACTGGATATTGCGGATACTGTCGGCACCCGGAGCCGAGTTGGTGCTGCCGGTGGTCGCTCCGCAGCCGGTGTTGAAACTCGGCAACAAGCTGGGGTCGTGGCTCACGTCGGCCGGAATCCAGTCGCCGCGCGCCGGTGAGATGTGGAGCGCCTACTGCTCATTGTCGGATCGGCCGACTCGCCAGGCATTCCTACGCACGTTGCGCTCGGTGGTGGACTACCGCGGCCAGGCGGTCAGCGCGCTCGGCAAGATCCATGTCAGTTATGGATTACCGACCTTGCTGATCTGGGGCGAACAGGACCGGATCATTCCTGTCGCCCATGGCTACGCCGCTCACGACGCTGTTTCGGGTAGTCGACTCGAGGTGCTCGCCGGTGTCGGGCACTTCCCGCATGTCGAGGCCCCGGCAGCGGTGGTGGGCATTCTGAACGACTTCATCGCAACCACAGGTCGAGATGTCGAGCTGAAGATTCGACAACCTGATCGGAACTAAAAAGTGCCGCACCCAAAGGTCCGATCACCAGTCTTGACAATTGCTCCCCCGGGGTGAACGGTCAACTATGTTGAGAATCTCAACCAGTTCGGGATGGGGTCGGCCGTCCGCCGCTGTCCTCGCAGAGCGTTAGCTAGCGCCGAACAAAACGGTGACAACCGATTGTCGGGGATCACCATGAATGTTCTTCCTACCTCCGCTGTGCCTCCCGTCGCCGAGTTTGTCTCCCAGCCCTGGGAGAGTCACACCGTGCGATTAGCCCATCGTCGGCTGAGATCGTCGGTAGCCGTCATCAGCGCCTCCGGCCACATCGACGCATCCAACGCGGACACTCTGACCGAATACACTCGGCGGCATCTGAGGGGTTGCCGCGGACTGATCATCGATCTGAGCGGCCTGGATTTCTTTGGAACCGAGGGTTTCTCGGCGCTGCACAGGGTCTCCGTCTGCTGCGCGCGCGCTGGCATAGCCTGGGCAGTGATACCCAGTGACGAAGTCTCCCGGGTGCTGCGGATCGGCGACCCGCAAGGTTTGCTACCCCCGCAACCGTCAAGGCAGCGATGGCGCATCATCCAAGACCAGCCGCACGGGCCACCACGTCCATCGCAAGCCGCAGAGAACCCGGACAATCCGCGAGATGCCAACGCACGTTGTGCTTAGTCTGCGGCGGTACACAAACAGGTCCGGCACGAACAGCAGACCTTGACAGCAGCATCGCCAAGCTCGATGGTCCTGCGTTGACGGTGTTGACCGTGGGGTTCGAAGATGCGAAATCTGAGGTTGTGGAGTGCGGCGCCGGCAAACAATGTCGAGACCGCGTCGACCCCGACGGTTAATGTGTTGCGGGGGTTGGTGGCTCGTGCGACCACGCCGCTGCTGCCCGACGACTACCTCAAACTGCTCAATCCGCTGTGGTCTGCTCGGGAACTGCGTGGCCTCGTCGTCGATGTTCGCCGGGAAACCGAAGATTCGGCCACGGTCACGATCAAACCCGGATGGGGCTTTTCCGGCGACTATCAGCCCGGCCAGTACGTCGGCATCGGATTGCGGGTTGGTGGGCGCTGGCATTGGCGGTCTTACTCGCTGACGTCGATCCCACGGCGCGACAAGAAGTTGATCTCGGTCACCGTCAAGGCCACGCCCGAGGGCTTCTTGTCATCACATCTGGTGAACGGCGTCGAGGCCGGCACGGTTGTTCGACTCGCCGCCCCGAGGGGCGATTTCGCTCTCCCTGATCCGGCGCCGGCCAAATTGCTGTTCGTGACGGCGGGCTGCGGCATCACTCCCGTGATGGCGATGTTGCGCTCGCTACTGCAGCGTGGCGAGAGTCCCGACATCATGCATGTCCATTCGGCGCACGCCCTCGGCGACGTGATATTCCACGACGAGTTATGTGCGCTGGAGCGCACCCAGCCCGACTACCGGCTGCACCTGCAGCTGACAGCGGACATGGGCAAGGTCGACTTCGCCGCGCTCGACGGCCTCGTCCCGGACTGGAAAGGCCGCTCCACGTGGGCGTGCGGTCCGCCCGCGATGCTCGACACCGTCGAAAAGGTATGGACGGAAGCGGGTGTGCGGGACAAGCTGCACACGGAGCGGTTCGCCATCGCGCGCACCGACAAAGGCGGCGAGGGCGGCACGGTCACCTTCAAGATCTCAGACAAGAGCATCAAACTCGATGGCGCGACAACGCTGATGGAAGGTGGCGAGAAGCTCGGCATCCAAATGCCGTTCGGATGCCGAATGGGCATCTGCCAATCCTGTGTATTGCCGCTGGAATCGGGCTACGTGCGCGATCTGAGGTCTGGAACCGAGCACCGCGCCGGCGATCGAATCCAGACCTGCATCTCCGCAGCATCCGGCGACTGCACCATCGACATTTAGGAGCGCGGCATGGCCATCACCGACATCAGGCAGTACGTACACCTCACCGCGGCCGACATCGAGGAATTGGGCCGCGAACTGGACGCGATCCGAACCGATATCGAGGAGTCCAGGGGCGAGCGGGACGCCCGCTACGTGCGCAGAACGATCCAGCTGCAGCGCGCTTTCGTGGTCGGTGGTCGAATTGCCTTGCTGGCGAGCAGGAACAAGGTCGCCTGGGTCGCCGGGACCGCCCTGCTTGGCATCGCGAAGATCATCGAGAACCTGGAACTCGGGCACAACATCATGCACGGCCAGTGGGATTGGCTGAACGACCCGGAGATCCACTCCACCGAATGGGAGTGGGACACCACTTCTCCGAGCGTGCAGTGGAAATACACACACAACTTTGTGCACCACAAATACACCAACATCGTCGGGATCGACGACGACGTCGGCTACGGCCTCCTGCGCGTCACCCGAGACCAGCGCTGGAAGCCGGAGTATCTCGCCAACCCTGTCTTCAACGTGCTGCTCGGAACGCTCTTCGAGTGGGGCGTCGCGCTGCACGGGGTTGAAATAACGAAGGTCCGCAAACGTGAGAAAACCATGGCCGAGGCCCGCAAGGACTTGCGCGTGATCGGCAAGAAGGTCGCCAAGCAGGTCGGCAAGGACTACATCATCTTTCCCGCCCTGTCGGGCCCCGGGTGGAAGCACACCCTGGCCGCGAACGCGATAGCGAACCTCATCCGCAACTACTGGGCGTATCTGGTGATCTTCTGCGGGCACTTCCCCGACGGCGCCGAGAAATTCACCCGCGAGGAATACGAGAACGAGACGCACCCAGAGTGGTACCTGCGGCAGATGCTCGGTTCGGCGAATTTCACCGCCGGCCCCCTCAAGGCCTTCATGAGCGGCAACCTGTGTTACCAGATCGAGCACCACCTGTTCCCCGACCTGCCAAGCAACCGGTACGCCGAAATATCCGAGCGCATCAAGCCTCTATGCGACAAGTACGACCTGCCGTACACGACCGGATCCTTGATGCACCAGTACATGCAGACGTTCTGGACCATCGTCAAGCTCTCGGTCCCGAACAAGTTCCTCCAAGCTACCTCGGACGACGCGCCCGAAACTCACTCGGAGCTGAAATTCCGAATCCGTTCGGGCGTTCGCGAAAGCTTCGGTGTCGACCCCGGCACCGGCAGACGTCGCGGGCTGCGGACCGCGTTGCGCGAGCTTCATACCGGTGACGTCGCGACAGTTATTGCCGCGCCATCGCGATCGTGAGCCGGTCCTCGGCTTTGATCAGGTGATCGTGGCTGTCGCCGCCGACGTCGATCTGCACCCAGTCGATCTGACCGGAAAACTTGTTGCCGGTGGCGCCGTAGTCCGGGGACGCGGGTGAGCCGCTGTCGGCGCCGACGTCGCAGGCCTCGTCGGCGGAGTAGATCATCGGCTGCGTGTGTTCGACGCGGCCTTTGCCGACGGACTTTCCGTCGTAGTAAAGCGTGACGTCGCCGCCCTTAGCCAGCCCGCCGCCGTCGTAGGCGAATTCCATTCGCACCTGGTGCTTTCCGGCTGGGATGGGCTGCTCGGCAGTGACCATGAAGTGCTCGACGCCGAGGAAGTTATAGCAATATTTCAGCCTGCCCTCGTGCGCGTACAGCGACCAGCCGCCCACGATGCCGCCCTGGGTGATGATGACGCCGGTCGCGCCGGATTCCGGCACGGTGATCTCGGCGGTCACCGAATATGACTTGTTTTTCAGAGTGAGCACGCAGTTCTCGCTGACCCGCATCCCGGGGAACAGCAACTGACTGTTCCCCCGGATCAACTGGGGGCGTCCGGCGAGATCGGGGTTGAAGCGCTCGAAGGTCCGATCATCAAGGGGTACAACATTGTATTTGACCGCCTCGATGAGCCACAGGCGCTGCATGTCGGCGAGCTTGTGCGGGTTCTCCTTGGCCAGGTCGCGTGCCTGCGTCCAGTCGTCGGGTCCGTACAGCTCCCAGACATCGTCGTCGAACGCCGGCGGCGCCTCGGTGGTCCACGGTGTGCGGTGTTTCGTCACCGCGGTCCAGCCTTTGTGGTAAATGCCGCGGTTGCCGAGTATCTCGAAATACTGGACGTCGTGGTGCTCGGGTGCATCGCCGTCGCGCAGGGTGGGCAGCATGCTGACACCTTCGAGCGGCGCCTGCGTAATGCTGTTCACCACGGTCGTCATACGTTGTCAGGCCCACATGCTTGGCATCCGGGATTGGCAGGATATCCCGTCGCACCTGGTCCTGTTCGGGTGCGGCGCCAGCCTCGCCGTCACACGCAGCGGGCTTGCGGCCGTTGGGTTGTGCTGATGACTCAGCCATGATGGCCCTTTCGTGAGTTTCGTCAGGATCGCCGTGGCCGATGCTGTCCAGCACTACGAAAAGTCAAGTGAAGCAATAAATTCCGGCCATTCAAAGCTGCCAACAACGATAGACGGCCTGCAAAGCATCGCCGCCATCTGGACGGCTTGGTTGCGAGCCCGTCTGCTTAGGCCCGTAATCCCACCCTAGGCCGTCTCACTCATCGACAACAGGCCAGTTGATGGCAAATTGATCGCAAACATTCGCGGCCAGCGTGACGTCGCCTACCTCCTCTAGAGCCTGAAGGCGACGAGGATCAGCGCGATGCCACCCAGACCGGCGATGAAGCAGGCCATGATGCCCGCTATCGAGTACGGCATGGGTCCAACTTCTGCCCTTAGTGCCTTCATCTCCTGGCGATGCTGAATCCACGCCAGCGTTAAGCCCGTAAGGCCCACCAGGATCATCATCATCCCCAAGACCCAGGGACTCAGGATCGGTTGGCGACGCCTCTCATTCGTTGCGAGATACTCGAAGAACTTGAAGATTGTGAAACCGAAAGCGATCAAAGATGTACTCGTTCGGATCCAGGCCATCAGGGTTCGTTCCTGGGCCAGGCGTGTGCGTTGCACCGCGAGACGAGTAGAGGCGTCGACAGGTTGCTCTGCCACTGTCCGGCCTTTCCGTTGAGGCGTCGGCTAGCGTCCATGTGCACCGCTCAGAACTCAACCGCTACCACCGACGATGCCACCCCTGGGCCGAGATCGCTCCCGCTTTGGTCAGGGGACGGTACAACGTCGTTGAGGGTGCCATCTCGCCCTCACTCGAGGGCGGCACGCTGTTCGTCGATGTAGCCCGCGCGCAGCAAAATCAGTGTGCTAACGACCAAAACCCAAGCGGGAAATGCCAATGTCAGCCACATGGAGACATCACCCGCGATGAGCAACCCGAGCGCTACGAGATAGCTGACGGCGACGAGCCAGCGCGGCATCAGTCCGGTCTTGAGCCAGATGGTGGCCAGCGAAATCATGAACACGGCTGCCATTCGAATGGCGTAGGTTTTGGCGGCCGACACCACGATCATCTTGCCGAAGGCGATCACCGCGACATGCGCCGCAGGATCGGTGATGCCCGCATCGGAAGCCACCAACGCGCCCGCGACTGCGGTCGAGACGAACATCATCGCCAAGAACAGGAGACCGCTGCCCAGAAGCACCGATGCGAAGAACCGATCCTCGTAGCGCCCGAGGTTGTCCCGCACGACGCCGATGAACCACAGGAAGGTGATGCCGGCGAACGGCATCAGCTTCGTCGCCGCCGAAATGCCGCCCTTTTGCGAGTCGAGCCACTCCGCCGAATTGCCCAGTCCCTCCGGCATCTTCACGCGGATCAGGATTAGCGTGGCGCCGAAAAGCAAGGCGAACAGAACCCCTGCCGCGGCCGCCGCTCGCGGCGTCGTCAACTGATGCAGGCTCGGCCCTGCTGCGTGGGCGGGACCGTTGGGTGTGGACACCGCGTCATCGTGTCAGACCCGCCGCGCCCGTGTGCGATTTCAGGCCCGGGTCTGTGCGCTCACATCGTCATTCGGTTCCGGTGGGTTGTCGGTCGGCGTCTCGTCTTCTTGCTGACAGAGTCGAATCCCCGGCGCAGCAGTGACGCTGTGCAGAGTCAGGCTGAGCGTGACGATCACAACCACGGCCTGAGTAATCAACGTCCCCTGTTGTATCTCGCCTTCGTGAATCACGATCAGGCCGAGTACGAGTGTTCCGATTCCCCGGGGGCCGAACCATCCCATGAACAGTTTGCTGCGTCTCGCCAAACCGCTACCAGCCAATGCGATTACAACTGATGCACTACGCACCACGATCAGCGCAAGAACTGCGAAAACAACTACTCGCCAACCCGCGTCGCGCCATGCCGGCACGACTGCCACCGCGCCGAAAAGCGCGAACACCAGTAGTTCGAGAACTTGGCCAGCTGCGTCGGAGACCTGAGTCGCCATCGCCTGGATGCCGTTGCGACGCAACATAATTGCGTAGGCCAGCCCACCGATGAAGGCGGTGACAAACCCGCTGCCGTGCAATCGCTCACCGAACCCGAAGCAGACGAGCGCGAGCGCCAGGCTCGCCAGCTGCGCCCAGGTGCCACTCATCCACCCGCGCGCGCTAGATCGTGAGATCACCACGCCGCCGATCACCCCGATGAGCGCGCCGACCGCCAGCGAGGCGAACTCGGTGCGAAATGCGAACCAGGCCCAGCGGACCGGAGCGGGCTTAGTCTGCTCCGAAGCGAGCGCCAGTGCGGCCAACAAAGTCGCCAGCGCAAAGCCGTCATAAAGGCCGCTCTCAATCGAGAGCGCATTACGGACACGCTCAGGGACACGCCGATCCTCGAGCAGGGCGTCCAGCAACGCCACCTCGGTGGGCGCCACGATCACGGCCAGGCACACCGCTTCCCAAAACGGCAGCACCGGCAGCACTGAGACGGCGATGGCGGTGTTGAGGGCGATAGTCACGGGTATCCCTATCCCCAACAGGCGCATCGGCAGATGGCCCCGCCGAAACACGTTCCGCAGGTTCAGCGTCGAGGCTTGGTTGAACAGAATCACCGTCAGCGCCAGCTCCGAAAGAACCGTGAAACCTTTCGCGTCGGACCCCGCCTCGATCCACCCCAAGCACGACGGACCGAGAACTATGCCCACGACGACGAATATCAGCGCGGGCGCCAGGTACCAGCGTCGGACCAGCCCGGAGACGGCGGCGTAGCAGAGCACCAAAATTGTTAGGACGAACGCGGTCTCACTGTGCATTCTCTGCTCCTGCCTCAGCGTCGGCTCCATACTGACACTCATCGACGCGCCCGCAGGGTCCTTGTCTGTGGTGGCGTGTTGATCGATCGCTTCGAATTGTTCGCCGCGCGCCATCAAGCAGTGAGATATGAACGCCTGCAAACGGATTCGTAAAGACCTGATGCCTCGACCGGCCACCGATTGCGAAAGCTACCGACACGCATTGCCGGGCCGCGGGATTGGCGCTCGCCGTCGATCCCGCAAGACTTGCTCTTCCGGTTCCTTACGAATTATTATTCGCCACAATGTCTTATTTTGTTGTGCTTAGCTAAGTGGTAGCGATAGCCGCTCGGACACTGGATGAGAAGGAGCAAGCATGATGCTGTTAAGGCGTGCCATGCGTACCGCACTGGTGGGAGCGATCGGCACTTCGGCGATGGCCGGTGCGATGCTGCTCGGGAGTGCCTCGTTGGCTTTTGCTGACCCCGCGCCCGAACCGCCACCTCCAGCCCCTGCGGCCCCGGCGCCCGGGTGCACGGCCGCCGATCTGGCGCAGGCGTCGGGCTCAGTAGGGTCTGCGATGGGGATTTATCTGTTTAGCCACCCAGACGTCAACAACTTCTTCACCGGCCTTCGTGGTCTGCCGAACGAGGAGATTCACGGCGACGTCCAGAATTATATGAACGCCAACCCCCAGGTTGAGTCCGAAATCAACGGGATCCGCCAACCCCTCACCGACCTGGGGAATCGCTGCGATTACCACCCCAATTCGGGTCAATAGTCACCTAAGCGGTGTTACGCCCAACCATCATCTTCGACATAGCTAGGCCAGTCACGCCGGTGAGGAGACAAGCACGATGAGTCATTGGAAACGGTCATGGACACTCACGGCGGCGACCGCCTTGGCGCTCGCGGCCGTCTCGGGGGCCATCGTCACGATTCCCGGAGCCGGGATCGCGAACGCCGACGTCTGTGCAAGCGCCGGCCGCCGGATATCGGTGAGTGGTTGCGCGAATCTCGCCGACCCCATTGCGCCTTACGTTCCGCCGCCGGCGTACTACGCTCCCATGCCGAACGACCCACCGCCGCCCCCGAACGTCACCGGATGTGTGGGTTACAACGGTCGGTGGGTCAACGCCTCCAGGTGCAATTAACGCTCACACTGCTGCCGGTTTCGAGTTGAGCAACCCCGCGCGGGGGGTTGTCGTTTGGGCACCAGGCTTGACCGGGATCGCTGCCATCGCCCGTTCGACCATCGCCGTGATCGTCAGGCTCGGATTCACACCGGGATTGGCCGGGATGACCGCGCCGTCGCAGATCAGCAGGTTCTGGTAGCCGAACACTCGATGCTCGCCGTCGACAACGCCGTGCTCGGGGGTATCGGCCGCTATCGCGCCACCCAATATGTGTGCAGTGATCGGCATGTTGAACAGCGCTTCGGTCAGCCAACTCTGCGCTGTCCCACCGGTCTGGTCGGCGAGCCGCCGGGCGAAGTCATTGGCCACTGGCAGGAAAGTGGGCGTCGGGTGGTCTGGATCCTGGCGCATGGTCAGCCGCAGCCGCCGGCCGAGCACCCGCCGCTTGGGCACCAGCGATAGCGATGTGTCGGTGGTCTGCATGACGCCGGTGATGAGCGAGCGTTGTGACCACCCGCGCGGATTGGTCACGCGGACAAAGCGAATTGGGTGCCTGCAGATCTGGGCGAGCAGCTTCAGCGGCCGGGTGATTCTGGTGCTTCCGCCGGCGAAGTCGCCGACAAGGTTGAGTGGGATCTGCGGTCGCCGCACTGGACGAGGCCCGGCGAAGCGGCCGCGGCCAAGTCGTCGACGCGGCGATCGTCGATGGCAGCGCCCATCTGATGACCATGATCTACAGCTGCTACGCGGCGGGAGTCTGGTCCGATGAACGCGGCACCAACCTCGGAGATGGCGGTTCGCCGTTCTACGGCGTCTATCGGACCTTGGACGCAAAGTTCATGGCCGTCGGTGCGCTCGAACCGCAGTTCTATGCCGAATTCCTGCGCCTGCTCGAACTACCGTTGGACCCCAATGCGCAATTCGATCGCGACGCATGGCCGCAACTACGAACCAAGATCAGCGCCGCCTTCGCCGCCCGACCCCAGCAGGAATGGGCAAAGATATTCGGCGACAGCGACGCCTGCGTGGCACCCGTGCTCGGCATGGCAGATGCGCCGGACCATCCGCAATTGGCAGCCCGCGAAACCTTTTTCGTCGGAAATGGCATAACCCAGCCGTCACCGGCCCCCCGTTTCTCGCGGACTCCGGCAGCAGTGGACAGTCCACCGTGCGTGCCTGGCCAGCACACTGACGAGGTGCTCGCTGACTGGCTGAAATGAACACTGACCGGTAATTGTCCCGTGTTGAAACTAAACCAGTCACAATTGACCATTTCTGTAGCCGAGCATCTCAATGGGCATTTGCAATGCCACGCCGTCGACGAGGGAGCCCGGGACATGGACCCGGCAGGCGTTGGCAATACTGGACCGATGCCGAGTTCCGACTTTCACCCTGACCTCCGCAGAGTCGCCCGCCTGGCGCCAAGAGCGCCACTCGGCCCCCGCACGCTGCGGGTGATCCGCAGGCTGTCGTCGGTCATGCCGCGCGGCAAAAACCCCGATGGCGTCGAGGTGCTCATCCTGCGCTCCGGTGTCGGGGTGCGACTGCACCGCCCGGCCGGCCTCAGCCAACCCGGCGCAGCGTTGCTATGGATTCACGGCGGCGCCTACGTGATGGGTACTGCCAAGCAAGACGACCGGCTGTGTCGTCGATTTGTCCGCGAGTTGGGCGTTACCGTCGCGGCAGTGGACTACCGGCTGGCGCCTGAGCATCCCTACCCCGCGTCGCTGGAAGATTGCTATTCGGCGTTGACCTGGCTGGCCAAGCTGCCTGCGGTCGACCCGGCGCGGGTGGCGATCGGCGGGGCCAGCGCGGGCGGTGGTTTGGCGGCAGCGCTGGCACTGCTGGCGCGTGACCGCGGCGAGGTGTCACCGACTCTGCAACTGCTGGCCTACCCGATGCTCGACGACCGCAGCGCGTCAGGACCGAAAAACCCGAACTACCGGCTGTGGAGCCCGAAGAGCAACCGCTTCGGCTGGGCAGCATATCTCGGCAACGCCGACCCGAATGTCGCGGTTCCGGCGCGCCACGAGGATCTGAGCGGACTGCCCCCGGCCTGGATCGGCGTCGGCACTCACGACATGTTTCACGACGAGAACCTCGCCTATGCCGAGCGGCTTACCGCGGCCGGCGTGCCGTGCCAGGTCGAGGTGGTCGACGGAGCGTTTCACGGCTTCGACCTGGTGGCGCCGAAAGCCGCTGTGTCACAGTCGTTTTTCAACAGCCAGTGCGCGAGTTTGCGCACCGCGCTGGCGGCGAAGGTCTGATCGACGCCATGCGCAGCAGCGCGCCGTTCTCGACAACCGACGAGCAGCGAGCGCTGCGTAGTGCGGTCGCCGACCTGCTCGCACAACGTTCGGATGAGGCGCAGGTGCGTGCGCTGATGGCCACCGACACCGGTTTCGATCCGGCGGTCTGGCGCGAACTGGCGGGCATGGGTCTGACTGGCTTGCTGATCGGCGAGGAGCACGGCGGCGCCGGAGCGGGCCAAGTGGAAATGGGCATCGCGATGGAGGAGATGGGGCGGGCACTCTTCGTCGGCCCGTTCCTATCGACCGCGGTGCTGGTGCCCAGCTTGCTGGCCGAGGTTGACGACGCAGCCGAATCCGCCGCCGTCCTGCCCCGGATCGCGTCCGGCGACCTGATCGCCACCGTCGCCTTCGCGGAGGACGGCTCCGCCCGGGTGCCCGGCACGCTCGCGACGGCGGCGGGCTCCATCGGTGATGCCTGGCACCTCACCGGCTACAAGCACTTCGTGCTCGACGGACAGTTGGCAAACATGTTGTACGTGCTGGCCGGCACCGACACCGGGCCTGCCGTGTTCGCGGTCGAGGCGGGCGCCGCCGGCCTGGACATCACCCCGCTGACCACCGTGGACCTGACCCGCAAGCAATGCCGCGTGCAGTTCGTCGATACCCCCGCACGTCTGGTCGGCCGGCCGGGTACCGGCGCCGAGGCATTCACCGCGGCGCTGGACCGCGCGGCGGTGGCACTGCTCAGCGAGCAGGCCGGCGGCGCGCGGCGAGCGGTCGAGATGGCCACTGAGTACGCCAAGACCCGGTACCAGTTCGGTCGGGCGATCGGCAGCTTCCAGGCGGTCAAGCACATGTGCGCGGACATGCTGCTCGAGGCCGAGTCCGCGGTGTCGGCGGCGCGCTTCGTGGCTGCGTCGTTCGCCGAGCAAGCGTCCTCGCGCATCGCGGATCTTGCTCTGGCACAGGCATATTGCTCGGATGCATTCGTTCACGTCGCGGCGACCAACATCCAGGTGCACGGCGGCATCGGCTTCACCTGGGAGCATCCGGCGCATCTGTATCTGCGGCGGGCCCGCAGCGACGCCCAGCTGCTGGGTAGTCCGTCGTGGCACCGCGAACGCTATCTTCAGCAGATCGGAGCCTGAGCTGTGGCCGGCATTGACGACGAACTGCGCGACGACGTGCGTAACTGGTTGGCAGCCAACTGGACTTCTGGCATCGACCGCGCGAGCTGGGCGCAACTCGTCGTCGACGCTGGCTGGGCGGTACCCAGCTGGGAACCGGAGTGGTACGGCCGCGGACTCTCCGACGCGCAATCCCGGCTTGTGGCAGCGGAATTCGCCGCGGCAGGTGCGCCGGGCACCGGCCATGACCGCGCGAATCTGTTCGCCTGCACCCTGCATGACGCCGGGACCGACGAGCAGAAGCGACGGCTGATTCCGCCGTCGATCCGCGGTGAGAGCAAGTGGTGCCTGCTCTACAGCGAGCCCGCTGCCGGATCTGACCTGGCCGGGCTGCGTACCCGCGCCGAGCGCGACGGCGACGAGTGGGTGATCAACGGGCAGAAGGTCTGGACGTCCTTCGCCACGACCGCGGACTACGGCATGCTGGTGGCCAGGACCAACTGGGATGTGCCGAAACACCAGGGCATCAGCTTCTTCATGCTGCCGATGCGGCAGCACGGTATCGAGATTCGGCCGATCCACCAGATCACTGGCGAATCGGAATTCAACGAGATCTTCATCGACAACGCTCGCGTTCCCGCCGAGAACCTGGTCGGCGAGCTGAACGGCGGCTGGTCGGTACTGCAGACCGCGCTTGCTTACGAACGTCGGTTCATGGGCGATCTGGCCCGCACCGCCAAGAACAACAAGCGGCCGCGAGCCGAAAAAGCCGAATATATTAGTGGAATTGGCGCGGGATGCCGGCCGATTGGACGATCCCTACATTCGTCAGCAGATTGCCCGTGTCGATGCGCTCACCACAGTCAATCGGTGGAACACCCAGCGCTCGAGGGCGACGAACGATCGCGCCGAGGCAGCGACCTTGATGGCGCTCGGCAAGATCGCGATGTCAGGGATCTTGCATGAGACCGCGCGGGTGGAGACCGACATCGTCGGCGCCGAAGCCATGCTCGCCGGACCGGAGAATCCTGCCGGCGACGCGGTGACATTTCGGACGATGAATGCCTACTTCACCTCGATCGGTGGCGGCACCGATCAGATTCAACGCAACATCATCGGCGAGCGCGTGCTGGGCCTGCCGAAAGAGCCTGAGCCGTACCGCGACACACCGTTCCGCGACTTGCCGCACTGATTCGGCCCGTGCCATCCTTTGCAGCGTGGCCCCTCGCGAAAACCCCCTGCGCGGGATTCTCGACCCGGTGGCACGCAAGCTGCATCTGCCATTCGGCACCAAAGAGTTCATCGACCGGATCGTCCGCGGCGGCGTGAACGAGGCCGGCCGACGAACGCTGCACATGCTGATCACCACCTGGGACGCCGCTGGTGGCGGGCCGTTCGCCGCCAGTGCGATCGCCACCGCGGGCCTGGCCAAAACGGTTGACATCGCGCAGGGCCTGTTCATCGGCCCGGTTTTCAACCCACTGCTCAAGGCGTTGGGCGCCGACCAGGTCACGTTCCGCGCCTCGCTGTGCGCCTCGGCGGTCGTCGGTCTGGGCATCATGCGCTACGGGGTGCGGGTCGAGCCGATTCACTCGATGGACGTCGACAGCCTGGTCAACGCGGTAGCGCCGACGTTGCAGCGCTACCTGGTCGGCGACATCTCCTGACTCAGGTTGAGGTGTAGGCGATTCCGCCGCCCACAATGGTCGAGGCGACCATCCCGGCGTCCAGCGCGGCGAGCGCGGTCTCGGGCGGCACGTTCAGCACGCACAGGTCGGCGGGCTCGCCCGGCGCGACCGTGCGCGGCCGGGTGGGCTGATCCGCTGATCCCAGAAACATCGTCAAAGCTGTTCGTGCCGAAACGCATTCAATTTTGCCCAGAATCTTTCCGCTGGGTGTGGAGCGGTGCACCGCAGCGCGCATTGCCGCCCAGGGGTCGGCGTCGCCGAATGGCATATCGGTGGACAGTGCCACCGGCACGCCCGCCTGCAGCAGCGATGCCACCCGCCAGAGTTGATCGTGCTCGGCTGCAGGAATCTCGTCGAGGTACTGATCACCGCGCTCGGCAACGAAATTCGGCTGCGTGACGACGGTGAGACCGAGATCGGTCACATCGGCCAGGCAATCCGCCGGCACGACGGCGGCGTGTTCGATGCGGTCACCCGGCCGGGTGCCGGCGTCGTGCAGCGCCGCGATCGTCACCAGCAGCTGCGCGGCGGTGACGCAGTGAATGGCAACCGGGCCACCGTCGCGGTGCCGCTGCGCGATCCAGTCGACGAGCTGCTCGAGGTCCAAGTCGTCGTCGTGCAGGATCCGTTTGCCCGGCGCCAGGCAGTGCACGCGCTGGCGGAAATCGCCGTGGCGGTGCAGCTCTTCGAGCCGGACGATGTCGGCGATGCCGAGATCCGGTGTCGCGTCCGTGATTCCGGTGACGCCGTAGCTGCCGAGCCGGCCGCTGAGGTCGGCCAGGTTGGTTTCGTTACGGGTCAGCGCCTCCGACCACGACTCGGTGCTGCGTAGCCTGCCGTCCGGGTGGTCGGCCAGACCGACGCGGGCCAAGCCCGCCGAGTTGAGGATCCACAGCACACCGCTGCGATGCTGAACGCGCAGGGGCACCGCCGGCAGCACGGCGTCCAGCACGTCGCGATCCAGCGGCCCGGCCACTGAATCGTGGTATGCCACCGCACGAATCCAGCCGTCGTCGCCCGCTTCGCGCGTCCGTCAGCACCGCGACCAGTCCGGCGCGATCGCGTACCTGCGGCGGCCCCAGCCGGATCGAGTGTTCCGCGGCGGCCGTGGAATGCAGATGCACGTGGTGGTCGTGCAGGCCGGGCAGCACGGTGCCGCCCGCCGCGTCCAGCACGTCTTCACCCGGCCGCGCGGTCAGCGTGTCGGCGACCTCGTCGATGAGCTCGCCCACCCGAAGATCGACGACCTTGCCGTCCAGCATCGTTGCGCGCTGAATCAGCATGTCGCGCAGGATCTCTCTGCTATCAGCCGCTCGACGGCGGCATTGTCCGCGCCGATCGGCGACGCCGACGGCACGGCCGGCGGCCGGACCGGCGTCCGCAGCTGTGCCTGTCGACTGGGGCAACGCCGCATAGCGTGCGGCGACCTGGGCCATCGACACGTCGATCACCTCGCCGCCGCCGCGGCGCAGCGACTCCCCCACCGCCCGAGCCGCCTCCAGTCCGCTCAGCGGGTCCGCAATCGCGTCCCCGCAGAACACCGGCCCGTCGGCAGCGGTGCCGACCAGCCCGCCGGCGACCGCGGCGTCGTCGCCGAATGCCGGTCGATCCGGCTGTTCGCGATAGCCGTTGATGCGCAACCAGATTCGGCCACTTCGGGAAGGCAGGTCGTCTGCGCTCAACGCGCGCCGCCGCAGCGCCGCCGGGCGGGAGCCCTCGATGACGATGTCGGCTGCGGCCAACAGCCGACGCAACGCGTCGCCTGTCGTTGTCGAAATCGACTGCATAGCAGAGTTTTCCGGAGTTCATCCAGTCGAAGAACGCCGGCTCGCCCCTGCCGGGTACCGTCCGGCCGCTTAGGACTTTCCACCTTGACGACGGTGGCACCCGCGCGGGCGAGTAGCTGACCGCACAGCGGCCCGGCCCACAGCGACGACAAGTCCGCGACCAGCATCCCGTTGAAGCCGCGCGAGCCGGCGCTGCTACCGCCGGTTCGGTACCGCCGGTGGTGCGGCGGCGGCCTCCCCCAGCGCCGCGGCGGCGATGTCGAGTAACTGGGCGCGAGCGATCACAGCTTCCGTGGGAGATATTGCCGCCCAATGCGTTAGCGCGGTCCAATGATCGCCGGTGACCTCGTCGACTTCCATCAGCGCCGGCAGCGCCGCGACATCGTCGTCGCGCGGCAGCGCGACCGCGCACCAGCCGTCGGCGGTGGCCAGCAGCCGGGTGGCGCCGCCCGCCGAGATGCGACCCGGAGCCGTCAGGCCCATGATCGCTGCGCGGCCGGCCAGGGTGGTGGCGGCGTCGACCTCGACGCCGAGAAGCCGACCGATGTCGGCGGCCGACGCGGCGGGCTTCGACCAGCACCGTGGCCCACTTCGACCTCGCATTCATCGCCTGGTCCCTAGAACTGCAGCGCAGTGAAACGCCAGTCCAACACTTGTCGTGGCTCGTCGCTCGCGTCGCTGATCGCGAAGACCAGCGACCGCAAACCCAGCAGCCCGCCGTCGTCGGTCGGCTCGGCGGAGTCGATGTGCAGCTCGCTGTAGACGGTGTCGCCCTCGTACACCGGCGCGGTGTGGTCGCAGGACTGCCAGCCCAGCACCGTCGCCAGGTTCGGCAGCAGCCTGCTGGCCTGCGCCAACGCCAAGCCGATGGTGTGTCCGCCGTAGACCAGGCGGCGTCCGCCAAGGCGCGAATCATGATGCACAGCAGCAATATTCAGAGTCAGGCGAGCCAATTCCGGCGCGCTGCTGACGACGTCGGCGCTGCTGTGCAGCACCGAACCGGCAAGGCCGGCATCGAAGTGCGGCCCGGGCACCCGCTCGCGGAACACGTCGCCGTTCCACTCGGCGGCGGCCGACGGCGGTGCCGCCAAGTCGGCGCCGATCTTCGACAGGTCGTCGGCGTGGTTGGAGCCGTCCGGGTCGGCACCGGCACTGAGTGGCAGCATTGCGCACCGGTAGAAGTCCAGGATCAGTCGATCGGCCTGGTCGATGGTGGTGATCCGCAGCGCCATCAGCCCGGTCGGCGCCCGGCCCGGCTTGGCCGAGTTCTTCTTCAGCCCGACGACTTCGGTGCGGGTGAACAAGGTGTCGCCGATCGACGGAAAGCGAAAAAACGTCAGCCCCCGGTAGAACAGGTTGGCCTTGACGTGCTGGGTGGCCAGCGTCGACTGGCCGATAGCGACGTCGCAGACCAGCCCGGGATGCGCCAGCGGCCCCGGCAGCCCGGTGACCGCCGCGGACAGCTCGGCGTCCAGCGGCAGTCGCAGCCGGTCGCCCAGGATGCTCTGGTGCACGGCGGCCAGTCCGGGGGTCAACGTCATCGACGGCGCACCGGCGAAGACCTGCCCGGTGTGCACCTGGTCGAAGTAGGGGCCGACGGTCATCGTGGGCCCAACCTCGGGCATGCCACCATTGCCGAATGGGTCTCAACGACGACGAGGCGATGCTGGTCGCGACGGTGCGCGAGTTCGTCGATAAAGAGGTCAGGCCGACGGTGCGCGAAGTCGAGCATGCCAACGAGTATCCCGAAACGTGGATCGAGCAGATGAAGCGCATCGGCATTTACGGGCTGGCCGTCCCCGAGGAGTACGGCGGCACACCGGTGTCGATGCCGTGCTATGTGCTGGTCACCCAGGAATTGGCCCGCGGCTGGATGAGCCTGGCCGGCGCGATGGGCGGCCACACCGTGGTGGCCAAGCTGCTCACGTTGTTCGGCACCGAGGAACAGAAGCAGCACTACCTGCCGTCGATGGCCACCGGCGAAATGCGCGCGACGATGGCGCTCACCGAACCGGGCGGCGGCAGCGATCTGCAGAACATGACGACCACCGCAGTGCCTTTTGGCGCGGACCGCGCCGAGCTCGTCGTCAATGGATCCAAGACGTGGATTTCCAACGCCCGCCGGTCCGGGTTGATCGCGTTGCTGTGCAAGACCGACCCCAAAGCGACGCCGCGCCATCAAGGCATCTCGATATTGCTTGTCGAGCACGGTCCGGGGCTGACGGTGTCGCGGGATCTGCCCAAGCTCGGCTACAAGGGTGTAGAGAGCTGCGAGCTGTCATTCGACGGCTATCGCGCGCCGCCCTCGGCCATTCTCGGCGGCGAAGCGGGCCAAGGCTTTTCGCAGATGATGAAAGGCCTGGAAACCGGCCGCATCCAGGTGGCGTCGCGCGCCCTGGGGGTGGCGACTGCGGCCCTGGATGACGCGCTGGCCTACGCGCAGCAGCGGGAGAGCTTCGGCCAGCCGATCTGGAAGCACCAGTCCGTCGGCAACTATCTGGCCGACATGGCGACCAAGCTGACCGCGGCCCGTCAGCTGACCCGTTATGCCGCCGAACGTTACGACAGCGGTGAGCGCTGCGACATGGAGGCCGGGATGGCGAAGCTGTTCGCCTCCGAGGTGGCGATGGAGATCGCGCTCAACGCTGTCCGGATCCACGGCGGCTACGGGTATTCCACCGAGTACGACGTCGAGCGGTACTTTCGCGATGCGCCGCTGATGATCGTCGGCGAGGGCACCAACGAAATCCAGCGCAATGTCATCGCCGCGCAGTTGGTGTCCCGCGGCGGCATCTGAGGTCGGCCGCGTATCCGCGGCGCCTCAGGGAATCGTAAGTGCACGATGCTCGATCAGGTCGCGCACACCCCCGAGGCCGAGCTGCTGGCGGAACGCCTGCACCGTGTAGCCGATCACAATCGCCTCGGTGCGCGCCCGCACCGTCGCCGATCGGGGCAGGCCGAACAGCGTGCCGATCTCGCCGAAGTAGTCGCCCCGGGTGGCGACCTTTAGCAATTCTTCACCGCCACCGGACAGTTCGCGCACGATCTCGAGCTCGCCCTCGGCGACGAGGTAGATGAGATCACCTATCGTGCCCTGCTCGAACACCACGGAGCCCGGCGTCAATTGCACGGTTTCGGGTGTCCGATTCGTAGACGCCAACTGCGGTACCAACTCCACGACGCGATCGGCGAGCGGGAGCATTCGGGTGTCGTGGGTGGCAACAACGACCACGCGATCGCCACGCGCGAGGTCGCGGATCAGCCGTAGCACTTCCTCGACCTGGATGAAGTCGAGATGCGCGGTTGGTTCGTCGGCCAGAATCAACGGCGGGTCGAGTGCGATCGCGCGCGCAACCGCGACGCGCTGTTGCTGTCCGCCGCTTAGATCACCCGGTCGGTGCTTCATGCGATCTTTCAGACCGACACGCGTCAACAGTTCCTCGGCCCGTTGGCGCGCGGTGCCGCCGGAGATTCCTGCCGCGCGCATCGGCACCATCACATTCTCAATCGCGTTGAGGCTGGGCACCAGGTTGAACGCCTGGAATACGATGCCGACGGTGCTCCGCCGGTACAGTGACAGCGCGCGGGCGTCCAACGCGGTGACGTTGAGGTCGCCGAACGTGATGCGGCCCGACGTCGGCTTCAGGATTCCTCCCAGACACGACAGCAACGTCGTCTTGCCGCAGCCACTCGGCCCGAGCAGGATCACCAGCGAGCCCGCCGCCGCCTCGAGATTCAGGTGGTCGATCGGACGGATCGCGTACCCACCACTGGAGTACTCGACTGTTAGATCCTCGATGCCCAGATCGGCCACTGCTCAAGGACCTCCGAACGCCAGCGCGGGATCGACGGTCACCGCGCGCCGCAGCCCTGCGACGCTTGCGAGCAGCCCGATCACGACCGCGACCGCGGGCAGCAGCAGGAATGCCGACACCGGAACGACCACACGCATCGGAAACAGCGGTGCGAGCGCGACCGATAGCAGCGCACCCAACGCCGCCGCGACGATAGCGACCAGGACTGCCTGCAAAGTCATCCCGCCGAGGACCGAACGCGTCGATACGCCGACCGCCTTGAACACCGCGAAGTCACGCGTGCGCTCCAGCGCGGACAGGTAGATCATCGAGCCCACGATCAAGGCGGCGACAATCCACAACAGGACCGCGATGATCGTGAGCGTTTGATACGCGGGCTTCAACGGTCGCAATAGGTCGTCCACCGCGCCGTCCCGGCCAACGGCACGGTAGCCGTCGGGAACCCGGGCGGGCGGGCCGCGCAGACCGATTGACGAGATCAAGGGTTGGCCGGAGAACGCAACCTGCTGTGCCCCCGCGACCGTGACGAACACATTGGGCTGATTGACCAACGCGGTCGAGTTGTCGACGATCCCGACGATGCGCAACGTCTTGGAACCGACCTCCAGATCGTCACCGACGTCGCGCCCCAGTGTGCTCGACACCGCGATCTCGCCGGGGCCCGAAGGTGGCTGGCCCTTCGCCACGGGCGGCGCGGGCGCGCCAAACAGGTTCACGTTGCGTGTCGAGGTGCCGTCCTTGGACGTCGTGGGCGAGTACACCAACCCAACCGCATCGGTAACGCCAGTGACTTTGGCGACCACGCCGACCTGCTCGGCCGCGAACGGGGATGCCCCGAGGAACGGACCGGTCGCGCCGGATTTCATGACAAACGTGTCTATGCCCAAGGATTCGACGGTCTGCCGAGCCTCGACACGGAATCCGTTGGAGACGCCGGTGAGGACGAGCGTCATGGCGAACACCACGCCCGTGCCGAGGATAGCGATGATGAAGCGTCGCCGTCGCCACTGCAAATCGCGCAACGCCGCGTTCAGCACTGGAGACTGCACCCACCGTTCATGCCCAGACATTACCAACCCGGCCCGGGCTATCGATGGGAGTTCGAGATCACCCATCTGTACACGGATCGTCCGGCGGACGACCTCAAACGCTTCTGCCGTTGTCCCCCTGCTGAAGAGGGGCTGGGTCGAACCCGGAAGTGACCGCTAACTTTTAGCATCCGCCAGTCCCCAGGCTAACGCGGTGTCGGTGTCGACGGTTCGGCCGGATAACACCAAATACGCTGTGCGCCAACGGCCGATCCGCCTGGTCACGCTGACGGTGCCGCCGGCGCCGGGAATCAGGCCGAGGCTCAACTCCGGCAGCCCGAACTCCGAATCCGGCGCAGCCTCGACCCGTCCGCAGAATGCTGCCATTTCCAGCCCGCTGCCCAGCACCTGGCCGTGCACTTCGGCCCGGCAGGCCCGTCCGAGCCGAGTGGCGATCTCGTCGAGCGCCAACGCGGGGCTATAACGGGTGCGGGCCAGATGCGCACTGGCCGGGTCGCGGAACGTGCCGAACTCCGCGAGGTCGCCGCCACTGCAGAACGACGCGCCGTTGCCGGTCAGCACGACTTCGTCAACCGATGAATCAAGTTGCGCCACAGTCAATGCCTCGAGCAGCGCGGCACGGGCATCGGTGGAGAACGCATTGTGCCGTTGCGGCCGGTTGAACGCGATCCGCAGCGTGTCACCCTCGCGGTCGGCCAGCACCGGGTCCGCGATGACGGGCATCGTGGCCGGGCCGCGTTCGGCCAGCCAGCGCGCGAACTCCGGGCCCGCCTGCAACGTGGAGTAGGCCAGCGACTCGGTCATCACGCCGGGCAGCGCGGGGACGGCCGGATCGACCGAACGCAGCACGTCGTCGCACACCGCCGCGGCGATCGGCCAGCGCTCGGCCCGCGCGGTCAGGTCGATGAGCGTGGCGGTGATCGATGCGACGGTGATCGCGCGGCGGTCGTCAGTCTCGTCCTCGGTGAGGGTGAATGTTGCTCGCTGCAACCAGAATTCGGATGCGCCGGCCAGCGAGCCGACGGCGACCAGCGGCACCGTGCACGCGTCGACGTCGGACGCCGGGTCCGATACGTCGACAATGCGCAGCGTCACACCGAATACTTCTTGACCAGCTCGTGTTTGTACAGCTTGCCGGTATCGGTACGCGGCAACTGTGCCTCGAAGGAGATCGACCGCGGACACTTGTAGTGCGCCAACCGTTCTCGCAGCCAGATGAGCAACTCGTCGCCGAATTCGGTGGTGGCGTCGGCTGGGTCGACGGTCTGCACCACGGCCTTGACGCTTTGGCCCATCTCGTCGTCGGGGATACCGAAGACCGCGGCGTCGAGGACTTTCGGATGGGTGACGAGCAGGTTCTCGGCTTCCTGCGGATAGATGTTCACACCGCCGGAAATGATCATGTGGTGGCGACGGTCGGTGAGGTACAAGTAGCCGTCCTCGTCGACATATCCGACGTCGCCGACGGTCGTCCAGCCGTGGGTGTCGCGGGAGTCCGCGGTCTTGTCGGCGTCGTTGAGGTATTCGAAGGAATAGCCGCCCTCGAAATAGATTTCACCGGCCTGGCCCGGTGGCAGTTCGTTCCCGTCCTGGTCGAGGATGTGGATCTGGCATGCCATCGGCTTGCCCACCGAACCGGGGTGGGCGAGCCATTCCTCGGCGCTGATCAATGTCGATCCGATCGCCTCGGAGGACGCGTAGTACTCGTCGACGATCGGGCCCCACCAGTCGATCATCTGCCTTTTGATCTCCACCGGACACGGCGCGGCCGCATGTATCACCCGCTGCAAGCTGGACACGTCGTACGAATTACGTGCCGCTTCAGGCATTTTCAGCAGGCGGGTGAACATGACCGGTACGAACTGCCCGTGCGTGACCCGGTGACGCTGGATGGCGTCCAGGCAGCCCTCGGGGTCGAACTTCTCCAGGACGACCGTCGTGATCCCGCCGGCCTGTACGCTCATCGACCACACCGACGGCGCAGTGTGATATAGCGGCGCCGGGCTCAGGTAGACCGCGTCGGGGTGCATCCAGAATCCGACCAGTGCCGACATCATGCCCGGCGCGTCGGCGGGATGCACGTGCGGCAGCTCGCGCTTGATGCCCTTGGGCCGCCCGGTCGTGCCGGAGGAATACTGCAGCAGATCACCTTCACGCTCATCGTCGATCGGCGTATCCGGCTGACCGGCAACGCATTCCGGGTAACGCTGCCAACCGTCGAGGTCATCATCGGCGATCATCAGCAGATTCGGCAGGCCGCCGGGTAGATGCTCGCCGAGGTTCTCGCAGGTCTTGCGCAGCGCGGCCGATCCGATGATCGCCTTGGCGGCGCTGTTGTCGATGATGTACGCCGCCTCCGATGCGGTCAGGTGCGTGTTGATCGGCACGTAGTACAAGCCGCTGCGCCGGGCCGCCCACATCACCGCATGGATGTGCTCGTTGTTCTCCATCAGGATCGCAACGGCATCACCTTCGACAAGGCCGGCCTCGCGGAAATAGTGCGCAAGCCGATTGGCGCGGGCTTCCAACTCGTCGAAGCTGATCACCGTGCCGGACGGGTGAAGGATGATCGCCGGCTTGTCGCTTCCGAGATGCTCACGAATCTGCATGCGCAGACTGTACCGCCGTCAAAATTGACGGGTGTCAAGAGGCCTTGATCTCTTCGGGTTGCGGGTGCGGGTGCCCGCCGTGGCGCTTGGCCCGACCGCCGAACGGTGCCGACAGCGTCGGCAGCAGCTCCCGCCGATGGAGCACCAACGCCACGACGGCCACCACGCCGTACACCCCGCTGAGCAACAGACGCCCCTCGGTCGAGGTGAGCGGGAACTGCACGACGAACAAGCCGAGCAGCGCCCAGGCCTTCCAGCGCCGGAACCGCAGGCCGAGCAGAAGCGTCACACCCATCAACGTCTGCGCGGCGGTCAGGACGATTTCCTCGATCTGGCGGCCGTCCAAATGCATTGCGGCGCTTCCCCCGCCGAGCATGAACGCCACCGGCAGCGATCCGATGAGCAGGGTCCACTGGTTGACCTTCGCCGAGATCAGCGTCGCGATCGCGACGTTGCCCTTGCCCCGGGCGGCGAAAATGGTCGCGATGATGAACTCCGGCGCCTCCGAGGCCAGCGGGGCGAGCCACTGGACCAGCAGGAAGCGATCGATACCCAGCTGCGTTCCGGCGCCGATCAAGTTGTCAGCGAACGGCTTCGCGCATGTCACGATCACCGCCGCGGCGAAGATGAACAGCGCGGACACCGCGATGCGGCGCGCCCGGTCGGGCAGGGCGCCCAGCGCCGCGGCGGTGCCGACCAACTCAGGTTCCTCGACGTCGCCGCGGCTCAGCTTGTACAGGTAGAAGCCGAACCAGCCCAGCAGCGCCACCCCGAACGCGATGTGGATGCCGCCGGTGACGGGAATGACGAAGGTGGCCACCCCGGCGATCATCAGGAAGCCGATCTCCACCCGGTTACTCGCCTCGAGCTCTAACCCGTCGATCTTGCGTCCAGACGTTCGGCGCGCCACCAGCGCGCTGACCAGGACGACGACCGGCCACCCGAGTCCCATCAGCAGCCGGTTCGATCCGGTCATGTTCGCCGCCGCGTACTGGGTGTACTCGGGCACGTGGCCGGCGGTATAGGCGTAGTACAGGTCGACGGCGTATTCAGGCAGCACCGCGATCACGGCCAATACCGCCACGGCCAGGCTGCCCGACACGTCGACCTGGGCAGCTTCGGCAGCCCAGGCAAGCACGAAGCTGGCGCCCACCACCGCGGCGCCGTAGACGATCAGACCGACGACGGGATCGAGTTGGATACCGAGGACGCGCAGCACCATCGCGGGCGAGATCACGACGGCGACGATCGCCAGTGAGCGGAACAGGGTGTGCGACGGCGCAGCTGACCTGACTGCGTCGCGGGCGGCGGTCGACACCTCTACCTCGTCCCCTAGTCGAAGAGAGGCCTACCGTTGACCCCCGGTCGCTAAGGTACCTGCCGCGCATCCGCCCAGCAACATGACGTGGCTAATGACACGACCGCGGTCACGCTCGAAAGTTGCTGCTCAGCAGGATCGCAACGCAGAGTTCGGCTACCCGATACTACCGATGTGGCTACCCTGCCTACAGCGCGGAGGAGATTTAGTCCGCCTCAGCCAACCGGTGCTTTAGCGCGTCGAACTCGTCCTTCACGCCGGTGGGCAGCTTGTCGCCGACGAACTCGAACCACTCTTCGATCAGCGACAGTTCTGCGCGCCACTCGTCGGCGTTGACCGCCAGCGCCCGATCCACGTCAGCGGCATCGACGTCGAGTTCATTCAGGTCAAGATCGTCCGCACTGGGCACGATGCCGATCGGGGTTTCCTGGCCGCCGGCCTGGTGCTCGATGCGGTCGACGATCCACTTCAGCACCCGGCTGTTCTCGCCGAAGCCCGGCCACAGGAACTGGCCTTCGTCGCCGCGGCGGAACCAGTTGACGAAGAAGACCTTGGGCAGCTTGGACTCGTCGGAGTTCTTGCCGAGGTCGATCCAGTGCTGGAAGTAGTCGCCGACGTTGTAGCCGAGGAAGGGCAGCATGGCCATCGGGTCGCGGCGCACGGCGCCGACCTTGCCCTCGGCGGCCGCGGTCTGCTCGCTGCCCATGGTGGCGCCCATGAACACGCCGTGCTGCCAGTCGCGGGCCTCGGTCACCAGGGGCACCGTGGTCTTGCGGCGGGCGCCGAACAGGATGCCCGAGATCGGCACGCCCTGCGGGTCGTCCCACTCCGGCGCCAGGATGGGGCACTGCGACATCGGTGTGCAGTACCGCGAGTTCGGGTGGGCCGGCTCGGTTTCCGTCTCGCGGAAGTACCAGTCGTTGCCCTTCCAGTCGATCAGATGCTGCGGGTCGCCCTCCAGGCCTTCCCACCACACGTCGCCGTCGTCGGTCAGTGCGACGTTGGTGAAGACGGTGTTGCCGCCCTCGATGGTGCGCATCGCGTTCGGGTTGGACTTCCAGTTGGTGCCGGGTGCCACCCCGAAGAAACCGAACTCGGGGTTGACCGCGTACAGCCGGCCGTCCTTGCCGAACCGCATCCAGGCGATGTCGTCACCGAGGGTCTCGGCGCGCCAACCCGGGATCGTGGGCTGCAGCATCGCCAGGTTGGTCTTGCCGCAGGCCGACGGGAAGGCGGCGGCGAAGTAGTACGCCTTGTTCTCCGGCGAGATCAGCTTGAGGATCAGCATGTGCTCGGCGAGCCAGCCCTCGTCGTGGGCCATCGCCGAGGCGATCCGCAGCGAATAGCACTTCTTGCCCAGCAACGCATTACCGCCATAGCCGGATCCGAAGCTCCAGATTTCGCGCGTCTCGGGAAAGTGTGTGATGTATTTCGTGTCATTGCACGGCCACGGGACATCCTTTTGCCCGGGCTCCAGCGGAGCACCGATCGAGTGCAATGCCTTCACGAAAAAGCCGTCGTCGCCAAGCTTTTCCAGTGCGGCCTTGCCCATCCGGGTCATCACCTTCATCGAGGCGACGACGTACTCGGAGTCGGTGATCTCCACGCCGAGCTTCGGGTCGTCGGCTCCGAGCGGGCCCATGCAGAACGGGACCACCCACATGGTGCGTCCGCGCATGCAGCCGCGGTAGAGGTCGGTCATGGTCGCCCGCATCTCGGCCGGCGGCTTCCAGTTGTTGGTGGGGCCCGCGTCGACCTCACGCTCCGAGCAGATGAACGTCCGCGACTCCACGCGCGCGACGTCGGACGGGTCCGACAGCGCCAAGTAGGAGTTCTTGTGCTTCTTCTCGTTGAGCTTCGTAAACGTGCCCGCCTCGACCAACTGGTCGGCGAGCCGCTGCCATTCTTCGTCGGAGCCGTCCGCGAAGACCACTCGGTCCGGCTGGGTGAGCTCGGCGATCTCTTCCACCCAGGACAGCAGCCCCTTGTGGTTCGTCGGGGCAGTATCCAGACCAGGAACGGTCGCTGAAGTCATCAAAATCTCCTGCACTCGCTTTTGCACGTGTTGCGCGGCTAGTTTGCGCGGCGGCCTCCACACAGGTTATCGCGAGCTGTATACCCATAAAGGGTCGGGAGTGTATCGGCTAACTCACAGGAACGATTCAGAACACGTTATCGGCGGTATTTGTCGGCGATTTTTCTGCAATTTCTTCGTCGTCGCCGTCCGCGGGTGCCGAGGTCTCGGATGGCTCGCCTATGTCCTCGGACGTAGTCTCCGGCGACTCGTCGTCGTGCGTTGGAGCTTCGCCGAGCTCGCTGCGCACCGCCTGGAGCGCAGCCAGCAGAGTCGGCATCTCCCGTCCCCGCAGCGCCGCGGCCCGGGCCCCGACGACGGAATGCTCGCGCAGCTCCGTGTCGATCACGCCGACCTGCTCGGCGACTCGGGTGCTCTCGCCTTCGTCCTGCTCAGCCAGTGCGGCGGTGAGCGCCGACTCCGCCGACAGCACCCGGGTGGCGACCAGCTCCTCGGCCGCGGATTGCGCCAGCCCGGTCGCCTCGCCGGCCCAGCGGTCCAGCAGCCCGCGGTCACGGAGCAGTCCACGGGTGCCCACCACCCACACGGTGAGCGCGAGCCCGATCGCCGCGCACGCTGCGGCTCCGGCGGCCGTCAACCCGGGGGCCACGTTGGCCACCAGCCGACTGAGCGTCAGGGCGACGCCCAGACCGAACCCGGCGCCCACCAGCATCATCAGCCGGGATTCCAGCTTTCGCGACTTCAGCTGCGGGGCGGGTGGGTCGATCCTGGGTAATGGGGTCTGCGGCGGCGCATCGATTGTCAAGCCCAGGCCCTGCGCGACGTCGGCCAGATGGGTGGTCGTGCCGTTGTCCACCTCGGCAACCACCTCGTTGAGCCGGACACCGGCGTAGGACGCGAACTCCGGCAGCTTGGCCCGGGTCAAGCCGGCGGCGTCCTCCTGCAGTTCGGAGCGCACCGAGGCACAGCGGTTGCGCGCGAAGTACGACAGCTGAACCCGGGCCTGTTGGGTCTGGCTGCGTAACGCGATCGTGCGCTCGGACTTGGCGAGCCGTCGCTGCCGCAGGACGCCGCTGCGCTCCTCACGCAGCGCCTCGACCCGCGCACGCCGGCCGGCGCCGTCGGCGTCGCGGTCGTATCGGTCGGCGACGGTCTGCAGCCGGGATTCCCACGCGCGCAACCTGTTTCGTCGCGGCAGCTCCTCGTTCGCGAGTAGCTCGGACACCGCGGCGACCAGGTCGTCGACCTGCGGCTCGCCGACCTCGGGCGTCGCGGCGGCACCCACCCACGGCGCGTCGCGGTAGCGCGGCGCGTGAGCTGCCAACGCCTCACGGTTGGCCGCGAGCACCGCGTCCCAGTTGCGGTGCACGTCGATCTTGGACACCACACCGATCACCGCGTCCGTTTCGGCCATCGCCACGTCCAGCAACGCGCAGTCGGAATCGGTCAGCGCCGCCGCGGCCGAGACGACGAACACCACCGCTGTCGGCGCCTCGCCGGCGGCCAGATCCGTCGACTCGACGAACCGCCGCTCGGGCAGCCGTTCGGTCAGCGCGGCGACCACGCCGGTCACCCCGGACAGCCACGGCCCGGTCACCAGGACCGCGTCGACGCGGGTGGTGATCGGCGCGCCGAGTTGAGGCCCGATCGCCGCCACCATGGCGTCGACATCGGCAACCGCGTCGTTGTCCGGTTGGTCGGTCACGCCGTCCCCCCGACCTCGGCCCACAGCCGCAGCGAACCCCGGACGATATCCGCGCAGCAGGCCCGGTGAACACCCGCGACGGGTTGGTGGCGCCGCCAGTCGACCGCGCGGCGCAGATGCGCGTCGGCGGTGTCGCCCCGGTCGACGGCCGTGCCGCCCGCCTCGACGACGTCCACCGCGGCCATCATCCGGGCGACCACTGTGTCGTCGCAGGCGAGGAATTCGCTGACCCGCGGGTCGGTGACGGCCAGCGTCTCCAGGTCGGCGACGGCATCGAGCACGCGCTGGTAGCGCACCTGCGCCCCGAGCCGCTCGATCGCGTCGACCACATCGTCGATGCAGCTCAGCCGCCGCAACAGCGCCATGGTCTCGGTGCGAGTGGCGCCGAGCCGGATCGCGGCTGTCGCCTGCGCGATGCCGAACACGTCGAGACATGTCGACCAGCCGTTGCCGTACCGCGCCGCGACGGGGCCCCCGTCGGCCAGCGCCTGCAGCCCGGCCCAGCCCGTCGTCGAGCGCGGCGACGGCGAGCAGGCCCACCAAGGGTTCGATGGGCAATCCGGTACGGGCCGACAGCTGCTCGCAGTGGGTCCTGGCCGCCTTGGTCGGTCCGTGCGGATGGCGGCCGGCTTCCGTGGCGGCGATCAGATCAGCCTTGGTCAAGACGGTCAGCACCGGCCGGGCGATGGCCTCGATCGCGGCGCGGTCCTCGGGTTTGACCACTTCGGCGATGACGTAGACGTCCAGTTCGGCGTCCGATGTCGTCGTGACGGCCAGCGCTCCCGTGCGCGCCAGCGCGTCCGCGACGGTGCTGCGGCCGACGCCGGCGCGTCCCGACACGGCCACCCGCAGCGGGGTGGCCAGCCGCTCGGCGATCGCGGCGCAGCGCCGGTCGCGAACGTCGGCCGCGAACCGCTCCAGCTCATCGACGAAAATCGGATGCCCCTATCCGCTCACGTTCGCCTGTTGGTGCTGCTAACGCCTCATTCTTGCTGAGCAACTGCCGATAATGAGGTAGCACCGCCGGTTTGTCGGTCGAATGGTGACATCTGCGCGAGCCTGAAGCGAGTCACCTGATACCAGTCAAAGGCAACTGTTGGGTATCAATCTGGCCCGCGGGCGGCGACATGCTGGGTTCATGGGTGACGATGAACGGATGCGCGCGCAGCCCTCGGCGGACGCGGCCTCACCGCCCACGCCTTCCCCGACCCTGCCCGCGTCGCGTCTGTCCGGTTACCGCCGCAACACCAGCTTCCGGTCGCGGCGTTCTCAGCTGTCACACGCTCAGCAGCGGACCTGGGAGCGGCTGTGGCCGGAGCTCGGCTACGTCGCGAGCCCGCCGGGCGAATCCGAACTTCCCGGCGAACCGCTGGACACCCAGGCCTGGTTCGGCCGAGACGCCCCCCTTGTTCTCGAAATCGGCTGCGGCACAGGGACTTCGACGCTCGCAATGGCGCAGTCCGAGCCGGACGTCGACGTCATCGCCGTCGAGGTCTACCGGCGCGGGCTGGCGCAACTGCTGTCGGCGATCGACCGGGAGAACGTCGCCAACATCCGGTTGATCCGCGGGGATGCCGTTGACGTGCTGGAACAACTACTCGCGTCCGGCTCGCTGAGCGGGGTCCGGGTGTTCTTCCCCGACCCCTGGCCCAAGGCCCGCCACCACAAACGCCGGCTCCTGCAACCGGACACGGTCGCACTGATCGCCGACCGGCTGCGTCCCGGCGGGATCCTGCACGCCGCCACCGACCACCCCGGCTACGCCGAACAGATCGCCGAGGTCGGCGACGCCGAACCGCGACTGTCCCGGCTGGACGCCGACACCCAACCGGCGATCTCCGTGGTCCGTCCGACCACCAAGTACGAGAACAAGGCGCAGGACGCCGGCAGCGCAGTCGCCGAAATGCTCTGGGAAAGACGCCAACCATGAGCCTGACCGACCAGACGATCGCCGGGCCGGTGGCCGGCAGCCCGATGCCCGATGTAGCGGCTGCGATCCGACGCGTCCTGCTGGTCTGGGACGCACCCAACCTCGACATGGGCCTCGGATCGATCTTGGGCCGTCGGCCCACCGCGCTGGAACGCCCGCGCTTCGACGCGCTCGGCCGCTGGTTGCTGGCTCGCACCGCCGAGGTAGCGGCCAACCTGGACGGCGTTTCCGCCGAGCCCGAGGCCACGGTGTTCACCAATATCGCCTCGGGCAGCGCCGATGTGGTGCGCCCGTGGGTCGATGCCCTCCGCAACGTCGGCTTCGCGGTATTCGCGAAGCCGAAGCTCGATGAGGACAGCGATGTCGACAGCGACATGCTCGAGCACATCGCCCAGCGCTCGCAGGAGGGACTGGCGGCGCTGATGGTGGCGTCCGCCGACGGTCAGGCTTTTCGCATGCCGTTGGAGGAAATCGCGCGCAACGGCGTACCCGTCCAGGTGCTTGGATTTCGCGAACATGCGAGTTGGGCACTAGCGTCGGATACCTTGGAGTTTGTCGACCTGGAAGACATCGCAGGTGTGTTCCGGGAGCCATTGCCGCGAATCGGCCTCGATTCGCTGCCTGAGAAGGGGGCGTGGCTACAACCGTTCCGACCGCTATCTTCGTTGCTGACCTCGCGTGTGGCGACAACTTAAAACCTATGCGCGGGTCCTCGCAGATCCAGTAAGGAGCTTACGTGTTCGCCTGGTGGGGTCGAACTGTATATCGCTTCAGGTACATCGTGATCGCAATCACGGTGGGGCTGTCCCTCTTGGGCGGCATCTTCGGGATAAGTCTCGGCAAGCACGTGACGCAGAGCGGTTTCTACGACGACGGCAGCCAGTCCGTCAAGGCATCGGTGCTCGGCGACGACACCTACGGCCGCGACCGGACCAGCCACATCGTCGCCACTTTCACCGCGCCCGAAGTCCATCAACGACCCGGCCTGGCAGAACACGATCGTCGGCGAACTCAACGCGTTCAAGAAGAACCACCCCGACCAGGTCGTCGGCTGGGCCGGCTGGCTGGCCGCACCGACCAGCACCGACCCCGTCATCAAGGGGATGGCCAGCGAGGACGGCAAGCACACGTTCGTCAGCATCCCGCTCAAAGGCAACGACGACGACACCATCCTGACGAATTACAAGACCATCGAGCAAGATCTGCTGAAGCTGAACGGCGGCAAGGTCGCGCTGGCCGGCCTGGAGCCGATCGCCAGCGCGCTGACCGGCACCATCGCGACCGACCAGAAACGCATGGAGGTGCTGGCGCTGCCGCTGGTGGCGGTGGTGCTCTTCCTGGTGTTCGGCGGCGTCGTCGCGGCCGCGTTGCCAGTGATGGTGGGTGGCCTGAGCATCGCCGGCTCGCTGGGCGTCCTGCGATTCCTCACGATGTTCGGGCCCATGCACTTCTTCGCCCAACCAGTCGTGTCCATGATGGGTTTCGGTATCGCGATCGACTACGGGCTGTTCGTGGTGAGCCGGTTCCGTGAGGAGATCGCCGAGGGATACGACACCGAGGCGGCGGTACGCCGCACGGTGATGACGGCCGGTCGCACGGTGGTGTTCTCCGCAGTCCTGATCGCCGTGTCTGCGGCCAGCCTCTTCTTGTTGCCGCAGGGCTTCGTAAAGTCGCTGACCTACGCGGTGATCATCTCGGTGACGCTGGCCGCGGTGCTGTCGATCACGCTGCTGCCGGCCTGCCTGGCCGTGCTGGGTCGCAACGTCGACGCGCTGGGTGTGCGCACCCTGTTCCGCATCCCCTTCCTGGCCAGTTGGACGCCGTCGCGCGTCTACCTGAACTGGCTGGCCGATCGGCTGCAGAAGACCAAGACCCGCGAAGAGGTCGAGGCCGGCTTCTGGGGCAAGCTGGTCAACGTCGTGATGAAGCGGCCGCTGGTCTTTGCGATTCCAATCGTCATCGGGATGATCGCGCTGGTCATCCCGCTGCACAACCTTTCGTTCGGCGGCATGAGCGAGAAGTATCTGCCGCCGAATAACTCGGTCCGGTTGGCGCAGGAGAACTTCGACAAGCTGTTCCCCGGTTACCGGACCAATCAGTTGACGCTGGTCATCGAAAGCAACAACGGCAGCAAGGTCACCGATCAACAGATCGCCGAGATCCGCAACGACGCCGCCTCGATCACCGGGTTCACCGATAAGACCTGGCAGGAGCGGGCCTGCCCGTCGATCGAGGGCAACCCGTGTGTCGCGGGACCGAATGGGACCACCAAGCCCAAGAACGATTCGGTTCGGGTGATCCAGAACGGTCTGTCGCATGCCAGCGACGCGGCCAAGAAGCTCACCGAACTGCGGTCGATCACACCGCCAAAGGGATTGACCGTGCTGGTCGGTGGCGTGCCCGCCCTAGAGCAGGACAGCATCCACAGCCTGTTCGACAAAGCTCCGCTGATGCTGGTGGTGCTGCTCAGCACGACGATGCTGTTGATGTTCCTCGCGTTCGGATCGGTGGTGCTGCCGATCAAGGCCGCCGTGATGAGCGCGCTCACCCTGGGCTCCACGCTGGGGATCCTGACGTGGATCTTCGTCGACGGCCATTTCTCCAAGCTGCTGAATTTCACGCCGACACCGTTGATGGTCGTGCTCATCGCGTTGGTCATCGCGGTCGGTTTCGGCCTAGCGACCGACTACGAGGTGTTCCTGGTGTCGCGGATGGTGGAAGCCCGAGCACGCGGCATGTCCACCGCCGAAGCCATCCGGATCGGTACGGCGACCACCGGTCGGCTGATCACCGCCGCTGCGCTGGTGCTGGCAGTGGTGGCCGGGTCGTTCGTCTTCTCCGACCTGGTGATGATGAAATATCTGGCGTTCGGCCTGATGGCGGCGCTGTTGTTGGACGCCACCGTGGTTCGGATGTTCCTGGTCCCGTCGGTGATGAAGTTGCTCGGCGACGACTGCTGGTGGGCGCCGCACTGGATGAAGCGCCTGCAGAACCGGTTGGGCCTCGGCGAGATTCACCTGCCCGACGAGCGCAAGAAGCCAGTGCCGCACGCCCGCGCCGACCGCCCGGTGATCGCCGCACGTACTGCCGCCGCCACCGCCACCAAGCCGCGCCCGCCGCACGACCCCACCCATCCCGGCGCTGACGCTCCGCCGCGACCCAGCAGACCGGTTGGACCCACACCCCGGCCCGAGCCCCGTCCGCCGGCCCAAGAAGCACCGTCGGCCGCCGGCACCACGAAAATGCCGACCCCCGGTCGAGCCGAGCCGAAAGAGCCACCGACGACCCGTTTTTCGGCTCAGCCGAGCGCGTCAGCAGCACCCGCCCCGGGACGCGAGCGGCCACCCACGCCGCCGCCTGCACCACAACAGCGCGACGACCGGGAGCTCGAGTCCTGGCTCAGCGACTTGCGCGGACCCGGCGCCGGCGACGGTCCCGCGCCGTCGACGCAACCGTCCGCCGATCAAACCCGGGCGATGCAGATACCGCGCGAACAACCGTCGGCACAACAGCCCGGCGAACCCGAGGACGCCACCACCGCAATCCCCACGCCGCCGCGGGACGAGAAGGACTCCGACACCGCCACCGAGAAGTTGAACGCTCGGGGCGAGAACCCACCGCGTCGCCGCGGGGGTGGGCTCAGCGCCGCAGATCTGCTACGCCGCGAAGGGCGCTATGTCCGCTAGGCTGCGCTTCTCCTCGTGCTTCCTAGTTCGCCAATAGTGCTCATGCGGCTCCTCCCTCCTTCGCTCTGCTCTCGCCCTGCCTCGTCGCCCGGCTACTCCTCATGCTTCTCTCTCGCCGGACTCCAGTTCATCCGGTTCGGCTTCCATGATCGAAGCGACCTCGTCGTCGTCGGCCGCGGCCTCCGGGTCTTGAGCCAATAGCACCTTGAACGCGTTGTTGAAGAACGCGACCGTCGGGACCGACAGCAACGCACCGACGATCCCGGCCAGCACGCTGCCCGTCGAGATCGCCACGACCACCCCCAGTGGATGGATCGACACCGCCCGGCCCATCACCAGCGGCTGCAGGATGTGAGCTTCGAGCTGGTTCACCCCGATCAGCACGCCCAGCGTGATCAGCGCATAGACGAATCCCTTTGCCAGCAGCGCCACGATCACCGCCAGGAAGCCGCTGATGACAGCACCGACCAGCGGGATGAAGGCGCCGAGGAACACCAACGACGCCAGCGGTAGCGCCAGCGGGACCGCCATGATCGCCAGACCGGTGCCAACTCCGGCGGCGTCGACCAGCGCCACCAGGAAGGTGGCCCGGACGTAGCCGATCAGCGAGCCGTATCCGGCGCGGCCGGCAGCCCGCACCCGCTCGCGGGCATGGGTCGGGAAAATCTTGGTGACGTACTCCCAGATATTGCGGCCGCCGTAGAGGAAAAAGATCAGCGTGAAGAACATCAGCAATGCCGCGGTGATGATCTCGGTGATCGTGGCGGCGGTCGCGAGCGCGCCGCTGGTCAGCTTCTCCTCGTTGTTCTGCAGTGCCTGAATCGCCGAGTTGCCGGCGTGGTCGATCTGCTGGCGGCTCAGGTGCAGTGGACCTTCGATCAGCCATCTTTTGGCCGAGTCGATGCTGCGCTCGACCTGGTTGACCAGATCGGGCACACCGACCACGAACTGGCTGATGACGAAGGTCAGAATGCCACCCAGAATCGCGAAGCCACCCAGAATCACCAAAGCGACCGCGCCACCGCGCGGGGCGCCCCGCCGGTCGAGAAAGTCCACGACCGGAACCAGCAAAGCGCTCAGCATCAACGCGAGAAGCAGTGGCACGACAATGATTTCGAGTCGCTTGATCACCCATAGCAAGGCGACCAGAGCCACCAGGATGACCAGCAGCCGCCAAGCCCAGGCCGCGGTCTTGCGAACGATCGGTTCTACCGACTCGGCATCATCGGTCGCGGCCCGCTCCGGCATACCGCCAAGCCTAGCCGTGACGTCGCCGTCCACCGCCGGTAAAAACCGTGCGAACACCGGCGTCGCGTGACGATCCCGGCGCGACCTACGCGGCTACGCTGAACGCGTGTCGCACGATGCAGCGGCCAGGCACGTAGACGGGCAGCAGGACGAGCGCGCCCGTGGTAGGTACTGGTGGCTGCGTTGGGTCGCCCTCACCGTCGTCTCGATCGTGCTTGCCGTCGAGGTGGCGTTGGCGTGGGACCAACTGGCCAAGGCCGCCCGAAGTCTCTACGCCGCAAAGTGGTGGTGGTTGTCGGCCTCCGTGCTGGCGGCCGTCCTGTTGATGCACAGCTTCGCCGAGGTGCAACGGACCCTGCTGGCGTCAGCCGGGGTACGGGTCAGGGAATTGCGTTCTGAGGCAGCCTATTACGCGGCCAACTCGTTGAGCACCACGCTGCCCGGTGGTCCGGTGCTGGCGGCGACGTTTCTGCTTCGGCAGCAACGGATTTGGGGTGCATCGACGTTGGTGGCGTCGTGGCAGCTGGTGATGTCGGGTGTGCTGCAGGCCGTCGGGCTGGCCTTGCTCGGGCTGGGCGGGGCGTTCTTCCTTGGTGCGAAGAACAACCCGTTCTCGCTGGTATTCACCCTGGGCGGCTTCGTCGCGTTGCTGCTGCTGGCCCAGGCGGTGGCGTCGCGGCCCGAACTGATCGACGGCATCGGATGCCGGGTGCTGGTGTCGTTCAACTCGATTCGCGGCAGACCGGCCGACACCGGCCTGGCCAAGTGGCGCGAGATGCTCTGCCAACTCGAATCGGTCAGCCTGACCCGTCGCGACATGGCGACCGCCTTCAGCTGGTCATTGGTCAACCGGTTCGCCGACGTCGCATGCCTGGGCTTCGCCGCCTACGCGGCCGGTGCGCATGCGTCGTTGGGTGGATTGACCGTCGCCTGCGCGGCCGCTCGCGCGGCCGGCACCATCCCGCTGATGCCCGGCGGCCTGTTGATGGTGGAGGCGGTGCTGGTGCCCGGTCTGGTGTCCAGCGGCATGTCGCTGCCCGGCGCGGTGTCGACGATGTTGATCTACCGCCTGATCAGCTGGTTGCTGCTGGCCGCGATCGGCTGGGTGGTGTTCTTCTTCATGTTCCGGACCGACAACGGGCTCGATCCCGACGACGTGGACGCCGTGACGGCCGACAAGGCAACCCGGCCGGCCACAGAGCCCGACGACGCGGCAGTGCAGGGCCCGTCGCCGGCGCCCGAAGACGAACGTCTTACTTGAACGCGCTGATGCCGGGCATCGCCGCGGCACCGGGCACCGCATTCTGCGCGCCGGAGACGGCCTGCGCCGCACCGCCGGGCAACCCGCCCGGCACCGCGCCCTGGGCGTTCTGCATGAAACCGAGCACCTGGGGCAGGCTGATCGGCATCTTGCACCGGCTCGACAGGCCTGCGAGCGGCAACGCGATGGTCTGCAGGTCGCTGGCGGCCTTCGGGTTGGCGTCGAAGTAGCTCTTCAGTGAGTTGACCGATTGGGGACCCGCCGGTTCCTGCAAGACGGTCGTCATCGCCTGGTTGGTCTCCGGGTGCCCGTCGAGGTAGTCGCCCGCGGACCTGGCCACGTTGCTGATCGCCCGCGCCATCTCGCTGGCCGCACAGGGGTCGGCCGCGCCGACCGCCGCCGGCGCGGACAACAGCACCGCCGCCGTGGCACCGCTGAGACCAGTCGCGGTCAGCACGCCGAGCAGCCGACGGCGCAACGTCGCACTACTCCCAGTCAGGGACGTCATAGATAGCTCCTTGTGGCTTGCGAGCAGTGGTGCGTCTCGCAGCGGCTCGCCGGCGGACCGGCCGGCGTCGGGGTCAGCCGCTGATCATCCTGCCATCCGCTTCGGCGCCGCCGCCATCTCAGCCGTAGGGAAACTGGTCACAGTGCGCGGGAATCGCCATCGCTGCGGAGTCGTTGCAGCTCAGCGACTCGTTCGCGACATTGGCACTTAGTTTGCTGCGGTAGGCTCGCGGGAACGCAACGCTTCGCGGCGATCGCGCGAAAATCGAAATGCGGGGAGATCGAAATCCAGCACTTCATGATGCGCCTAAGCGGCAACCTGCGCAGGTTCCGCTGGCTGGTCTTCACGGGTTGGTTGCTCGCGCTGATTCCCGCCGTCTACCTGGTGGTGACCCAGTCGGGTCACCTCACCGGTGGCGGTTTCGATGTGCCCGGATCCCAGTCGCTGCGCGTCCACGACCAGCTGGAAGCCCACTACCCCGATCAGGGCACGTCGCCGTTGGCGCTGGTGGCCGCACCGCGCGCGGACGCGGGCTACCAGGACATGAATTCCGCGGCGAGTTTCCTGCAGCAGGTGGCCAAGCAGGTTCCCGATGTGGCGGTGGTGACCAACCCCGCACAGCCGTCGCCGCAGCCCGACCGGCCCTACGTGGTGTCGCTGCGGCTGGACTCCACCAACAACGCCAGTGCCAGCGATGCCGCCAAAAAGCTGCGGGCCAAGGTCGGTGTGCAGGGCACCCGGCCGGGGCAGATGGCGGACGGCCGAGTCCGGCTGTATGTCATCGGCCAAGGCGCGCTCAGCACGGCGGCAGCGGCCAACACCAAGCACGACATCGCCAAGGCCGAGCAGTGGAACTTTCCGATCATCCTGATCGTGTTGCTGGCGGTGTTCGGATCGCTTGCCGCCGCCGCGATTCCGCTGGCACTGGGCATCTGCACGGTCGCCATCACGATGGGGCTGGTCTATCTGCTGTCGGCCTACACCACGATGTCGGTCTTCGTCACCTCGACGGTGTCGATGTTCGGCATCGCGCTCGCGGTGGACTATTCGCTGTTCATCCTGATGCGTTTCCGCGAGGAACTGCGGGCCGGGCGCCAGCCGCAGGAGGCGGTCGACGCGGCGATGGCGACGTCGGGTCTGGCGGTGGCGCTGTCCGGGATGACCGTCGTCGCGTCGCTGACCGGCATCTACCTGATCAATACCCCGGCGTTGACGTCGATGGCCACCGGCGCGATTCTCGCGGTCGCGGTGGCGATGCTGACGTCGACGACGATGACGCCGGCGGTGCTGGCGACGTTCGGCCGGTCCGCCGCCAAGCGGTCGGCGGCGCTGCACTGGTCGCGGCGCCCCGAGACCACGCAGTCGCGGTTCTGGAGCCAATGGATCGGTTGGGTGATGCGCCGGCCCTGGGCATCGGCGGCGGCAGCGGCGACCGTGCTGATCGTGATGGCGGGTCCGGCGCTGTCGATGGTGATGGGCAATAGCCTGCTGCGCCAATTCAACTCGTCACACGAGATCCGCGCCGGGGTGTCAGCGGCGGCCGAGGCACTGGGCCCCGGTGCGCTGGGGCCGGTACAGGTGCTGGTGACCTTCCCTGACGGCGACGCGTCGTCGCCGTCGCACACCCAGGTGCTGGACGCGATCCGGCACGAGATGGGCCAGGCCCCCAACATCATCTCGGTGGCCCCGTCGACGTTCGCCGACAACAACAGCAGCGCCCTGCTCTCCGGGGTGCTGTCGGTCGACCCCGAGGACCTCCGCGCCCGCCAGACCATCGCCTGGCTGCGGGGCCACCTACCCCAAGCCGGCGGCGAGTCGGCGAAGGTAGCCGTCGGTGGACCGACCGCGCTGATCAAGGACTTCGACGATCAGGTGTCCCGAACCGAGCCCTGGGTTCTGGTCTTCGTCGCCCTGATCGCCTTCGTGATGCTGCTGCTGTCGATCCAGTCGGTGTTCCTGGCGCTCAAGGGCGTGCTGATGACGGTGTTGTCGGTGGCCGCGGCCTACGGCAGCCTGGTGATGGTCTTCCAGTGGGGCTGGCTGGAAAAGCTCGGGTTCGCCCAAATCAGCTCCATCGACAGCACCGTTCCGCCGCTGGTCCTGGCCATGACGTTCGGTTTGTCGATGGACTACGAGATCTTCCTGCTGACCCGCATCCGGGAGCGGTTCCTGCAGTCGGGCAACACCCACGACGCGGTCGCCTACGGCGTGAGCACCAGCGCGCGCACCATCACCAGCGCCGCGTTGATCATGATCGCGGTGTTCATCGGCTTCGCCTTCGCCGGCATGCCATTGGTGGCCGAGATCGGCGTGGCATGCGCGGTCGCGATCGCGGTGGACGCCACCGTGGTGCGTCTGGTGATGGTGCCGGCGCTGATGGCGATGTTCGCCCAGTGGAACTGGTGGCTACCCGCCTGGCTGGAGCGCATCCTGCCGTCGGTTGACTTCGAAAAGCCTTTGCCTGCAGTCGATCTCGGTGACATCTTGATGATCCCCGACGACATCTCGGCGCCGGCAGTACCCGGCGCCGACCTGCGGATCGTGCTCAAGTCGGCGGCGCGGCTCAAGCACCTTGCGCCTGACGCGATCACCGTGGCCGACCCACTGGCCTTCACCGGATGTAGCCGTAGCCGCGGGCCGCGGACACGCATCAAGGGCAGTGAGTACGTCGCCAGTTCGACCACCAGGCAGTTGGCGGTGATCGGCGCGCCGACCGGGACGAACGGCAATTCGGTGGCCAAGAAGTTCGTCGGCGGGCGCTCGCACCGCAACGGCGGCAGCCCGGAACGTGCCGCCCCGCGCGCGGTACGGCCGGTGCACCCGGTCACGTTGTGGCGTGGCCGGCTCTCAGTCGCGCTCGATGCACTCGAGACCGAAGCCCGCATCGACGAGCCGGAGTTCGAGCGCAGCAGCCCGATGGAAACCACCCACGTCCAGTTGCCCACCGGTGACCGGCTGCAGATCCCGACCGGCGCCGAGACGCTGCGACTCAAGGGCTACCTGATCATGAGCCGCAACAGCAGCCGCGATTACGCGGATTTCGCCGAGCTGGTCGACACAATGGAAGCCGAGACCGCAGCAGTGGTGCTGGCCAGCATGGACAAGTATTACTGTTGTCAAACACCCAGGCAGCAGTGGATCGCGAGCGAGTTGGTCCGCCGACTCGCCGACCCACATCCATCGGATGTCGATAACGATGGTTGGCCCGAGTCCGATACGAAGGCAGACTGGGAAAAGGTCAGGCAGCGCTGCCTGTCCGTGGCAGTGGCGATGCTGGAGGAGGCGAGGTGACGTTGGCAGCGGACCGACGCCATGGACCGGCGCCGCACCGGCCACCCGCCCGTCCTCGCAACGGCGACCGGCCGGTCGAGTTCTGGCCCACTTCGGCGATTCGCTCGGCGCTGGAGGGCGGCGACATCGCCACCTGGAAACAGATCGCCGTCGCAATCAAACGTGACCCGTTCGGACGGACCGCACGCCAGGTCGAGGAAGTGTTGGAGACGTCGCGGCCATACGGCATCTCCAAGGCCCTCGCGGAAGTTCTGGACCGGGCCCGCGCCCACCTCGAGGCCAACGAACGCACCGAAGTGGCCCGCCACGTGCAGGTGCTCATCGAACGATCAGGCCTGAAGCTGCCCGAGTTCGCCTCGCGGATCGGCGTGCCCGCCGACGAGCTGAGCGCCTATCTCGATGCCACCACCAGCCCGTCGGCGTCGCTGATGATCCGCATGCGCAGGCTGTCCGACCGCTTCGCCAAGGCCCGGTCTCACCAGTCACCACAGCAGCCGCCCCAGCGCGCTCCGCAGCGGCCGCCTCGCGGCCATTGATGATCGGGCGCCCCGACGATCTGACGCTGCACCGGATTCTGGCCGAGACCCGCACCATCGCGGTGGTCGGCGCATCGCCGAACCCGGCTCGGCCCAGCCACGAGATCTACTCGTATCTGCTGTCGACCGGCGAGTACCGGGTGTTCCCCGTAAACCCGACGATCACCGAGATCGACGGCGCGCGGGTGTATCCGCGGTTGGCCGACCTGCCGGTGGCGCCGGACATGGTCGACGTGTTCCGCCGGTTCGACGAGCTGCCGTCGGTGCTGGCCGAGGCGCTCTCCCTGGCGCGGCGTCCGAAAACCCTGTGGCTGCAGGAGGGGTTGTGGCATGAGCAGGTCGGCCGCGACGCCGAGGCGGCCGGCATGCAGGTGGTGATGGACCGTTGCCTGATGGTCGAGCACGCCCGGCTGCGCTGACGGCGGTCAGCGCGGGTTGAGCGGCGAGACGCCCAGCACCAGCCAGTGGTCGCTCTGCTTGGTCAGCGCGACGCGCAGTGCCAGCACCGCGTTGTCGGGCGGCTGACCCGGTTCGTTCTGGGTGGCGCGCATGATCACCGCGACGCTGGCCGCTGCGGGCCCGATCGCCTCGAGGCCGGCCTCCATCGTCGACGCGGTGGCGGTGACATTGCGATGAGCCAGATCCGTTGTCGCCTTGCCGAACTGGTCCCTGAACGTGGTCGCCTGCTCGGGCACCATCAGGGCTGCGGCCCGGTCGATAGCGGCCATCGGCTCCTGCGGCGAGAAGGTAGCCGTCGCCTCAGCCATGCTTACCGCGATCCGAACGACTTCCGCCGAGTCGACTTTCAAGTCGTGGTCCGGCCTCGCCCAGTGCGTGTAGCCGGTCAGCACCGCGGCGACCACTGCCACCGCGCACAGCGCAACCACTGCCAGACGCAACGCGGGCGCGTCGTCGTCGGTGCCGACCGTCACCGAATCACGGCGCAGCAGCCAGACATTCACCCCCACGCCTTGGACGATCAACAGGATCAGCACCGAACACAACGACACCCACCAGACCGGCCAGGTGAGCACGTACCCGATCGCGAGCAACGCGGCGATCGCGGCCAGGGGCGCTGCGACGTCGAACGCCAGCACCCGCCAGGCGTTCCTCATCGGATCGACTCCAGCCGCGAGACCATCAGCTTGCCGTCGACGTCGGAGATCCCCAGCCGCAGATTCCAGTGCACGGTCTGCGGTTTGCCGCCGGCGTTCTCGCTGACCGACGTGGCCACCAGCATCACGGTGTCGGTGCGACGGGCGATGGAGGTCGGCAGCTGCTCGGCCGACGCGGGCTGACCGGGCTGGGCGTCCAGGTCGTGGTGCACCGTTTCGATCGCCACCGCTTCAACCTCACCCCGGCTGCGTGACTGCAGTCGCTGTACCACCTGTTGATACGGCTGGATCGCGGAGTCGAAATCGGCGTTGAGTTCGCCGACCGTTCCGTCGTGCAACCGCTGCAGGCTGGCCTGCACGTTGTCAGTGTTCATGTTGATCAGCACGCCGGTCCAGTCGGCGGCGGCCTGCAAAGCCCGGCTCTGGTGGCTCCGCTCGTCGACGTCGCTGCGGTGCGCCGACCAGATGAACCAGCCCAGCACGATCGCTGCCACCGACAGCGCTCCCAGTACCGCCGAGCCGATGCCGTAGGGCGTGATGGCCGGGCGGTGGGCCGCTTCGGGCGTCGCTTCGTCAACGCGGTCGTCGGCCGGTGCGGCGGTCTGCTCCTCGTCGGGCATGGCCGTGAGGCTACAGCGTTGATTAGGGAACAATGACAAGCGTGACGGTAGAAGCTATCCGCTCGGGCATCGATCTGAGCCATGTCGACGCTGGTGCCCGCCCCCAAGACGACCTGTTCGGCTACGTCAACGGCCGCTGGCTTGCAGACCATCAGATGCCAGCCGACCGAGCCACCGACGGCGCTTTCCGGCTGCTTGCCGACCGCGCCGAGGAACAGGTCCGCGACATCATCACCGAGTCGGCGGCGTCGAACGCCCCCGAGGGCACCGACCCGCAACGCATCGGTGACCTCTACGCCAGCTTCATGGACACCGAGACCATCGCTGCCCTGGGCGTGCGCCCACTGCTCGACGAGCTCGCGGGCATCGACGCAGCGCTGACGCCCACTGAGCTGGCCGCCCGGCTCGGTGAGCTGCAGCGCACCGGTATCGGCGGCGGCACCGGCATCTACGTCGACACCGATTCGAAGAACTCCACCCGGTATCTGCTGCACCTGTCGCAATCGGGGCTCGGATTGCCTGACGAGTCGTACTACCGCGGCCCGCAGCACGCGGCGATCCTCGCGGAGTACCCGAAGCACATCGCGCGGATGTTCGCGCTCGTCTACGGCGAGCACGACGGGGACTGGAACGCGACCGCCGCGCAGATCGTCGCGCTGGAGACCAAAATCGCGGCCGCGCACTGGGACGTGGTGAAGCGCCGCGACGCCGACCTGACCTACAACCTGCGGACGTTCGACCAATTGCGCTCGGAGGCAACCGGTTTCGATTGGGCGGGGTGGCTGCGCGGGTTGGGCGCCTCCGAAGAGCAAGCAGCCGAGGTCGTCGTCCGTCAGCCCGACGCGCTGTCCGCGTTCGCCGCGCTCTGGGAGAGCGAGGACCTCGACGACTGGAAGCGCTGGCTGCGCTGGCGAGTGATCAGCGGGCGGGCGTCGCTGCTGAGCGACGAGATCGTCGACGAGAACTTCGCGTTCTACGGCCGCACCCTGTCGGGCACCGAGCAGCTGCGTGACCGGTGGAAGCGTGGCGTCGCTCTGGTCGAGAGCCTGATGGGCGACGCCGTCGGCCGGCTCTACGTCGAGCGTCATTTCCCGCCGGACGCCAAGGCACGGATGGACGAGTTGGTGGCCAATCTGCGCGAGGCCTACCGCGTCAGCATCACCGATCTGGAGTGGATGACGCCGGGGACCCGTCAGCGGGCGCTGGAGAAGCTCGACAAGTTCACCCCGAAGATCGGCTACCCCGCGAAGTGGCGCGACTACTCGTCGCTGGTCATCGCTCGCGACGACGTGTACGGCAACTATCAGCGCGGCTATGCGCTGGAGTACGACCGAGATCTGGCCAAACTCGGCGGCCCGGTCGACCGCGACGAGTGGTTCATGACGCCGCAGACCGTCAACGCCTATTACAACCCCGGCATGAACGAGATCGTCTTCCCCGCCGCGATTTTGCAGCCGCCGTTCTTCGACGCCGCGGCCGACGACGCCGCCAACTACGGCGGCATCGGTGCCGTCATCGGCCACGAGATTGGCCATGGCTTCGATGACCAGGGCGCCAAGTACGACGGCGACGGCAACCTGGTCGACTGGTGGACCGATGACGACCGCGCCGAGTTCGGCGCTCGCACAAAGGCTCTCATCGAGCAGTACGACGTGTACACGCCGCGCGGGCTGGAAAACGGCCACCACGTCAACGGCGCATTCACCGTCGGGGAGAACATCGGCGACCTGGGTGGGTTGTCGATCGCGCTGCTTGCCTACCAGCTGTCGCTGAAGGGCCAGAGCGCCCCTGTCATCGACGGCCTGACCGGGGTCCAGCGGGTGTTCTTCGGCTGGGCGCAGGTGTGGCGCACCAAGTCACGCGATGCCGAGGCGATCCGCCGGCTGGCCATCGACCCGCACTCGCCGCCGGAGTTCCGGTGCAACGGCGTCATCCGCAACATCGACGTCTTCTACGACGCCTTCGACGTCAGCGAGAACGATGAGCTGTACCTGGACCCGCAGCGACGGGTTCGGATCTGGAACTGAGCGCCTTCTAAAGCTGCCAGTCGTTGGAGCCGTCGTTCTTGCTGTAAGTCCCGACGGAGTTCTTCACGACGATGGGGTCGCCGGCGCCGAAGTTGGCGAAGAACCACTTCGCGTTCGTCGGGCTGATATTGATGCAGCCGTGGCTGACGTCGCGCTTGCCCTGGTCGGCCACCGACCACGGCGCGCTGTGCACGTAGTCACCGCTGTTGTCGAACTGCACCGCGTCCGTGACGTCCACCTTGTAGCCGTAGGTCGAGTTGACCGGCACACCGTAGGTGGATGAATCCATGACCACTTTGGCCTTCTTGTCGAGCACGTAGTAGGTGCCGTTCGGCGTCTGGTGACCGCCCGCCGCCATACCCATCGACATCGGGAAGGTCTGCTCGACCGTCCCGTTGCGGCTGACGATCAACTGGTGGGTGGCGTCGTCGGCGGTGGCGATCAGCGAGTCGCCGGTGACGAAGTTCTCCTGGGTGCCGGCGGCGTCGACGTGCACCGCGGTGTGAGCGGGCCAGAAGCTGAGCGGACGCCAGCGCACCTGACTGGAGGTCAGCCAGTAGAACTTGCCGGACACCGGCGGGACCGACGACACGTGGATCGCCTGTTCGGCCATGCGCTGGTCAGCGATCGGACGGGCGAAGTTGATGATGATCGGCTCGCCCACGCCGACCGTTGAGCCGCTGACCGGATTGAAGGTCGGCGGCACGAACGGCGGCGCGCCGGTAAACGGCTCCGGGTTCTGGCCGACGACGGGACCCGAGGGCACGGCGGCCGGGGTGGCCGCCGGCGGTGCGCCGGCCGGGACTGCGGCCGGAGGTGCGAGCGGGTCAGCCGGTGCGGGCGGGGGCGCGAACGGGTTGGGCAGCGGGGGTGCGGCCACCGGGTCGCCGGGCGGTGGCGGCGCGGGGGCGTCCACAGCGGGCACGGGCGGTGGCGGCGGCGGCTCCGGGTCGGCCAGTGCCGAAACGGTTCCCAAAGTCAGCAGAGCGGTCAGCCCCACTGTGGCGAATGCAGCGGCCAAAGGACCCTTGGTCCAGCGCGACATTTGTATCCCTCCAGTCACGGTCTCAACCAGTATGCAGTAGCGGAGGGCCCGCCTTTTAATCCAGCGATTGCCGCGGCGTCAATAGCCTGACCAACGCCAGCGCGTTGACCTGCGGCTTTATCTCGGCCCGTCGGCCGCGGGGACGTCGAACAAGTGCCGCTCAGCGGCCATCCCGGCGGCGCCGGCACCGATCAGAGTCGCCGACGCGGCGAACATCACCAGCACGCCGTGCTCGTAGAACAGTCCGCCGGCGAACGACCCGGCCATGATGCCGATCTGGAACGCCGCCATGTACAGGCCCGACGCGCCGTCGGGGTCGTCGGCGCCGGCGCGCATCGCCGCGTTTTGCAGCATCGGCGACACCGCGTTCGCGAAGGCGCCCCACAGCGCGATGGCAGTGACGCCGATCAGGGCGGTCGCCATCGCCGGCAATCGATGCAATGCCAGCCCGGTCAGCACGAGAAGCGTCACGTACAGGCCGACCATGCAGCTGATCGCCGCCGCTCTGGGGTGGTGGTCCATCGGCCGGGCCACCAGCGGCATCACCAGCAGGCCGGCGATGCCGTAGATCGACAACAACCAGGCGATATCCGGGCCGCGCACCCCGACGACGTCACGGATGATCAGCGCGATGAATGTGAACGCGATGTAGTGACCGGTGACCGCGACCATGGTGAGCAAGCTCACGATCACCAGCCTGCGGTTGCGGTGGTGCCCCGCGGCCCGACCGACGCGGGTGAGCTGCGCGTCGGTCAACGACATCGCCGGAAGTACCGCGGCGGCCGCGATGGTGACCACAGCTGCGACGACCGCGACCGCCGCCACGGCAAGCCGCCAGCCCCAGAGCAGGCTGATCGCCGCGGTGGCGGGGCTACCGACGACGACGGCCAGACTGATGCCGACATAGATCGACGTGGTGGCGCGCCCGGAGTGACTGCCCGGAACCAGTCGGGTGGCGATCGGTGCCACCACGGAGAGCATCAGGCCGTGGGTGACGGCCGACAGTGCGCGTCCACACGCCAGCACGACGAAGTTGGGCGCCAACGCCGAGATCAGCTGGGAGGCGGTCAGGCACATCAACGACAACAGCAGCGCCCGCCGTCGCGGCCAGTGCGCGGTCCACCGGACCAAGGGAATCGTCGTCACCGCGGCTACCAGTGCGTACCAGGCCAGCAACGTCCCGACGATCGGGATGCTGACATGCAGGCCGTGGGCGATCGCGGGCAGCGCACCGATCGGCAGCAGCTCGGCGGTGACGTAGGTGAAGGCTGCCGCGGCCAGGATCGTCAGCTGGGCCGCGATGCGCGGCGTCCACGGCCCGCTCGCGATGGTTCGGCCTCCGGCGGCACGGGCTGGCCCCACGGCCACTACTCAACCACGCATTGCGCTCAAGCCCTAACGATCAGGAACGGACCAGTCGCGCTATGGCCGCCGAGGCCTCGGCGAGCTTCTGGTCGGCCTCCGAGCCCCCCTCGGCCACCGCGCGGGTGACGCAATGACCGAGGTGCTCGTCGAGCAGATTCAGGGCCACTGACTGCAACGCGTTGTTGGCAGCACTGATCTGGGTGAGCACGTCGATGCAGTACTTGTCGTCTTCGATCATCTTCGCGATGCCACGCACCTGGCCCTCGATGCGCCGCAGCCGTTTGGCGTAGTTGTCCTTGTGCGACGAGTATCCGTGTGCGGGTGCCATCAACCCCTCCAGCATCTTGATCTGATCGTGCTCGGGCCGTCGCGACGGCGCCGGTGTTGTCACCATTGTCAACGCTGCACTGGGCTGACGCCACAGCACCCCTGCTGAACGGGCGTTTCGTCGCCGAATCGGCGATACCCGGTGGGGGTATGTAAATGATTTTGGCCGCCATGCCCGGACCCGCATACTTGAGCGGTGACTCAACGCAAGGATTCATCGGCCGCCATCGACATCAAGCCACGCAGCCGTGAGGTCACCGATGGCCTGGAGAAAGCCGCGTCGCGGGGGATGTTGCGGGCGGTAGGGATGGACGACGACGACTTTGCCAAGCCGCAGATCGGCGTCGCCTCGTCGTGGAACGAGATCACGCCCTGCAACCTGTCCCTGGACCGGTTGGCGAAGTCGGTCAAGGAGGGCGTGTTCGCCGCCGGCGGCTACCCACTGGAATTCGGCACGATCTCGGTGTCCGACGGCATCTCGATGGGCCACGAGGGCATGCACTTCTCATTGGTGTCGCGCGAGGTGATCGCCGACAGCGTGGAAGTCGTCATGCAGGCCGAACGCCTGGACGCATCGGTGTTGTTGGCCGGTTGCGACAAGTCGCTGCCCGGGATGCTGATGGCCGCGGCCCGACTGGATCTGGCGTCGGTGTTCCTCTACGCGGGTTCGATCCTGCCGGGACGGGCGAAGCTGTCCGACGGCACCGAGCGTGACGTCACAATCATCGACGCCTTCGAGGCAGTCGGTGCGTGCGCCCGCGGCCTGATGTCGCGCGAGGACGTCGACACGATCGAGCGGGCGATCTGCCCCGGCGAAGGCGCATGCGGCGGCATGTTCACCGCCAACACCATGGCCAGCGCGGCCGAGGCGCTGGGTATGTCGCTGCCTGGGAGCGCTGCGCCGCCGGCTACCGATCGCCGTCGTGACGGGTTCGCGCGGCGCAGCGGCGAGGCCGTCGTCGGGCTACTGCGGCGCGGGATCACCGCCCGCGACATCCTGACCAAGGAAGCGTTCGAGAATGCGATCGCGGTGGTGATGGCATTCGGCGGCTCGACCAACGCGGTGCTGCACCTGCTGGCCATCGCCCACGAGGCCGACGTCAAACTGTCGCTCGAGGACTTCCGCCGCGTGGGCGCGCAGGTGCCACACCTGGCCGACGTCAAGCCGTTCGGTCGCCATGTGATGTTCGACGTCGACCGGATCGGCGGCGTTCCCGTCATCATGAAGGCGCTGCTGGATGCTGGACTGCTGCACGGTGACTGTCTGACGGTGACCGGCAAGACGATGGCCGAGAACCTTGCGCACATCGCACCGCCCGACCCGGACGGCAAGGTGCTGCGAACCTTGGACAACCCGATCCACCCGACCGGCGGCATCACGATCCTGGGCGGATCCCTGGCGCCGGACGGCGCGGTAGTCAAGTCGGCCGGTTTCGACTCTGACGTGTTCGAGGGCACCGCAAGGGTTTTCGAGCGCGAGAGGGCGGCGCTGGACGCCCTCGAAGACGGCACCATCACCCACGGTGACGCGGTGGTGATCCGCTACGAAGGTCCCAAAGGCGGCCCGGGCATGCGGGAGATGCTCGCGATCACCGGGGCCATCAAGGGCGCGGGCCTCGGCAAGGACGTGCTGCTGTTGACCGACGGCCGGTTCTCCGGTGGCACCACCGGCCTGTGCGTCGGGCACATCGCGCCCGAGGCCGTCGACGGTGGACCGATCGCATTCCTGCGCGACGGCGACCGGATCCGGCTCGACGTCGCCAACGCCACGCTGGACGTGTTGGTCGATCCCGACGAGTTCGCTTCCCGCCGTGAGGGTTTCACTCCCCTGCCGCCGCGCTACAACTCCGGCGTGCTGGCCAAGTACGTCAAGTTGGTGGGGTCGGCCGCAACCGGAGCGGTCTGCGGGTAGATCCGGTTCAGCGCACCACTGCGATGGCGAAGCCATCCCAGTGCTTGGCGCCCACCGTTTGCAGCACCGCGGTGTCGAGTTGGGGATGCTCACCCATGATCTCCAGCGCCCGCCGTGTTCCGCGCACCACCTCGTCGCCGGGCTCCGGCGACAGGACCGAGCCTTCGCGAATCACGTTGTCCACGATCACGACCGAGCCCGGGCGGGTCAGTTTGACGGCCCACTCCAGATAGCCGGGGTTGTTCTCCTTATCGGCGTCGATGAACACCAGGTCGAACGGGCCGCCGGTGACCTTCGGCAGCGAATCCAGTGCGGCACCGACCAATATCTCCACCCGGTCGCCCACGCCGGCGCGGTCGAGATTGGCCCGGGCGACTTCGGCGTGCTTGGCCTCGTATTCCAGCGTCACCACCCGCCCGTCGGGACCGGCACCGCGGGCCAGCCAGATCGTGCTGAAGCCGCCCAGGGTGCCGATTTCCAGGATGCGACGGGCCCCGACCGCGCCGGCCAACAGGCTCAGGAACTTGCCCTGCTGAGCCGAGACGGCGATCTTGGGCAACCCGGCGGCATCACTGGCTTCGAGGGCGGCTGTCAGTGCGGGATCGTCGTCCAACACGGTGGTGTCCAGGAATTCGTCGACGTCGGCAGGGGTCGGCTTCAAGGTCATGAATCAACGCTAGCCCGCCGCCTTGACCCGCCGCCAGTGCTTTAATCGTCCTTGCCAGATACCCCCTGGGGGTATAGTGTCGCTGGCATCCAGGTCCGCACTAGCAGAGGTGAAATAAATGTCGAACGAAGCGGGAACGCTACTGACCTGCGGCCACGACGGCTGCGGCTGTCGCGTTCGCATCGAGGTCGAGTGTCACTGCGCCGGCGATCAGCCGTACGTGTGCAAGTGCGGCGACGAGATGGTCGAAGTCAGCTAGCCCGGTCAGCTAGCGCACACCCTCTTTCGCGTAGACCACTAGCAGCACGTGGCCGACCTCTGGTCCCATGACCAGTTCGGCCAGTGTGCACAGCGTGGCGACGTACTGCGGTCCGTGCGGCGGCGATGTATCGCACAGGTGGTGGGCGATTTCATGGAGCACCACCAATTCGCGCATCGCCCAGTCGGCAGTGGCCAGATCGGGAACCGCGATAACCCCTGTGCCGTCGCGGTTCTCGTAGTGCGCCGCGCTCGCGGCCCGTCGCGCCCGCACCGTCAGGGGCGCCACTGCCGGCCACTCGCGTCGCACTGCGGGCAAGGCCAACACGTCGTCGACATATCGCTGCACTGATGCCACCGAGCCGAACCGCGCCTCCGGCGGCAGCGTCAACTGCGCGCCGAAGAAATCTATGCTGCGTGATCCGTGTTCGGCGGCGCGGTCGAACAGTGTCCGCACGAATTCCTCTGCGGCATAGACCTTTGCGCGCTGCCAGTCACGGGCAGGCGGTTCCTGCGCGGTCACCGCTCCAACGGGGTCCGCGCCCCCGAGAGTTCCGAGCCGGACCCGAGCCGGGCCCGCCGGCCCGCCCGGTCTCCCGCTCGCCGGGCCGCTGACGAATAGCCTGCGGTGGCCCGGCTGGCCTGCCAGGTGCCCCGCGCCCTGGACGCGCTGCGGTAGTAGTCCCGAAGCTCAAGTTCCTTGTTCCGCAACGCGATAGCGGTTCCCGGCGGCCGCCGACGGTCTTTCTTCGCGTCGCGCTGGGTCTGGTCGCGGGCCTCGGTCAGCCGATGGCCGACCCGTGCGCCGAAGGCCAGCTGGAAGTTCAACCGCGCGGTGATCGTCGGCGTCGGCCGGTGCGCTCCCGAGGAAATGTAGACGTCGGACGCGCGGACCATCTGCACCACCAGGCTCGCGTACAGCGCGTGGGTGGTGTCGATGTCCTCGGTGAACCCGTAGGCGTACACGAACGTCGAGTTCGATGCGACGTCGCAGCGCACGTCGTTGGCCGCCGCGATGACCACGAACAGCTGCACGTAGGTGCGTAATCCTTTGGTACCGGCCGCGCCGATGGTGATGGTGCGCTGAATCGGCGTCTGTGCGGGCGTGCGCTTGTCGGCGTGCGATCGGGCGACGGCCAAGTCGATGGACGTCGCGGTGGCCAACCGCTGGGCGGCCGCCATGAAGGCTTCGGCCTCATGCGCGTTGTCAGTGCCTTCGGCCTGACGCAACAGCGCGGCGATCCGCGCCAGCATCTTGTCGTCAGTCATGGCGCCGCTCGCCCCCGCAAGCGGGTGGTGCCCCCACCTCATCGCTCCTTATGTATTCGTCGTCGGCGGGCGTCATGCCACCAAACTAGTTCAACCGTACGACTTTCCGGCGCAGCCATTCACAGTCGCGCATCGATCCACGACACGACGTCGTCGAGCACCTGGTCTTGCTCCGGCTCGTTGAACACCTCGTGATACAGCCCCGGGTAGACCTTTAATTCGACGTCAGAACTGCCGACCGCGTCGACCAGTTGGTGGCTGCCGATCTCCGGGATCAGCCGGTCCTCCGATCCGTGCACGACCAGCAGCGGCGCGGTCAGCGAGGCGGCCCGCTGCGGCATCGTCTCGCCGACGAGCAGCAGCGTGCGGGCGATGCCGCCGGGTACCTTGCCGTGATAGACCAGCGGGTCGGTGTTGTAGGCATTCACCACGGCGGGGTCGCGGGAGACCGCGCTGGCGTCGAGTTCCTGTAGCGGCAGGCCCGGCGCGATCGCCCCGATGGTCTTGGCGACCCAGGCCAGCAGCGGCGAGACGGCGGTCTGCGCCGCGACCGCCGGCCCGGAGAGCACCATCAGGTGGTAGTCGTCGGGATGTTCGACGCCATAGGCGAAGACGATCCCGCCGCCCATGCTGTGGCCGAGCACGATGCGCGGAAGATCCGGATGTCCTTTGGTAGCGATACCGACCAGGGTGTCGAAGTCGCCGGTGAACTCGGAGATGTCTTTGACCAGCACCCGCTTGCCGCCTGAGCGCCCGTGTCCGCGGTGGTCGAGCGCGTAGGTGATCAACCCGTCGCGGCCGAGCCGCTCGGCGACGTGATCGTAGCGACGGGCGTGTTCGCCCAGCCCGTGCGCAAGAACGACCACGCCGCGCGGGTCGGTGTCAGGGCTCCACACGTCGTAGACAATGCGCACACCGCCGACGCCGTCGAAGGTGCGCTCGGTGCGCGTGGTTGTCATCTGGGGCAGCGTAGACCCAACTGCGTAAGCTCGGTCCGATGAGCGTCCTCGCCCGGGAATTGGCCGATGACGGCCAGACCGACTTCTCTGCCACCGCCGAGCCGTATCGGCGCGAACTGCTCGCGCACTGCTACCGGATGACGGGGTCGCTACACGATGCCGAGGACCTGGTGCAGGAAACCCTGCTGCGGGCCTGGAAGGCGTACGACCGCTTCGAGGGCAAGTCGTCGGTGCGCACCTGGCTGCACCGCATCGCCACCAACACCTGCCTGACCGCGCTGGAAAACCGGCGGCGACGGCCGTTGCCGACCGGACTTGGCGCGCCGAGTTCGGACCCGACCGCGGAGTTGGTCGAGGGCGCCGAAGTGGCGTGGCTCGAGCCCTTTCCCGAGTCGGCCGGCGACCGCGCTGATCCCGCGGCGATCGTCGGGTCGCGCGAATCGGTCCGGTTGGCATTCGTGGCAGCCCTGCAACATCTGTCGCCCCGGCAGCGCGCGGTGCTGGTGCTGCGTGATGTGCTGCAGTGGAAGGCCGCCGAGGTGGCCGACGCGATCGGCACCAGCACGGCGGCCGTCAACAGTTTGCTGCAGCGAGCGCGCTCGCAACTCGATGCGGCCCAGCCCAGCTCCGACGACCGGCTGACGCCACCGGATTCGGCGGACGCGCAGGACCGGCTGGCGCGCTACATCGCCGCCTTCGAGGACTACGACATCGAGCGGCTGGCGGAGTTGTTCACCAGCGAGGCGATCTGGGAGATGCCGCCGTACCTGGGCTGGTATCAGGGTCCGCAGGCCATCATCACGCTGATTCACCAGCAGTGTCCGGCCGAATCTCCCGGCGACATGCGGCTGATCCCGTTGATCGCCAACGGGCAGCCCGCCGCCGCGATGTATATGCGCGACGGCGAGGGCCACGTCCCGTTTCAGCTGCATGTGCTCGACATGCGCGCCCACGGCGTGTCCCGTGTGGTCGCATTCCTCGACACCAGCCTGTTCGCCAAATTCGGCTTGCCTGACCGGCTTTGAGTTTTCCTTCCTGTCGAGCGGCCAGAACTAGAACAGGCGGCTGTCGGGCGACGGGCCGGGCACCGGGCGAACCAATCCGATGCCGGTGACCAGCGGCAGATCCAGCGCCGACAGCAGACCCGGCTGCGCTTGGCAGACCGCCGGGATGACGTTGACCATGCGTGACGCGCCGGCCATCCGGGCACCCAGGTCGTGGTCGTGGTCGTCGGCCATTTCGAACTCGCAGCGCATCGCCGGCGATCCTTCGATCTCGACCCGATAGAGTCCGCGGCCGGATGCGGCGCCGTAGCCCAAGTCGCGCGGCGGTATCGAGATGTGCGGCTGCGGCAGCGTGCTCGAACTGAGCTGGCGTCAACCGAATTCGTCGTGTTGCCGATCTTCGGGCGCGACGGCCAGCCGGAGTATCAGATCGAGATCCACCTGGGCGGTCGCGACGAATTGGCCCTCACCGACCTCGATGCCACGCTCCGACACGCTCAGGCGCTGCTGAGCCCCGGGGTAGCCTGACGTCTGTGTCCGCCACCGTCCAGATTCGGCGAGCCGCGGACCGGGCGGTCACGACGACGTCATGGCTGACGTCGCGACATTCGTTCTCCTTCGGTGACCACTACGACCCGGCCAACACCCACCATGGCTTGCTGCTGGTCAGCAACGACGACGTGGTGGCGCCGGCAGCCGGCTTTGCTACCCACCCGCACCGTGACATGGAGATCGTGACCTGGGTGCTGGACGGCGCGCTGGAGCATCGCGACTCCGCGGGCAACAGCGGTGTGGTGTATCCCGGCCTGGCGCAGCGAATGTCGGCCGGAACCGGCATCACTCACTCCGAGAAGAACGCGTCGGACACCGAACCGGTGCGCTTCGTGCAGATGTGGGTGCAACCCGACGTGCCGGGCATCGAGCCGGGCTACGAGCACCGGGAAATCAGCAACGACCAGCTCGACGGCCGGCTGGTGGTGATCGCGTCGGGGATGCCCGGCCACGACCCGCGATCACCATCCACAACCGATCCGCAGCACTGCATGTCGCACGGTTGCGGCCCGGTGATCAGCTCACCCTGCCGTCGGCGCCCTATCTGCATCTGTTTCTCGCGCGCGGGCAACTGGCCATGGACGACGCTGAACTGGCTGAAGGGGACGCGGTGCGGATGACCGCGTCAACCGGTGAACAGGTCGCGGCGCGCGAGCCCGCCGAAATACTGGTCTGGGAGATGCACGCGGCGCTCGGCGACTAGGGTGGGCGGCGACGAACAGGAGCCGCAATGTCCGAACCGCAATCCCGTCACGTAGCACCCGATGCCCCTCGCCAAGGTCTGGCGGGTCCGAAAGCGACGGGGACGGTGTGGTTCTGGACGCGTCCGGTCGTCATCACGCTGGCTGTGCTGGGACTACTGGCAACATTCTTTCTCGGCGGAATCCTTCGGCCGATGACCAACCTGAGACACTTCCCGATCGCGATATTGAACGAGGACGCCGGGCCCACTGGCGCACAGGTCGTCAAGGGCATGATGGCCAGTTTCGACAATGACGCCTACGACGTTCGTGTGCTGAACAAAGACCAAGCCAAGCAGCAGATGGACAACGCCCAGATCTACGGCGTCGCGGTGATACCACCCAACTTCTCGTCCAAGCTGCAGGTCTATGCGAAGACTGCACTGACACCCGGACGGGTCGAGCGGCCGACCGTCATCATCTCGACGAACCCACGGGCGGGCGCGCAGGGCGCCAGCATCGCCGGCCAGACGCTGCAACGCGCCGTCGCGATGGTCGATCACATGGTGGGAGAACGGCTTTCGCAAGAAGTAGCGCAGCAGACGGGCCGAAAGCCGGAGTCAGGTGCGGCGACGCTGCTGCTCGCCAACCCGATCGAAGGCAAGGCGGCTCTGCACAATCCGTTGCCGGACGGCACCGGTAATGGGCTGTCCGCCTTCATCTATGGGCTGCTACTGCTGATCGCAGGGTTCGTCGGCAGCATCGTGATCAACATGTCGGTGAATTCGATGCTCGGCCAAGCTGGTCAGCGCTCCCGGTTCCGGACGCTGCTGAGCAAATGGGCGTTGATCCTGGTGCTGGCGCTGCTGACGTCGGCCGGCTACATCTTGATTGCCACAAACCTGGGTATGCCTGTCCAAAACAGCCTGTCGCTATGGCTTTTCGGGGTCCTGGTAATTGCCGCGGTGGGAATTTCGTCCACGTCGTTCATCGCTGCGTGGGGCGCGGTCGGCGCAGTGGTCAGCTTGTTCCTGTTCGTCATACTCGGGCTGCAGTCCTCGGGCGAGACCGTGCCTGTCGAAGCCACCCCGGCATTCTTCGCGTGGCTGTCGAAGTTCGAGCCGATGCACCAGACCTTTCTGGGCGCGCGAGCTTTGCTCTATCTCGGCGGCCGTGCCGATGCGGGTCTGTCGCACTCGCTGGTGCTGACCGTGATCGGACTGGTGATCGGACTGTTGTTCGGCGTCATCGTCACTCGGATCTACGACCGTCGTGACGATCGCGCTCGTACGGCAGAAGCCGTGGCGGGCGCCGCCCCGGCCGAGCCCGCCACGGTCAACGTGCCAGTGCGCCGCCGGAGGCCGCCACGGTCACCGAGGAGACCTACCCGGAGCCGTAAACCCGTTCGGCCAAACCGTCACTCGACTGTTACCGAAGTTTGCTGTGTAAATCCTGAGGTTGATGTTGTGCTGGTTGCACGTGTTTGTGCGCCGAAAGGGCAACCGTGTCGTACCTCGCCACCGCCTTCCGGCGCATCGCAGCCTGCTGCGCCGGGACAACGCTGTGCCTGACGCTGGCAACCAGCACCGGGCAGCCCGTCGCGCGCGCCGAGTCGCGCGAATTGCTGGCCAGCGCGATCGCCAATACCCAGGGCTCGTACCTGGTGTACAACTTCGGCGGCGGCCATCCGACACCCATGTTGAATGCCGCGGGCAAGTGGTACGACGGGACCAGCGGTGGCCATTTGATGATCATCAAGGCGGCGTCGCAACGGCTTCAGCCACATCTGCTTGTCGACAGCCATCACGGCTATCAGGCGCGCTGCGAACGTGATCCGCGGGCACGCACCGGCGACGGGCTCATGCAAGCCTCGGAAACCTACACCGCGGTGCAGGCCTGGCAAGCGCTGGGCCAGCCGACCATCGCGATCAACGCGAATTTCTTCGACATCCGCGGGCAGAAGGGCGGCTCGTGGCGGTCCACCGGTTGCAGCTCACCCCTGGGCACCTATGTCGACAACACCCACGGCCAGGGCCGGGCCAACCAGTCGGTCACCGGCACCATTCCGTATGCGGGCAAGCAAGGGCTTTCCGGCGGCAACGAGAATTGGAGTGCGTTGGCGACGATGATCCTGCCGACACGTGGTGCGCCGTCGGTGTTGTGGCCGCGAGGCGGACGCGACGGTCACGATTACGACGCGGCCACCTCGACCGTCACCGGCCTGGTCGATCGCGGCGAGCAGTTCGTCGCGGTCAGCGGACTCGGCTTGCTGTCACCCGGAAATGGTGGCCAACTCAACGACGGTGGCCCGAGCGCGGCCCGCACGGCCCTGGCCTATTCCAAGCCGCGCGACGAGATGTATGTCTTCCAAGGCGGTAGCTATACACCGGACAACGTCCAGGACCTGTTCCGCGGCCTCGGCAGCGACACCGCGGTCCTTCTCGACGGCGGCACGTCGTCGGCGATCGTACTGCGCCGCGATACCGGCGGTATGTGGGCGGGAGCCGGTGTGCCCAAGGGCAATTGCGATACCCGCGAGGTGCTGTGCGATTCCCACGAGCGCTCCCTGCCGGGCTGGCTCGCCTTCAACTAGAACTTGGGCGTCAAGTCCAGCGACGTCACGGTCGTCATCTTGGTGACCAGCCAGCGTGCTTTATTGCGTTGCATGACAAGGCGATACGACAGGTATTTGAGCGACGGAACATCCTTGGTGGCCGGACTGGTCGATGTCGTGTTGGTGTACACGATCGCCGTGGCGTCCGGTCCGTTCAGAGATTCCACGGCGGCGCCGGTGACTTGGGTGTTGTTGGTGATCTGGGCCTGCTTGTTGGGCGCGACGATCGCGTCGATGTATTTGCGGTACGCCGCCTCGAAATCCCCGCTGAGATATTGCGAGGCACGGTCGGCCAACTTGTCGATGTTGTCCGGCGTGTAGGTCCACAACGTGGTGATCGCGTTGGCGGCGGTACGCGCGACCCGTTGCTTGATGTCCACGGTGGCGCGGTCGGTCAGGTAGGGCTGCACGGTCGCGCCGGCAAACGCCGCAGAACCGACGAACAGCACGGCCGCTACGGCCGTCGCGATCAGCGACCACTTGCCTGCCGGCCGCCGCTCTCGGAAACCGAGGACGGGCTCCTCGGATTCGGTTGACTCGTCGGCAGAGTTCTTCGCCGGACTCCGAGTCGGGAGTTTCCGCGTCCGCTACGTCCGTGGTGTCTGATTCGGCGACGCCCCCGGTGTCGGGAGACTCGTCGGTCAGATCACCTGCTGCATGCTGCTGATCTTCCACTGATTGCCTTCCCGCTGAGCGGTGACCACCCAACGATTTGTGTTGTCGAACTTTTGCTTCCCGTCGGGAGATTTGAAAGAGACGTCGGTAGCCACCATGACATTGGCGCTGCCGTCGTCGTTCCACCGTTCGACTCCGACGGCCAGGGTGTTGCCCTTGGTCGGCTCGGCCCGGGCGATCTGAACGAGGATCTCGTTCTGCTTGTCGTGATACTGCTTGGCGAAATCACCTGTCGCATTGGCCATTACCCGGTCAAAGTAGGCGTTGGCGTGAAACGGGTCCAGCGTCGTGAAGCCGGTCATGAATGCCCGGACGAAGCCCAGGACGTCGACGTCCTTCATCGCTTCGTTGTGTTGCGACTTGTGCTCGACCAGCACCAGTGACGACGTCGTGATGGCACCCGCGGCGAGCAGTGCGGCGGCGACCGCCATCGAGGGCGCGGCCCACCTCCGCGAAGGCTTCCACCACTGTCGAGGAAGCGACGGCAGCCGGGACCACAGCGTCATCTTCGGCAGCTGCTCGATGTACAGCGGCTCTTCGCCAGGCGGGATCTGTCGACGGGGACTCATTTTTTGCCTTGCGCCGGTTTGGGTTTCGTCACGACGGTGAGGTCATCGACGAGCCAGTTGCCCTTCGTGCCTTTGACGAAGGACACCTGCACGGTAGCCGTGATGAACCGTTGCTCGTCGCCTCCACCGCGGTGGCCCTGCATGAACAACAGCATCGTCGCCTTGTCCGGAGTCGCCGACAGCACGGTGCTGTCGGTCACCCAGTACTCGTTGACGCCGGGGTGACCCTTCTGCACCGACTCCTGTTGCCTGACCAACTCCGGTCGATACTTGTCCGACGTCAGCGACTGAGCCCGGGCGAAGTCATCTTTGAGTGACTTGGCGTCATACGTCAGGATCTGCGCGACGATCTTGGGTCCCTGTGCGTTGACCGCGTCGCGGGACTTGTCGGATGCGCGATCGGGCAAATAGATCGCCAGGATGCTCATCCCGGCGCCGGCGACGCAAAGCAATACGGCTGCCGACACCACACGTGCGGCGTCGCGCTTGATATTCGTGGGCCGCCGAACTGGTTGTGCCCACTGTACTTCCGTACGCAGAAGCAGGTCGGCGAAAGTGCGCCGACGAGGATCCCACAGCGGCCACAGCCATCCCACGAACACCGAGAGGGTGTCGAGCAGATGCGCGATTTCCCGGGCCATCAGCCGCCCGAGTCCGACCGGCGATCCGTCCGGTCCTACGACCTCGATCCCGAGCAGGGCGCGTCCCATGCTCCAGCCGAGGACCGGCGGGAATACCACCCGGTTGGCCATGGTCAGCAGCGCAGCGCCGACGAGGATCGAAACCGACACCCACCACCAGATGCTGCGTGGCGGCACCGCCAACCAGACCAACGCCATCGTCGCCACCACGGCGACTCCGGGTAGCACGTCGACAGCGAGCGCCGCTGCGCGAATATGCCAGGGCACCAGGTTATTCGGCGCTGCGTTTTCGGCTACCGGTGCGGCTTCGGTCTTTTCGACCAGCAACGTCACCTCGCCACCTGGTCGAGCTTGGAGATCCGGTATTGGCCGTCATCGGACACCATCGTCACCCGCAAGCGGTAACCCGCTTCCTGGTTCTGCGTCTCGCTGTTGGTCACCTTGACCCGCATCGGCACCAGAACCTCAATCGAACCGTCGGCGTTGTTGCGTTCCACTGCCGCACGAAGATCCGACACCTCGACGTGAGCGTTTGCGGCTTGATACGCCTCGACGAGCAAGCTGCTGTACAGGATCGCCTGCGATCGGAACGCTCCCGCGCCACACTCGATGATCTTCTGGGCGCTGGCGGCCATCGTTGCCGTGTCAGGTGCCTGGGTGGCGGCGACACAGGTCTTCGCGGCTTCGACGGCCGCGGCATCGTGACGCGCGGTTATCACGCTGTCATGATGCTGGATCAGCGCCCACGCACCGCCTGCACCGACGCCGCCGGCCAATACGACCAGCGCCGCCGCGATGCCGACAAGCCAACCCCGACCCAGCCGCGACGCGGCGCGCGCATCGTCTGCAGCCTCAGGTGACTCCGCGGAATCCTCGACGTCCGACTCAGTGAGTTCGGATTCTGCCGAATCCTCGGCCGTCACCTCGGTGCTGGTCTGGTCGGTTCCGACCTCGGCAGTGCTGGCTGGGTCGGTTCCGCTCTCGGATTCTGCCGAATCCTCGGCCGTCACATCCGACGACGAATCCTCGGCCGTCACCTCGGTGCTGGTCTGGTCGGTTCCGACCTCGGCAGTGCCGGCTGGGTCGGTTCCGCTCTCGGATTCTGCCGAATCCTCGGCGGTCACCTCCGAAGCCGAATCCTCGGCCGTCACCTCGGTGCTGGTCTGGTCGGTTCCGACCTCGGCAGTGCCGGCTGGGTCGGTTCCGCTCTCGGATTCTGCCGAATCCTCGGCCGTCACCTCCGAAGCCGAATCCTCGGCCGTCACCTCGGTGCTGGTCTGGTCGGTTCCGACCTCGGATTCTGTCGAATCCTCGGCCGTCACCTCCGACGACGAATCGTCTGGGTCGTTCGGGGTCAGCCGGCTGGCGCCAGCATCTCCTTCCATCCGTCATCTCCTGTATTGCGTGAGTTGTTGACGGAGTATTTAGAACCGTCAGGGCCCGTTACCTCGCCACTCATCGGACTATAGACGGCTGCTGGAGGTCCGCCCGGGGTGTAGACGCAGGGGTTGGGTTGCTGACCGTTGCACTGGACGGAACCCGAGCCTGGTCGCTGCAGCGGATCGCTGCTCGGCGGCGGCGTCTGCCCTCCCGGCGGCAATCTGTCGGCGGGTAGCGGATTCAGCCCGTTGTTGACAGACGGCGCCGGAATCACGAAGCCCGGTTTCACCGCCTGGTTGCAGCGCCCCCCGGGGGCGGGGCAGTTCAGGATCTGGTTGGGGTCACCGAACCACGGGTTGGTCCCCAGCGGCTCATATGGCTTTCCGCTGCGGCAGTCTTGGGGTGTCGGCGCGCGCTTGCCCGGGACATCCATGCACGGCAGGTTGCGAGCGCCGCGAACCGCGTTGGCCTGAAAATCCTGCGGGATCCTGCAGTAATTGTTTTCCCGCAGGGGTGCAATGCTGGTGTCCGCGGGTGCGCGCCACTCCGGCGCAGGGCGGAACCCGGTCAAACAGGGCGCCGGATAGTTGATCGCCAGCGTGAGGTCCAGCGCCGCCATCCGGTCCTTTTCGTAGGGCGCGGAGATCGCCTGCACAATCGACCCGAGCTGCGGCAGCATCACCAGCGTCTGCTCGAGGCCGGGATGGTAGCGCTTGAGCATGTCGATCACGATCTCGAGGTTGGCCAGCGTCTGCGGCAGCGCTTCACGGACGTCGCTGAACACCGAGTTGAGCTGATCGGCGGTCGGAGCCGCTTGCGTCAGAATGCTTTTCACGTGCGAGTCCTGCTGGGCGGTCTGCGCACCCAGAACGTTGAGGTTGTGTGCCCACCGTTCGATCGCGCTGCTCGAGGTGGCCTGGCTGTCCAGGATCGGCGCGGAGTTCTGGATGATGTCGTCGACCTGGTTGATGTTGGTCTTGAAGTCGCCGACGATCGCCTGGGTGGAATCGACCAGTCGCTGCAGCGCAGGACCGAGGCCTCCGACGGCGTCGGCCGTCTCGTCCAGCAGCTGACCGATCTTGTCCTTCGGCAACACCGCCAACCCACGGTTGGCGGTGTCCAGCGCCGGGCCGATTTCACTCGGCACCGTGCCTTTCGTCATGGTCTGCCCCGGCGAGAAGAATCCGTGCGCCTTGCCGTCTGACACCAGGTCGAGGTACTGCTCACCGACCGCCGACACTGAGTGCACGTTCGCCACGGCGTCGAGCGGAATCTTGAACTGGCTGGAGATACTCATCGTCGCCTCGGCGCCCTTCTCGGTGGGCTCGACGGCGGTGACTTTGCCGATGGTGATTCCGCGATAGGTCACGTTGGACGTCGGGTACAGACCGCCGGAGGCCGGCAGTTCGGCCTTCAGCTGGTACTGGCCGATGCCCACCAATGTCGGGATCTGCAGGTAGTAGATCCCCAGCACCAGCAGGGCCACCGCGGTCAGGACTCCGAAGATGACCAGCTGACGTTTGATGAAACGAGTCAGCATTGGCGGTCCGCCCTCTCCACAAGTGGTCCGCCCGGCGCGTCGTTCGGGTTCGGCGTGTACCGCACGTCAGGAATCATCGTCGCGGGATCCCGACCGTACGACTGCTCCAAGGCACGCAATGCTCCAGAGAACCCAGTCCCGGTGAGGAACGCGTTGTCGACTGCGGACAGCGTCGTGTCGACCTCGAGCGAGGAGTTCATGAAGTCACCGCGGATCAGCTTCGGGGCGGTGTCGAGGTCGAACGGTGCGGTGAAGATCAACTTCAGTGCACCGAGCAGATACGGCGAGGCACGGCCCAACTCCTTCAACGGGCACTGCAGCGACTGCAGGTTCTGGTGCAGCGGACCCTGCGCCTCGCCCAGGTACTGGGCGGCAGCCTGGCTCAGCGCACCCACCGATTCGACCGCGTCGACCAGATGCTTCTGATACTCCGGACCCGCCAAATACTTGATCAGCGGCGGGAATTCGGTCAGCGCGCGATCCAGTACATCGGACCGGTTGCCGACGTAGGCCAACAGCCGGTTGGTCGAGTCGATGGCGTGGGTGATGTCGTCGCGCTGCTCGTTGAGCTGACGCGTGAAAGTGTCCAGTTTGCCGAGGAACGCGCGGATCTGTGGGCCCCGGCCGGTCAGAATCTTGCTGACCTCGTTCTGCAGGACTTCCAGGTTCGGCAGTCCGCCGCCGCGCACAACCATCGCCAGGCTGGCCAACGTCTGCTCGGTGCTGGGGTAGGCCGACGAGTTCTTCAGCGGGATGGTGTCGCCGTTCTTCAGCATTTGCGACGACGGATCGGCCGGCGCGGCCAACTCGATGTGTTGCGAACCCAGCAGGCTGGTCTGCCCGATCTTGGCGGTGGCGTTTTTGGGTAGCTTGACGTTTTTGCCCAGGCCCAACGTGAGGGTGGCCACCCAGTTCTTCAGCTCGATCTTCCGGATCGAACCGACGAAGACGTCGGCAACCATGACCCTGCTGTTGCCGTCGATGGCCAGGGTGTCCGGCATCTGCACGTACACGGTGTAAGCGCCAGACCCGGTGCCCGGACCGCCGGGCAGCGAGACGTTCGAGATGCCGTGCCAGCTGCAGGAGGTCAACACCGTGGCCGCGGCCAGCATCACCACGCCCTGCCAGGCCCGGTGGCGGGCCCGCCTGCCACTCGCGCGGATCGCGCCCGTCATGCGCCTCACTGGCTGCTGGTTCGGCTTACTCCTCGCGCGGATCGCGCTCGTCATGCGCCTCTCCGGCTGCTGGTTCGGCTTACTCCTCGCCAATCGCGCTCGTCACGCGCCTCACTGGCCGCCTCCTGCTGGTGCGGATGCCGCCTCGGCAGGCAGCGGAGCTCCGGGTGCGGCCGCCGGCGGCGGCCCGGACACGGGCGCCGGTGCGACGGGGCCGGGAATCACCTCGGGTCCCGGCGGTGGCGGCTGTATGGGGGCCGGATTGCCGGGCACGCCGATGAAGGGTGCCGGACCGGGCTCCTCGTTGTAGGCGTTCGGGTAGCCCGGCGGGGTCTGCAGGTTGGACTGCACCGGTGCGATGTCGGGCCCGCCCATGAGTTCGGCAAGCGAATCAGGGGTCAGCAAGCCCGCCGTGACCGGCCCCACCTTGACGCCCTGCATGCCGGGCGCAGTGATCCAGCCGTGCTGGGTGTTGCGGTGCGACGTCGGTGTATCGGGCACCCAGATACCCGGCACGGTGGTGTCCTTGTAGCCGTTCGGTGGATGCAGCCGGTCCTCGGAGTAGGCAACTTCCTTCGGCAATGTTGCGGCGAGGCTGAACGGGTTGAGGCCGAACGGCAGATAGTTGAACTTGATCGCGTCGAGAACCGGCGCCAGGTACTGCGCACAGAGCTCGGCGGATTCCTGGTAGCCCAGCCGGCTGCCGGCTTGGATTGCGCTGCATAGGAATTCCATCGGGTTCGCGAACCCCATGGTGCCGACCGTGCCGGCCGGTTGGCCGACGATGGCGCTGTGCGCGGGATGGTAGATGAGGTTGGCGTTCGACAGTGCCGTCGGCAGGACGTGCAGGCCGGTTTCCAGACCGTTCAGCGCGTCGGGTTGCACCAGCGTGTTGGTGGTGTCGGCGAGGTTGTTGATGTCGTGCGTCAGCACCTCGCGGTTCTTGTCCAGGAATGGCCGCACCGTCGTCAGCAGACCGTCGAACTGCTGGATCGCGTTGGCCAGGTCGTGATCGGAGCCCGTCAGGCTGTTGGTGAACTGCGCCAGGTTCTTGTTCAGCGCCACGAACTTCTGGTCGTCGGCGTGCAACGCGTTCACGAACAGCGCCAGGCTGCGCACCACCGCGAAGAAATCACCTCGACCCTGGTTGAGCGCGGTCAGCGCTCGCGACAGGTCGTTGAAGGTGGTGTTGATCTGCTTGCCCTTGCCGGCCAGACCGTCGGCAAAGGATTCGATGACATCGCCGAACGGACCTTTGGGCTGCTCCTTGGTCGGCCCGAGCTTGGAGATGACGTTGGTGATGGTGTTGCGCAACTCGTCCCACTCGGTGGGCACCTGAGTGCGCTCCTCCGGAATCACCGCGTTGTCGGCCAGCACGGGTCCGCCCTTGTAGGGGGGCTCCAGCTGAAGCAGTCGCGACGCCACCAGCGTCGGGTTGAGGATCACCGCCTGCGCGTCGGCGGGCACCTTGTACTTGTTGGAGTAGTGGAAGGTGACCTTCATCTTGTCACCGGCCGGCTCGATCTTGTCGATCGCGCCGACCTTGACGCCCATGATCTCGACCCTGTCGCCGTTATACAGGGCGTTGGCCACCGGGAAATAGGCCACCACAGTGTTGTTCGTCAGCTTCCTGTACAGCTGAAGTCCGAGGAATGTCAGCACAATTGCCGCCACCAGCACCAGGGCGCCGATGATCAGCGAGGCCCGCGACAGCTTCGGCAGCCGGACATTGCGGAAATCAAAGATGGTGCTCAATTCTGGCTACCTCCCTGCGCGCCGCTGCCGCCGGCTCCACCCGTGTTGCCGATGTACGGCGCAGGCAAATCGTTGCCCGGCCCGGGCGGGGGTGGGGGCCCGGGGGCCAATGGTGCGGGCGGTGGTGCCGCGGCGGGATTCGCCGGAGCCGGACCCGGTAGCGGTCCCAGCGGCTCAGTGCGCGCCCCGGGCGGTCCGGGTGCGATAGGCACCGGTGTGCCCGGCACGTCGGGTTGCACCTGCCCGGGGAGCCCGGCGATCGGAATCCCCGGGGTCGGGGGCAGACCGGCAGGGTTCGGCGGCGAGGAGGCCACATTGGGCAACGCCGGATACGGCCCATTCGGTCCGAACGGCCCCAGGTTTTGGTCGATACCCGCACACGGCATCGGGTTACCCGGCCGCGGGAACAGTTCCGGCGTCGGCGTGTACGAGCACGGCGACCCTGGCGCCACCGCCGGTCCCGGGTGGTCCGGGGTGCCCTCCAGCACGGGCGGCGCAGGCGGCGGAGCACCGTTGGGGAATCGTGTGCCGTTCGGGTCGGGGAACCTGAACGCCGGCAACCCAGCACTGCGCCAGAAGTTCTCGGGGTCGATCCCGCGTTTCTTGAATGCGGCGTCCACCCAGGGCTGCAGGATCCAGTACGGCAGCAGGTTGGTCAGCTGCACCTTGAAATACGGGCCCGACGACACGGTTTCATTCAGGCCCGCGGCGGTTTTGCCGAGCGTCTTGACTATTCCAGCCAGGTCGTCTTTGCGGGCGTCCAAGAGGTCGCTGACGGTGCGCAGCTGCTCCAACACGTGATTGAGGTTCGGGTTGTCGTTGATGAGGTTCTCCACCTGAGCCGACAACGTGGCCACGTTGCTCAGCAGCGCGCTGATTGCCCGGCTGCGTTCGTTGAACGCGGCCAGCAGGTTGTTGGAGTTGACGAACAGCCGGTCGATCTGTTGGCTGCGATCCCCCAGGATGCTGGCGATCTTGTTGGCCTGCGCGAGCAGATGAGTGACCTGCTCGTCGCGCTTGCCGATGGTGTCGGAGAACTTGGCCACCCCGTCGAGAGCCGCACTCAGGTGCGGATACGTCTGATCGATGGTCTGGGACAACACATTCAGCGACTGCTTGACGGTGTCGATGTTCCAGCCGGCGGCGGCCTTGGTGACGTCGAAGAACGCGTCATAGATCTGGTAGGGGGTGGTGCTCTGGCCGATCGGCAGCGTGCCATTGGGCCGCAACGTCTGGGCGCCGCGCGGCTCGATCTCGAGCACCTTTTTACCCAGGATGGTGTCGGTTTTGATCGCCAGCCGGCTCTCGGTGCCGATGGTGTTACCTCCGGTCGAGAACTTCATCACGACGTGGTCACCGTCGATCTTGATGGCCTCGACGTCGCCGACGTCCACCCCGGCGATACGCACCTTGTCGCCTTTGTTGAGCTGACCTGAGTCGGTGAACAGCCCGAAGAAGCTGGGCTGGGCGAACAACTGCGGGGTGCTGGTCAGGGTCTGACCGACACCGACGACCATCACCGTGACGACCAATCCCATCAGGCCGATCCGCTTCCGGTTGGCGGGTTCCAGCGTTCTCATTACGGCGTGCACCTACCCGTCGGTTGCGACCAGATCTTGACCGTGCGGACCGGCCCGCCGGCCTGCAGTCCGTTGGTCTTGAGGGTGAGGTCGCACAAGTAGAAGTTGACCCAGTCGCCGTAGTTGCCGACAGCGTTGCCCACGATGTTCATCCCGATCGGCGTCCGTTTGATCTGGTCGTCCCATAGGTCGCGCTGGTCGATGATCCCTTGCTGAATGGGCTCAAGGTAATTGAGTGTCTTGTGCAGCAGAGTCCGGTTGTCGGCGAGCAGGTCGCCGACCGTCCCGGCACCGTTGCTGATGTTCGCGATCCCCGCCGCGAACGGTTCGGCATGGTTGTTCAGACCGCTGATCAGCTTCTCGAAATTGTCGACGGTCTGGTCGAAGTCCTGGCGGTGCTTGACCGTGGTGTCCAGCACGATGTTGAGATTCTTGACCACCTCGCCGATCGCTTCGTCCCGCTCGGCGATGCGGGACGTCAGTTGCGCGGTCTGGTCGAGGATGTCGTTGATGGTGCCGCCTTGGCCCTGGAAGACGGTGATGATGGCCGTCGCGATGTTGTTCACCTTCTCCGGGTCGAGCGCGCGGAACAACGGCTTGAAACCGCCGATCAGCGCGTCCAGGTCCAGTGCGGGCTGAGTGTGAGACAGCGGGATGAATCCGTGTGCCGGGAGCACCCGGTCGGAGCCCTCGCCGTCGCCGCGCTTGAGCTCCAGGTAGCGGTCACCGATCAGGTTGAGGTAACGCACCTGGGCCGTCGTGGACTGATACAGCGGGACGGAGTGGTCGACGTTGAAGTCGACCCGCACCCGATGGCCACCGTCAACCAACTGGATGTCTTTGACCTTGCCGATCTCCACCCCGGAGGCCCGGACGAACTGGCCTGACCGGAGTCCGCTGATGTTGTTGAACTCCGCGGTGTAAGTGGTGGTCCGGTCGAAGCGCATCTGACCGAACACGACGGTGATCAGCGCGGTGAAAAATATCAGCACCAGCGAGACGACGCCGAGCTTGACGAGGGTTCCGGTCATTTTCATGGGTTGATCGTGTGGTCCCCCATTTGGCGGCCCCAGACGTACTCGACGGCGTACGGGGAGCCGGTATCGACATGGTTGTAGGGAGCGAGGCTGTTACCGGTATCCATGATCAGCGTGGGCGCGGGCCACAGCTCGCGGGTGATGGTCTGCCAGCAACCCGGCGCGCCCCCCGGCCCGCCGTGCGCATTGATCCGGGGCAGGTTCTCGGGGTAGACGTACGGGTTCGGCGCACCGCCGATCAGGCCGGTCAGCGCTGAGAGTCCCATCGTGGCCGCCGTGATTCCGAGCCCCGGGAGGCTCAGGGCCAGCCCCAACCCGGAGAAGATCTCGGTCTCCGACCGCAGCGAGTAGGGGCTGGTGAACGCGGCAACCTTCGGTTCGGAGTCGTGCAGATTGCGGACGGCGCAGAACAATTCGGGGCTGTAGGTGTCCAGCAGCTTCGCCGTCGGCACCAGGTCCTTGGCCCCGCGAGCCAGGTACGGCCCGCCGCGGTTGAAGATGTCGGCGCCGGTGGCGCCGAATCCCGTCGCCGCCAGCAGCGCGCGGTCCAGATCCTTCTCCTGCGCGTGGATCGTGTGGGCCGTCGTCGCCGCGTTGTTGAGGAAGTCGAACAAGTCGGGTGAGGCGTTGGCATAGGTGTCGCCCAGCGTCGCCAGTTGCTGAATGTCGTGGCGGATGATCGGCATTCGCGGATTGACCTCGTCGAGCGCGGCGCTGCCGTTGATGATCGACTGCCCGAACTTTTCACCCAGGCCGCTCAACGCCTGCGCCGCAGCGCTGAGCGTCAGGTTGACCTTGACCGGGTCCACCTTCTCGGCGATCGAGGTGATCGTTTGGAACAGCGTGTTGATCTCCGTCGTCACCGACCGGGCGTCGATCACATTCTTCGGCGTGATCCGTTGCGGCAGTGGGTTTTCCGGCGCCGTCATCGACACGTACTTCTCACCGAAGATGGTGGTGGCCACGATTTTCGCGTCCACGTTGGCCGGGATCAGGTGCAAATACTTGGGATAGACGTCCAGGGTGAACTTGACCGCGGGCTTGCCGTCACGTTCGACCTCGTCGATCTGGGCCACCCGGCCGATCTGCACGCCGTTGTAGGTGACCTTCGAACCGGGGTCCATGACCAGGCCGGCCCGGTCGGACAGCATCGTCAGCTTGGTCTTGTCGACGAAATCGCCGCTGTATTGCAGGTAGACCAACCAGAGCACGAGCGCGGCAATGAGAAAGACGATGACGCCGGCGATCCGGAAGGGCTGCGCCGGCATCTTGTTGATTTTCCCGCGTGGATGCGTCATGGCCCGCCTACACCGTGAAGTTGAAGTTGGGATTGACGCCGTAGAGCGCCATTTCGGCCAACAGGATCACGACAGGGGTGGCAACCAGTGAAAACCGCATCGACCGGCCCACCGCCTCGCCGACGCCGACCGGGCCGCCGCTGGCGTTGTATCCGTAATAGCAGTGCGACAGCATCACGACCGCGGCGATGATGATGACGTCGACGAACGACCAGAACACGTCGTCGGGTCGAAGGAACGTCCGGAAGTAGTGCTCGTAGGTGCCGGACGTCTGTCCGTACAGAAACGTCGTAACGATCTGCGGCGACAGGAAAGACAGGATCAGGCCGACGGAGTAGAGCGGGATTATCACCACGAGACCGGCCAGCATCCGGGTCGACACCAGGTACGCGTTGGACTTGACGCCCATCACCTCGAGCGCGTCGATCTCCTCGCTGATCCGCATGGCGCCCAGCTCGGCGGTGGCCCCGGCGCCGACCGTCGCAGCCAGGGCGATGCCGGTGACGATGGGTGCGACCAGGCGCACGTTGATGAATGCCGACACAAACCCGAGCAGAGTCTCAAGTCCGACGTGGCCCAACGACGCCAGGCCCTGAATGGCCACCAGCGAACCGGCGGAAAGAGTCACGAAACCGATGATCACCGCGGTGCCGCCGACCACCGCCATGGCTCCGGTGCCCATGCCGACTTCGGCGATCAGTCGCAGGATTTCCTTGCGGTACCGGGTCAGCGCCCACGCCATGTCGCGGATACCGATAACCGTGAACCAGCCCAGCTTTCCAGCTTCGTCGAACGGTCGGGTCGCGGTGTCACCGAAGCGACGAAGGTCGGCGGATACCCGCGGGAAGCGGGAGCGCAATACCTGGGCAGTCGACATCTCAGCGCCCCGTTCCAAATCGCACACCGATGGTGGTCAGCACTACGTTGACCGCGAAAAGCGCCACCACGCAGAGCACCACGGTCTCGTTGACGGCGGTGCCCAGACCCTTGGAACCGCCGCTCACGGTCAGCCCGCGGTAGCAGCCGACCAGACCGGCGATCATTCCGAAGGACAGCGCTTTGACCGTCGCGATCACCACTTCAGGCAGCCCGGTCAGCTGGGTCAGCGTCGCTAGGTAGGCCCCAGCCGACACGTGCTGGAGATAGACCCCGAAGACGAATCCACCGACGAGCCCGACCATGCTCACCAGAGCGTTGAGCAGCATCCCCACCAACGAGCAGGCCAGCACCCGCGGCACCACCAGTCGGTGAATGGGGTCGATGCCGAGCACCTCCATCGCGTCGATCTCCTCGCGGATGGTGCGCGCGCCCAAGTCAGCGCAGATAGCCGTCGAGGCTGCGCCGGCGATCACCAGCACGGTGTTGAGCGGGCCGATCTGGGTGATGACGGCGATACCCGCGCCGGCGCCGGAGAGATCGGCTGCGCCGACCTGGATCAGCAGGATGTTGAACGTGAAGATAAATAGGGCCGTGATGGGCACGGAGATCGCCATGGTCGGCAGGATGGCGACCCGCAAAATGAACCAGCATTGGATGATGAATTCTTTCCACTGGAACGGCGTGCGGAACAACGCTTTTCCAGTGAGCACGCACATCCGGAAGAAGCCCCCGATGAGCACCAGGGGCGGACCCAGTTGGTCGCGGATGTAGTCGGTGACCCGTGGCTGCGTCGTCGTCACTGGCACCCCCTTCCGACCCAGTCGTTCGCCTCGCGGAGAAGCGGCGAATGGTGTCGCACGACTCCTCCTTGCCCCGCCCCTAGAGCTGTGGCCCCCGTCTCACTACCCGTTGGTAGTAAGGCGGACCACAGGACTGTACCCGATGGCCTCATCGGCGTGCATAGCATCGGCATTATTGACCTTTCGTCAATTTGACCTGCGGGTTCTTCGTTATGTCAGCCTCGGCCGTCCGCCCCTAGATACGTTGACGCGTAAGCACTTTAAGGGACGTCCGTTGCGTCGGACGAAGCCCCATAGCGGGTCCGTAATTCGGTCTTCAGCACCTTGCCGGCGGGGTTACGCGGCAGCGCATCAACGATCTCCAGGCCCTTCGGGTGCTTGTAGCGGGCCAGCCGCTCGCCGAGGAATTCGCCGAGATGCTCGATGCGCAGGTCTCTTTGGGTGACGGCGGCTACCGCGATCGGCACCTCGCCCCATTTTTCGTGCGGGCGACCGATGACGGCGACCTCGACGATCGACGGGTGGGCGGCGAGGACGTTCTCCACCTCGGCGCAGTAGATGTTCTCCCCGCCCGAGATGATCATGTCCTTTTTGCGGTCGACGACCCAGACGTAACCTTCCTCGTCCATGCGGACCAGGTCGCCGGAGTGAAACCAACCGCCCGCGAAAGCCTCCGCGGTCGCCTCCGGGTTGTTCCAGTAGCCGCTCATCAATGTGGGTGCGCGATAGACGATTTCACCGACCTCGCCGGTCGGCACGTCGTTCATGTTTTCGTCGACCACGCGCGCGGTCACGGTCGGGATCACCTTGCCGACCGAGCCGAGCTTCCTGATCGCGTCCTCACCGAGCAGCATGCAGGTCACCGGCGACATCTCGGTCTGGCCGAATGCGGCCAAGATCTGTGCGCCGGGAAAGGTTTCCGCCATCTGCCGCAGCAAGGTGTCCGATGCCGGCGCGGCACCCCAGGAGATCACCCGCAGCTTCACCTCGCGCGGATTCGCTTGCTGCGCACTGCATACCGCCTGCCATTGGGCGGGCACCAGGAAGATCCCGGTGACCTTCTCGGCGGCCAGCACGTCGAGCAGGTGTCCGGGGTCGAATGCGCCCAGCGGATGAATGACCGTGGGCAGCCCCATCAAAAGTCCGGTCAACAGGTTGCCGATTCCGGCTATATGGAAGAAAGGGACACCGATGAAGCCGACGTCGTGCGGGTTGACGCCGTGGGTGAAGAGGTTGGACATCGTCTGTCCGACGAGGTTGGTGTGCGTCAGCACCGCACCTTTGGGCCGGCCGGTGGTGCCCGAGGTGTACATGATCAGCGCCGGTGAATCGTTGGGCACGTCGACCGGTCGAGCCGGTTCACCCGGCTCGCCGATCAGGTCGTCGTAGCTCAGCAGACCATCCTTGCTCGCGTCGCCGGCGACCACGATCGTGCTCAGCACCGACGTGACGTTGCGGACGCCGGCGGCCACCGGAGCCAGCACCGATTCGGTGACCATCACTCGCGCTTCGCAGTCCTCGACCAGGAACGCGATCTCAGGTGGGGTGAGCCGGAAGTTGATCGGCACTGCGATGGCCCCGATCATGTTTGCCGCCAGCACCGACTCGACGAACTCGGTCCGGTTCAGCATCAGGACCATCACCCGGTCGCCGGGGCCGACCCCGCGGCGGCTCAGGGCTCCGGCCAACGCCGCGACGCGGTGGCGAAGTTCGGCCCATGTGAAGGTCTTGCCCAGAAATCTCAGCGCGGGCGCGCCCGGCTGCATCGAGGCGTGCCGTTCGAGTTGATTGACCCAATTCTGCCGTCGAGCCAGATAAGGCTGGCCCGCGAGGGCATGGATGGCGTTCTCGGCCTCATCGGTCCCGTGGCCGGTCAACTGCGCGGTCAACTGGTCGCTCCCCTTCTCGTCGCCAACTCGTGCCTCAAGTTGATATTTGATAAAACTTGGTGTTGTCTGGGTCACATTATGGTCTTGGCCGTACGAAGACAACCCCGGTGACGTCCCTGAGCGCACCCGCGGTCAGGCGCCTTCCGCTGCGCCGGGCGCAGCTGTCCGACGAGGTGGCGGGCCACTTGCGGGCCTCGATCATGTCGGGTGCGCTGCGACCGGGCACCTACATCCGGCTCGACGAGACCGCGGCCAAACTCGGCGTCAGCGCGACGCCGGTGCGCGAGGCCCTGCTGAAGCTGCGCGGCGAGGGCATGGTGCAACTCGAGCCGCACCGCGGCCATGTCGTGTTGCCACTCAGCAGGCAGGACATCGACGACATCTTCTGGGTGCAGGCGACCATTGCCAAGGAACTTGCCGCCACCGCCGCCCAGAACATCACCGACGACGGGATCGCCGAACTCGAGCAGATCACCGACGCGATGGCCACCGCGGTCGTCGCCTGCGACACCGAGGCGATCGCAGCAGGCGAATTCGCGTTTCACCGTGCCTTCAACCACGCGACCGGGCGCATCAAGCTGGCGTGGTTCCTGTTGCACGCCGCGCGCTACATGCCGTTGATGGTGTACGCCGCCGATCCGGAGTGGGGCGCAACCGCCGTCGCAAATCACCGCGAGCTGATCGCGGCGTTGCGCCGCCGCGACACCGCCGCGGTCGTCGAGCACACCAGTTGGCAGTTCTCCGACGGCGCCCGCCGGCTCATCGAGAAGCTGGACGGCAGCGGCATCTGGGGCTAGCCCGACAGGTCTTCGGCACGCTTCTTGAGGTTCTCGGCGAGATAGTCCAAGACATTGTTGGCCAACTGTTTGACCATCGGTGCGGGGATCGGCAGCGACGGCTCGACGTCCAGGTCCACCGTCAGCAGCGACGACGCACCCGTGTCCACCACACTGAACAGCTGCTCCTGCTTCTTGAACAGGTTGCCCTGCTGCAGCACAGTCTGGATCTGATTCGGGTTCGGGTAGTAGACGGCCTGGATCAACGAGTCCTCGATCGCCTCGTACTTCGCATCGAGACGCAGCTGGCTGGGGCGCCCGTCGTCGTAGCGGGCCAGCACCCACAGACCCTTCACCCCGTCGTTCCACTGCGGGTAGGCCTCGAAGTCGGCGACGATCGCCAGGATCGCGGCGGCGTCGGCGGAAACCTCAACGGTCTTGCTCACAAATGGCATTGGGCGAGCATAACCAGTCCGCTAACTGACGCAGGCCGTCGACAGCAGCGCACGGATGGCGTCGGGGACCGGTACCGGCCGGCGGCTGGTGCGGTCGACGTAAACGTGCACCCAGTGACCGACTGCCGCGACCGGTTGCGGCTCGTCGGCGGCGCGGAAGACGCCGAGCCGATAGGTGACGCTGCTGTTACCGAGTCGGGTCACCGACACACCGACGACGAGCCGTTCCGGGAAATGCAATTCGGAGAAGTAGCGGCAGCCGGATTCGGCGACGATGCCCTGCGCCGTCGTCGTCACCGGGTCGAGGGTGACGTTGGTTTGAATCCACCCGTTGATCGCGGTGTCGAACAGTTGGTAGTAGACGGCGTTGTTGAGGTGGCCGAACATGTCGTTGTCAGCCCACCGGGTCAGCACCGGCCAATGCACGGGGAAGTCGTGGCTGGTGAGCCCGTCGGAGTGCGGCGGCACCGCAGAAGACCCAGTCATGGTTGTATTCGACCATGCTGCAAATCCGGGGCGCCGTGCTGGAGCACAGCGGATCGCCTCGGCCATTTGCGAAGTCGCGGCCCATCACCGTCACCGACGTCGAGCTGGCGCCCCCCGGCCCCGGCGAACTGCTGGTGCGCATCGAGGCCGCCGGCGTGTGCCACTCCGACTTGTCGGTGGTGGACGGCAACCGGGTGCGACCGACGCCGATGCTGCTGGGGCACGAGGCGGCCGGAATCGTCGAGCGGGTCGGCGACGGTGTGATCGACGTGGCGACCGGTCAGCGTGTGGTGATGACGTTTCTGCCGCGTTGCGGTCAGTGCGCCGCCTGCGTGACCGACGGGCTGACCCCTTGTCAACCGGGCAGCGCGGCGAACAACGCCGGGACGCTGCTCGACGGCGGTATGCGGCTGAGCCGTGGCCCCACCGATGCAGGCAAGGTCTATCACCACTTGGGCGTGTCCGGCTTCGCCACGCATGCGGTGGTCCATCGGGCCAGCGTCGTGCCGGTGGATCGCGATGTTCCGCCGCCGGTCGCCGCGCTGCTGGGATGCGCGATGCTCACCGGCGGCGGCGCGGTGCTCAACGTGGGCCGGCCGCAACCGGGACAGACGGTAGCCGTCGTCGGGCTCGGCGGCATCGGGATGGCCGCGGTGATGACAGCACTGTCCTATGCCGGTGTGCGAGTGATAGGCGTCGACCAGCTAGATGAAAAGCTCACGGCAGCAAGCAATCTCGGTGCTCACGAGACGTACACACCGCAGGCCGCCACCGACCACGGCGTCAAGGCCGCAGTGGTCATCGAGGCCGCCGGTCATCCCGTCGCGCTGGAGACCGCGGTCGGCCTGACCGCCCCCGGTGGCCGGACCATCACCCTTGGCCTGCCGCGGCCGGATGCGCGGATCAGTTTGTCGCCGTTGGGTTTTGTCGCCGAAGGGCGGTCGCTGATCGGCAGCTATCTCGGATCGGCGGTTCCGGCGCGTGACATTCCGCGGTTCGTCGCGCTGTGGCGGTCTGGGCGGCTGCCGGTGGAGTCGCTGGTGTCGTCGACGATCGCCCTCGACGACATCAACGCCGCGATGGATCAACTCGCCGACGGCCGTGCCGTCCGCCAGGTGATCTCGTTCGAAAATGCCTGATCTGCTTGTCACAACAGTCTCAGGAGTCTCCGTTTCCGGAGACGTACGTACCGCCGTGCTCACGCCCCGTAGAACGCCCGCCGCAGCGCGCGGCCCTGCAAGATGAACAGCTGCTCGGCGACCTCCCAGTCGGGCAACAGCGAGTCGAACCCGTGGCACGTGCCGGGGAAGACATGCAGTTCGGTCGCGACCCCGGCCGCCAGCAGCCGTGTTGCGTAGTCGAGCGCCTCGTCGCGTAGTGGGTCGATGTCCGAGCAGCTGATGAATGCCGTTGCCAGGCCGCCCAATTGGCCACGCCGGGCGGGAACGCTGTCCGCCGACGGCGTTGTCGAGCCCAGGTAATGTCGCCACATCAACTCCGCCGCGGGACCGTCGAACGCCGGCGTGGCTGCGAACTCCGTCTTCGACCCGGTGACCCGGTCGTCGAGGACGGGCTGATGCAGCATCTGGAACACCACGCCGGGCAGCGACCCGTCCGCGGCGCGCTGGGCGAGGCAGGCCGCGAGTGCGCCGCCCGCGCTGCTGCCGGCCACCGCAATGCGTGACGCGTCGACACCGAGCTCGTCGGCGTTGTCGCTGACCCAGTTCAGCACGGCGATCGCGTCGTCCAGTGCGGCGGGGTAGGGGTGTTCTGGCGCGAGCCGGTAATCCAGCGACACCACCGAACAACGCCCGCGGCGGGCGAGCTCCACGCATTGCCGATGGTCGGTGTCCAGGTTGCCGAGCATGAACGCCCCTGCGTGGCAATAGATTACGGCGGGAGCCGGCGTCGGTGCGCCGCCGTATATACGCACCGCACGTCGCGCCCGATGCAGTCGCGTCGCGGATCACGACGCCGGAACTGTCCACGTCGGCGAGCGCTGCGCGGCGACGTTCGTCGATGGATTCGCGGATCACGCCGAACAACGACAGATCGGTGCGCGTGGTGGCGACCGTACGCAGCACCGGATCGAGGTCGTTCGGTCCCACGATCGGAGATCTGCAGGCATTGGCCACCGTCGACGACGAGTTCCGAGCCGGTGATGAACGACGCCTTGTCGGAAACCAGAAAGGCGACCGCGTCGGCCACTTCAACCGGCTGCCCGATCCGGCCGAATGCCGACGTCGCGGCCAGCCGGGCCTGGGTGTCGTCGTCGAGCATGGGCGTCGCGATCGGCCCGGGGAACACCGCGTTCACCCGGATGCCCGAGGCGGCGAGTTCAGCGGCGGCGCCCTGGGTGAGGCCGCGCAGCGCCCACTTCGCCGAACCGTAGGCGCTGTGTCGCGGGAACGGGCGGATCGCTCCGGTGCTGCAGGTGTTGACGATGGCGGCGCCCTCGGCGGCGCGGAGCTGGTCGAGTGTCGCCTGGATACCGATGAACGCGCCCAGACAGTTGACCCGCCAGGCCTTTTCGAATCCCTCGACCGACTCTTCGTCAAGCGATGCGCGGTGCAGCAAGCCGGCGTTGTTCACCAGCGCGGTCAACGCCCCGAACTTCTCGACGGTCTTCGCCACGGCCTGCTGCCACTCCCACTGCAGTGTCACATCCAGTGGAATCCCGATCACCGCGTCATCACCCAAATCCGCGACCGCGGCGCGCAGCCCGGCCGCGTCGACGTCACACGCCGCGACCGAAAACCCGTCGGCACGAAGCCGTTGCACGATCGCCCAGCCCTGTCCCCCGGCGGCGCCGGTCACCAGCGCTACCCGGTGGGTCACCGATCGCCCTTCGCCTCGTCGAGGCCCTTGGCAGCACCGCGCCGCAACGCCTGCGATTCCGACGCCAGCGTGATCATCTGAAAACCAAGTTCCGCCATGCCATATCCGACCGTGCCGTTTCCCGCGTGAATCGCGGGCACCACGCCCGCGGCGGATGCGGCCCGCTGGATGCCGGCGATCGCTTCACGCACCGCCGGGTCGGTGTTGGCCTTGGCGACGTCGACTCCCATCGAGATCGCCAGATCGGCGGGTCCGACATACACGCCGGCAAGACCGGGCACCGCGCAGATCGCGTCCACATCTGCCAGCGCTGCGGCGGTTTCGATCATTGCGAACACGCTGACCCGCGCCGCAAGGCCGGCGGTGTCGACGCCGAGACTGGCCCGCAGCGGGCCGAAACTTCGCACACCGTGCGGCGGGTAGCGGGTTGCCGCCACCGCGGCGGCGGCCTGATCGGCAGAGTCGATCATCGCGACGATGATGGCGTCGGCGCCGGCATCGAGCACCCGCCCGATGGGCGCCGCGTCGGCCGAGGGCAGTCGCACCGCGGTGCCGATGGGCACGTGTTCGAGGCGGCGCAGCATGCGTGCGATGTCGGCGTCGTCGATGTATCCATGCTGGGCATCGAAGCCGACGTAGTCGTAGCCGGCGCGGGCGAATTCCTCTGGCCCGATCTCGGTCGGCCCGGTGATCCAGCCGCCCCACACCGGTTTGCGCCGTGAAAGCGCCTGCTGCAGATAGCTTTCCGTCATGCCGTGATCGCGATCTTCACCCGTCCCGGGACGGGCCGGCTGGCCAGCTCGAATGCGCCCTGGACATCGTCGGTACCGAAGGTGTGGGTCAGATACCTGGCGAGAAGGCCGGGATTCTCGGCGGCGAACACGTTGGCCCGGTCCAGTACCCGTCGACGATCCAGTGCGATACCGGATTTCAGTGTCAGGTTGTGCCGCAGCATGGTGCGCATGCTGATCGGGTAGCTGTCGTCGTCGGGCACACCGAAGTAGAACACCGTGCCGCCCGGCGCGGCGGCTTCGATGGCGTGGTTGAGCGTCGCCACCTGATGGCCGACGGTTTCGATCACGACGTCCGGCCGCTCGTCGCGGTCCAGTTGACTGACCCACCGGTCGCTGGTGGCCCGTACCGCCGTGTCGACGCCGAACTTCTCGGCGATGTCCGTGCGGTCGACTGGGTCGACGCCGGTGACATGCTCGGCGCCGGCCGCTTTCGCGACGCACGAGAACAGCAGCCCGATCGAGCCCTGCCCGATGATGCCGACACGGCGCCCATGCAGGTCAGGCAACTGCTCGACGGCGTAAAGCACGCAGGCCAGCGGTTGCAGGCCGACGGCCTCGGCAGGGCTCAGCGCCGGATCGTATGGCGCGACCTGGTTTCCATCAGTGACCACGCGTTCCATCAAGCCGTCGAACGCCGACGCCCATCCCACCACGCGGTCGCCGGGCCGGTGCAGCTGATGTCGGCTGGCGATCACTTCCCCGACGATCTCGTGGACCGGGTAGCCGTCTTTCTCGGCGCCGCTGCGGCCGTCGTCGCCGGGAAGCTTGCCCCGCACGCCACGAAACGCGGGCATGTCGCTGCCGCAGACTCCGGCGGCGAGAAAGCGCAACAACACTTGGCCGTCGCGAAGATCGGCGGCCGTCTTGACGGCGATCGATGTGCGCTCGAACTGGTACGGCGCGACGATCCGGTAGGACCACACGTCACACCTCCACCGGCAACCTGCTCCAGCCCCACTGGAAGCTGGATGGCGGGCGGAATGCCGCCTCGTCGATGATGCGGTAGTCCGGCACTCGCCGCAGCCATTCGGCCACCAGGATCGAAACTTCCAAGCGAGCCAGGTGATAACCCAGGCAGAAGTGTTGTCCACGACCGAACGCCAGTGAGCGGCCGATGGTCCGGTTCCAGATGAAGTCATCGGGTTGCGGATATTCGCGTTCGTCGCGGTTGGCCGAGGCGATCAGCGTGATGATCCGCTGACCGGGTTCGATGGTGGTGTCGTGAATTGTGAACGGCTTGCGCGCGGTTCGGGCGAACCACTGTGCGGGGGCGCAGTAGCGGATCATCTCCTCACTGGCGACGGGCACGTTGGCGGCCGGGTCGGCGCGCACCGCGGCCAGTTGGTCGGGGTGCCGCAACAGCTCCCACAGTCCGTGCGCGACGACCTTGGGCACGGTTTCGGTGCCGCCGATGAAGACGCAGAGCATCTGGGTGGCGACTTCGACGTCGTCGAGTGCTCTGCCGTCGGGCAACCGATAACCGAGGAGGCCGTCGACCACCGGTAGCGCTTCCCCGGTGGCATCGGCCCGTCGCCGCCGGACCGCAGGGATGAGGTGTTCGAGGTAGTTCGGTCGGGCCTGCGCGGTGTCGACTCCGCTGCCGGGTTCGGCGAGGCTGCCCGCGTTGACCGCCGCCAGCACATCGGCCGCGAAATCGACCGGAATACCGAGCAATTCGCACACAACGGACGCAGCGACGATCCCGCCGTACTCCTGGGTGAGGTCGAACGTTCCTCGCGGCAGTAACTCGTCGAGCCGTTCGTTGGCCAACTCGCGGATCCGCGCTTCCCAGCCGGCGGCGGCCTTCGGCCGAAACGATTGACTGTGCGCACGTCGGACGCCGTCGTAGATCGGCGCGTCAAAGTTCGCGTGGAACGGCAACGGTTGCAGCGGCGGATCGGCCACCGGGCCTTGGTTGTGCCGGGCCAGCACCGTGGCCGGCGGCAACGTAGCCCTCAGAAGCGACGAACGTTCCGTCGTTTACCGCCAACACATCCCAGATGTCGTCGAACCGCGACAACGCGAAGGTGTCCCACTTCGGCAGGTAGTACACCGGGTAGCGATCGCGCAGCACTTGGTAGTACGGCAGCGGGTCGGCCATCACCGCCGGGTCGAACGGATCGTAAGCGAAATCGTTCATTGCAGCGGTGACGGTGAAAGTGCTTGCAGGATCGAGTCTTCCCACCCGTCACGCAGCGCGGGGGCCACGCTCATCCAGGTGACGATCTCGGCCGGCGGGCTGTCTTTCCAGGACGGGTAGTGCTCGGCGAAGCACTCCCAGCCGCCCTCGAGTGCCCAGTAGTGGATGACTTCGTTGTAGCGGAAGGTGGTGGTGAACGAGCCCAGCCAGTGCTTGCCGGTGCGCTCCGACCACGGCACGTACAGTCGTTCCAACTCGCGGATGTAGTCGTCCTGACGGCCTGGCTTGGTCTGCATGATCTCCTGAATCACCACGGCAGCACTGAAATTCGCGTCGCTGAGTTGGGCCAGTGTCTTGTTACTCGGCGCGGGGTACATGATCCGGCCCTCCCCCGATGCGCCGATCCCGGCCAGGAAAGCCGACCATTTACCGGCGGCCGCCTCATGGCTGCCGCCGCGGGCTTGCGCCGCCCCGATCCGGGCATAGTCGGCGAATGCGTCGATCTCCCAGATGATCGTCACCTGCGGCCAATGCCCGTTGTAGGGCGCGGTTTCCCACAGCGCGAACAGTCGCGCGCCCAAGTCGGTCATCATCGGCAGGTAGACGTCGACGAACGTCTCGGTGAACCGGTCGCTCAATCCGGTCCCAAGGCCGATCGTCTCGTGCAGGTAGAGCAGCGTGTGGCTGTGGTACTTGCGCATCAACCGACCGGGACCAGCTCGGAATCCACCGGCAACGACGCTTTCATGTCGCTGAGCAGCGTCTCGGTCGGACCGACGGTTCCCGGAATGCCGGCCGCGGCCAGGGCGTGACGCTTGAAGGCGCGCGCGGCGCCGCTCAGCACATGCTGCACCGGGGTCGTCCGGTGCCCGACGGCCAGCGGCCACCCGTCGTGCCAGAGCGTGACTTCGGTCATCCAGCGATCCAGCGCGGCGAGCACCGCCTGCTTGATCCGCGCGTCGGCGGCGTACATCTCTGCGCTGACCGCCAGGCCGCGGGCCGCGCATTCGGTGCTCGCCGGCAGGGCCCACGCGTCGAGTTCGGCGGCCCGCATGCCGAGGATCTGCAGTGCACGACTGTCGCAGTGCTGGGGCAACAGCACGGTGACGTCCCAGCCGGCCCGCACCCTGTCGTACAGCCAGCCGCCGACGGAGCGCGACCACGTCAGCGGGGCTGGAAGCGATGACGTCGAGCCGATATTTTACTGATCCACGTCCCCGGATGCGCGCGGTCGCCGTTTCTCGAAGTCCACGTCGAAGGTCCTCATCGCATCCCTTCAGCAGATCGTCGTCAATGACCCGGCCGACCCAGCGTGACACTTCTACGTCAATCTGTAAAGTTTCGATTGAGTCAAGACTGACGTCGTGCCTTGAGCTCGGCGAGAACTTCATCGGTGTGCTGGCCGAGTTGTGGCGCAAGCGAGCGCGGCGCCCACGGCGTGCCGTGGAAGTCGGCCGGCGTCGCGATCATCGGCACACTCGCGGACCCGTCCGGCACGTCGACCATGCCGCCCGCGGCGTGGAACTGCTCGTCGGCCACCACATCCTCGATCGTGTTCACCGGCGACCAGAAGAAGTCCGGCTCGCGCGCGAAGATCTCCGCCCACTCGTCGAGTGGCTTGGTGGCGAAGATCTGATCCAGTTCGCCGATCAACTCGACCGCGTTGACAGCGCGCGACCGCGCGTCGGCGAACCGCGGGTCATCCAGCCACTCGTCCCTGCCCACGGCGCGGCACAACGGAGGCCAGTGCCGATCGACTTCCAGCCCGACGATCCAGAACCGCCGCCCGTCACCGGCGGCATAGTTGTTCATGCACGGGTTGAACATTTTCTCGCGTTGCCCGATCGCGATCGGCTGGCCCGACATCAGGTAGGTGTTCAGGTCGAAGCTGACGGTGTAGGCGCCCTGCCGATACAGCGACGTGCTGACCAGCTGACCGGATCCGGTGCGGGCGCGGGCCACCAGCGCCGCGCAGATCGCCGCCGCCAACGTCATGCCGGCGGAGTGGTCGCCCATCCCGCCGCGCTGGAACGGCGGCGTCTCGCCGGGGCGGGTCAGCAGGTGCGCCAACCCGCCGCGGGCCCAGAACGCGGCCACGTCGTAGGCGGCCCGGTCTGCGTCGGGCCCGGTCTCGCCGTAGCCGGTGATCAACCCGTAGACCAGCCGGGGGTGGTCCGGGGCCAGCGACTCGTAGTCGAGCCCGAGGCGCCGCAGTGCACCCGGTCGAACATTGGTGACGAAAACATCAGCGCCACTGATTAATTCGAGTGCGGCATGGCGGTCATCCTCGGCCGTCAGGTCGAGGATGACGCTTCGCTTGGACCGGTTGTCCATCTCGAACGGCGGGCTGACGTCGACGTCGAGTCCGAGCATGCGGCCGAACATCCGCCCCGGGTCGCCGGTCGGCGGCTCGATCTTGATGACGTCCGCACCCCAGTCGGCGAGGATGCCGCCAGTCGCAGGCCCGGCCACCCAGACCCCGAGCTCTACGACGTTGATGCCCTCCATCGGTCCGGCCATCGTCGGCATCCTCTCGTCGGATTCGATTTAGCCACCTGAGCAACACACTGCGGGCTGTGGAGAACAGCCTTTAACACGGAGATCGGTCCCGCCGAGTAGCGTTAGTTTTCACCGTCAACATACTCGGAGTCCAACCCATGACAGATTCCTCGGGCAGACCGTTCGGTGAGCCTGACGGTCCGCCGCAGTCACCGCGCGGCGAGTGGTCCGGCCCCTACGCACCGGGCCCCTATGGCCCACCACCGCAGCCGTATCACCCCGGTTTCGTGCAGCCGCCCACCGGTCGCCGAAATGGTCTCGGCACCGGGTCGCTGGTGCTTGCGCTGGTCGCGCTGGTGGCGACGGTTACGATTTTCGGCGGTGCCATCCTCGGTATCGCCGCCGTGGCGATGGGGTTTGTCGCACGCAGGCGCGTGGAGCGCGGTGAAGCCACCGACGGTGGCCCCGCGGTAGCGGGCATCGTGCTCGGCATCGTCGCGGCCGTCGTCGGCCTGTTCATCATCTGGGTCGCCTTCGGTACGGATTTGTTCAATGAGAACTACCAACACTGCCTCGGTGAACAGAATGGACACGCGGAGTATTGCCAGCAATATCGCTGACGAAGTGGTGGGTGAGATGAGCATGGTCACCGGGCACGGGCCGCTGAGCAGTGCTCCGGCGGGCTGGTTTTCGCCGACGGTGCCCGCCGGCGTGGTCTATGTCGAGCCGCATCCCCGGCGCGTTCAGGCGGTGAAAGACGGGCGCACCGTGATCGACACCGAGCGCGCGTTACTGGTGCACCGGCCAGATCGCCCGCTCGCCTTCGCTTTTCCCGTCGACGAGACACACGGGCTACCGAGTGAGCCGGTTGCCGAGGCGCCCGGATACGTGAACGTGCCGTGGGACGCCGTCGACACGTGGGTCGAAGAGGGCCGCACGCTGGTGCACTATCCGCCCAACCCGTACCACCGCGTCGACTGCCGCCCCACCCGACGACGTCTTCGCGTCACGGTTGCCGGGACCACACTGGTGGACACCGACGACACCGTCATCGTGTTCGAGACGGCGCTCGAGCCTCGCCTCTACGTCGATCCGGCGCATGTGCGGACCGACGTTCTGCGGCAATCGAATACGTCGACGTATTGCAACTACAAGGGCCCCGCCACCTACTGGTCGGCAGTCGTGGGCGACGCGACCGTCGACGACGTGGCGTGGAGTTATCCGGACCCGCTGCCGGAGAGCTCGCCGATCAAGGGATTCTTGAGTTTCGACGCCGCCCGTGCCGATGTCGTCGCCGAGTTGCCGGAATCTCAGGCCTTCGGCGGCGAATAGTTCGGCCGTCCCAACCCGAGCGCGTGCTGGGCGATCATGTTGCGGAACACCTCGAGGGTGCCGCCGTAGATACCGACCGGCGAGGCGAGCCGGAAGATGTACTCGGCCCCACCGTCATCAGCCGCCCCGCTGGTGTCGATCGGCAGCGCCGACGCGCTGCCCAGCAGGTCCATCAGGTCCGGTGCGACGTCGCGCATGGTCTGCGCGTTGGCCACCCGGCCGAACATCCCCGGCGTACTCAACGCCGCCTCGGTGCGGGCAACGCTGCGGCCCAACCGATATGCCACCGACGTGTCGTCGATCAGGCGACGGCCGTCGGCGCCGGGTCGAGTGACCAAGGCCGCGATCTCGTCGATCGCCTCGGCCATCAGCGTCACATGCTCGCTCATCACCGCGACTCGTTGCAGCCCGTCGTCTTCGGTCTCGGCCGTGCCGTGCTCGACGTCGAGCGCACCCCGCAGCACCCCCCAGCCACCGTTGACCGCACCGATGCGGTACTTGTCGTCGATCCGCACGTCGCTGTAGAAGACGATGTTGGTGCGGTCGCCGTCGATGGTGCGGATGCCTTGGATGTCGACGCCGGGTGAGTCCAGCGGGACCAGAAACATGGTCAGGTTCTTGTGTTTTGGCCCGTTCGGGTCGGTGTTGGTCAGCAGGAACACATATTCGGCGTTGTGCGCGTTGGACGTGAACATCTTGGAGCCATTAATGATCCAGCTGTCGCCGTCGCGGACCGCACGGGTTTTGCACGTCGCCACATCGGAGCCACCCTCTGGTTCGGTGTAGCCCAGGCACAGCCGCGTGTGACCGGACAGCACACCGGGCAGCACCTCGTTGGTGAGTTCCGGCGGCCCGAACTCGCGCACCATCTTCGCGACCACGGCGGTGGTGCCCCAGTGGAACCACGGCGTGTGGGCGCGGCCGATCTCCAAATCCCAGATCCGGCGACGCAACGCGCTGAAGCCGCCGTCGCGCTCGTCGTTCCAGTCGGCGGACAGATACCCCTTGGCGCCCAGCGCCAGGTGCACGCCCTCGTCGAAGTTCTCCCCGGTCTCGCGGTCTCGTCGGCGCACCTCGTCGGTGACGATATCGGCCAGGAACGCCCGCAACTCGTCACGGAATTCGGTGTCGTCAGGCGACAGCTCGACGCTGGCGAAGTCCACGAGTGTTACAGCCGCGCTTCGGTTTTGATCGAGCTGTCGCTGGTGCGCAGCGGGCGGATCAGCGCGTCCTGGGCGAACGAGGCGATCAGCTCACCCTCCTCGGTGTGCACGGCACCACGGACATAGGACATGCCCGCACCCACCTGGGTGCTCTCGTGGGTATAGAGCAGCCAGCCGGTCCAGGACACCGGCTCGTGAAAGCTGACCGAGACCGTCATCGGCGCGGTGGACACGGTCAGGTGCGACTGGGCGGTGCCGATGCCTTCGTGTGCGCGCATCGTCGTCGAAATGCCCAGGTGCCCGGTGAAATAAGCGATCAGGGCTTTAGCCAAGTCGTCGCGGGCCGGGATCGGGTCGTAGTGCAACCACGCGTACAGCTCCGGCGGCCCGACCTCGTCCGGGCTGTTCACGTCCACCACGTCCACCAACCGCAGTTCGCGGCCGGCCATCGGCATCGCCCCGTCGTTGGCGTCGGCCGGCGCGGCCACCTGAGGACGGGCCAGATGGTGGCGAATGACGTCCTCGGACGGCACGTCCAGCAGCGTCGTGACGGTGATGGCGCGACGGCCGTTCTGCGTCACGCTCACCACTGCGGTCGCCGTCGAACGTCCTTCGGCGACGACGTCGATGTCGAACTCGACCGGCGGCCCGACCAGAAGGGCGCGGGCGAACACCGCGTGCGCGGAGCGGACCGACTTCTCGGGAAACCGTTTGGCCACTGCGACGATGACCTGCGCCAGTACCTGCGTGCCTTCCACGACCTGACGCTCGTCCTCGGCGGCGATCCCGGTGTCGGCGACGAAATGGTCAACTCCGTCGGGGCGCGCGTCGAACAAATCCAGAAGGCCGGCGACCGACCAGTGCGATTGCTGAGATTCCGTTGTCACCTAGCGAGAATGACATTCTCGCAAAAACTTGTAAAGCCTTCCGCTCGTCAGGAAGCGTCGACCACCAGCTTCTTGAACCGGTCGATGACTTCCAGGGCGTGCGCCAGACTGTCGCCCGGTAGACCAACCTGCACCCAGTTCACGCCCAGCTTGGCCAGCCGTTCCAGACCGGCCAGGTAGGCGTCGGCGTTGAAGTCGGCGTCGGCCGGGTTGCCGCCGTCGAAGTTGCTGAAGACGATGTCGATCGTCGAGGCGTCCCGGCCCGCCTTGTCGAGTCGGCGGTGCAGATCGTCGATGCCGTCGGCCAGGGCTTCCACGGAATCCATCGACGCCGTGCGCGCGGTCTGGGCCAGCGCGGGCGGCGCGGCAAACGGGCACCATCCGTCGCCCTTCTCGGCGACTCGGCGTCGGGCGGCCCCGGTGTTGCCGCCGATCCAGATCGGCGGGTGCGGATCACTCACCGGCCGGGGATGCGCGGTGATGCCGCGGGCGCTGAAGTGCGTGCCCTCGAAGGTGATGTCGTCGGTGGTCCAGATCGCCCGGATCACGTCGAGCGCCTCGTCGAACAGTGCGGCGCGCGCCTCGAAGTCCACGCCGAGCGCGGCGAACTCACGTTTGAGGTAGCCGACGCCGACGGCCAAGGTGAACCTGCCGCCGGAGAGCAGGTCCAGCGTTGCGCCGGACTTGGCCACGACGAACGGGTTTCGGTACGGAAGTACCACGATGTTCGGAATCAGCCGCAGTGTGGTGGTGTGCGCGGCGGCATATCCCATCGCCACGAACGGGTCCACCGCGTCGTGTCCGCCGGCTTCGAGCCAGCGTTGGCTGGGTGCCGGGTGATCGGTGAACCCGAAGCCGTGGATGCCGGCGGCTTCGGCGGCAACGGCCACTTTGGCGATGCCGTCGCCGGTGACCAATTCCGGGTTGTAGGGATGGCTGTGCATCGGGTGGGTGATGGTGAAATGCATCTGCCGCTTTCCTTAGCTGAGCGCCGACGATGTCCCTGCAAAATACCGCGTGACATTTGTACGATAATCTGTAAAGCCGGCCGGGTGACCGGCCGGTTCGATTTGCCGCCGCAGAGGAGCGACGCAGTTGGGTATCGTGACGACGAGTTCGGAAGCGGCCTTCGCCCGATCGCCCGAGGCCATCTACGACTTCGTCACCAACCCGGCGAACTGGACGAAGACCTATCCGGGTAGCGCGCACATCACGAACCTCGCCAACGAACTGCCGTTGAAGATCGGCGACACCTGGGAGGAGTCCGGTCCCGACGGCGACCGGATTTTCACCTGGCATCTGGCGATCGCCGTGCGGCCCAAGCTGTGGATGTTCAATTCCGTTGGGGCACTTGGCGATGACCGCGACGGCAACGGCGGCATGGAAGGTCGGATCACGGTGCAGTACCACTTCACCCGGCCAGGCCACGACCTCACGCTGTTCACCCGGACGATGACGATCGAGGCGTACAAGCACGCACCGCTGCCTGATGCCATGTTTAAGCAGGTCAACCCCGCCAAGATCGACGCGTATCACGCCGCGATCGCACGAGAATTGGATGCACTCGATGACGGCAATGGTTGAGGGGCTGACGCCGCTGGCGACCGGCTTCTGCTTCGGCGAGGGCCCGCGCTGGTTCGAGGGTCTGCTGTGGTTCTCCGACATGCTCGGCGAGGCCGTGCACACCGTCACCATGGGCGGGGCGACGACTACCTTGCCGGTGCCCGGGCATGCGCCGTCCGGCCTGGGGTTCCGTCCGGACGGCTCGTTGCTGATCGTGTCCACCGAACGCCGCCAGGTCTTGCGCTACGACGGCGAAACCGTCGACACCATCGCCGATGTGAGCGATGTGGCGCCGGCCGACGTCGGTGACATGGTCATCGACGACTCTGGGCGTGCCTACATCGGGTCGCAGGCCCGCCAGGGCGGCGTGATCGTGCGCCTCGACCCGGACGACAGCGTAAGCGTGGTGGCACACGACCTGGACTTCCCCAACGGCATGGCGATCACTCCCGACAACCAGACCCTGATCGTCGCCGAGTCGATCGGCCGGCGTCTGACCGCATTCAGCATCGGCGCGGACGGCGAACTCCTCGATCGACGGGTCTTCGCCGACGGCCTGGACGGGCCGCCGGACGGCATCTGCCTCGACGCCGAAGGCGGGGTGTGGACGGCGATGACGCTGGCCCATCAGTTCGAGCGCATCGTGCAAGGCGGCGAGGTCACCCATCGCATCGACATCGGCGATCGGGCCGCGATCGCCTGCATGCTCGGCGGGCCTACGGGCCGCACGCTGTTCATGGTGTCGAGCACCGACGCCTATCCCCAGCGGCTGGTGGGCACCCGGCTGTCCAGGATAGACGCGGTGATCGTGGACACTCCCGGCCCCGGCGCAGAGCAATGACCGACTCCTACTACGAGCTGATCGATGCAGCCGATCCGATAGGCGAAAAGTTTTGTGCCACAGACTTAGTCAGGAGCACGTGGACGGCCGCTATTCAGCACGCGGCACCGGTGTCGGCGTTGTTGGTCCGCGCGCTGGAACGCTGCGCCGCCCGCGACGACACCCGGTTGAGCCGGGTGGCCATCGATCTGCTGGGCCCGGTGCCCGCCGACGGCGACATATGGGTGCGCTCGAAGGTCGAACGCCCCGGTAAGCAGATCGAGCTGATCAGCGCCGAGACGCTCGCCCTGGGCCCGGACGGTCAGCCACGGCCGACCGCGCGGGCCACCGGTTGGCGGTTGCAAAAGCTCGACACCGCCGAGCTGCTGCACGCCGCCGCGCCGCTGCCGCGTCCACTCAGCGAGGCCCGCAGCCGCGATCTGGCCAAGAACTTCGACCGCAACTACGTGCACAGCCTGGACTGGCGCTGGCTGACCGAGCCGCTCAACGAGGGCCCCGGTGAGTCGTGGATCAAGCCGACCACGAACCTGGTCGACGGCGAGACGATGACCCCGTTGGAGCGGCTGTTCGCGGTCGCCGACTGCGCCAACGGCATCGGCTCGAAGATCGACATCACCAAGTGGACATTCTTGAACAACGACCTGGTCGTTCACGTGCACCGCATTCCCGACGGCGAGTGGGTCGGCATCCGCGCCGAGACCAATTACGGGCCCGACGGCATCGGCACCACGGCGGGCACCCTGTTCGACGAGACCGGGGCGGTCGGCAGCATTCAGCAATCGGTGTTGGTGCGACGACGGCCTGGCACCTGACCGGTTGACCTCGAAATCGACGCTAGCGCGACGTTTTACGGGTCAGTCTCACGCTTACGTCGATCTCGGCGTTCAACGGACCTCGAGCCTCATCGACCCCGACGCTCCTGCGCCAACGTCGGCGTGGGAACCGGCGGGATGATGTCGACGACACGCAGATGCGTCCGCTCCGACGAGTTGATCGCTGTGGCGATCAGACAGCTCACGTCGTCCGCCGGCACCCGCCCGGTCGATCGCACGACCGAGGCCCGCACGCCGGTCCCGATGAACTCCGCGTCCAGACCGCGTGCCCACGCGTCGAGCATCCGGTGCCCGCCGGGCGGTGACGAGCCGACCAACTCCGGGCTGAGCAACACCACATCGCCGTGCCGATTGTCGATCATCGGCGGAACGAGTTGTGCGACAAGGTGTTGCGCGCCCACCCACGAACCATCGGCCAGACCCGCGGCACTCACCAGAACGTCTGGAATCCCGACCAGATAGTCAGCAGCCTCGACGAATCGATCGACGGAGGGTAGGTCGGCGAGGTCCAAATGGGCAGCGAACACCGCGGCGCCACCAGCCTGCATGCGGGTGGCGAACTCCTCGCACACTCGAGTCCGCCGGCTTCCCATCAACACCACATCACCACCTGCTGCCAACCGCGCCGCAGTCGCCAGCGCGACGGGCGACGATGCTTCGGTGATGAGCACCGCTCTGGCGTGGCTCACGGCAGACGCCCGTCAAGCTGGGCCTGCCCGGCTAAGCTCTGGTGGTCAGCTACCTGGCGTCGGGGCGAACAGACCCTGGCCAGGGAACATGGCAGTGGCACGAAAACAGCGTGACACTACGGCCTAATTTTGTAAAGTTGCGGGTATGGACCAGACGTCGACCATCGAGGGCGACACCTCGACCCAGTTGCGGATCCTCGCGGCCACCGCTGAGGTCCTCGGCCGCAACGGCAAACGCAAGCTCAGCTTGTCCGACGTCGCGGTTCAAGCCGGGGTGTCCAGGCCGACGCTGTATCGCTGGTTCGCTTCGAAAGAGGACCTGCTCTCGGCGTTCTCCAAGTACGAGCGGCAGACCTTCGAAAGCGGTATGGGCCGAGCGACAGCCGGGCTCAAAGGTGCCGACAAGCTTGATGCGGCGTTGCGGTTCATCGTCGACTACCAGCATTCCTACACCGGCGTGCGCATGGTCGATATCGAACCCGAGCACGTCATCAGCCAGTTCGCAGGCGTCATCCCGCAGATGCGGGATGGTCTGCAGCGGCTGATACCAGGCCCCAACGCCGCCGTCAAGGCGGCGACCGCGATTCGAGTAGCCTTCTCGCACTACATGATTCGCAGCGACGACGCCGACGAGTTCCTCGCCCAACTGCGCCACGCGGTGGGCATCAAGAGCCCGACCTGATCAGTCGAACAGCACTGCGGCATTGAGGTAGCCGGTCGGGTCGAAGGCCGTCTTCAGTGTTCGCATCGCCACGATGTCGGCGTCGTCGCGGGACATGCCGAGATAGCGACGTTTGCGGCTGCCGACGCCGTGTTCGGAGCTGACGTTGCCACCCGACTCCGCAATCAGGTCCATCATCGCCGCGTACAGCTCACGTTCCTGTTCGTCGTTGCAGCGCAGCACGTTCAGATGCAGGTTGCCCTCGCCGATATGCCCGAACAACACCCCGATCGCGTCGGCCGCGTGCCGCTGGACCAACGCTCCGGCTTCGCGGGCGAACGCGGCGACCGCGGACAGCGGCAGCGACACGTCGAACTTCAGCGGCGGTCCGAAGAGGCCGACCACTTCGACCAGTGACTCCCGCACCCGCCAAAGCCGTTGTTGGGCAGCGAGATCGACTCCTACCGCGGGCTCACCGCTCGTTCGCACACCCTCCAGCGCATCGGCCAGCCGCTCGGTCTGGTCGTGGTCGGACGCCAACTCCACCAACAGCAGCCAGTCGCCGTGTACCGGCGGTGCCACGCCCAGATGTTCGTCGGCCAGTGCGCTGGCCCGCCCGTCGATCAGCTCCAGGGCGGCAATGCCGTCGAGGTCGCGGAACAGCCGACCGGCGTCGACCAGTGCGCCGAGGTCGTCGAAACCACAGACTGCGGTCACCCGATGCGCTGGATTCGGGTGCAAGCACAGATCGAGCGCGGTGATCACACCCAGCGTGCCCTCGGCGCCGACGAACAGCGAGGGCAGGTCGTAGCCGGTGTTGTCGGCCCGCACGCGGGAGTGCCGGCGTACCACCGAGCCGTCTGGCAACGCGACGTCGAGGCCGATGACCTGGTTGCCCATGTTTCCGTACCGCACGGTGCGCAATCCGCCGGCGTTGGTCGAGGCCATGCCGCCGACCGTCGCGGTGTCGCGAGCGGCCAGATCGACGCCGAACACCAGACCGGCCGCACCGGCGGCGCGCTGCACCGCGGCCAGGGTGGCGCCTGCCCCGGCCTCGACGCGGCGTTCGATGGTGTCGACTTCGCTTATCGCGCAGAGCCGTTCGGTCGACAGCAAGACGTCGTCGTGTTCGGGGACGGTGCCGGCCACCAGCGACGTCCGCCCGCCCTGGATGGTCACGTGCATCCCGGCGTCGCGGCACAACCGCAGCACCTCGGCCACTTCGTCGGCGGAGCCCGGACGGATCAGGGCGCTCGCCCGGCCGTGGTAACGACCGGTGTGATCGACGCTACGGCCGGCCAGGACGTCGGGATCCGTGCTGACATGACTGGGCCCTACCAGCGACGACACCTTCTGCAACACGCTCGAGGCCATGGCGCCGGTCTACCACACTGCTCGAACACCATGCAGGATGAGATCCGTGAACACCCATCGTGAAGATGTCTGGTTCAACTCCGGCAGCGACCGGATCAGCGCGTGGCTGTATCGCCCCGAGGGCAGCGGCGACACCCCGCTGTTGGTGATGGCGCACGGGCTCGGCGCGGTGCGCACGATGCGCTTGGACGCCTACGCCGAACGCTTCTGCGCGGCCGGCTACGCCTGCCTGGTATTCGACTACCGCAACTTCGGCGACAGCGAAGGGGCGCCCCGCCAACTGCTCGACATCCGTATGCAACTGCAGGACTGGACGGTTGCCGTCGCCTACGCACGCACCCTGCCCGGCATCGATCCGGATCGAATCGGCTTGTGGGGCACATCTTTCAGTGGCGGTCATGTGATCGCCACCGCAGCGCGGCTACCGGGCATCGCGGCAGTCGTCTCGCAATGCCCGTTCACCGACAGCATCGCCTCGCTGGGCGCGATGAACCCGCTGGTCAGTGCCCGCGTTACGGCGTTGGCGACGCGCGATCTCGTCGGTGCACGCCTCGGCGCGTCACCGGTCATGGTGCCGACGGCGGGCAACCCGGGCGATGTCGCACTGATGACCGCGCCCGACGCCTACCCCGGTTTTCTGAAGTTGGTGCCCGACGGCACTGAGCTACGCAACGAGGTGGCCGCGCGGATCGGGGTGAAGATCCTGCCCTACCGTCCGGGCCGGCTCGCGGCGAAGGTCCGCTGCCCGATCCTGTTCTGCGTGTGCGAGACCGATTCGGTCGCACCGTCGGGACCGACCCGTCGCTACGCCGCGATGGCGCCGCGCGGTGAGGTGAAGCTCTACCCGGAAGGGCATTTCGAGATCTACGTCGGCGACGCCTTCGAGCGCGTGATCGCAGACCAACTCGAGTTCCTGGGACGGGTTTTACCCACCTGATGACGCTGACTCCTCGCTACGGTGACTCCACTCGCAGCCTCAAAGCGGCACAGTCCGCGGCCATCCCCGGTCGCCCGGTGGCACCGCAGCCGGTGTTGGCCTCCACGTATCACCTGGCGGCAGACGAAGCCGCCGACCTGGACACCTACGGGCGGGGCTCCAATCCGACCTGGCGACAATTGGAATCAGGTCTCGCTGAACTCGAAGGTGCGAGCACCGCGCTGGTGTACAGCTCCGGGATGGCCGCCATCAGCGCCGCATTGCGGGCGCTGACCAGACCCGGATCGGTGGTCGTCGTGCCGGCCGACGGGTATTACCAGGTGCGCCGGTTCGCGGCCGAATGCCTGAGTCCCTCCGGAGTGAACGTCGTTGCGGCCGACTGCGCGCACATCTACGACGCCGCCGCCGAAGCTGACGTCGTGCTGGCCGAGACTCCCAGCAATCCCGGTCTGGATGTGGTCGATCTGCATAGGTTGGCCGCCGTGTGCCATGCTCGCCGCGCCCACCTGATCGTCGACAACACCACCGCCACACCCCTGGGTCAGCAACCGCTCTCGCTAGGCGCCGACCTGGTTGTCGCCAGCGCCACCAAAATGCTGTCCGGTCACAGCGATCTGCTGGCCGGATATGTCGCGACCAACCAACCGGAGTTGGCCACCGCGCTGGAACGCCAGCGATTGCTGGCCGGGGCGATCCTGGGCGGATTCGACGCCTGGCTGCTCATCCGAAGCCTGGGCAGCGCGGGACTGCGATTCGAACGGCAGTGCCTCAACGCGCAGGCTCTCGCGACGATGCTGTCCGGCCATCCGGCGGTGCGAGCGGTGCGCTATCCCGGGCTGCCCCACGACCCCGCACACGCCGTCGCCGCGACCCAGATGCGTCGATTCGGCGCCCTGATCGCCATCGAGCTGGCCGACGCCGCAGCGATTAACGAGCTGCTAGAACGCAGCGACCTGCTGACCGCATCGACCAGCTTCGGCAGCATTCACACCCTGCTGGACCGCCGGGCCCGCTGGGGTGATCCCGTGCCGGACGGCTTCGCGCGCATTTCCGTTGGCATCGAGGACACCGACGACCTGCTCGCCGACTTCGAGAGTGCTCTCGGCGGGTTACAGTGACGGACAAGGTCGACTTCTCCGGGGTTCGCTGGGGCTCGGTGGAATGGACGAATCTGTGTACGCTGTATCTGCGAGCCTACGAAAGTCGTTTGGCGACAGCGGTTCTCGGCGACAAAGCAGCCGCTGAAGCCATCCGCCGGATCGACTACGACTTCACCCGTCTGGACCGGGCCGTCAAGCCGTGGGCCAACCAGTTCCTGGTTGCGTTGCGCGCCAAGCAACTTGACACTTGGGCCGCCGAGTTCCTGCGCGACAACCCAGACGCGGTCGTGCTGCACCTGGGTTGCGGCTTGGACAGTCGGGCATTCCGGATCGACGTGCCGCCGGGCGTGCGCTGGTTTGACATCGACGTGCCCGAGGTCATCGCGTTGCGGCGCAAGTTGTATACCGGGCGGCCCGGCTACACGACGATCGGATCGTCGGTCACCGACCCGGGCTGGCTGGACCAGATCCCGACGGACCGTCCCGCGTTGATCGTCGCCGAGGGCCTGCTGATGTATCTGACCGAAGCCCAGATACGCGACCTGCTGCAGCGGCTGGCGGACCGGTTCGGTAGCGGCGAGCTGCTGGCCGACCTGCTCTCTCCATGGGGCCCGCGGTTCTCCAATTCGCCACTGCTGGCCAGGGCCGCCACATCGGGAATCACCAAGTGGGGCACCAGAGATGGCCGCGAGCTACCCAAGTGGATCTCGCGGCTGCGCCTCGTCGACATCTTGCATGTTCCTCGACCCTGCGAAGGTGCCGCTGAAGCCACAACGACTCGTCTATCGACTACTGACCGCAGTCCCGTTCATCGCGAATTACGACCGGCTGTACCGATTTCGGTTCTGACGCCCAACGGCGACTCCACCCGGACCGCCTCGTCGCGGATCAACCCCCGCAGCAGCGCCGTGCTGAACTCGGCAGCGATCTCCTTGGCGCTGCGGCGTCCGCTCGGCCGCAGCCAGCGATACGCACCCAAGGTCATGCCGATGTAGCCGAGCGCCAGGACGTGCGAGTCGCACTCGTAGAACTCGCCGCTAGCTGACGCCTCGGTCGATGAGCCCGTGCACATGCTCGTAGACCTGGGTTTCCTTCTCGCGGACCGCGGCCACCTGCTCCTCGGTGAACCACTCGGTGATGTAGGGCTGCTCCTGGAAGTACACCGCCGCGCCTTCGGGGTTGGCCGCGATCTGAATGAGCAGTCGCACCGTGTACTGATAAAGCGCCTCACGCGCCGACATCGTCGGGTCGTCGTGCACGGCGGCCAGCGTGCGTTCGGCGGCCTGCTGATAGATGTCGTAGAGGATCAGCGACTTGCTGGCGTAGTAGTGGTAGACGGTGGCCTTGTTCAGCCCGACCACGTCGGCGACGTCGTCCATCCGGGTTCCGTGGTAGCCGCGAGCGGCGAACAGTTTCGTCGCAACAGCCAGCAACTCCTCGCGGCGAGTCAGCCCACTGGGGGTGGTGCTGTCGGATGGCATGTGAACCCACTATCGGCAGGCCGGGACAGGCCCGGTGTCAATCAACTAGTTGGGTAGTCTAGGCAACGCGGCTGTTCACTGTTGCGCGTTGCCCGGTGGGACTAGACTCCTGCATGAAAAGCGTGCCCACTCGAGAGGTAGTCAGATGCAACCGGATCCTGATCCCAGCTACGACTTTTCCGACGAGCTCGAGTTCTACTTCAAGTACCTGCCGTGGGGCCTGCGCGGAGTCACCGACGGCCAAGGCTACCCACCGCCGGCCTATCCGCCCGTCTAACCTGCGTCTTTCGCCCTCGAGATCGACGCCAGCGCGGGATTTCGCGAGTAGGTGCAACGCTAGCGTCGAACTCGATGCCTCTTCAGCGCTTATAACGCCTTCAGTTCCTCGGAGACCGCGGTCACCGATTTCTTCGCGTCCCCGAACAACATCGTCGTGCCGTCGGCGTAGAACAGCGGGTTGTCGATGCCCGCGAATCCCGAGTTCATCGACCGCTTGAGCACGATCACCGACTTCGCCTTGTCCACGTTGAGAATCGGCATGCCGAAGATCGGGCTGGACGAGTCGTTGCGGGCCGCCGGGTTGGTGACGTCGTTGGCGCCGATGACGATCGCGACGTCGGTCCGGGCGAACTCGTCGTTGATGTCGTCCATGTCCTTCATCGCGTCGTAGTCGACCTCGGCCTCGGCCAGCAGCACGTTCATGTGCCCTGGCATCCGGCCCGCCACTGGGTGGATCGCGTACTTCACCTCCACGCCCTTGCTCTCCAGCAGCGCCGCCATGTCCTTGACGGCGTGCTGGGCCTGCGCGACGGCCAACCCGTAGCCCGGGACGACGATCACCTGGTTTGCGTAGGCCATCTGGATCGCGGCATCGGCGGCCGAGGTGGACTTGACGGTCTTGTCGCCGGCGTCACCGCCGCCGACGGCCACTCCCCCGCCGCCGAACCCGCCGGCGACGATCGCCGGGATGGATCGGTTCATCGCCTTGGCCATCAAGTTGGTCAGGATCGAACCCGAGGCGCCGACGATCATGCCTGCGACGATCATCGCGGTGTTGTTCAGCGCCAGGCCCGCCGCGGCCGCCGACAGACCGGTCATCGCGTTGAGCAGCGAGATCACCACGGGCATGTCGGCGCCACCGATCGGCAGCACGACCATCAGGCCCAGCACGCCGGCGGCGGCCAGCAGGCCGATCATCCACCACAGCGAGACCCCGCCGCTGCCGGGATGCGCGTCCAGGCCGATGACCACCGCGGCAGCGACCGCCCCGACGAGCAGCAGCAGGTTGATCGGCTGCTGAAGCTTCCCGAAGCCGATCGGCGAACCGGAGATGATCTCCTGCAGCTTGCCGAACGCGATGATCGAACCCCAGAACGAGATCGAGCCGATGATCGCGGCGAACAACGACGCGACCACGATGTGCACGGTCGGCGACTCGTGGTGCTGGAACGCCGAAAATCCGTGCGTGTCCATGAATTCCGCGAGCGCGATGAGTGCGACGGTGCCACCACCGACGCCGTTGAAGAACGCCACCAGCTGCGGCATCGCGGTCATCTTGGTCAGCCGCGCCGGCGGGACGCCGAGCACGATGCCGACCACCAGGCCCCCGATGATCAACGGCCACTGGTCGGTGTGCCGGATCTTCATCAACGTCGCGGCGACCGCGATGGTCATGCCCACCGCGGCGATCAAGTTGCCGCGCACCGCGGTCTTGGGCCCGGTCAAACCCATCAGGCCATAGATGAACAGCGCGAACGAGAAGATGTAGAGACCGGTCACCAGGTAGTTCATTTGGCCACCTCTTCAGCCTTGGCCGGGACGGCCTTCTTCTTGCCCTTGAACATGCCCAGCATCCGGTCGGTGACGATGAAGCCGCCGATGACGTTCAGCGTGCCGAACACCACCGCGACGAACAGGATGATCTGCACCGCCAGCGACGGGTGCTCGACCTCCCCGAACACCACCAGCGCGCCGAGCACGACGATGCCGTGGATGGCGTTGGTCCCCGACATCAGCGGCGTGTGCAGCGTGTTGGGCACTTTGGAGATGACCGCGAACCCGACGAACCCGGACAGCACCAGGATCGCCAGGTTGGCGAGTAGTTCGTTGTACATCTAGGCCTCCCGCCTTGTCGCGAGTAACGCATGAGTCCGCGATGACCTCGTCGTCGAAGTCCGGAGCCAACGCGCCGTCTTTGATCAGCAGGTCCAGTAGCGCGGTGATGTTCTTGCTGTAGAGCTCGCTGGCGTGCTCGGGCATGGTGGCCGGCAAGTTCAGCGGCGAGGCGATCGTGACGTCGTGCTTGACGACGACCTGCCCCGGCTCGGTCAGTTCGCAGTTGCCGCCGGTCTCCCCCGCGAGGTCGACGACGACGCTGCCGGGCTTCATCGCCTCGACCGCGGCGGCGGTCACCAGCTTGGGCGCCGGCCGGCCCGGGACGAGCGCCGTGGTGATCACGACGTCGAATCCGCTGATCGCGTCTTCGAGCGCCTTCTGCTGCTGGGCCCGCTCCTCGTCGGTGAGCTCGCGGGCGTATCCGCCCTCGCCCGCCGCAGTCGATATCTTCGCCACCGAGTCCAACCATTGCGCACCCACCGAGCGGACCTGGTCGGCCACCTCGGGCCGCACGTCGTAGCCGGTGGTACGGGCGCCCAGCCGCTTGGCCGTCGCCAGTGCCTGCAGCCCCGCCACCCCGACGCCGAGCACCAGCACGGTCGCCGGCTTCACGGTGCCCGCCGCGGTGGTCAGCATCGGGAAGAACCGGGTGGACTCCGACGCGGCCAACAGCACCGCCTTGTATCCGGCGACGTTGCCCTGCGACGACAACGCGTCCATGGCCTGCGCACGCGAGATACGCGGGATCGCCTCCAGGGCGAACGCCTGCACGCCGGCCTGCCTTCGAGCGCGCCGATCGAGTTCTCGGCGTTGCGCGGCGCCAGGAAGCCGATCAGGGTCTGGCCGCTGTGCAGCTTGCCGACCTCGTCGGTGGTCGGCGGTGCGACCTTGACGACCACGTCCGCTGACCAGGCGTCACCGATGGTCGCGCCGGCCTCCGTGTAGAGCTCGTCGGGCAGCAGGGCACGCTCGCCGGCACCCGACTCGACTACGACCGCGATCCCGCTTTTCACCAGTGGCGCGATTGCCTTCGGGACCAGCGCGACCCGTCGCTCGTCGGCTCCCGACTCGGCGACCACCCCCACCGTCGTCTGCGTATCTGTCATGGCGTTCGCATCTACTTCCCTGTACTCCCCAACCCCGCTTAGATCGGCACCAACCCTAACCCGATGCTCCGGCTCCTCCTCCCGCCGCTCTGCGGCGGGCATCGTCTCCGGAGGCCGATGGTCCGGCCGGTCACCAAAGTGGAAAGTCCTGGCCGTGCTCTGCGGGCTCCCGCGGGCCGAAATAGCGTCGCTGCGATTCGTCGATCGCGACGTCGTTGATGCTGGCCTCGCGCCGGGCCATCAGACCGGCCTCGTCGAACTCCCACAATTCGTTGCCGTAGCTGCGCCACCACTGCCCGGAGGAGTCGCGGCTTTCATATTGGAAGCGCACAGCGATGTGGTTGTCGTGGAAGCTCCACAGGCTTTTACGCAGGACGTAGTCGAGTTCGCGCTGCCACTTGCGGGTCGAGAAAGGCCACGATCTGGTCGCGCCCGACGACGTGCTCGCCGCGGTTTCGCCACTGCGAGTCGACGGTGTAGGCCCGGCTGACGCGTTCGGGGTCGCGAGTGTTCCAGGCGTCCTCGGCGGCTTGAACTTTCTGGATCGCCGTCGCCGATGTGAAGGGCGGTAGCGGCGGGTTGACGTCGGTCATGGCCTTCATCCTGCGCCCCCGGTGTCGCCGTGTTCCGGGTGGCTTATCGTGACGGTCATGGACTTCGCGATGTCAGCCAAAGCCGGCGACTACCACAAGCGGCTGACCGAATTCATGACCGACTATGTCTTTCCGGCCGAGGCCGATTACGACAAGTACCGCGAGGAGGCCGGGCCGCACGATCACACCGTTCCGCCGGTCATCGAGGAACTGAAGATCAAAGCCAAAGCCGCGGGGCTGTGGAACCTGTTCCTGCCGGCCGAATCCGGTCTGACCAACCTGGACTACGCGCCGCTGGCCGAGCTGACCGGGTGGTGTCTGGAGATCGCACCCGAGGCGCTCAACTGCGCGGCACCCGACACCGGCAACATGGAGACCCTGCACCTGTTCGCCACCGAGGAGCAGCGCAAGCAGTGGCTGGAGCCGTTGCTGGCCGGCGAGATCCGCAGCGGGTTCTCGATGACCGAGCCGGCAGTCGCCAGCAGCGACGCCCGCAACATCGAAACCTCGATCGTGCGCGACGGCGGCGACTACGTGATCAACGGTCGTAAGTGGTGGACGTCGGGGGCGTCCGATCCGCGCTGCAAGATCCTGATCGTGATGGGCCGCACCAACCCGGAGGCGGCCAGCCATCAGCAGCAGTCGATGGTGCTCGTCCCGATCGACACACCGGGCGTGACGGTGGTGCGTTCCACATCGGTCTTCGGTTACCAGGACCAGCCCGGCCACTGCGAGATCATCTACGACAACGTCCGGGTGCCGGTGACCAACCTGCTCGGCGAGGAAGGCTCCGGCTTCGCGATCGCCCAGGCGAGGCTCGGACCGGGACGCATCCATCACTGCATGCGGGCCCTCGGCGGGGCCGAGCGCGCGCTGGCCCTGCTGGTGAACCGCGCCAACACCCGCATCGCATTCGGCCGTCCACTGGCCGACCAGGGCATGGTGCAGCATGCGATCGCCAAGTCCCGCAACGAGATCGACCAGGCCAGGCTGCTGTGCGAGAAGGCGGCTTGGACCATCGACCAGCACGGCAACAAGGCCGCGCACCTGCTCGTATCGCAGATCAAGGCAGTGGCTCCGCAGGTGGCGTGCGATGTCATCGACCGCGCGATACAGGTGCACGGCGCCGCAGGCGTCAGCGAGGACACCGCGCTGGCCCGCATGTACGCCTGGCATCGCGCCATGCGCATCTTCGACGGACCCGACGAGGTGCACCTGCGGTCCATCGCACGCGCCGAGATCGGCCGGGAGAAAAGCGCTTTCGCGGCGGCGGTCACCTAAGGTGGCCACGGGCGTACGAGATCTGCAGGGCGCCTGGAACTTTCGTGACGTCGCCGACAGCACGGGTGTGCTGCGCCCGGGTCGGTTGTTCCGTTCCGGTGAGCTGAGCGAACTCGGCGACGACGGCCGGGGCGAGTTGCGCCGGTTGGGCGTCACCGACGTCGCCGATCTGCGGTCGCGCAGTGAAGTCGAACGCCACGGCCCGGGTCTGGTGCCCGACGGCGTCGAGATCCACCTGCTGCCGATCCCGGACCTCGAACCCAGCGACGAGAACCCCGACGGCGAGGCCCCCCACGAGCATGCATTCCGCCGGTTGTTCGAAGACAAGCCCGACGATGAGTCGGTCAGCGTGGCATCCAGCCGCTACATGGTCGACGAGTACAGCAGGTTTCCGACGTACCCCGGAGCGCAGGAAGCCGTGCATCGCCTGGTGACGCTGCTCGCCGGCGGACGCAGGGTGCTCGCGCACTGCTTCGCAGGCAAGGACCGCACCGGTTTCACGGTGGCGCTGGTACTGGAGGCCGCCGGCGTCGATCGCGATGCGATCGTGGCCGACTTCCTGCAAAGCAACCGGGCCGTCCCGCATTTACGGGAGCGGATCCTGAACGCGATCCGTGCGCGTTCCGACGTCGACATGACACCGGAACTGATCTCGATCACCGAGGCGCGGCTGTCCGAAGAGGTGCTCGGTGTGCGCGCGGAATACCTCGACGCTGCGCGCCGGACTATCGACGACAACTTCGGCTCTCTCGACGGCTACTTCCACAGCGCGGGGATCACCCAGGCTGATGTGGCCCGGCTGCGCGACGCACTGCTGGGCTGAATAAGGCACTTCCCGGCCAGCGATTGAAATGCGATTGGCTGGGTCTCGTGAGGCGGAAGAGAGCTGAGATTTCTGCAAGGAAAACCTGTGGATTTCTTAGACATCCGCCGCGACGTCGCGTAGAACATATGTTGAATATCCGTGCCGCTGGGGCAGCTCCGTGTCCTGACGACTCCGCCGCAGTTCCGGGGAGGTCCGCAAATGTCTAACCGCAAGGTTCGTTGGGTGGGTTTAGGGCTGGCGGCAACTGCCGGCGCCGGTGCCTTGGGACTTAGCGCGATGATGAACTCCGCGGCCGCCCATGGCGACGACATCGGGTTGGTCATGGGCGGCAGCGGCGTACCCATCCCGGGAGCCGATTACGTGGCGGCGGCTGACGCTCTCTATCTCGACAACCCGGGCACCATGCTCTACCCCGACCTCACCTTCTACCAAGCCACGCCAACTAACCCCTTTGGCGAGGGCCTATTCACCCCCGAGGGGTTCTATCCGCTGACCGGCGTGCATACCCTGCCGCTCAACTATCCCTTCGGCGCTGATGGCTTTCCCTCTGACAGCACGTCGGTGGGCCAAGGCATGACCATTCTCGAGAGCACCATCGCCGCCGACACCGCAGCCGGGAACACCTCGATTGTGCGCGGCTTTTCGCAGAGCGCCACGATAGCCAGCCTGGTCATGCGGCAGCTCGACCCTTCCGGCACGCCGGAGGGACCGGGCGCCCCCCAATTTATGCTGACCGGTGACCCCAGCAATCCCAACGGCGGGCTGCTTGAACGCTTCAACGGCTTCGAAACAACCACTGGTGACGTCCACTCGCTGCCGCTGAACCTCCCGAGCCTGGGTGTGGCGTTCGACGGCGCCACTCCATCCGATGACTTCGTCACCAACATCTATTCGCTGGAATACGACGGATTCACCGACTTCCCGCGATACCCGCTGAACTTCCTAGCCGACCTCAATGCCTTCTTGGGTATCAACCAGATCCACGGTACGTACCTGAACGGGGGCGTGGACGGCAGCGGCCCCACGGCCGAGCAGATCGCCAACGCGCTTCTCTTGCCAGGGTCCGCGCTCGACGGCACGGCGAACAGCCTCACCAATTACTACATGATCGACGAGACTCCACCACTGGTGTCGCTGCTACCGAAGTCGCTGCAAGACTTGCTGGGGCCCGACCTGACCTACCTGATCAACTTGGGCTACGGCGACGGCAGTCTCGGGTACTCGGTGACCGCTGATGCACCGGCGAACGTGCCCACCCCGTTCGGTCTGTTCCCCGACGTCAGCATGTCAACAATGCTCAGCACACTAGCCACCGACACCCAGGAAGGCATCACGGCGTTCGAGAACGACCTCGCGAATCCCGCCGCGATGTTGGCGTCGCTGGAGCCGGGCTCGTCGGGGCAGAGCTTCACCGATCTCCTGTCGGCACTGTCGGCGGACGCCGCTAATCCCGCGGCCAGCCTCACCGACTTCGTCAACGCGATCACGACTGCGTCGTCGGCCGCCTACTCCACGCTGCTGCCGACGGCCGACATCATCAACGCGTTGGTGACCAGCATGCCGGCGTACGACCTGTCGCTGTTCTCCACCAACCTGGCCAGCGGCGACCTGCTCGACGCGATCGGCCTGCCATTCGCGGCCGACACCGCGCTGGTCACACTGGCGGCCGGTTTCGAGGTCACGGTCCTGCAGGACGCGGCGACCGAGATCAGCAACGCCTTCTCGGGTCTGTTCTAGAAACGGCCGACGCTGAGTGTCGGGCTGATGACCGCTCACCTGCTTCCGTTGGCCGACGCCGGCCTGGCCGGCGATTGAAGCGATTGCTGGGTCTCGTGAGCCCGAAGAGAGCTGAGGTTTCCGCAAGGAAAACCTGTGTATTTCTCAGACAGCGGCCGCAAAGCGGAGTAAAACAAAAGCGGAGTAAAGCATATGTCGAATACCCACGCCGCTGGGGCCGCATCGCGCCCTGACGACCAACAGCCCGAAAGGTCGCACAATGTCTGGTCGCACGCTTCGTCTCATGGGTCTGGGAATGGTCGCAACGGCCGGTGCCGGTGTCGTCAGCCTGGCGGCAATGCTGAACGCCGGCTACGCGCACGCCGACGACATCGGCCTGGTCATCGGCGGCAGCGGCTTGCCCATTCCCGGCCCCGAGTATGTGGCGGCCGCCAATGCGCTCTACATCGACAACGCGCTCAACCCGATATACCCCGGCACCACGTACCCCGATCCCTACGCGAACGGCCTGTTCACACCGGAGGGACTGTATCCGCTTACCGGCGTGCACACGTTGCCGCTCAACTACCCCTCCGGTCCCGATGGCTTTCCGTCAGGGTCAACCTCGGTCGGCCAGGGCATGACGATTCTGGAGAACGCGATCGCCAGCAATGCGGCAAGCGGCGACACCACAACCGTGTTCGGCTACTCGCAGAGCGCCACGATAGCCAGCCAGGTCATGCTTCAGCTGGATCCCAGCGGCACGCCACAGCCGGACTCCGGGTTGCAGTTCCTCCTGATCGGTGACCCGAGCAACCCCAACGGCGGCTTGCTCTCACGCTTTGACGGTTTCACGACGACGTCGGGCCACGTCGTCTCCGACCCGTTGAACCTGCCCAGCCTCGGAGTGGCGTTCGATGGGGCGACCCCGGCCAATGACTACGCCACCTCCATCTACTCCCTGGAATACGACGGCTTCACCGACTTTCCGCGTTACCCGCTGAACTTCCTAGCCGACCTGAACGCGTTCTTGGGTATCAACGAGATCCACGGCACCTACCTCAACGGCGGCATCGGCGGGAGCGGTCCGACGGCCGCCGAGATCGCTGGTGCGACGCTGCTGCCAGGCTCGGCGCTCGGCGGCGCCACCGACAGCCTGACCAACTACTACATGATCGGCGAGACTGCGCCGCTGGTGTCGCTACTGCCGGCACCGCTCCAAGAACTGCTGGGGCCCGACCTGACGTACCTGATCAACCTGGGTTACGGCAACGGCGCTCTCGGCTACTCCGTGGATGTTAATTCCCCGGCCGACGTGAACACCCCATTCGGATTGTTCCCCGACGTCAGCGGGTCGCAGGTGTTCAGCACCCTGGTCACCGACACCCAGCAGGGCTTCCAGAACTTGATGAGCGGCACGGACCCCTACGCGGCGACGTCGACAATCGATGCGGCATCGACGGGGCAGAGCATGGCGGAGGTCATGGCGGCACTGCAAACCGACCTTGCAGACCCGTCCGCGACGATCACCGAACTCGTCAACGCGATCTCTACCGCGTCGTCGGCCGCGTACTCCACCTTGCTGCCCACGGCCGACATCATCAACGCGCTGGTGACCAGCATGCCCGCCTACGACCTGTCGTTGTTCTCCACCAACCTGGCCAGCGGCGACCTGCTCGACGCGATCGGCTTGCCATTCGCGGCCGACACCGCGCTGCTCACGCTGGCGGCCGGCTTTGAGGTCACGGTGCTGCAGGACGCGGCCACCGCGATCACCAACGCGTTCTCGGGTCTGTTCTAGGAAACGCCAAGAGAAAGGCGCCGCAAACCAGTGAGGGGTGCGGCGCCTTTCTCTATGGGCGCCTCGCCTAGGGCTCCAGGACGAGCTTGCCGAACACCCCGCCGTCGGCCAGAGCCTGCAGCGCGGCAGGCCCTTCCGATAGCGGATACCGTTGCGGCGGTGGAGGTTTCAAACCAGCTGCGACCAGCTGATTGAGACCGAAGGAGAACAGCGCCGCCGAGCCGGGCACTTGGTGCAGGTACTCGCCCCAGGCGACGCCGAGTACGCCCGCGTTGCGCAGCAGCAGTCGGTTGACCTTGATCGTCGGGATGGAGCCCGCCGCGAATCCGATCACCAGCAGCTTGCCGTCGATGGCCAGCACCCGGATGGCGTCGTCGAAGGCCTTACCGCCGACGGGGTCGACCACGATGTCCACGCCGCGACCGTCGGTGTGCTCGCGGACCGCCTGCGCCCAGCCATCAACCAACGGCAGCACCACATCGGCACCCAGGGACTCAACGAATTCCGTTGCACCCGTGCGATGTACCACGGCGATGACCTTGCTCGCGCCCATCGCCTTGGCCACCTGGATCGCCGCGGTTCCCACACCACCGGCCGAACCCAACACCAGCACGCTCTCGCCCTGCCGCATCGCGGCCCGTCGGGCCAGCGCGAAATACATGGTGTTGTAGTTCACCAGCAGCGACACCGCTTCGGCGTCGTCGAGTTCGGCGGGGCTGCGAGTCACGTTGGCTACCGGGACGACTACCTTTTCGGCATAGCCGCCCAGGATCCCGAACGCCGAAACCCGTTCGCCGACCTTGAATCCGGACTCCTCGGGCGCCCAGTCGACGACGCCGGCGGCTTCCATGCCCGGAATGAACGGCGGCGGCAGCTTCAGCTGGTATTCGCCCCTGCTCATCAACAGGTCCGGAAAGCACACTCCCGCGGCGCGGACACCGATGATCAGCGTGCCGTCATAGCCGGCGACGTCGTCGACGTCGGTGTAGGCGAGACCGCCCGGCCCTGAAAGCTCCTGTACGACACAGGCTTTCATGAGATTTGAGGTTATCGGATCGAGAAGTCCGCCTGCTTCGCGGCCGACAGGTCGTCGATCTCACCCCAGTGCGAAGCGATGTCGTCGACCGACGGCGGCGTCTTGAAGGTGACGCCCTCGTTCTGGAACAGCGCGGTGCGCTGCACCTTGCCGCCGCCCACGATGAAGATCGAACCGGTGTCGGGCACCTCTTCGGTGACCAGGTAGGCCACTACCGGTGCCACGAATTCCGGCGTCAGGTTCTTCAGCACCTCCGGCGGCAGAATGTCCTCGGTCATCCGGGTGGCGGCGATCGGCGCCAGCGCGTTGGCCTTGATGTTGTACTTGGCGCCCTCTTGGGCCAGCGTGTTGATCAGGCCGACCAGACCCAGCTTGGCCGCGCCGTAGTTGGCCTGGCCGAAGTTGCCGAACAGCCCGCTCGTGGACGTGGCGACCAGGACTCGGCCGTAACTCTGCTCGCGGAAATGCGGCCAGGCGGCGCGAACCACGTTGTAACCGCCGTAGAGGTGCACCTTGAGCACCGAGTCCCAGTTCTCGAACGTCATCTTGTGGAAGGTGCCGTCGCGCAGAATGCCGGCGTTGCTCACCACACCGTCGATCTTGCCGAACTCGTCGAGGGCGGTCTTGATGATGTTCTCCGCGCCCGCGGACTCGGCGACGCTGTCGTAGTTGGCGACCGCGCGGCCGCCGGCGTCCTTGATCTCCTTGACGACGTCGTCGGCCATGTTGTGTCCGGCACCGGTGCCGTCACGAGAACCACCGAGGTCGTTGACGACGACGCTGGCGCCTTCTTTGGCGAGGGTCAGCGCGTACTCGCGGCCCAGGCCACCACCGGCTCCAGTGACGACGACAACGCGATCCTGCACTCCGGGCATGAACTTCCTATCTCTCGATCCTCAGTGACCAATGGATTCAACGGGCCGACAAAGCTAGAACAGCCGGCGCGCCAATTTCCACGCCTTCTCTGTATACGGCGGGTAGATAAAGGCGGCGATGTCGGGTCGGGTCGGTTTGGTCAGCACCGACTTGCGGTGGCTGAACTCCTCGAACCCGAACTTGCCGTGGTAGGCACCCAGACCGGACGGGCCGACGCCGCCGAACGGCAGCTTGTGGGTGGCGAAGTGGAACAGCAGATGGTTGACCACCATGCCGCCCGCGGGCACTTCCTTGATCACGCGTTCCCGCACAGCCTTGGCCTTGGTGAACAGGTAGGCGGCCAGCGGCTTGGGCCGTGCGTTGACGAAATTGATTGCCTCGTCGAGGTTTTGGACAGTCACCACCGGAAGAATCGGGCCGAAGATCTCGTCGGTCATCAGCGGCTCGTCGGTCGCGGGGTCGACCACCACGGTCGGCTGGATGTTCAGATTCGCCGCATCCGAGCCTCCGCCGATCGCGATGTTGCCCTGGGTCGCGGCCAGCGCGGTGGTGAGCCGGTTGAAGTGCCGCTCGTTGACGATGCGTTTACCGCCGGTGGCGTTCTTCGCCTCGAAAGCGGTGACCGCCTTCTGGATCTCGTCGACGAGCTGATCGCGGATCGGTGCCTCGGCCAGGACGTAGTCGGGCGCGATGCAGATCTGGCCGGAGTTGATCAGCTTGGTCCACGCGATCCGCTTCGCCGCGACCTTGATGTCGGCGTCCGCCGACACGATGACCGGGCTCTTGCCGCCGAGCTCAAGGGTCACCGGCGTCAGATGCGACGCCGCGCCCTCGTACACCTTGCGGCCGATCTCGGTGCCCCCGGTGAACAGCAGGTGGTCGAAGCCCTGCGCGATGAGCTCCTGGCTGACCACGCCGTCACCCTCGATGACGGCGATCGCGTCATTGTCGAGGTATTGCGGCACCAGTTCGGCCATCAACGCTGACGAGGCGGGCGCGACCTCAGACGGCTTGAGCAACACGGTGTTGCCCGCGGCGATCGCGCCGACAGCCGGACCCAGCGTCAGCGCGAACGGGAAGTTCCATGCGCCGATGATCAGCACGGTGCCGTACGGCTCGTACTCGACAAAGCCGCGGCCGGGCAGTTGCGACATCTCGAGCAGGCGGTGGCGGCGCTTCGCCCACTTGCCCACGCTCTTCGCCGCGTACGCGGCCTCGCCGCTAGTGCTGGCGACGTCGGCGAGCCAGGCCTCGAACGGCGACCGCCCCAGGTCTTTCTCCAGAGCGTCGGCAATTTTGGTCTCGTTCTCGACCATCAGCCGGTTGAGCGCGCGCAACTGCTCTTTTCGCCACTCCAGGTTGCGGGTGCGACCGGTGGCGAAGGTTTGACGGAGTCGGGCGACTGTCTTGGCGACATCAGAGCTCGGAGCCTGTGTCGCGGGTGCGGCTTGTGCACTGACTTCGGTGGCGTGCGTGGTCATAGGGATTCCCTTCCTCGACCGGCGAAAACCCAATCCTAATCAACCGGCCGGTTGGGCAACAGGTCACCTCAGCTGACGACGGCGGACCCTCACGGCTTCTCGCCGGAGATCCACACCGCCCGGAACGTCGCCGCGACGGTCGGGTCTTCCGGCAGCGGCCGACCGAGTTGAGTGAGGTAGTCGCGGCCTTTCACCGCTTCGACGCGCCAGTCCCGCGCGGCGAACCACGCGGCCGGATCGCGACGCTCGTCCTCGGTGTACCAGAGGTCGCCGGGATCGAACACGTTCTCGTCGCCCAGCTTGCGGCGCAGTTCGTCGGCTCTGATCCGGCGCTTCTCATACGCCTCGCGGGCCGCGTCGTCCACGGTGAAGTCCTCGATGCAGGCCCGGCTGCCGGGGGCGCTGAGCGCGTCGATGTCGGCGAACAACCGCTCCTCAGCCTCGCCCGGCAAGAACATCAACAATCCCTCGGCCAGCCATGCCGTCGGCTGCTCGGGATCAAAACCGTTGTCGCGCAACGTTGTCGGCCAGTCGAATCGTAGGTCGGCCGGTACTTCGCGACGGTCGACGACCGGTTGCACACCGTGGGCGGCCAGCGTCGCGGCCTTGTACTCCAGCACCTTCGGTTGGTCGATCTCGTACACCACCGTCCCGGCCGGCCACTGCAGCCGGTAGGCCCGCGAATCCAACCCGGACGCCAGGATCACGTGCTGGCGAATGCCCGACGCCGCCGCCGCGGCGAAGTACGCATCGAAGAAGTGGGTGCGGGCGGCCTGGTAGTTGACCATGTGCGCACGGACCGCCGCCTGCTCGGGATCGGCCGTGTAGGTCGCGTTCATCTTCGCGACCAGCGCGGCGAGTTCCGGGCCGTCGATCAGCAACTGGGCGAACTCGTCCCGGATCAACGGGTGCTCGCCGGCGGTCTCGACGGCTCGCGCGGAGGCCACCATGACCGCGGTCGCGCCGACGCTGGTGGCGATGTCCCAGGTGTCGCCGTCGAAGCGGCTTGTGCTCATTGCCGTTCGGCGGTCACGAATTGCGAGAAAGCGTCTTTGTCGTCGCCCATCGGCACGCCGTCAACCCAGCGGTTCAGCCGGCGCATCTCGTCTCCGGAGTTCTGCGACACGGCCCGCCAGCCATGGTCGTTAAGCCAGTCGACCACCTCCGCGCGGTTCTCGTCGTGGTAGATCAGGTCCTGGATGTCGGGACCCCGCTCGATGCCGAGTTCGGTGGCCACCCGCTCCATGCGTGCCCTCATCTCTTGGCGCCGCTCGTCCGCGTGGTTGGCTGCGGTTTCCGCTGCGACCCGGCTGCCCGCCGCGCTCAATTGGGTTATTTGGGTGAATAGCCGGTCCTGGGCATCGGCGGGAAGGTACATCAGCAACCCTTCGGCCAGCCAGGCCGTCGGCGTCGTCGGGTCGAAGCCGGCGCCGATCAACGCGGCCGGCCAGTCCTGCCGCAGGTCGATCGCCACCTCACGGCGATCGGCCGACGGCGCGGCGCCGTGCGACGCGAGCGTCGCGGCTTTGTACTCGAGCACCTTGGGCTGGTCGATCTCGTACACCGTGGTGCTGGCCGGCCAATCGAGCCGATAGGCCCGCGAATCCAGCCCGGACGCCAAGATCACCACCTGGCGAATGCCGGCGGCCACCGCCGCGGCGAAGTGGGCGTCGAAGAAGTGCGTCCGGACCGCCTGGTAGCTGCGCATGTGCTGGAACACCGCGGCGGCCTCTGGGTCGAACGACTCCACCTTGGCGACCAGGGAGTCGTCGAGCAGGTTTTCCCAGACGCCGGTGCCGGCCTGAGCGACCAACACCTTCGCGAACGGGTCGCGGATAAGGGGGTCGGACTTGTCGGTTTCGACGGCCCGGGCGGCGGCGACCATCACGGCGGTAGTGCCGACGCTGGTGGCGATGTCCCAAGTGTCGTCGTGGGTGCGTAAGGTGCTCATCGTTGTGCTCCTACCTAGCTGCGAATGTGTTTGTCGGTCAACCAGTTTCGCCGAGCTGCGCGCTCAGCAGCCTGGTGGTGAAGGCCTCGTCGATCAGGTCCGCCGGGATCGGCCGGCCCAGTCGCGCCATCTCGTCGGCGTTACTGACCGCGTTGACTTGCCAGTCGTGCTCGGTCAGCCACTCCGCGGCGTCCGCTCGGTCGCTTTCCTGATAGGTCAACGTCTCGACGTTGATATCGAGGCCCAGGCGTTGGCGCATCCGCTCGAAGCGTGTCCGTCGCGCCGCGCGACGGCGGTCGTTGTCGGCCGAGCCCAGGCTGAACGCTTCGACGGCGACCCGGCTGCCGGGTGCGCTCAGCGATGTCAGGATCTCGAACAGCCGGTCCTGAGCATCGGCCGGCAGGTACGGCAGCAGACCTTCGGCCAGCCAGGCCGTCGGCTGGCCGGGGTCGAACCCTGCGGCCGTCAACGCGGCCGCCCAGTCGTCCCGAAGGTCGATGGGAACTGTGCGCCGATCAGCGGTCGGAGCCGCTCCCGCTGATTCCAGCGTGGTCGTCTTGTAGCTGACCACCTGCGGCTGATCGATCTCGAAGACGGTGGTTCCGGCGGCCCAGTCCAGCCGGAACGCCCGCGAGTCCAGGCCCGCGGCCAGGATCACCACCTGCCGGATACCTGCGGCAACGGCATCGGTGAAGTAGGAGTCGAAGTAGTGAGTACGAACCGCCTGGTAGTCGACCGCCAACCGATGCGCGCGTCGACCGTGGTCGTCGTCGCCGATCCAGTCCAGGTCGCTGGCCAGCCGGGCCCACGGCGTCCCCGCCGATGAGACCAACAGGTAGGCGAACTTGTCGCGAATCAGCGGATCAGCGGCCGCTGTTTCGACGGCGCGGGCCGCGGCGACGCTCAATGCGGTAGCGCCAACGCTTTCGGTGATCCGCCAGCTGTCCCCATCGGACCGAACCGAGCTCACGTCATGTACATCAGTCATCGCGCGGCCCATGCTACCCAATAACTTAGGCTAGCTATATGGTTGTGTGCGCTACATCACTCGTGCTGGTGACTGAGACTGCTGGCCAGCAACTGTTTGAGCTGCTCGGTGATCTTGTCGAATTCATGCCGATTGCCCACGTAACCGGCATAGAAACCGACACCCAGTAACACCGAGAGCAACATCGCGGCCAGCGGAGCGGCATCGGTGTCCGCCTTCAACTCCCCGCGCGCTATCGCGTTGCCGATCGCCCACATCAGAAACTCCCGCGTGGCGCCGACCGGGTCGGTATCCGGCCGGCTCAGCTCGGGATGGCGCTGCGACTCCAGCGTTGCGGTGATCAAAAACGCCGACGCCGTGCGGTTTTTGATTTCGGCTGCGATCGTGCCCTCGATGAATTCGGACACCTGCCGCGCCAGTGTCGTTTCGCGCCGCGCCCGCTGAGCGCTGGCGGCGACGAGATCGTCGGTGGTCTCTTCCAGTACCTCCCAATACAACACACGTTTATTTGCGAAGTAGTGGTTGATAGCAGGCCGAGTCAGGTCGGCGCGGACCGCTATCGCTTGGAAAGTGGCCGCACCATAACCACGTTCGCTGAACACCTCACGAGCGGCGTGCAGAATGCGCTGACGCGTTTCAGCCGCCTTTGCTGCGGGCGGACGACCAGGACCACGGCTCGCGGGCTGAACCACAGACATGATTGTGCCACAGATCACACACACGAAAGCCGCACTGGCTGAACTACGTGTTAGCTAGCCGGTGGGTCGTCATGTGGTGCGGCGTCAAGCCATTGGGTGGTACGTGGCCGAACTTTCCCGCCTGGAAGTCGTCTAACGCCTGGACCAACTCGGCCTTGGTGTTCATCACGAACGGGCCGTAGTGGACGACGGGTTCCCGAATCGGTTCGCCCCCGAGGATCAGGACTTCCAGCGCGGGTACCCGCGACTCCTGCACCGACTCCGCGCTTACCGTGATCCGGTCGCCGGGACCCAGGACCGCCAGCTGACGCGGGAGGACCGGATGTGCGACGGGGCCGACCGACCCGCGTCCGGCGAGCACATAGACCAGCGCGTTGTAGTTGCGGTTCCACGGAATGTTGATCCGCGCCCCGGGTTGAATTGTGGCGTGCGCCATCGTGATTGGGGTGTGCGTGACGCCGGGCCCGTCGTGGCCGTCGAGCTGCCCTGCGATGACGCGGATGAGCGCGCCGCCGTCGTCGGACGAGAGCAGAGCAACGTCGGTGCCCTCGATGGCCTGGTACCGGGGAGTGGCGAACTTGTCCTTCTTGGGAAGGTTGACCCAGAGCTGAATGCCATGGAACAACCCGCCGCTCTCGACGAGTTCGGCGGGCGGAGTTTCGATATGCAAGATGCCGGAACCGGCGGTCATCCACTGGGTCGCGCCATCGGCGATCAGCCCGCCGCCTCCGTGTGAGTCCTGGTGCTGAAACCGGCCGTCGATCATGTAGGTCACCGTCTCGAAACCGCGGTGCGGGTGCCAGTCGGTCCCTCTGGGCTCGCCGGGCTGGTATTCCACCTCGCCCATCTGGTCCATGTGCACGAATGGGTCCAGCGCTGCGGCGCTGACGCCGGCGAAGGCGCGGACCACGGGGAATCCCTCTCCCTCGTGGCCGCGCGGTCCGGTCGTGACCGAACGGATCGGACGCTCCGTGTCGGTTGGGTGAGCCGCGGACACCCGCGGCAGGGTCATTGCGTCTGCGGTTACCGCGGGCATCTCGGGCCTCCTCGTAGCTGGGGTTACCCGGTACAACCGGACTACGGTCCGTTTATTCCCGCGTGCTACCGCCGCGTTGCGAGGCGCCGGGAACTCAGCTTTTCTGCTTGGCGAGCTTTCGCCGCGCCCTGTTCGCTGGACGAGCGCTCGTGTGACAGCTGCCCGCCGGCGTTCTCCAGGTGGGCCCGCACGAACCACTGGAACTTCTCCAGTTCCGCGGCGTGGCCGATCAGGATGTCCTGGGTCACCGGATCGAGCTTGTCGGTCTCGGCGATGCCCTTGCGGGTGTCCTCGATCACGCCGTTGTAGACCAAGTCCAGCGCGGCAAGGTGGGCCTGGACGGTGTCACGGCCAACTGAATAGTCGTCCCAGGTGCGGTCTTTGAGAATCGAACCCGGTGTTCCTTGCGGCGATCCACCCAGTGTCGCGATCCGTTCGGCGACCTCGTCGGCGTATCCGCGCACCAAATCCACTTGCGGGTCGATCATTTCGTGAACGCCAATGAAGTTGGGCCCAACCACATTCCAGTGAACGTGCTTGAGCGTCAGATGAAGGTCGTTGTAGGTGCTCAGCTGCTTCTGTAGCAGGTCGGCGACCTTGATTGCCTGCTTGTCGGTCAAGCCGGGAACAGTGAACTCCGTCATAGTTGTCTCCTGAGGTCTTCAGCGGGTTTCTGCACGCGGTCAGGCGTCGCATACCCGATGACCACGGGTCGTAATCTCGGTTCGATCAGAGCGCGCGAATATCCTGCAGCGGCAATCGCGCTCCGCGCCGCGGCTCGTAGGCCAGTCCGCTGGCCTCCAGTAACCGGACCACCCGGTGCCGGTGCGGCCGCATCGGTTCGAGGAGCTCGACCATCTCGGCGTCCTCGATCGGACGCCCCAGCAGCGTCCAGCCGATCATCTTCGGGACGTGATAGTCGCCGACCGAGAGCGCGTCGGGATCGCCGAAGGCGCGCTGCGCTGTCTCGGCCGCCGTCCATATCCCGACTCCGGGCAACGACATCAGCGCCTCGCGGGCTTGTTCGGCCGACCGCGACGTGAGCCGTTCCAATGACGATGCTCGCTGCGCACAGCTGACGACCGTGCGGGCCCGTCCCGGATCCACGTTGGCGCGGTGGAATTCCCACGACGGGATGTACCGCCACACTTCGCCCGGCGGCGGGACCCGCATCCGGGTCGGCGCGGGTCCGGGCGCCGAAGTGCCGAATTTCGTCACCAGCAGGCGCCAGGCACGAAACGCGTCCTTGCCCTGAACCCGCTGCTCGAGGACCGCCGGAATCAACGCCTCCAGCACCTGACCCGTGCGCCCGAGTCGCAGATGCGGCACCCGCCGATGCGCATCGGCGACGATGGGGTCGGCCGGCGCGAAATCCGACGGGTCATCGTCGGCGCCCAGCATTGCCGGGAGGGCGTCGAGGAACTCGTCAGCGCCGCTACCCCACGCCGTGCAATCCACCGCATTGGCCGCCGCCGCGGGTGATGCGCGCTGTGACGGATCCGCTTCCCAGCAGGCTCGTTCGCCAGATCGCGCCGTCGGTGCCGATCTGGAAGCACGGATCGCCAGGGCCTCGGCGCAATGGAGACAGTGTGGTCCGTGGACTGACCACGCTCGGGAACGTCACCGTGCGAGCGCTACTCGCCACCTGCTCCCGCCGCACGCCGCACCTTCTCGAATGCTGCCCGTACATCCTTGTCCGCGAACGATTGACCGGCCGTGGCTTTGCGCGTCAGGATGACCTGGTGAACGCGCCAGTCGACGATGCAGCGCGCAGCGATGCTGAGGCGTGGGCGCCGATGACTGCGCCAGTCGACGATGCAGCGCGCAGCGATGCTGAGGCGTGGGCGCCGATGACTGCGCCAGTCGACGATGCAGCGCGCAGCGATGCTGAGGAGCGGCGCCGATGAATACCCCCTTCGACGATCCGCAGGCCGGAGCTGGCCTGGATGTTTCTGCAGTGTCTGTCGGAAGGCGGAGACATCGACGAATGCTTCGGGCTGCTGAGCGACGACTTCACCTACTGGAGCATCGTGACGCGCGAATCGGTGGGCAAAGCGGCGTTGCGCCGACAGAGTTCGAGCGACGCAAAAGCCGGGCAGAGCTGAGCCTGGATTTCATCCGGTGCTTCAACGACGGCGACTGCGTGGTGATCGAGGCCGAAATCGACAGCGAGACCACCGACGGTCTGCGCTACAACACCCCCGCCGTGTTCATCTTCGAGACGCGCGATGGGCTCATCGTCGTCGCTGCGCGAGTACTGCGACACCGAGCTCGCCGCCAGGTATTCGGCCCGGCGAACGCCTAGCCCGCTCGACGCTGACGTCGGCCTTGTCAGGGTAAAACGCCACGTGGCCGGCGATCGCCGCCACCGCCGGGTACGGCTGCTCGTAGGTCCAGATCGCGTCCTCGACGGTGTCGCCGGCGGCGGTCGTCACGCTGTAGTAGCCGGCCTCACCCTTGTATGGGCAGTAGGTGCTGGTGTCGGTGCGGGCGATGCGGTCTTGCGCGACATCCTCGAGCGGAATGTATTGCACCGCAGGATAGGTGGATTCCTGGAGTTGCAATGCGGCACGGGTGTCCGCGACGACTTCGCCGCTGACCCGGACGACCACCCGCGCTCCGGTCGGGTTGATCGTGATCGGATGCTCGGCGGTGGGTTCCAGAACAGGCCGACTGGTCATAGTGAGATCTCCTCGATTGGCAATAGCAGATTCAACACTCACAGGCGCTCAAGATTCCCGCGCGCAGACCTCAGCCTGCCGGCGCGAGCATGTCCTTCCATCCGGCGTCCCCGGTATGGCGCGAATCTTCGAGGGAGTACTTCGCGCCGTCGGGACCCACGACTTCGCCGCTGGAGGGGACGTAGATCGCCGTCGGGCCGGCCGGGGTGTAGGCGCACGGGTTGGGCTGCTGCCCGTTGCACTGCACGTGGCCGGATCCGGGCCGCTGCAGTGGATCGTTGACCAGCGGCGGTGGACCGGCAGTCGATCGGCGGGATCGGATTCATGCCGTTGTTCACCGACGGTGCCGGAATCACCTTGCCGGGATCGACCGGTTGGTCGCAGCGGGCACCGGGCGCCGGGCAGTTACGGATCTGATTCGGATCCCCGTACCAGGGGTTGGTGCCCAACGGCACGTACGGCTTGTTGTCGCGGCATTCGCTCGGCGTCGCCCTGCGCTTGCCGGGAACATCGACGCATGGGTAGTTGCGCGCGCCGCGCACGACGTTGGCCGGAGTGTCTTGCGGGATCTTGCAGTAGGTTCCCGACGGCAGCGGCGCCACGCTGGTGTCGGCAGGTGACCGCCACTCCGACGCCGGCAGGAACCCCGTCAGGCACGGCGGCGGGTTGTTGAGCGCAGATCGAGATTCATCAGCACCGATCCGGGAGCGGATGCCACCAATGTCTGTGCGACCGAACCGATCTCGGGCAGGAATACCAACAGCTGTTCGACGCCTTTGTTGTAGCGCTTGAGCATGTCGCGCGACGACTCCGAGGTTCGCTATTGTCTGCGGTAGCGATTCGCGGACGTCGCTGAACACACTGGCGACCTGATCTGCGGTCGGTGCCGCTTTCGACAGGATGCTTTGCACATGCTGATCGTTGTGCGCGATCTCGGCGGTCAGCACCCTGAGGTTGTGTGACCACTGCGCGATCGAGTCGCCGGAGTCCACCTGGCTGTCCAGAATCGGTGCGGCGTTGTCGATGATGTTGTCGAGGTCGGACATGTTGGCCTCGAAATCGCCGACGATCGACTGGGTCGAGTCGACGAGTCGTTGCAGTGCCGGGCCCAATCCGCCTACAGCTTCGGGCGGTTTCGTTGAGCAACGAAGCGATCTTGTGCTTGGGAAGCACTGACAGCCCGCGGTTGGCGGCGTCGAGGGCGGGGCCTATCTCGCTGGGCACAGTGCCTTTGGTGATGGTCTGCCCGGGGACGAAGAACTTTCCCGGGTCGCCGGTCGACACCAGGTCGACGTATTGCTCGCCGATCGCCGACACCGAATGGACGTTGGCCGATGCATCGATCGGGATCTTGTAGCGGCTGTCGATGCTGAGCGTCGCCCTGACGCCGTGGGCCGTGGGCTCGACCTTGGTGACCCGGCCGATCTGGATCCCCCGATACGTCACATTCGACGTGCGATACAGACCGCCCGACGCCGGCAACTCGGCGATCAGGCGGTACTGGCCGATTCCCAGCTGGCTCGGTATACGCAGGTAGAACCAGCCGAGTGCGACGATCGCGGCTAATGTCAAGACAGCGAACACAATCAACTGATTGCGGATGAAGCCGGTCAGCATCGCATCACTCGCCCCGCTCTACCGGCGCATCGGCCGGGTTCGGCGTGAAACGGACGTCGGGAATCATCGTGTTGAGATCGCGGCCCCAGGACTGTTCGAGGGCACGCAGCGCTCCGGAGAACCCGGTTCCGGTGAAGATCGCGTTATCGATGGTGCTCAATGTGAGGTCGAGTGCGCCGGAGACGTTGATGTAGTCGCCGCGAACGATTTTCGGGACGCTGTCGACGTTGAATGGCGGTGACAGCAGCAGTGTCAGCGCGTCCACCAAATACGGTGCGGCACGGCCGAGTTGCTTGAGTGGCCGCTGCAGGTCTTGAAGATCCTGATGAAGGTCGCCCCGGCGCCGCGGTGAACGTCTGGTCGGTGACGTTACTGATCCGGCCCACCGCTTCGATAGTGTTGGCGAACAGGTCTCGCTGCTTGTTGAAATGCTGGACCAGCGGGGGAAATTCGGTGAGGGCGCGATCCAGGGTGTCGGCGCGCTTCGCCGCATAACCCAGTAGACGGCCGGTGGAGTCGATCGCATTACGGATGTCGTCGCGTTGCTGGTTGAGTTCTCGCGCGAAAGTATCCAGCTTGCCGAGGAAATCGCGGATCTGCTGGGCTCGGCCGGCCAAGATTTTGTAGACCTCGTTTTGGATGACCTCGATATTGGGAATCCCGCCGCCGCGCAACACCATTGCCAGGCTCGCCAAGGTCTGTTCGGTCGACGGGTAGGTAGACGAGTTGCTCAACGCGATGGTGTCGCCGTGCCTTCAGAGGTTGGGGCGACGGCTCGGGCGGTGCGGCCAATTCGATGTGCTGCGATCCGAGCAGGCTGGTCTGGCCGATCTTGGCAGTCGCATTCCTCGGTAGCCGCACGCCCTTGTCCAGGTCCACGGTCAGCGTGGCAATCCAGTTCTTCAGATCGATCGACCGCACGGTCCCGACGAAGACGTCGGCGACCAGGACCCGACTATTCCCGTTGAGCGCCATCGTGTTTGGCATCTGAACGTAGATCTTGTAGGCGCCCGGGCCGCTGCCAGGTCCACCGGGAAGCGGTACGTTGGCGATGCCGCGCCAGTTCGCGCATGACGTCAGCAGCACCGCAACCGTCAGTACAGCGAGCGTCTGCCAGACTCTGTGGCTGATCTGCCGCGCCACCCTCATCGACCCGGCCCCGGTGCGCCTGCTTCCGCTGCGCCGAGCGGAGGGCCGGGCGGTGTCGGCGGCCCCGGTGACGGCAACGGCTGCGGATACCACGGTGGTGGCAACGGGTTGTTCTCGTCGTAAGCATTTGGCGGCCCAGTCATGGTGCGTCCGGCCGGTGGCGGCGGAATGTCTGGTCCGCCCATCAACTCGGCCAGTGATGCAGCCGTCAACAGGTTCTTGGTGGCCGCTTGGACCTGTACTCCCTGCATACCGGGGGCAACGATCCAGCCAGGTTCCGAATTACGGTGCGACCATTGGGTGTCCGGTGAGAAGATGCCCGGCACGGTGGTGTCCTTGAAACCGGGCGGCGGTTGCAGGCGCGGCTCGGAATACGCGACGTTCTTCGGCAAAACATCCGCGGCACTGAACAAGTTGATTCCGTACGGGAAGTAGTTGAACTTGATCGCATCCAGGATCGGCGCCAGATACTGCGCGCACAGTTCCGCCGAATCCTGATAGCCGAGCCGACTACCGGCCTGAATCACGCTGCAGATGAACTGCATCGGGTTGGCAAAGTTGGTGAAAGCTGCTACACCGCTGAGACTTCCGTGCGCGGGCTCGTAGATTCCCAGCACATTGGCCGCCATATTCGGAAGGATGTGCAACGCCGTCTCCAAACCGTCACGGGGCTCCGGCTGCATGAGCGTGGTGGTCAGGTCGCTCAAGTTGTTGACGTCGTGGGTCAGTGCGTCGCGGTTCTCGGTCAGAAATTTCTGAGCGGTCGACAGCAAGCTGTCGGTGTCTCGAATAGCGTTGGCGGCGGATTGATCTGAGCTGACGAGATTGTCGGTCAGCTGTTCCAGGTCTTTGTTCAGAGCGACGAACTGTTGATCGTCCTGATGCAGCGCGTTGACGAACATCGCCAGGCTTTTCAAGACACCGAAGAAGTCGCCACGGCCTTCGTCCAACGTGTTCAGCGCGTTCGAGAGGCTGTTCAGCGTCGTGTTGATCTGTGACCCTTGCCGGCCAGCCCGTCGGCGAACGCTTCGATCACGTCGCCGAACGGTCCCTTGGGCTGACCGGGATCCGGTCCGAGTTTGTCGATGATGTGAGTAACGCTGTTACGCAGTTCATCCCACTCCACCGGTACCTGAGTTCGCTCGATGGGAATGACCGCACTGTCGGCCAACACCGGGCCGCCCTTGTAAGGCGGCTCCAGTTGGATGCTGCGCGAGGCGACCAGTGTCGGGTTGAGCACCACCGCGGATGCATTGGCGGGAACCTTGTACTTGTTGCGGTAGTGGAACGTCACCTTCATCCGGTCCCCGGCGGGTTCGATCTTGTCGATCGCGCCGACGCGGATGCCCATTATCTGCACCTTGTCCCCGGCATACAGCGCGTTGGCCGCTGGGAAGTAGGCGACAACAGTGTTGTTGATCAGTTTTTGGTAGATCTGCCAACCAGCCACTGCGGCAACGAGACCCACGGTCACGACGAGCGACCCGATGACCACTGCGGTCTTCGACACGTGCGGCAACCGCAACTTGCGGATGTCGAAAATTGTGCTCATGGGCCGCTATCCCCCGTCCCCGCCGGGTGTGATGTATGGAGCCGGTAGCTGCGGGCCAGGACCAGGAGGAGCCGCCGGGCCAGGCGGCAGCGCGGGCGCGAACGTCGATGGCGGCGGAGGGGGACCAGCGGGTACGAAGCCCTCGCGACGGGCTCCCGGCGGTGCGTTCGGCGGTAGTGGCACCGGTGTACCCGGCGCGTTGGGTGGCGGAGCACCGGGTAGTCCGGCGTCCGGCACGCCCGGCGAAGGCGGCACGCCCTTCGGGTTCGGGTGGCGACGAAAGGACGTCGGGCAGAGCCGGGTAAGGACCGTTGGGACCGAAAGGACCTTGCCCTGGTCAACACCGGCACACGGCATGGGTTGCCCGGCCGCGGCGACATCTCCGGCGGCGGCGCATACGAACACGGCGAACCGGGAGCCACTGCAGGCCCGGGGTGATCAGGCGTGCCTTCGAGCACCGGTGGTGCCGGCGGTGGCGCTCCGTTGGGGAATCGCTTGCCGTTGGGGTCGGGGTACCGGAAGGCCGGTAATCCAGCACTGCGCCAGAAGTTCTCCGGGTCGATACCACGCTTCTTGAACGCGGCGTCGACCCACGGTTGCAGGATCTGGTACGGCACCAGATTGCCGATCATCACCTTGAAGTACGGGCCCGAACCGACTGCCTCGCTGAGTGCCGCGGTGTAGTTGCGCAGTGTACCGAGCACGGAGGCAAGGTCGTTTTTGTGTTGGGTCAGAACATCGGTGACCCCGCGCAACTGCTCGAGCAGATGGTGCAAGTTCGGGTTGTCGTTGATCAGCCCCTGCACCTGCGTCGAATCGCCGACACGTTGGACAGCAGTGCCGCAATGGCTTTACCGCGTTCGTTGAACGCCGCAAGCAGTGTCTGGGTGTTGCGCAGCAGCGTGTTGATCTGCTTGCTTCGGTCACCGAGTACGCCCGCTACTTTTCTGGCTTCGGCCAGCAGGTGTCTGAGGTCGTCGTCGCGTTTGCCGATGATGTCGGAGAACTTCGCCACCCCGTCCAATGCCGAACTCAAGTGCGGATATGTCTGATTGATGGTGCGTGACAACACATTCAATGACTCTTTGACGGTGTCGATGTTCCAGCCGGCAGCGGCCTTGGTGACGTCGAAGAATGCGTCGTAGACCTGATACGGGGTGGTGCTCTGTCCGAGCGGCAGCACATCGTTCGGGCGCATCCGCTTGGCGCCGCGCGGTTCGATCTCGAGAACCTTCTTGCCCAACAGTGTGTCGGTGCGAATCGCTACCCGGCTCTCGGTACCGATGGTGTGCGTCCCGGTGGTGAACTTCATCAGGATGTGATCGCCGTCGATCGACATGTCCTGCACGGCGCCGACGTCCAATCCGACGATGCGCACCTTGTCGCCCTTGCTGACGCCGCCGGAGTCGGTGAACTGCGCGTAGTAGCTCGCCGTCGCGAAGAGGACGGGCAGGCTGCTGAGCTTGTCCCACGGCGACAACGAGGACCGCGATGGCGATGGCGAGCACTCCGACTCGGACCCGGTTGGCGGGCTGCAGCGTTCTCATTGCAGCGTGCACCGACCCGTCGGTTGCTGCAGCAGTTTGACCGACCGGACGGGTCCGCCGGGTTGCAGCCCGTTGACTTTGAGCGACAGGTCGCAGAGGTAGAAGTTGAAGAAGTCGCCATAGATACCGCTGGCGCGCCCGATGATGTTGAACGCGGCGGGGACCTTGCCCACCAGATCCCCGACCCGGTCGCGCTGGTCGTCGAGCGGACCGGCGAGGATTTCCAGGTGAGTGACCGCGTCATGCACCAGGGCCCGGTTGTCGGCCAGTAGGTCGGACACCGTTCCGGCCGCATTGCTGATGTGTGCGGTTCCATCAGCCAGCGGATCGGCCCGGTCTTTCAGGCCGGTGATCAGCCCTTCGAATTTGTCGATGGTGCTGTCCAGTTGGTCGTGGTGGCGCTCCGTGGTCCGCAGAACGGTGTTCAGGTTGTGGATCACGTCGCCGACGGCCTCGTCGCTTTCGGCGAGCCGATCGGTCAGTTGCGCGGTTTGGTCGAGGATGTCGTTGATCGTTCCGCCTTCGCCCTGGAAGACAGTGATGATCGACGAGGCGATGGTGTTGACCTTCTGCGGGTCCAGCGCCCGGAACAGCGGTTTGAATCCGCCGATCAGCGCGTCGAGGTCCAGTGCGGGTTGGGTCCGCGATAACGGAATGAATCCACCTGGCGGCAAGGCTCTTTCGGCGTTCTCACCGGACCCGCGGCTGATCTCGAGGTATCGGTTGCCGATGAGGTCCTGATAGCGGATCTGTGCGGTCGTCGACTGGTAGAGCTGCACTGACCGGTCGACGGAGAATTCCACCCGGATCCGCTTGTCGCCCTCGACGAGGTTCACTTTCTTGACCTTGCCTACTTCCACGCCGGAAGCGCGAACGAACTGCCCCGCCCGTAAACCGCTGGCGTTGCTGAATTCCGCCGAGTAATTGTTGGTGCGGTCGAAGCGTATTTGGCCGAAGACCACGACGATGACTGCGGTGAAGAGCAATTGGACGGACACGACTGCTGCGAGCCGTGCGACGGTGCCGGTGATTTTCATGGGTTGATCGTGTTCTCGCCGATCTGGCGTCCCCACACGTACTCGGTGAGGATCGGCTGGCCGAGTTCGAAGTGGTTGTACGGCGCCAGCTGGCGCCGGAGTCCGCGACCAGGTACGGCGCCGGCCAGAAGTCCTGGGTGATCGGCTGCCAGCAGCCCGGCGCGCCGCCGGGCCCGCCCCTGGCGTTCACCCGCGGCAGGTTGTCCGGGTAGACGTACGGGTTCGCTGCGCCGGTCCTACCCCGATGTGGAAACGATCGAGTAGCCGTTGCCGCCCGACCGCGCGACCTTGGCTTCGACGTCGGCGTAGTTGCGGATCGTGCACAACACTTGCGGGCTGTAGGTGTCGAGCAGCTGGCAGGTCGGGTATCAGGTCGGCGGTCGGCGCACGAAGTACGGGCCTGCCCGCTCGAAGATGTCGGCGCCGGTGTTGCCGAAGCCGGTCGCGGCCAGCAGCGCCGCATCGAGTTCGGCCTGCTGCTGGTTGAGCGTGCGGGCGGTGGTCACCGCATTGTCAAGTAAGTCAAACAGATCGGGTGCGCCTTGGTGTAGATGTCGGCCAGCATCGCCAGCTGCTGGATGTCGTAGCGGATTGCGGCATCTGCGGGTTGATGTCGTCGAGAACGTCGTTGCCGTTGACGATCGACTGCCCGAACTTGTCGCCCAGCCCGTTGAGCGCCTGCGCGGCGGCCGACAGCGTCAGGTTCAGCTTGACCGGATCCACCTTCTCCGAGATCGACGCAGCGTCTCGAACAGGGTGTTGAACTCGGTGGTCACCGACGTCGCGTCGATCACCTTACTTGGTGATGCGCTGCGGCGCGGGATCTTTCGGCGAAGTGAACGAAACGTACTTGTTGCCGAACACCGTGGTCGCCTTGATCTCGGCGATCGCGTTGGCCGGGATGAGCCCGATGTACTTGGGATCGACGTCCAGCGAGAACTTCGCGGCCGGTGCGCCGCGTTGATCTCGGCGATACTGGTCACCCGGCCGATCTCGACCCCGTTGTAGGTGACCTTCGAGCCGGTGTCCATCACCAGCCGGCCCGCGCGGCCAGCATCGTCAGCTGGGTCTTGGGGGTGAAATCGCCGCGAAACTGGGCATATATCAACGCAAGATGAGCAGTGCGCATGCCAACACCAGACCGATGCCGGCCACCGTGTCCGGCCAGGTTCGGACTTGCGCTCCTTCTTCAGGACTCACCATGGGCGGCTATACCGTGAGGTTGAAGTTCGGGTCGACCCCGTAGAGCGCGAGCGAGGTCAACAGCACGACGATCACGCAGACACCAGCGAGAATCGCATCGACCGGCCGACGGCCTCCCCTACCCCGACCGGTCCGCCGCTGGCGTTGTAGCCGTAGTAGCAATGGGTGATCATCACGATCACCGCGATGACCATGACCTGCCCGACCAGAACACATCCTCGGTGCGCAAGAAGGTCCGGAAGTAGTGCTCGTAGGTACCCGGCGACTGTCCGTAGAACAGCGTCGTGACGACCTGTCCGGACAGAAACGACATCACCAGCGCCATCGCGTACAGCGGGACGACCACCACCAGCCCGCCACAATCGGGTCGACACCAGGAACGCCACCGACTTGATGCCCATCACCTCGAGCGCGTCGATCTCCTCGCTGATCCGCATCGCGCCGAGCTCCGCGGTCGCTCCTGCGCCGACCGTCGCAGCCAGCGCAACGCCGGTCACCACCGCGGTGACCACGCGGACGTTGGCCAAGGCGGCGAAGAATCCGGTGAAGGCCTCCACGCCGATGTTGCCCAGCGACGCGAAACCCTGGATCGCGATCAGCGATCCGCCGGACAGTGTCACGAAGCCGACGATCGCCGCGGTGCCGCCGACGACGGCCATTGCCCCGGTTCCCATTCCGATCTGGGCGATCAGTCGCAGCGTCTCTCTGCGGTAGCGGCGCAGGGCCCAGCCGATCGACCAGCTACTGGCGATCGAGAAGCGGGTGAGGTGTCCGGCCTTGTTGAGCCCCCGGACGGCGCCGCCGCCATAGCGGTCGACATTCGCCACTGCCCGCGGAAAACGCGCGCGAACGACGGCCGCGGTCGACACGTCAGCGCCCCGTCCCGAACCGGACGCCGATGGTGGTCAGCACGACGTTGACGGCGAACAGCGCGATGACGCACAACACCAGCGTCTCGTTGACGGCGACACCCACGCCTTTCGGACCGCCCTTGGTGGTCAGGCCGCGATAGCAGCCGACCAGACCGGCTATCGTCCCGAAGATCGCGGCTTTGATCGTCGCGATGACCACCTCAGGCAATCCGGTGACCAGCGTCAGCGTGGCGAGATATGCACCGCCCGAGACGTTTTGGAGCTTGACGCCGAACAGGAAACCGCCGACCAGTCCGATGGTGATGACGGTTCCGTTGAGCAGCGTCGCGACGACCGTCGCCGCCACCACGCGGGGCACCACCAGTCGATGGATCGGGTCGATGCCCAGCACCTCCATCGCGTCGATCTCCTCGCGAATGGTGCGGGCACCCAGATCGGCGCAGATCGCCGTGGACCCGGCGCCGGCGACAACCAGCACGGTGGTCAGTGGGCCCAGCTGGGTGACCGCTCCCAGCGCGGCGCCCGCACCGGAGATGTCGGCGGCGCCGAAGGCGGCGAGCAAGGTGTTGAGCGTGAAGACGATCAGCACGGTCAACGGGATCGAGACGGCGATCGTGGGCAGCAGCGCGACGCGGGTGATGAACCAGGTCTGGACGATGAACTCGCCCCAGTGGAATGGCCGCCGGAACAATGCTTTTCCAGTCAAGACACACATCCGGGCAAATCCGCCGACTGTCGCCAGCGGCGGTTCGAGCTGGTCGCGTATGTAGCCGGCCAGCCCAGCGGGCGTCGCTGTCGTCACCGTGGCCCCGGGTGACATGCTTCAGCGCGGTGGCACCACATGTTCACCATGCGTCACACTATGTAACAAAAATCACTTCAGCTACATCAGACACGCGGGAAATGTGCACACTGAAGGAGCGTCTACCGGGCGCGAGTCGTACGAGCCGTAATAACCTCAGCAACTACCACACCGTCGGCGGCATCCTCAACGCCTTCCCCATTCCCGCACCCTCACCCGAGAATCGTCATGGCCCTTCCCCCGCTACCCACTGTCACACTGACTCCTGTCGCGTACTTCCCGCAGTACTACTTTCTGGAGAACCTCGCGGTGCGCGCCGACGGATCCATCCTCATCACCGCCGTCCTGCAGAAAGAACTCTGGTGGGTACCAGCAACACCGCCCGGTGCGGTCGTCGAGCCGGTCCTGGTGCACACCTTCGATCATGGTGTCACCGGTATCGCCGAGGTCGCACCCGAGGTGTTCGTCGTCAGCCTGACCGAGGGCTACACCACCTACGAATCACACCTAGTCCGAGTCGATTTCACCGGGTGGGCACCGGGAATTCCGGTGTCGCCGGAGGTCATCTACACCTTCGACGATCGCGTTCGCGCCCCCAACGGAAGCTGCCTGCTCGGGCCCAACGTCTTGGCGGTCGCCGACTGCTTTGCCGGACTCATCTGGCGGGTCGATCTCGCCGACGATGCACGCAGCGCCACGGCCCGAGTGTGGCTTGAAGACGACACCATGGCGTTCGATCCAGACAGCGGGGTGCCTCCTCCCCCGCAACCCGGAGTCAACGGCGTGCGCTACGGCGCGCAGACCGGTTATCTGTACTACACCTCGACCGCGCAGAAGGTGTTCATGCGCGTGCCGGTGGATACGGGCCACCCGTTCCCTCAGCTCGGCGCAGTTCGTCGCCGCGATCGATAACGCCGATGACTTCTGCATCGACGAGGACGCCGGATTCGCTTATGTCACACGGCATCGAGCCAACACTTTCGACCGGGTGCCGCTGGCGCCGCGGCACGGCAGCGAAGTCCGCCACCTCGCCGGTGACCCATTCGACGACACCCTCGTCGGGCCGTCCAGCGCCGCATGGGGACGCGGCCTCAGGTGACCGCGGCCGCATCGCTTACCTCACCACCGACGGCGGCACCATCGCTCCCCCAGCAGGCGTCACCCGCCAAGCCGCGCTGCTTCGGGCCGAATTCACCTACCCGCCGGGCCTGCCCGGCTACGACTCAGCTGACAGATAACCGCCGCTCAATCGGCCGGAGCGGCCTTCTGTCGCGCTTGGCGTTCTTCAGGGTGGCCCAGAACCGCGCGGCCTCGCGGATCGACTCTTCGATCGGCCTTGGCTGCCAACCCAATTCGCGCACGGCCTTGCTGTGGTCCACCGGCGCTTCGGCGCGCATCATCCGCACCGACTCGAGACTGAGCTCGGCATCTTTGCCGGTCAGTTTCGCTCGCAGGCTGCCCAGCGCACCAGGCGTACAGCACCGGTACCGAGTCGCCCGCTGCGGCGCCGGCACCCGGCCTCGTTGGCGGCATCCTGAACTCCTTCAGCGGGATCATCCGTTCGGAGATCAGGTACTTCTCGCCGTCGCGGCCACGCTCGGCGGCCAAGATCATTGCGCGGGCCGCATCGTCGACGCCGACGACCTCCAACTGGATGCCGTTCATCAGGAACGGCAGCTTGCCGTAGACCGCGCCGGCGATGAATGCGCCGTGCGGGGTCCGGCCCCAGTCGCCGCTGCCGTAAGTCGTCGAGACGCACATGGCGACGGCCGGCAGGCCGTGGTCGGCGACGTAGCGCATGACCAGGTCCTCGGCCTGCACCCGGACTGGACGTAGGGGCTGACCCGCCGGTTACCGATGCGGTCCGCTTCGGTGGCGATGTGGCCATGCCGGCGGTCCACCGTCGCGTAGGTGCTGGTGAAGACGAAGCGTTGCAGGCCAGCGGTTTTCGCACGTCCAGCACGTTGCGCAATCCCTCGACGTTGGTGTGGAACAGCGGCGACGGGTCCTGCAGCCAGGCACGGGTGTCGACCACGCAGTAGTACACCTGGTCGCAGCCGTGCATCGCCTCGCGCACGGTGGAGGTGTCGAAGACGTCGCCGTGGAAGCGGGTGACGTTCAGGTCGTCGATGCTGCGGGTGTTGGCGCCGTCGCGCACCATCGCGCGCACATCGGCGCCGTCGGCGACGAGCTGACGGGTGACGTGCGAACCCAGAAAGCCGTTGGCTCCGATGACCAGCTTGGCGCGCTCACTGCAAACCTCCGTATGTCTGCATCCAGCGGGCGGCGTCGTCGTCGAGCGTGCCCAACTTCTCCGCCTTCTTGCACCACTTGACGGCCGCCTGCACGAAGCGCAGCGGGTTGTAGACGTCTTCTTGCCGGGACCACTGACCGTCGCCGGCGTAGGTGATGATCGAGATGTTGGTGGCGCTGATGATGGTGCCGTCGCCCGGGTCGACCATCGGGTTGTCCAGCTCGCAGATTATCCGCCCGGTTGGCTCATCGATGACCGACCACAGCGATGGGAACGCGGTCATGTGGCTGCCCGGAAAGGTCGTCATCGTCTTGCGGATCCAGGCGCGCACCTCGTCGCGGCCCTTCATGGTGCCGGCGGCGTGCTCGATGTAGTCGACGTCCGGGGTGTAATGCTGCACCCAGTCGTCCCAGTTCTTGGCTTCGGCGGCCTCGGCCACGGTCTGCTCGAAACGCGCGAACGCGGCGGCGAGTTCGTCGCGGCTGAAAACCTGGCTTCACGCAAGAAACTAGAACACGTTCTACTGCGGTTTGTCGAGCAAGTGGATAATCGGGAAGATGACGGACTACAAGAAGGCAATACTGGCCGGCGGCTGCTTCTGGGGCATGCAGGACCTGATCCGCAAGCAACCCGGCGTCGTCGCGACCAGGGTCGGCTACACGGGCGACCCGAATGTCCCCAACGCGACGTACCGCAATCACGGCACCACGCCGAGGCCATCGAGATCACCTACGACCCGGCGCGCACCGACTTCCGCACACTGCTGGAGTTCTTCTTCCAGATCCACGACCCGACCACGAAGAACCGGCAGGGCAACGACCTCGGGCCCAGCTACCGCTCGGCGATCTTCTACCTCGACGAAGACCAGAAGCGCGTTGCGGAGGACACCATCGCCGACGTCGAAGCCTCAGGTCTGTGGCCCGGCAAGGTGGTCACCGAAGTCAGCCCGGCCGGCGACTTCTGGCAAGCCGAGCCCGAGCATCAGGACTACCTGCTGCACTACCCGAACGGGTACACCTGCCACTTCATCAGGCCGGGCTGGAAGTTGCCGCGACGGGCCGCCGCCGACCGCTAGTTTCGCGAGACAGCGGGGGCCAGCCCGGGATCTGCCGCCAACTGAAACGCCGAGCGCATCGCCTCGACCGCGGCGCGTCGCCATCGAAAGTGCAGCGCCGCAATGCGGCCTTGCGTTCGGCGGCGGTCCCACCAAGACGCGCAGTAATCAGATCCGCCGCGGTCGCGGTCACGGTGACCGCCGGCGGGTCCTGAGCAGCGCTCAAGCCCTCCATTGTCGCCGCGAATTCGAAACGCCGACCGTCGATTTCGACGCGGTAGGAGGCAGAGTAGGTCCGGTGCTCGAGCCTGGTCGAAGCCGAGCAGGATGCCGGCGAGGAAACCGTTCAGCGGCGTTAACGCGCTGTCGCTGGGGTCAAGGAAATTCAGTCCGAAGGTGGCGACCGCCTGGATCACCGGCGGCACCTTGCGCCACCCCTCCTCGCTGAGTGTGTACACGGTGCGGGCGACCGGGGGTGGTAATTCGGTACGGCAGATCAGGCCGGCTTCGTCCAGTTCGCGCAACCGATCGGCGAGCAAGTTGGTGGCGATGCCCGGAAGTGCCGCGCGCACATCGCCGTAGCGGCGTGCACCCCCGATGAGCTCGCGCAGGATCAGTAGCGTCCACCGCTCGCCGAGGACGTCGAGCCCGCGCGCTATCGGGCAGTTCTGGCTGTAACTCTTACGACCGGCCACACAAGCCACTCTACACTGTGCATGCACGTTTTAATAAACTATATACTTGATTTTCTTGTCTAGTACGTTTACGGTTCAGTCCATGCACACCGAACTCCGCCGGACCGCGTTCCGCGAGCACCCAATCGCCGCCCTTGCCGTGATTTGCCTGAGCGTCTTCGTCATCAGCGTCGATGCCACCGTGGTCAATGTCGCCCTGCCCACGTTGTCGCGCGATCTGAACGCCGACACCGCGCAGCTGCAGTGGATCGTCGACGCCTACACGCTCGTCATGGCCGGCCTGCTGTTATCGGCAGGAAGCCTCAGCGACCGATATGGCCGGCGCGAATGGCTCAGCGGCGGACTTGCCGTGTTCGCCTTGACCTCCGCTCTTGCGGCGCAGGCACATTCGGCAGATTCCTTGATCGCAGCCCGCGCCGCGATGGGGGTTGGCGCCGCCGTGATCTTCCCGACCACGCTCGGCCTGATCACGAATATCTTCACCGATCCGACCACGCGGGCCAAGGCGATCGGCGTGTGGGCGGCGATGGTCGGCGTCGGCGTTGCCGCCGGCCCGATCACCGGCGGTTGGCTTCTCGAGCACTTCAGCTGGGGCTCGATCTTTCTGGTGAACGTACCGATCGCCGCGACGGCCATCGTAGGCGGAGTTCTGTGTGTTCCTACATCGCGTGATCCGGCCGCACCGAAGGTCGATTTGCCCGGACTGATCCTGTCCTGCACCGGAGTGACGGCGCTGATTTACACGGTGATCGAAGCGCCGGCGTGGGGATGGGGTAGCGCGCGCGCTGGAGCGGGTTTCGGCATCGCCGTGGTCGTTATCGGCGCCTTCGCGCTTTGGGAGCGGCGCAGTTCGCACCCCATGCTCGACGTCTCGGTGTTCGCGAACCGACGATTCTCCGGCGGAAGCCTGGCGGTTACCGCGGGCTTCCTCACCCTGTTCGGCTTCATCTTCGTCATCACCCAATACTTCCAATTCATCAAGAGCTACAGCGCATTTGAGGCAGGTGTGCGGCTATTGCCGGTCGCCGTGTCGATCGCCGTCGCCAGCGTGCTGGGTCCGCGCATTGTGGAGCGAGTTGGCACCACGGCGGTCGTCGCGGCGGGCCTGGCCATCTTCGCCGCTGGGCTGGCGTGGGCATCCACTGCCGACGCGGCCACGCCGTACCTGCAGATCGCCGGACAGATGCTTCTGCTTGGCGGCGGCCTCGGCTTGACCACAGCGCCCGCCACCGAAGCGATCATGGGCTCCCTGTCCGCCAACAAGGCCGGGATCGGTTCGGCCGTCAACGACACCACACGCGAGTTCGGCGGCACGCTGGGCGTCGCGATCGTCGGCAGCGTGTTCGCGTCCGTCTACTCCGGCCGGCTCGGCTCGGCGGCGGCTCTGATGGCGCTCCCGCCGGACATCCGATCCACGATGAAAGGCTCCGTGGCCGCCGCGTACCGGGTCGTCGGACAGTTGCCCGCCGCGCAGGCGGCCAGTGTGCGCGGCGCCGTCGACCCCGCGTTCCTCGGCGGCATGCGGACCGGCTCGCTGGTCTGCGCCGCTATTGCGCTGGCCGCAGCCATCGTCGTCGCCGTTCTGCTGCCTGCGAGGACACAGCGATCAGCGGCCGAGATCACCGAGCAGGCCCAACCAGAGTCAGTCACTACGTAAACACGCTGCAGCACAACGCATTTCCCAACATCACAAGTCAAAGGAGCATCCCTCATGAGCGCACAGCCAACAATCTTGGTGACCGCCGCCGCCGGTAAGACCGGCCGCCATACCGCCTTCTCGCTGCTGTCGCGTGGCTTTCCAGTTCGCGCGATGGTCCATCGCGAAGACGCCCGATCGGTGGCGTTGCGGCAACGGGGAGCAGAAGTCGTCGTCGGCAATGTCAACGACGTGCACGATGTGCGCAAGGCGCTGCACGGCGTGCAACGCGCCTACTGGGCGGCCCCCGTGATGCCGGGTGCCTTGGAAGCCGCCACCCTTTTCGCTGCAACCGCCGAGGAGAATCGGCTGGAGGTGGTGGTATCCATGAGTCAATGGCTAGCCGACCCTGGTCACCTGTCAGCGCAGACCCGCGCCGCGTGGCTCGCTGACCGAGTGTTCGACTGGATGCCCACAGTCGGGTCGATCACCGTCAACGCCGGATTCTTCGCGGAGACCTACACCTACACGCTGGACTCCGTCGCGCAGTTCGGAGTGTTGACACTGCCCTTTGGAGAAGGACTCAATGCTCCGCCATCCAACGAAGACATCGCCGCGGTCGCGGCGGCGCTACTCGTGGATCCCGAACCGCACCTGGGCCGCAGTTACCGTCCCACCGGCCCGGAGTTGGTCAGCCCCAGCGGTTATGCCGAAATCCTCAGCCGAGTGTTCGGCCGCAGGATCCGCTACCTCGACATCCCGTTCACCGTGCTGGCGAAGTCGGCCCGCACGATCGGCTTCGACGAGTACAACCTCATCCAAGTGAAGTGGTACGTCGACGAACTCAAGCGCGGGACCTTCGCCGTCAATGCGCCCACTGATGCCGTGGAGCGGCTTACCGGACGGCCGGCCGAGGACATGGAGACGATCGCTCGCCGCTATCTCGCTGCCATGCCCGGCACCACACGCGGCGTCTCCGGGATGGCCCGCGCCATGCGCCTGCTCGCGAGATCGGTTGTCGCCCCCGCTCCTAACCGCAAGCGCTACCTGCGCACGTTCCAAGCCGGCGCGGCCTTCGGAGAACTGTCAATCGACTCCGAGCAATGGCAAGTCACCCACGACCCTGATCGAGTGCCCGATGTGGAGCGCCCGCGGATCAGCCCGATCTCGGCGGTGGCACGATGACCGGCACCGCGGCGCAGTACGCCACCGGAGGAGTGCGTGAGCGCATCGAGGCCGCATTACGCTCCGCCGGAAAGGATCTCGATGCGCTGACGCCCGCCGACCTCGCCGTCGGCTTAGCCTCCTTCGAGCACTTCCACTCCCTCGGCCGCCTGGGCACCGTGGCGCTTCTGGATGCTGCGCATGTCACCGCAGCCGACCGCGTTCTCGACGCCGGCAGCAGTATCGGAGGCACCTCCCGCCTGCTTGCCGCCGAACACGGCTGCCGGGTGACCGCGGTCGATTTCACGGCCGAGTACTGCGACACTGCGCGATGGCTGAACGGCCTGGTACAGCTCCACGACCGCATTGAGGTGATCGAAGCAGACGTCACCGATCTACCCTTGCCAGACGCAAGCTTCGATCTGGTTGTCAGCCAACACGTTCAAATGAACATCGCCGACAAAACACGGATGTACAGCGAAGCCCGCCGCGTTCTGCGCGCCGGCGGTCGTCTTGCGATCTGGGATGTCACAGCAGGATCCCACCAGCCCCTTGTTTTCCCCGTGCCGTGGGCCGACGTCCCCGAGCGTAGTCACCTCATCTCGTCCGACGATCTCGCCGCCACGCTGAAGAGTGCCGGATTCGCGGTGGAGGTGTGCAACGACCTGACCGAATTCACCGTCGAGGCTATGGCTCCGATATTGGCAGCACCCGTCGATCCGCTCGGGCTTCAACTGGTTGTCCCCGATATCAAGCCCAAGATCGCCAACCTGCTGCGAATGCCCGTGAAGACCGCGTGCGGCTCATCCAGGCAGTCGCCGTCGCCGGGTAGAGGCCACAACGACTACTTGGCGATGGCCCGCAGCTGATACAGGCCGCGGGTGGTGGCGACGGTCTGCCCGTCGGCATCGGTCACCACGGCCTCGAGGGTGAAGTCGGACTTACCCCGCTCGGCCGCTTCGGCTTCGACACGCGCGATCGTCGCGTCGTCGAGACTGGTCTGCGCCGTCAGTTCGGAGCGGGCCATCCCGACGAACGTAATGTCGACGTTCTTCACCAGCGGGAAGTACTTCGAGCTGTCGAACGTGCTCAAAGCGATGATGCCGCCGAGGATTTCGGCCACGGTGAATTGGACGCCGGCATAGATGACGCCGAAATGGTTCCGATTGCCCTCGACCGGCACGGTGGCCGCGGCGAACCCGCGACGCGCCTGCACCACGCGGACGCCCATGTTGTGCGCGGTCGGGATCGTCGACCCCAGGGCGCTGTTCATCAGATCGACGAGTTGATTGTCGGCGGTCACGAACGTCGATCTTAACGTCGACGGACCGCGATCCGTCCGCCGTCCTTCGGGGTGTAGGCGACACCACGAGAATGGAACTTCTCCCCCGGAGCATCTGTGGTTTCGATCGTGAAGTGGCGCAACACTGTTCGCAGCACCACGTCCATCTCCATGTTCGCGAACACAGCGCCGACGCAGCGCCGCGCGCCGCCACCGTAGGGAAGCCAGCCGAAGCTGGGCGGCTTGGCTCCGACGAAGCGTTGTGGATCGAAACGGTCCGGGTCGGGAAACAACTCCGGATCGGCGTGCAGCCGCGAAATGCTGACGATGATCGTGTGCCCGCGCGGGACGCGCCATTCGCCGATCTCGAAGTCCGGCGCGTGCACATGGCGGCCGGCGGCATCGATGACCGGCCGGTGTCGCTGCACCTCGAGGATCGTCGCCTGACGCAACTCGTTCTCGTCGGTTTCGGCCTCGGCCGCCAGTGTCGGCAAGTACGTCGGGGTGTCTGCTGATCCGTTCGAATGCCCAGCCGAGCGCGGACGCGGTGGTCTCATGTCCGGCCGCCAGCAAGGTGAGCAGCTCGTCGCCGATGTCCTTGCGAGACATGGCCGAACCGTCCTCGTAGGTGCTGCGTAACATCAGTGCGAGCACGTCGGCCCGGCGCTCGAAGTCCGGGTCCGACCGTTCGTTGGCGATGAGAGTGTCGATGACCGCGTCGTAGCGCCGCCGGTACTCCACCAGCCGGCCCCATGGCGAATAGCGCCCAAAGTTCCGAGCAGGGTTGGGCAGCATGGCCATCCGCGAACCCAGCGTGACCCACGGGGGCAGGATTCGGCGCAACTCGTCGAGCTCGGCGCCTTCGGCCCCGAAGACGGCGCGCAGGATGGCATTGAGCGTGATGCGCATCGTCGACGGCAGGGTCGGGAACGCCGTGCCCTCCGGCCAGCTCGCGATCTCGCGCAGCGTCTCGTCTTCGATGATCGACTCGTAGTTCTTGATGCTCTTGCCATGGAACGGCGGAGCCAGCAGTCGGCGCCGCTGCCGGTGCTCGTCGTTGTCGAGGGCGAAGACCGAACCGGAGCCGAGCAACCTGCTCAGGTTCGGCTGGATGTTGCCGAGCACATCGGGACTGGCGGTGAAGACTTGTTTCGCCAAGGTTGGGCTGGCCGCCACGACCAATGGGCCGTAGATCGGCACGTGCAGCGAAAATGCATCGCCGTAGCGATCCGCCGCCCCGCGCATGAACCGTCGCCTGCCGAAGGCGAAGGCCACGCCCTGCAACGCTTTTGGAATCCGTGGTCCGGGCGGCAACGTAATGGCGGGCGTCGCCGAGGGGGCGGGCGTTTCGACGGTGCTCACAACTGTGCACTCCCAACTTCGATGCGGTACCGCACCGTACCGCGACTCATTCCGGTACGGTACCGTCTGGTACCAAGTGCTGGCAAGGGTCGGATCGAGGGAGGCGCCATGGCGACGACCGTCGCTGACGATTCGTCGTCGAGTGCGCCCGCCGACGTCGACCCGTTTCGGCAACGCCTGCTCGACGGCCTGGCGGCTTCGATCACCGAGCGGGGTTACCGCGCCAGCACCGTGGCCGACATCGTCCGGCACGCCCGCACCTCCAAGCGCACGTTCTACGACCAATTCCCCTCCAAGGAGCAGTGCTTCCTCGAACTGCTGCATGCCGACGTCGGGAAACTGGCCGACAACATCCGCGACGCCGTCGATCGCGACGGCGACTGGCAGACCCAGATTCGTCAGGCCGTCGAGGCGTATGTCGACCACATCGACGCGCGGCCGGCGCTCACGTTGAGCTGGATCCGCGAGCTGCCATCGCTGGACGCCGCGGCCCGGCCGTTTCAGCGTCGTGGCATGCAGCTACTGACCAGCTTGCTGGTGAACCTCAGCGACAACCCGGGCTTCCAGGAGGCCGGCCTGCCGCCGTTGACCCGGCCGAAGGCGGTGATCCTGGTGGGTGGTCTACGCGAATTGACCGCGCTGGCAGTCGAAGACGGTCATAGTGTGCGCGACATCGTCGAGCCCGCGGTGGAGGCGTCGATGGCGATGCTCGGATATCGCCACTAGAGCTTGAGGAAGGCTCGCAGCCGGTCCAGCACCAGATCCGGGCGCTGCTCGACGATCCAGTGGCCGACGCCGTCGACCAGCTCGACATCGAAATCGCGGACGTGCTCGGCATATCCGTCGATCAGGTCCGGCGTGAGCACAGGGTCTTGGGTACCGCTCAGCCAGCGAACCGGGACCTCGACGGGCACACCGTCGAATTCGCCTCGCAGCCAACGCAACATCTCGGTGCTCTGAAAGGTCCGATACCACCGCGAGCCGGCGACGGCATGGCCGGGCTGGCGCATGCATTCGACGTACATCGCGACGTCCTCATCGGGCACGCGGAATCCGCCGCCCACCCACGACGCCAGCATCCTGAAATAGCGGGCCTTGCGGTCGGCGATCAGCCGCGGCCCGATCACCGGCAGCAGCATCGGAATCTGATACCAGAACCGCCAAATGTTGCGGACCGCCGCCAAGTCACGCTTCACGTAGGGCGCCGCCGTGTTGAGCCCGAAAAAGCCGGTCACCTTCTCCGGATGGCGCAGCATCATGATGAATGCGACGGGCCCGCCCCAGTCGTGCGCCACCAGTTTCACCGGCCCGACGCCCAACCGGTCCAGCACGGCGGCAAGATCGTCGGCCATCTCGTTCTTGAGGTACCGGGAGCGCGGTGCCGAACTCCATCCCGCACCACGCAGGTCAGGGCACAGCACCCGGTAGCCGTCGGCGGCCAGTGGGCCGATCACTTCGTGCCATTCCCACCAGTTCTCCGGAAAGCCGTGGACCAGCATCACCGGCGGTCCTTCGGCAGGACCGGCGTCGGCGACGTGGATCGTCACCCCGCCACCCAGATCGACGAACTTGTGATCGACACCGTCCAGGGCGGGCTGAGGAACCATGGCTTGCAAGGTAGCCGATCGACGGCTCCGGTCCGATGCTGCGGCGCCTCAGGCCGCGACGCGCTCGCGATCTTTCGGCTTGGTGTCGGCGCGATCCTTCGGCGGCAACGCGAGCTTGACGATCTTGCGCACCACGGTGCCGAACTGCCTCGGCAACGAGCCCGAGTTGTAGGGGATGCCGTAGCGCTGGCAGATCTCTCGCACCTCGACCGGCGATCTCGGAGTAGCGCCGAGCCGGGATGTCCGGGAACAGGTGGTGCTCGATCTGGTGCGACAGGTTGCCGGACAGCAGGTGAAAGAGCTTGCCGCCGGTCAGGTTCGCCGAGCCGAGGACCTGGCGGAAGTACCACATGCCGCGCGACTCGCCTTCGCGTCTCCTCGACGGTGAATTCCTGCGTGCCGTCCGGGAAGTGGCCGCAGAAGATGATCATGTAGGACCACACGTTGCGCATCAGGTTGGCGGTCAGGTTGCCGGTGAAGACGAACGGCGCGAACGGTCCGGCCAGCAGTGGGAAGGCGACATAATCCTTCAGCATCTGCTTGCGGGTCTTGCGCCAAATCTCCTGCAGGACCTCGCGTTTGTCCGCCAGTCGGATCTCGCCGGAGGTGATGCGCTCGCTTTCCATTTCGTGCAGCGCGACCCCGTACTGGAACAGCACCATCAGCAGGAACGCGTAGACCGGGTTGCCCAAGAAGTAGGGCTTCCACGGCTGGTCTTCGCTCATCCGCAGGATGCCGTAGCCGATGTCGCGGTCCATGCCCACGATGTTGGTGTGGGTGTGGTGCATGTAGTTGTGCGAGTGCCGCCACTGGTCGGCCGGGCAGGCGGTGTCCCATTCGAAGTCCTGGCCGCGGATCGTCGGGTCACGCATCCAGTCGTACTGGCCGTGCATGATGTTGTGGCCGATCTCCATGTTGTCCAGGATCTTTGAGATCCCGAGCATCGCGGTGCCGGCCAGCCAGGCCGGCGGCAGAATCCCGGCGAACAGCAAGGCGCGGCCGCCGACTTCGAGTGCGCGCTGCGCCTTGATGACGCGACGGATGTAGTCGGCGTCGCGCTGGCCGAGGTCGGCCATCACGCGCTCCTTGATGGCGTCGAGTTCGCGGCCGAATGCGTCGGCCTGCTCGGGTGTCAGATTGATCTTGGGCTGCGACATGGTTGGAGCCTCCTTCTCGTTGGGTTCACAGGGCGATGTCGACGTCGCCGACGGGAACGGACACGCAGATCTGCACGTCCTCGCCGGCGGCGGTCGACACCGCACCGGTGGTCAGGTTGCGCACGACACCGCGGTCTTGCGGCGTGTGCAGGTGTGGCAGATGCCCATCCGGCATCCGCTCTGCGGGTTCAGGCCGGCCGCCTCGGCCTGCTCGAGCAATGGGCGGCCATCGTCGACGACGTCGATGCTGCTGTCCGCGAACGTCACTCGCCCGCCGGACGGCTTGGCCGGCAGCTCCAGGGTCGGCGCGACAAAGCTTTCCGAGTGCACGTTGTCACAGTGCTTGCGGACGGCGTCGACCAAAGCCGCTGGACCACAGACGAACACGGCGTCGGGCGCCGGCATCGCGGCAGCGAGGTGTTCGGCATCGAACCGGCCGTCGAGGTCACCGCCTGTCGACCGGGTGTAGCCGTGCAGCACCCGCACGCCGGGCATCGCCGCAAGCTCGTCGCGGTAGGGCGCCTCGGCGCGGCTGCGGGCGTAGTGGACGAACGCGATCTCGCCGTCGTGGCCTTCGCCGACCAGCGTGCGCAGCATCGCCATGACGGGCGTGATGCCGCTGCCGCCGGAGACGAACAGGATCCGTCGCGGCCGTTGCGCCGGCAAGGACGAAGTCGCCGCCGACCGCGCCGAGCCCGACCACCATGCCGCGGCGGGCGCGCTCGTACAGGAATGTCGAGACCAGCCCGCCGTCGTGCTGCCCGATCGTCAACTCGAGGTGCCGGTCGCCCTCGGCGTTGGCCGGCGAGTAGCAGCGGGTGTGGCGACGCCCGTCGATCTCGACGCTGAGGTTGACGTACTGGCCGGCCTGGACGGCGTCGGTGAACGCGTCGTTGGGCGCCAGGACGAGCGTCACACTGCGCGGGGTGTTGCGCCGCACGTCGACGACCTTGGCGCGGCCCTCGGCCAGCGTCCAGGTCGGTGCGACCAGCTCGGTGTACCGGTCGACGCCATGCGGACCGGTCAGCAGGCTTACCAGGTCGGAGCCCAGCACCCGCTGCTTCAAAGTTTCGGTGAACATGTGTACACCGTCCTCTGACTTGGACCTGTTCGTCAAGGGTTTTCCCAGCTCTGTGATAGCCTTCACACGGTGAACAGTCGTACTCCTAGCTCACGTCCGCACCGTTCGGGGCGCGGTCGCAGGAGCGAAGGTCCGTCCCGTGAAGAGCGCAAAGAGGTCACTCGGCGGGCCATTGTCGGAGCGGCGCTCAAGCTGCTCGATGAGCGCAGTTTCAGTGGTCTGAGCCTGCGCGAGGTGACCCGGGAAGCCGGGATCGTGCCGGCGGCGTTCTACCGCCACTTCGAGTCGATGGACGCCCTCGGGCTGGTCCTGATCGACGAGTCCTTTCGCACCCTGCGCGACATGTTGCGTGGCGCCCGCGCCGGCAAGCTCGACCCCAACCGGGTGATCGAGTCGTCGGTGGAGATCGTCGTGGCAAGCGTCACCGAAGGCCGCGAGCATTGGCGTTTCATCGGCCGCGAACGCTCCAGCGGCGTCACCGTGTTGCGCTACGCGATCCGAACCGAGTTCCGGCTTCTCACGTCGGAGTTGGCCACCGACCTGGCCCGGTTCCCGGGCCTGAACGAGTGGAGCACCGACGACCTCAACGTGCTGGCGACGTTGTTCGTCAACTCGATGATCGTCATCGCCGAGGCGCTCGAAGACGCCCAGGGCGCCGATGCGCATCGAGGAGATCCGCATCACGGCCGTCAAGCAGCTGCGGATGATCGTGGTCGGCGTCACCGGCTGGCGCAGCAAGCCCTGACCCTCGACGTTCTGGGCGCAGTGCGCGGACTTGGCCGACGGCTACGAACCGCACCTCTACACGGTCGAGTCGGTGCATCCCGCGCCATGATGGTGCGATGGCCACCAAGATGCGGGAGCTGCTCGGCAGCGCGTTGACGTCGCTGCGTTACGAGCCGTGCGAGAAACGCCTTCGGGTTCAGCTGGACGGCGGGCCGATCGCCGACACTGTCAACGGCCTGCTGGTATGGGAGCCGCGGCGGCTGGTCCCGACCTACGCGGTGCCGGAGTCCGACATCGCGGCCGTACTGGAGTCAGCGGGCCGCGTCGACGATGTGCCCGATGCGTCGGTGCTGTCACCGGCCAACCCATTCACCGTGCACAGCTGCGCCGGCGAAATGTTCGACGTGGTCGTCGGCGGAGTGCGACGTCCGTCGGCGGCGTTCCGGCCCGACGATCCCGACCTGGCCGGCTACCTCACGTTCGATTTCGGCGCGTTCGACTGGCATCGAGGAAGACGAGCCGATCGTCGCCCACCCGCACGACCCGTTCAAGCGCATCGACATCCTGGCCAGCACTCGGCGGGTTCGCATCGAGTGGGAGGGCCGGCTGCTGGCCGAGTCGACGCGTCCGCTGTTGTTGTTCGAGACCTTGCTGCCGGTGCGGTTCTATCTTCCGCGTGCCGACGTCGTCGCCGACATCGAACCGAGCGACACCATCAGCTACTGCGCCTACAAAGGCCGGGCGTCGTACCTGTCGCTGTCGGTACCGGACGGGCCCGCCGACGTGGCGTGGACTTACCCCGACCCGCTGCGCGAAGCCGAACCCGTCCGTGACTACGTGTCGTTCTTCAACGAGCGGGTGGACATCGTCGTCGACGGTCATCGCCACGAACGGCCTGTGACGCACTGGTCGGATTGACCGCTGTGGCCGAGACGCGCCGCACTGCGCGACTACGTGAGCGTCACCTGTCGATGTTGAATAGTGAGTCGCCATCCTCGGGCGTTCCGTCGATCTGGCCGCGATGGACGCGAGCCGGTCGCTCAGCGGGGGGCCGTGGTTCGGGCGCTACATCGGGTTCCTCGGCGCTCAGTTTGTAGTCGAGAGATTCGCCCTCGAGCTCTTCGCGCGCCGTCATCCCGAACTTGTCGGCCTCGCTCCAATCGTCGGGCGGGTCGACGACGATGTCGCCGTCGTCGTTGCGCACCTCATCGGAATCGGTTGACTCGCTCGGGCTCAAGGTGTCGTCGTCAGGCATAGTGATTCGGTTCTCCTTTTATTCGAAACGCTAACCACTTACCGCGGCGGCCGCCACATCGGCCATAGGGTCGGGCCGCCCGGAACGACGAGCTCGCCGGTGACCTCGAAACCGAACCGCTGGTAGTACGGCACGTTCTCCGCTTTGCTGGATTCCAGATAAGCGGGGGCGTGCTCGGCGTCGACGCGGTCGAGGCGTGAGCGCATCAGCGCCTGCCCGTAGCCTTTGCCGCGCACCGCCGGGTCGCTGCCGATCACCGCGAGATACCAGTGCGGTTCCTCGGGGTGCTGCGACTTCATCTGCTCGAGCAGTCGGCCGAGCTTGCGGCCCGTCGCCACGCTCAACCCGAATCCGAAAATGAACGCCGGCAGCATCATCAGTTGTTCGCGCCCCGACTGCTTCCACCGGCCCGGCGGATCCCACAGCGCGGCCGCGCCGATGGTGGACCCGTCCGTGGCCACCTCCACGCCACCGCCGGCAAGGTGGTGGTGTCGGGCGATGGCCGCGAAGAACTTTCGCTGACGGGCTGCCCGGGCTTTGTCGTCGGGCATGATCCACATCGACACCGGGTCGTCGTAGAAGGCGCGACCGAGAGCGTGCGACAGCTCGGTGATGTCGGCTTTGCGCGCCGGACGCGTATTGATGGTCATTGACCGCCAGAGTAGTAGCGTCGGAAATCGTGTGGGACTTCGAAACAGATCCCGAGTACCAGCAGAAGCTGGACTGGGTCGAAGAGTTCATGGTCAACGAGCTCGAGCCACTCGACTTGGTGGCGCTCGACCCGTACGACAAGAAGGACGCCGAGACGATGGCGACGCTGCGACCGCTGCAGCAGCAGGTGAAGGACCACGGGCTGTGGGCGGCGCACCTCAAACCAGACCTCGGCGGTCAGGGCTACGGCCAAGTCAAACTGGCACTGCTCAACGAGATACTCGGCCGGTCGCGCTGGGCCCCGTCGGTGTTCGGCTCGCAGGCGCCTGACTCCGGCAACGCCGAGATCCTGGCCCTGTTCGGGACCGCGACCAGAAAGCGCGCTACTTACAGCCGCTGCTCGACGGCGAGATCACCTCCTGTTATTCCATGACCGAGCCGCAAGGCGGTTCGGATCCGGGCCTGTTCGTGACCCGCGCCGAGCGCGACGGCGACACCTGGGTGATCAACGGCGAGAAGTGGTTTTCCACCAACGCCCGGCACGCGACCTTTTTCATCGTTATGGCCGTCACCAACCCCGACGCGCGTACCCGCGACAAGATGTCGTTGTTCATCGTTCCCGCCGGCACACCAGGCCTCGAGATCATCCGCAACGTGGGGGTCGGCACGGAGTCCCATGCCACTCACGGCTACGTGCGCTATGCCGATGTCCGGGTGCCGGCAGACCACATCCTCGGCGGCGAGGGACAGGCCTTCGCGATCGCGCAGACCCGGCTGGGCGGCGGCCGCATTCACCACGCCATGCGGACCATCGCGTTGGCGCGGCGGGCCTTCGACATGATGTGCGAGCGGGCGGTTTCCCGCCAGACTCGGATGGGCCCGCTGTCGAATTTCCAGATGACCCAGGAGAAGATCGCCGACAGCTGGATTCAGATCGAGCAGTTCCGGCTGTTGGTGCTGCGCACCGCCTGGCTGATCGACAAGCACCACGACTACCAGAAGGTGCGCCGGGATATCGCCGCGGTCAAGGTCGCCATGCCGCAGGTATTGCATGACGTGGTGCAGCGCGCCATGCACCTGCACGGCGCGCTCGGTGTCTCCAACGAGATGCCGTTCATCAAGATGATGATCGCCGCGGAGTCGCTGGGTATCGCCGACGGCGCAACCGAGCTGCACAAGATGACCGTCGCCCGCCACACCCTGCGCGAATATCAGCCGGTGTCAACGCCTTTCCCGTCGCAGCATCTGCCCACGCGACGCGCCGAGGCGCAGGCCCGACTGGCCGAGCGCCTCGAGCACGCGGTCGCTGAGTTCTGAGGGACGGAACCGCGCTCAGGGCCGCCAGGATGCACTGTCCATGGCCTTCCAGAGGTCGTAGTCGACAGTGATTTGCATGAGCTTCTCCCGGTTGAACTGCTGCTGCGGCAAGTATCGCGCCGCGGGTCGCCCGGACGGCGGCCCGTGCGCGCCAACCCTGGCCTGACCGTGCCATTCAACGGTCACGCCCCACCGAGTCCAGCCGACAGGTGCCAAAGTCGGCCGGATCAAGGGCCGAATGGCCCTACGTCGGCCCGCTCGCGCGGCTTTAACTTCGAACGGCCTGCGCTGAACAGGCCTCACTGGTTTACCCCCTGGGATGGATGGGGTAAGACAACGGCGTTCCGGAGGCCGAAGAGGAGCCCACAATGGAGATGTCGAGCGTGTACGACGCGGTCAAAAGATACGCCCGCGCGGTGCAGGAAGCCGACGTCGGCGAACTGCGCCGGATGACGTTCGGCGCTCTGCGCGAGCAACTCTCTTTGGAGCAGACGTCATTGGTGGCGGCCCAACTCGCTGCCGACAGGTGTCAGCACGGCTCGATAAGCGTCAGCGACTTCCGAGATGCGTATGTGGAGGCCGAGCGGTGGAGGATCACCGCGACGCTGAACTTCGAGTACGCGCCGCCGTTGGATGTGCAGTTCGGGCTCATCAAGCGGCAAGGCCGGTGGCTGCTGGTTGGTGCGGACACGCAGACGCGTTACCTGAGAGGTTCGGTTTCCAGCGGACCAGCTGTTGAGGCTCTTGCCGGTTGATACCCGGCGAGGCTCAGGCCGCCACCGCCACGTAGACAGACAGATGCTCGCCGACAGCATGTGCAGCCGGCCAGTCACCAGTCCGGACAGCGTGTGCGAGGTCTTCGACCAGCGGACTGTCGGCGCCCAGTTCGGCTAGCCACGCGGACACCGTTGAACGAATTGCGTTGCCCGGCACGCAGACTGTGCGTCCCTCGTGCAGGCGATCCGTCACTTGATACAAGGTTGCCGGTGAATTCGCGCTCCGGTGGAGATAGCGCCCCACCGACCATGAGTGTCTGGCTTCGGCCCGGGATCTCGAACCCATGGTGGCCTCCTCGTCGAATGACCCTGCGTAGTCGATTCGACCACGCATACCCACCTGCGCCGTAGGGTGCAAAGCCACTGCTTTGGAGGGCCTTTGGCGGTCGACCAACCCCGCTGAAGTCCCTGGGCGCTCGGGGACTTTCGCCACCCGGAGGGACCTTTGGCCGTCGGGGTTGGGGCACTGATGCCCTCCCTTGGGAGCCTTAGCAGCCTGCACGATTGAACTTCCGACGAAAGGGATGTTCATGAAGGCTCAGGTTGGCGATTGGCTGGTCCTCAAGGGCACCACGGTCGATTCACCCGACAGGCGTGGAATGATCACCGAGATCCACTCCTCAGACGGTTCGCCGCCCTACGTGGTGCGGTGGCTCGACACCGACCACGAAGCGACGGTGTTTCCCGGCCCGGACGCTCTGGTCTTCAGCGCCGAGGAGCAGAGTGCGGCCGACGAGCGGGCACGGCGCCGCTTCGGCGCGGTGCAGTCGGCGATTTCTCAAACACGATAGCGGGCAGGCGGTTCCGGCTCGTGTTGCGCCATTCGGCGCATAGGACCCTCCTCCACTGACGCGACAAAGAAACGGTGGCCGTCCACAGTGGGGGGACTATGGACGGCCACCTGATCAGGAGCCTCAGGACTACTTGGTGGCGGCCTGGCCGGCGCTGCGCACCACGCCACGCATGAATTCGATCTGCGTGGTGACCAGCTCTTCCGCCAACTCCAGGGCGGCGTCGATGACGGACTTACGCTTCGACTCTCCGTCAGCCCCCGGAGTCACCTCATCGACGAACTTGCGGACGGCTTCGATACCTCTCGTACGCCCGGCCTCAAGCGATTCGAGGACGTCATCGGAGAGTTCGGCCCAGCGTGGCTCGGACTTCTGTGGCGCTTGTGTCATGATTTATCTCCTTATGAAATTGTGTTGCGGACTCCTTGACCCTATGGCCGCACCATCGCCGAAGCGAGTGACTAAAGTCCTGCGTCACAGCATAATTCGGCCCTTGCTGAGGCCATTAGTCACCAATTGTCAGCGGTGACCTTCGGCAGGGACGTAAGCCCCTACTACGACCTGTGCAGTGGTCCTAATGTCGTCCATCATGGCGACACCCTCCGGTGACGACGCCCGGCATGCGCGCAGAAGCCCGCCCGGTGCTGGCTTTGGGTAACGCGGTCCTACCGCTGACGCGCGCCGGCCGGTTTGTCGCCCGATCTTTCTGACGTCTCGCGATCAGGATCCGGATGAGCTTCCGATTGCTCGGCCCACGCTCGCTCTGGCGGGACAGGCTTTGCGCGACGAGGTCGTCCTGATGGGACTGAAGGCGCGCCGTCCCGTCAGTGGGCCACGTGCGTTCGAGCGAATCAGTCGCGAAGTCGTCGCGGCACTGGAGTTTTACGGAAACAAGGGGTGGCTGGACAGCCCGAGAGGATTCTACGCAAAGCCCTCTCCGCCTGCGGATGTCACCGTCCGTCAGGTGAAAGGGCAACGACGAGACTTTTACCGCCTCGATTTTCGGAGCGGTTACGCACCGCGGCCGGGTGAACCCGGTCGGGAGCGATGGCTCGGATATACCGCCAACGACCGCGAGTATGCGCTGTTACTGCGTCATCCGGAGCCACGACCGTGGCTGGTATGCGTGCACGGAACCGAAATGGGCCGTGCAGCATTCGATCTCACGGCGTTTCGCGCTTGGCAGTTGCATGACGAGTTCGGCCTGAACGTCGTTATGCCCGTTCTTCCGATGCATGGCCCGCGCGCGCGTGGACTGCCCAGGGGCGCCGTCTTTCCGGGTGAAGACATCCTCGATGACGTACACGCGACGGCGCAGGCGGTCTGGGACATCCGGCGGCTGTTGGCCTGGATACGTTCGCAAGAGCCGCAGTCGCAGATCGGCTTGAACAGTCTGTCGCTAGGGGGCTACATCGCGGGATTGGTCGCCAGCCTCGAAAAAGGGCTCACCTGTGCGATTCTCGGCGTGCCGGTGGCCGATGTGGTCGAGTTGTTGGAGCGCCACGCCGGTCTCGCCCGCAACGATCCCCGCCGTCGCACCTTCGAAATGGCAGCCCCGCTGGGTCGAATGGTGTCGCCCCTGTCGCTCACTCCTCTGGTGCCCGCGCCGGGCCGTTTCATCTATGCCGGCGTCGCTGACCGGCTGGTGCATCCACGCGAACAAGTGACCCGGCTCTGGGAGCACTGGGGCAGACCGCAGATCATGTGGTATCCCGGCGGCCACATCGGGTTCTTCCGCTCGCGACCAGTACAGCAGTTTGTGCGTGATGCGCTGGCGCAGTCGGGTCTCCTGGCTGGCCCGCTCGCATTCCATGACCGCCCCGCCTAGCTACCGGGACTCACCGCCGTTGACGCGATCGATGAAGGCGAGAAAGTGGGTCAGCACCGCATCCGGCGCCTCGAGTTGCGGCCAGTGCCCGATGTCGTCGGCCAGCATCACCACATCGGCGTCGGGGATCACCTCGGCGTAGCGGCGGGCCATGTGCGCACCGGAGTTCGGGTCGATCGGTCCATCGATCAGCCGCATCGGAACCGCGGTCTCCCGCATCGCCCGCACCCATCGATTCCGGTGCGTGTAGCGGTCTTTGATGAACCGGCCGACCTTGTGCAGCACCCGGCGGCCGTCGTTGTAATCCAGGATCTGGTTGAACACGTCCATCATGTGCCGCGTCGGTTTGGTGTTGGGGCCGAACATCTCCCGTATCGTCGGCTCGAGCACGCGACGTGACAGCGTGCTGTTCTGCACCGGGCTGAGGATGTCGCCCAACGGGGTTCCCGACATCAGCTTCTGCGCGGCGCGCGGCGTGTAGGTCTCGACGAACATGCCGCCGTTGAGCCAGGTGATCGAGTCGATGCGTAGCGCGCCGTAGGCGTGCTGGCCGAACTCGTGACGCGCCAACAGTTCCTGGCCCACCGAATCACCGATGTCGTGGGCCAAGATGTGTGCGCCGCCGACGCCGAGATGATCCAGCAGAGCCTCGTGCATGTCGGCGTGGTCGTGCACTGAGTACTCATACGCGACCGGTTTCGCGGAGAAGCCCATCCCCATCATGTCCGGCGCTATGACGGTGAACCGCTGCGTCAGCGTCGGCCAGATCGGCGCCCAGTCAAAGGAATTGAACGGATACCCGTGAATCAGCAGCAGCAGCGGCCCACTGCCCTGCACGCGGTAGAAGATCTCGAAGCCGAGGTAGTCGAAGTACTGCCCGGCGTCCAGCCAAGATGCCAATTGAGCGTCCATGACCGGCGCCTAGGAGATGTAGCGAACGACGCTCTCGGCCACACACGCCGGCTTGTCCGAGCCTTCGACCTCGACGGTGGTCGACACGGTGGCTTGCGTCGCCCCGTTACCGAGGTCTTCAATACCGACCAGTGAGCTCTTGGCGCGCACCCGGGAGCCGACCGGAACCGGCGCGGGGAAACGAACCTTGTTGAGGCCGTAGTTGATTGCCAGCTTGATGCCGTTGACCGTGTACATCTGGTGCTGCAGTCGCGGCAGCAGCGCCAACGTCATGAAACCGTGGGCGATCGTCGTGCCGAACGGACCCTTGGCCGCCCGCTCGGGGTCGACGTGGATCCACTGGTGATCACCGGTCGCGTCGGCGAACAGGTTGACGTCTTCCTGGCTGATCGTCACCCAATCGCTTTCTCCGATACTTTCCCCCTGGATCGCGGCGAGGTCGGCGACTGATTCGAAGGTGCGCATAGCGTTGTCTCCTCTGTGCCGGCCCGACGGCAATGGGGGCCGCGCTGCTAAGCAGCATGCCATTGCGCTGTCGCGGCCAGGCCACCGGGATGTTTCGCCTGCAACGCCGCCCGGGTACCCCCCAGGTTTGCGTGACGGCACCGGAAGGAGCCGAGCATGGCTGACCCGAAGGGCCATAAGACCGAATCAGGTACCGAGGACGACCCCGACATGGTGTGGTCCCGCAAGGGTCAGGACGACGGCAGTTACGTCGGACGGACCATCGGTGTCGACGACGCTCTCGACGTCGGCGAGACCGGCGCGGAAGCGCGCCGCATAGACAGCAGCAAAGACGAATAGCGGCCGAGCCTGCTCCAGGATGGCGTTGTGAGATTGCTGCTGATCGCCGACACGCACGTTCCGGGACGCGCGCGTGATCTGCCCGCGCAGGTCTGGGACGAAGTGGCCCGAGCCGACGTCGTCATCCACGCCGGTGACTGGATCGCACCCGAATTGCTGGACGAGTTGACAGCAAGGTCCACGCGGCTGGTGGCGTGCTGGGGCAACAACGACGGGCCGGAGCTACGCTCCCGTCTGTCCGAACGCGCTGATGCGGTGCTGGGCGGGCTGCGCTTCACCGTCGTCCACGAGACCGGCGCGTCAGGCGGCCGGGAGGCCCGGATGTCGAGTTGCTACCCCGACACCGATGTATTGGTGTTCGGCCACAGCCACATTCCGTGGGACAGCACGACCAGCACCGGCCTGCGGCTGCTCAATCCCGGGTCGCCGACCGATCGCCGCAGGCAACCGTTCTGCACCTACATGACGGCGCACGTCGACGACAGCGCGCTCACCGACGTCGTCCTGCATCGCCTGGAGAAGTAGCTCGCTGCTAGCTCAGGCATAGCGTCCACACATATTTAGCTCGTAAACAGAGACAAGTGGAAACTCTCATCGACCCCGTCACCGAGCTGTCCCGCGTCGTGGGCAGATTCCGCCGGCAACTTCGCCGGTCGGCCGGACGTGGCTTCGACTCAGCACGGCTCACCGAATCGCAGTCGGAGTTGCTGTGGCTGGTCGGCCGGAAACCGGGCATCTCGGTCAGCGCCGCCGCCGCGGAGTTGGGGTTGGTGGCCAACACCGCCTCGACGCTGGTCTCCAAGCTGGTGGCCAGGGGCTTACTCGTCCGGACCGCCGGCGAGACCGACCGCCGCGTCGGCCGACTGCGACTGGCCGGTGCGGCCCAGCAAGTCGTCGATTCGTCACGCGCGGCACGGCGAGCCGTGCTGACCGAGGTACTCAACGAACTCGAGGGCGACCAAATCGAGTCGTTGGCAAAGGGTTTGGCAGTCCTCGACACAATGACCCAACGATTACAGGAGCGACGACAATGAGCGGATCACTGCCGATGGCGGTCGACGGCCGGAACCTGACCCACCGCTATGGCCAGTTCGTGGGCGTCGATGACGTGACATTGCAGGTACGGCCGGGCGAGACGATGGGCCTGCTCGGACCCAATGGCGCGGGCAAGACGACGGTGGTGCGCATGCTCACCACGCTGACACCGGTGCAGCACGGCGAGCTTCGCATCTTCGGCCTGGATGCCCGCACCCAGACCGTCGACGTCCGTAGCAATATCGGCTATGTCCCCCAACAACTTTCGATCGAACCCGCGTTGACGGGCCGGCAGAACGTGGCGTGGTTCGCGCGGTTGTACGGCGTGCCCCGCAATCAGCGGTCAGAGCGGGTGGACGAGGCGCTCGACGCGATGGAGTTGGGCGACGTCGCCGACCGGCCGGCGGGCACCTACTCCGGCGGGATGGTGCGCCGCCTGGAGGTGGCGCAGGCGCTGGTGAACCGCCCGTCGCTGCTGGTGCTCGACGAGCCGACCGTGGGGCTGGACCCGATCGCGCGCGACCGCGTCTGGACGCACGTGTTGAAGATGCAAGGCCAGTTCGGCATGACCGTGCTGTTGACCACCCACTACATGGAGGAGGCCGACGTGCTGTGTGACCGGGTCGCGCTGATGCATCACGGCACGCTGCGCGCCGTCGGGACGCCCGCGACGTTGAAGTCGACGGTGTCGCCGTGCGCGACGCTCGAAGACGTGTTCCGGCACTACACCTCATCCGACTTGTCGAAGCAGCCCGAGGAATCCGGGTCGTTCCGTGAAATCCGTTCCAGCAGAAAGGTTGCCAGCCGTGTCGGTTGATAGCGCCGTCAAGTCAGCACCGGTCACGCTGTCCCGCGCGCCGCGCGGGTGGCAGCGGGTGCCCTCGACGCTCGGGCGGGTCAGTGCGTTCGCGATCGTCGAGCTGCAGAAGCTGCGGCACGACCGCACCGAACTGGTCACCCGGATGGTGCAGCCCGCGCTGTGGCTGCTGATCTTCGGCACCACGTTCAGCAAGCTGCATGTGATCAACACCGGGCCGGTGTCGTATCTGGCCTTCCTGGCTCCCGGGATCATCGCCCAGTCGGCGCTGTTCATCTCGATCTTCTACGGCATCCAGATCATCTGGGACCGTGACGCCGGCGTGCTGGCCAAGCTCATGGTGACGCCGGCGCCGGCGTCGGCGCTGATCACCGGCAAGGCCTTCGCGGCTGGCGTGCGGTCGGTCGCCCAGGTGGTCGGCGTGCTGGCACTGGCTTACGTGATGGGTATCGGTATGACGATCAACCCGCTGCGGATCGTGGCCGCGATGGCGGTCGTGATGCTCGGCTCGGCGTTCTTCGCCTGCCTGTCGATGACGTTGGCCGGGCTGGTGCGCAGCCGCGACCGGCTGATGGGGATCGGCCAAGCCATCACGATGCCGTTGTTCTTCGCCTCCAACGCGCTCTATCCGGTCGACGTGATGCCGTCCTGGCTGCATGCGCTGAGCGCAGTCAACCCGCTGAGCTACGAGGTGCACGCGCTGCGGGCGCTGCTGATCGGCACGCCGTTCCACGTCCTGGACGTCGTGGTGTTGCTGATAGCCGCAGCACTCGGAATTATCACTGCGTCAACACTTTTGCGACGTCTTGTTGCCTAGCTATCGAATAGTCAACGGGCCCTGCTGAATTCCATTCGGCAGGGCCTTTTGCGACGTCCAGCGGCTTCCCGATTCCCAATCGTTATCTCCGAGTGACGTTGGAGAGCCTGAATCGTTAGCGAACCGCGATCCCACACCCCGAGGCGAACCACAAGCGTGTGACTCGTTCCGTGTTTGACTGCCACAGACAGCTATTCGACCGCACTGTGCGGCATATGAAAGTTGGGATGTGTAGGAGCTATGAAGTTCGCAGAGAAGTTCCGCGGTGCGGCTGGTCGTTTGCCGCGCCGGTTGGCAATCGCGATCATGGGCGCGGCGCTGCTGTCCGGCCTGGTCGGTGCTATCGGGGGCTCGGCGACCGTGGGAGCGTTCTCCAAGAAGGGCCTGCCAGTCGAGTATCTGAACGTCCCGTCCGCGGCGATGGGTCACGACATCAAGGTGCAATTCCAGGGCGGCGGACCGCACGCGGTCTACCTGCTCGACGGGTTGCGCGCACAGGACGACTTCAACGGTTGGGACATCAACACTCCCGCGTTCGAGGAGTACTACCAATCCGGCCTGTCGGTCATCATGCCGGTCGGTGGACAGTCCAGCTTCTACAGCGACTGGTACCAGCCGGCGTGCGGTAAGGCGGGCTGCCAGACCTACAAGTGGGAAACGTTCATCACCCGGGAGCTTCCTGCCTACCTGCAAGCCAACCGAGGCATCTCACCGAACGGCAATGCCGCCGTGGGTCTTTCGATGGCCGGCGGTTCCTCAATGATCCTGGCCGCGTACTACCCGCAGCAGTTCTCCTACGCGGCGTCGCTGTCCGGCTTCCTGAACCCCTCCGAGGGCTGGTGGCCGACCCTGATCGGTCTGGCGATGGGTGACGCGGGCGGCTACAACGCCACCAACATGTGGGGCCCCACCAGCGACCCGGCGTGGAAGCGTAACGACGCGATGGTCCAGATCCCCCGCCTGGTACAGAACAACACCCGCATCTGGGTGTACTGCGGCAACGGCACTCCGAACGAGCTGGGCGGCGACAGCATGCCGGCCAAGTTCCTGGAGCAGTTCACGCTGCGCACCAACGAGCAGTTCCGCGACAACTACACCGCCGCGGGTGGCCGAAACGGCACGTTCAACTTCCCGCCCAACGGAACGCATGACTGGGGCTACTGGAACCAGCAACTGGTCGCCATGAAGCCCGACATCCAGCGGACGCTGAGCGCCGCTCAAGGTGCCACCTGATAAATGCCCCCCAACACATCGGCAGCAGCGCACCCCCCGGCGCTGCTGCCGATGTTCTTGTGCGAGAGGCTAATTCAGTAACGCGCGGCGGTCTTGATGGAAGTAGGTGTATCCGGTCGTCACCGCACACACCGCAGAGGCGACGACCAGCATGCCGGTGCCGTTGACGACCAGGCTGATGCCGCCACCGACGGTGGCACCCAGGATGAAGCTCGCGAACAGCAGGAAGTAGCCGAGCCAATCGGACAGGTCTCCCCCGGCGATATGACGTTCGATGCCCTGGCCCATCTTCACCAGCGTGCCGGTCACATAGCTGAGCGGCACCGACACTTCGCCGTCCTTGACGAACGAGGTGTTCAGCGCGCCAATACCGAAGGCCACCAAGAAGACCGGCGGGAAGTCCAACTCGTTCTGGTCCCAGCCCAGGTCGAAGACGTCGACCACCGTCGCCGCGATGAGGCTGACCGTGGTCAGCACGGTCGGCCCGTGCGGATGTGCCACCCAGAAGTGCCTTCGGCACACCGAGGCCACCACCACGCCCGAGACGAACGCCACGATCAGCAGACCGGCGCTCACCGACAGGATCACGTCGTCGCGGAAGTATCCCAGCACCGCGCGTTGCGCGTTGCCGGTCATGAAGGTGACGAAGTAGCCCGCCGAGTGGGTGAATGCGGTCGCCCCCAGGACACCGGCTAACGCTGCCAGCACGTAGGACAACCGCGCTTCACTGTCGAATGTCTCCCGAAGCATGGATCAATGCTTTCACCGGAGCAAAGCAGACGGCAGCGCAAGGACTCCGATTCAGGCGAGACTCACATCAATCTGCTATCAACTTGGCGATCGACCGCAGCGGAATGGGCAACCAACCGGGCCGGTGCCGAGACTCGTAGCCTGCCTCATAAACCGCCTTGTCCAATTCGTAAGCCCCCAAGATCAGCGCCGAATCCCGCGGATCGATGCCGGATGCGGCGGCATAGCCGTCGCAGAACGCGGTCCGGTTGCGCAGCACCCACTCTCGCGCACGCGCGGCGAGTTGCTTGTCGGCCGACTGATCCACCAGCGGCCCGTACGCGGCGTACTCGAATGACCGCAGCACGCCCGCCACGTCGCGCAGCGGCGAATCCGGTGCCCGGCGCTCCTCCAGCGGCTGACCAGGCTCGCCTTCGAAGTCGATCAACAGCCAGGTCTCCGGCGTGCGCAACACCTGCCCCAGGTGCAGGTCGCCGTGCACTCGCTGCACGGTGATGGTCTGCTCGGCCAACTTCTGAAAGCGCTGCTCGATGGTCGCCGCATACTGCTCGAGTTCGGCGACCGCGCCGGTCGCCGCCGACAACCGCGCCAGCATGGTGTCGACCGGGAACGGCGCCTGCGACGTGCCCAGGGCTTCGGCGAGCCCGGCGTGCACGGACGCTACGGCCTCCCCTAGTCGGTAGGACTCGCCGGCGAAGTCGCCGCCGACCTCATAGGCATACAGATCGCCCTCGGCGAACAGGTCGCGGACGCTGGCTGTGGCCATCGCCCAGCCTTCGGCCGCGTTGGCCTCGTATTCCGTCGCCATGCCGAGCGGGCTGCTGGCAGCAGCGTCCAGCGCGGTCAGCTCGTAGCCGCCCAGCAGCCGGGCCACATGCGGGTTTCCGGCCCGGCCGAGCACCCGGTTGAGCTCGATGTCGGGGTTGATACCGGGGCTGACCCGGCGGAACACCTTCACGATGGCGTCGCGCTCGAAGATCACGCTGGTGTTGCTCTGCTCGGCGTCCGACACCCGCGGATAGGCGTCCACCGGCAACGTCACGCCCGGCTCCTTGGCGAACGACACGTCGTCACGCGTCGCCGAGGCGTCGATCAGCGACAGCAGGAAGGACGCCGCGGCCGGGTCGTACAGCGCGTCGTAGCCGACGCGGTCACCGTCAGCGCCGATCGTAGCGACGGTGCTGTACTCGGCCGGCGGCTCGGAATCCCAGCCGACCAGCACCTGGTACCGCTCCGCCGAACCGTCGGTGTATGCGACATCCACCAGGACCAGATCCAGACCGTCGCGCAGCGCGACCACATGGCCCGGCTCGGCGGTAGCGAGTTCGCGGCTGCGTCCGGCATACCAGCGCTGCTGGGGTAGCCATTCCGACCACGGCAAGTTCATTGCGACTCCTCAGACCCGCACAACTGGAACCAGTAGAACCCATGGCCCGGCAGGGTCAGCAGATAGGGCAGATGGCCGATGGGTGGAAATTTCACCTGGCCGGTCAGCTCGACCGGCACGTAGCCGGTCCAGTGCTGCAGGTTCAGTTCGATGGGTTGCGGGAAACGGGACAGGTTGTTGACGCAGAGCACCACGTCCTCGTCGGACACCCGGGCGTAGGCGCAGCACCGACGGGTTCGATCCGCCCAGCTCTTGGAACGTCCCCGTCGCGAATGCATCGTGCCGCCTGCGCACCATCAGCATGGTGCGGGTCCAGTTCAACAGCGACGTCGAGGTGTCGCGTTGCGCCTCGACGTTGACGGCCTGGTACCCGTAGACCGAGTCCTGACTGGCCGGCAGGTACAGCCGACCGGGGTTCGCCTTGGAGAATCCGGCGTTGCGATCCGGCGTCCACTGCATCGGGGTGCGCACGCCGTCGCGGTCACCCAGCCAGATGACGTCCCCCATGCCGATCTCGTCGCCGTAGTACAGCACCGGCGAGCCGGGCAGCGACAGCAGCAGCGCGGTGAACAACTCGATCTGGTTTCGGTCGTTGTCCAGCAGCGGAGCCAGCCGGCGCCGGATTCCGACGTTGGCCTTCATCCGGGGGTCCTTGGCGTACTCGGAGTACATGTAGTCGCGCTCTTCGTCGCTGACCATCTCCAGCGTCAGCTCGTCGTGGTTGCGCAGGAAGATCCCCCACTGCGCCATGTCCGGGATGTCCGGCGTCTGACCCATGATCTCCGAGATCGGGAACCGCGACTCGCGACGGACCGCCATGAAGATGCGCGGCATCAACGGGAAGTGGAACGCCATGTGACACTCGTCGCCGCCGGTGCTGGCATCGCCGAAATATTCGACGACGTCCGCGGGCCACTGGTTGGCCTCGGCCAACAGCACCCGGCCCGGGAACTCGTCGTCGACCACTTTGCGGACACGCTTGAGGAAGGCGTGCGTCTCGGGCAGGTTCTCGCAGTTGGTGCCCTCGCGTTCGAACAGGTACGGCACGGCGTCCAGCCGGAAACCGTCGATCCCGAGGTCGAGCCAGAAGCGCAGGACGTCGATCATCGCTTCCTGCACGGCCGGGTTGTCGTAGTTCAGGTCCGGCTGGTGGGAGAAGAACCGGTGCCAGTAGAACTGCTTGCGCACCGAATCGAAGGTCCAGTTCGACTCTTCGGTGTCGATGAAGATGATGCGCGCGTCGGTGTACTTCTCGCTGGTGTCGCTCCACACGTAGTAGTCGCCGTACGGGCCGTCGGGGTCGTGCCGCGACTCCTGAAACCAGGGATGCGAATCCGACGTGTGGTTCATGACCAGATCGGTGATCACCCGGATCCCCCGCTCATGCGCCGCGTTCAGCAACGCCACGAAATCCTCGACGGTGCCGAATTCGGGCAGCACCTTGTAGAAGTCGCGGATGTCGTAGCCGCCGTCGCGTAGCGGTGAGTCGTAGAACGGCGGCAGCCAGATGCAGTCGACACCGAGCCACTGCAGATAGTCCAGGCGCTCCATGAGACCCCGAAGGTCTCCCGAGCCATCCGCGTTGCCGTCCACGAATGCCCGGACGAGCACTTCGTAGAAGACCGCGTGCTTGAACCAGGTCGGATCGGCGGGTAGCGACTTGGCGTCGCCGAACTCGTCGGCACTGGGATGTTCGACTACGCCGGCTTCGACGTGACTTCCCTCGGCTGGATCGTGCGCAACGGTGTCGTCTCTGTCGCTCGTCAAGTCCACGATTTTACACGTACCCTAGGCGCGCGATCGAAAACCTTGCCCGCCAAACGAATTGGCGACAACGTAACGAGCTGCGACGTCGGATCAGCCCGGCGGGCCGTCCGCCAACGTCACATTGGTGTTACGTCCTCCCAGCCCCACGTCGACGCCGTCGCCGGGGTGGTGCTGATCGAGGATGTTCGTCAGCGCGGTCGCTGAATTGACCGGCTGGCCGTTGATTGACGTGATCACGTCACCCGGACTGATGCCGGCGCCGGCCGCGGGGCCTGTCGGAATCACCTGCCGGACGATGGCGCCGCTGGGGGCGTCGTTGACGCCGACGCCGAGGAACGCGGTCGGGCCGATGTGCACCGTCGGCGACGAGGCACCGGACCGAATCTGGCCGGCGATGGCCATGGCCTCATTGATCGGGATCGCGAAGCCCTGCCCGCGGCCCAAGTGGTAGTTCTGTGAGGCCGCGGTGTTCATGCCGATCACCTGGTTGGCCGAGTTGACGGTCGGCCCACCGGAGTCGCCGGGACGGATGTTCGCGTCGACTTGGATCAGCCCGTTGAGCGTTTCGGTGCTGCCGGTGAGCGCGTCGCTCGCCGAGACGGTCTGGTTCAGCGCGGCGATGCGGCCTTCCTCGACGCTCGGCGCTCCACCGGCACCGCCGACGTTACCCAGGGCGACCACCGGCTCGCCCACCCTTACCGTGTCTGAGTTGCCGATATTGGCGACAGGCAGTCCGCCGCCGGCAAGTTGAAGCACCGCGATGTCGTGCTGGCGGTCGTAGCCGATCACGGTGGCCGGGTAGGTCTGGCCATTTCCGATGGACCGTGCGGTGAGGTCGGTGGCACCCGCGACCACGTGGTTGTTGGTGAGGACAACGCCGCCGCCATCGATCACGATGCCGGTCCCGGCGCCGATCGCGCCCTGGTATCCGAGCCTGGCGTCGATGTCGACGATCTGGGGACCGACCTGGGCGGCAGCCGCTGCTGCGTCACGTGGCGCGGGCGGCGTCAACGGTGACGCGTGCGCGTGCGCAGGCGCCGTCGCCAGAGCCAGGCTTATCGCTGCCAGCACACCGAGCAAGCGCAGCGACCCCCGCGGTGCGCGGCGGTGCGATCCGCTCATCCCATTACCTCCCGGATAGCTTCCGTCCCGAATCGAGCCGGAATTGCCCCAACGTTTCGATGTTGACGACACAACTTTGTTTATCTAACCGTAGCTTGCGTTGTCGCAAGAGGCATATCAACGTCAGGTTCTTGCCCGGTGCCGGCCTTTAGGTAGCTTCATTAGCGTCTGGCCGGACGGCAACTCGACAGCAAAGGTGTCTTTATCCATGGGCGTGCTCGATTCATTCCGACTGGACGACAAAGTTGTGGTGGTCACCGGTGCCTCGTCCGGGCTGGGTGTGTCGTTCGCCCAGGCGTTCGCCGAGGCCGGCGCCGACGTCGTGCTCGGTGCACGCCGCGTCGACCGCCTGGCCGAGACGGCCGCCCTCGTCGAATCCGCCGGCCGCAAAGCGCTGACGGTCGCCACCGACGTCGCAGTGCCGGAGCAGTGCCAGGCCCTAGTGGATTCGGCGATGCAGACGTTCGGCCGCGTCGACATATTGATCAACAACGCCGGAGTCGGGACCGCGCACCCGGCGACCCGCGAGACGCCCGAGCAGTTCCGCTCGGTGATCGACGTCAACCTCAACGGCGCCTACTGGGTGGCTCAGGCCAGCGGACGCGTCATGCAACCCGGCAGCTCGATCATCAACATCGCCAGCGTCCTCGGCATCACCACCGCCGGTCTGCCCCAGGCGGCCTATAGCGCGAGCAAGGCCGCGATCATCGGGCTCACCCGCGACCTCGCACAGCAGTGGGGGGCGCGAAAAGGCATCCGGGTCAACGCATTGGCGCCGGGATTTTTCAAAACCGAGATGACCGACGAGTACAAGCCCGGGTACCTGGAGAGTCAGGCGCATCGCCTGATCCTCGGCAGACTGGGCGATGGACGTGAACTCGCCGCCACCGCGGTCTGGTTGGCGTCGGCGGCCGGCGGCTATGTCACCGGCCAGACGATCACCGTCGACGGCGGCCTCACCATCACGTGAGTCTCTAGGCTGCATTACGTGGTCGACGCCGACGTTGCGACTCGCTTCGCGCAGGCTCCGGTCGCCCGCTTGGCGACCGTCGGCCCCGACGGTCGGCCGCACCTGGTGCCGGTGGTGTTCGCGGTACACGACGACGTGGTCTACACGGCCGTGGACGCCAAACCCAAGACGACGCAACGACTGCGCCGGCTGGCGAACATCGCCGCCAACCCGCGGGTGAGTCTGCTGGTCGATCACTACGACCAGGACTGGTCGCAGTTGTGGTGGGTTCGCGCCGACGGCATCGCCGAGGTCCACCACGACGGCGCCGCGATGGATACCGGACGCGACTTGCTCCGCGCGAAATATCCTCAGTACCAGTCTGTTTCGTTGGACGGCGCCGTCATCGCGATCACGGTCCAACGGTGGAGCAGCTGGCACGCCTGAGTACCGCCGCTGCCGGCTCTTGTGCTCGGCGTCCGCCAGGAGAAAAGTGACCTACATCACGTTGGCGCTGGGCATGAGGAGTGGCACGTCATGGCTGACAAATCCCACGGTTCGCAAGGCGCAGGTGCCGCACCAGCCGTAGCCGATCCGGCCGCCGTCCGGAACGTGGTCCTGGTGGGCCCGTCCGGCGGCGGCAAGACCACCCTGGTAGACGCCCTGCTGGTGGCCTCTGGCGTGCTGTCCCGGCCCGGTTGCATCGCCGACGGCACCACGGTCTGCGACCACGACGACGCTGAGATCCGCCAGCAGCGGTCGGTCAGTCTTGCGCTGGCATCGCTGGCCCACGACGGCGTCAAGGTCAACCTCGTCGACACTCCGGGCTATGCCGACTTCGTCGGGGAACTGCGTGCCGGGTTGCGGGCCGCGGACTGCGCTCTGTTCGTGATCGCGGCAAACGAAGACGTCGACGAACCGACGAAGTCGCTGTGGCAGGAGTGCAGTCAGGTGGGGATGCCACGGGCGGTGGTGATCACCAAGCTCGACCACGCCAGGGCCAACTACCAGAGCGCGCTGACCGGGGCGCAGAATGCGTTCGGCGACAAAGTGTTACCGCTCTATCTGCCGGCCGAGGGCGGCCTGATCGGGTTGTTGTCGCAGACGCATTATGCGTACGCCGACGGTAAGCGGACCACCCGCGCACCGGATTCCCCGTACGCCGTCCCGATCGACGACGCCCGCGGGACGCTGATCGAAGGGATCATCGAAGAATCCGAAGACGAATCATTGATGGAGCGCTATCTCGGCGGCGAGAAGATCGACGAGGCGGTGTTGATCGATGATCTCGAGAAAGCCGTCGCCCGTGGCTCCTTCTTCCCGGTGGTCCCGGTCTGCAGCAGCACCGGTGTCGGCACGCTGGAACTACTCGAGATCGCCACCCGCGGATTCCCGTCGCCGCGCGAACACCCACTGCCGGACGTCTTTACACCACAAGGCGCCGCCTTCACCAAGGTCGCCTGCGGCTCCGACGCACCGCTGCTGGCCGAGGTGGTGAAGACGACGTCCGACCCCTATGTGGGCCGGCTGAGCCTGGTCCGGGTGTTCTCCGGGACCATTACGCCCGACACGACAGTCCATGTGTCGGGCCATTTTTCGTCATTCTTCGGCGCCCAGAACGGAGCCGGCAGCGGTCACCCGGACCACGACGAGGACGAACGCATCGGCGCGCTGTCCTTTCCGCTGGGCAAGCAGCAACGACCCGCGTCGGTCGTACTGCCCGGTGACATCTGCGCGATCGGTCGCCTGAGCCGGGCAGAAACCGGAGACACCTTGTCGGGCAAGGCTCAACCGCTGGTGCTCAAGCCGTGGGTGCTGCCGGAATCCTCACTGCCGGTGGCGATTCAGGCGCACGCCAAGACCGACGAGGACAAGCTGTCGGTTGGATTGGGCCGGCTGGCTGCCGAAGATCCCACCCTGCGGATCGAGCAGAACCCCGAGACCCACCAGGTTGTGCTGTGGTGCATGGGCGAGGCCCATGCCGGTGTGGTGCTCGACGCGCTGACCAACCGCTACGGCGTCGCCGTGGACACCGTCGAGCTGCGCGTGCCGCTGCGAGAAACATTCGGCGGCACGTCGAAAGGCCATGGCCGGCATGTCAAGCAGTCCGGTGGACACGGTCAGTACGCGGTCTGCGACATCGAGGTGGAACCGCTGCCGGAGGGGTCGGGATTTGAGTTCGTCGACAAGGTGGTCGGCGGCGCGGTGCCGCGTCAATTCATCCCGAGCGTGGAAAAGGGTGTGCGCGCCCAAATGGACCGGGGCGTGCTCGCCGGTTATCCCGTCGTCGACATCCGGGTGACGCTGCTCGACGGCAAGGCCCACAACGTGGATTCGTCGGATTTCGCGTTCCAGATGGCCGGTTCGCTGGCGTTGAGAGAGGCCGCCGCCGCGGCCAAGATCAAGCTGCTCGAACCGATCGACGAGATCGCCGTGCTGATACCCGACGATCTTGTCGGCGCCGTGATGGGCGACCTGTCCGGACGCCGCGGCCGGGTGCTCGGCACCGACACCGCGGGCAACGATCGCACGCTGGTGAAATCCGAAGTGCCGCAAGTCGAGTTGACCCGCTACGCGATCGATCTGCGCTCGCTGTCACATGGCGCGGCCTCGTTCACCCGGTCCTTTGCCAGGTACGAACCGATGCCGGAATCCGCTGCGGCCCGGGTGAAGTCCGTCGACTGAACTACGTCGACGCGCGCGCGAGCGACCGGTGTGTGCTTGCCATACGGGAGCCGGCGTGAAGAGTTCGAGATCCCGCCCAGCGCGAGATTATGCCTTCTACCAGTGCAAGTGAAGCTCTTTTCACCGAACTCATCGCGACTCGCGATTATCACATCTGTTTGCTGAAGCCCGGATAAGGTACATATTGGAGAAATGGAATGTGAGCGCGTTCGGCTTGCATCATCTCGGAGGGTGGACACCGTGGGTAGAGCGATGCGACGTGTGGGGCTCGCGGTTGTGGCCGTCGTGTTGGCCATGGCGGGATCCGGCGCGCCCGGGATGGCGGCAATCGCACCGCCCAACGCGACCGACAGTGTCGCCTCGATTCAGCCGGCCGACGGCGCCGTCGTCGGTGTAGCCCACCCGGTGATCGTCACCTTCGCGGCGCCGGTCGCCGACCGGGCGGCGGCCGAGCGGGCAATCAAGATCGCCGCGCCGAACCACATGACCGGGCGATTCGAGTGGGTCGAGCCCACCGTCGTGCAGTGGAAGCCCGACGGCTACTGGCCGGCCCACAGCCACGTCGGCGTCCAGGTGCACGCGTTGTCCACCGGTTTCGACACCGGCGACCAGGTGGTGGGCGTGGCCAGCATCTCCGCGCACACCTTCACGGTCAGCCAGAACGGCGAGGTGCTGCGCACGATGCCGGCGTCGATGGGTAAGCCGACTCGCCCGACACCGATGGGGAATTACTCCGCGCTGTCCAAAGAGCGCACGGTGGTGATGGATTCGCGAACCATCGGCATCCCGCTCGACTCCTCGGAGGGCTACAAGATCACCGCGCAGTACGCCGTGCGGGTGACGTGGAGCGGTGTGTATGTGCATTCGGCGCCGTGGTCGGTGGACTCTCAGGGCTATGCGAACGTCAGCCACGGCTGCATCAATCTCAGCCCGGACAACGCTGCGTGGTACTTCGACACCGTGCATCTCGGCGACCCGATCAACGTGGTGGCCTGACCGCACACCTGCGTGACGGGAAGAGATCGGCGCTTCGGCGAGTTTCCGCCTGAGTGCGGCCGGCCGAGACGGCTGCGGATAGGCAGGTCACGATGACAGCACCCACAGCACGAGCGGTTCGATTCGATCGTTACGGCGGTCGCGACGTGTTGTACGTCGCCGATATCGACAGGCCGGTGCCTTGCGCCGGCGAGGTGCTGATCGAGGTGCGAGCCGCCGGGATCAATCCTGGTGAGGCGGCCATTCGCAGCGGCGCACTGCACGAGCAGTTTCCCGCCACCTTCCCGTCCGGTGAGGGCAGCGATCTTGCCGGTGTGGTCGTCGAGGTCGGCAGTGCTTCAGCCGGCGTTAGTGATTTCGCCGTCGGTGACGAGGTGCTCGGATTCAGTTTCCAGCGATCCAGCCATGCGACCCACACGAGCGTCCCGGTGGATCAGCTGGTACACAAACCGGCCGAACTGAGCTGGGAGGCCGCCGGCTCGCTGTACGTGGTCGGTGCCACGGCCTACGCCGCCGTTCGTGCCGTCGACCCGCAGCCCGGCGAGACCGTCGCGGTGTCCGCGGCCGCCGGAGGAGTCGGAAGCCTTGTCGTACAACTATTGGCCCTGCGCGACGTGCGGGTCTTGGGCATCGCGTCGGCGGGCAACGCCGAGTGGCTGCGCGCCCATGGTGTCGTGCCGGTCGAATACGGCGACGGGTTGGCCGACCGGCTGCGGCAGGTCGCCCCCGACGGTGTCGATGCGTTCATCGACTTGTTCGGACCGGACTATGTTCAGCTGGCGATCGACCTCGGTGTGGCACCGGATCGGATCGACACCATCATCTCCTTCGCGAAGGCCGCCGAAGTCGGCGCGAAGACCGAGGGTAGCGCCGAGGCCTCGACGCCGGCTGTGCTCACCGAAATAGCCGGGCTGATCGCCTCTGGGGCAGTAGATTTCGACGTCGCGGCGACCTATCCGCTGGACCGGATCGCCGACGCCTTCGAGGAGCTCGAGCAGCGCCACACCCACGGCAAGATCGTCCTGGTGCCGTGACGGGAGTGCCCGCCGGCGTTCCGTAACGCCTAGGCTCGACGGTATGTCCATTACTTTGCACGATCCCCGAGTCGCCGAAACCCTCGATCGGATGTACGCGGAGTCGCGGGCGCAGATGTCCCAGTTGCGCGAGAGACGCCCCGACATGTCCGCGGCCAGGACCATCCAGGAGCGCGCCGATGCGATGAGCGATTTCTACATCCCGGTGACACCGGAGGCCGGGCGGCTGCTCTACTCGCTGGTGCGGGCCGGCCGTCCCACGACCATCGTGGAATTCGGTATGTCTCTTGGTATTTCAGCGCTGCATCTTGCATCGGCGGTCCGCGACAACGGCAGGGGCCAGGTGGTGACCACCGAAATCAGCGAAAGCAAGATCGCCACCGCCAAGCAGACGTTCGCCGACACCGGACTGGACGACCTGATCACCGTGCTGGAAGGCGACGCGCTGTCGACGCTGGCAAGCCTGGACGGGCCGGTCGACTTCGTGCTGCTTGACGGCTGGAAAGAGCTGTACCTGCCGGTCATCACACTCCTCGAGGGTCGCCTGTCACCCGGGGCCCTCGTCGTCGCCGACAACACCGAGAGCGCGGAGACCGGGCCCTACCTCGACCACGTTCGCAACGTCGAAAACGGCTACGTGAGCGCCAATTTCGCCGTCCGGGACAGTGACAGCATGGAGATCAGCAGCTACGCCGGCAGCTAGTCACTTCGTGCGCAGCGATTGCTCGAGCCACGGCGTCAGCCAGTTCACGCCATCCTCGGTGAGGTGGACTCCGTCGCTGCGGACCGCGATGTCGTCGACTTTGGCGGTATAGACACCGTCAGGACACAGCTTCTTCTTGAAATCCAATACCCGGACGTCCGGACGGTTGCCAACAGTCTTGCCCAGCAACGTATTCCACTCATCCACCCGATGAGGATCGTCCTCCGGGTACAGGCTCCCGTCGGGGCGTTCGCCGCGCCTGCTGTACGGCAGGTTGGTGACGGTCAGCGGCGCACCACCGAAGCTGAGAATGTCCACCGCCCGGCGTAATTCACCGGCGATGTAGGAATCGAAGGCCGGGTCGCCGATGTGAGTCCACTTGCCCTCGTTGACCCGGTCCACCGTTTCCCAGCGACCGACGACCAGCAGGACGGCGTCAGGCTGGTCGATGGCGACCTGTGACGTCCACCGGGCCGGCCACGATTCGCATTCGTTCTTCTGATCGAGGGTCTGGTCGAGATAGCGGTACGGGCCGCCGCGCACCAGGCTGCAGCCGATCACGGTGTGATCGATGAATTGGAATCCCGGCGTCGCCGGCAGGAAGTGCATCAACGTCCAGCCGATCGAGTCGCCGAACACCGAGACGGTGAACGGCCGGTGCGGGTCTCGGTGCCCGACGGCGCCCGCGGGCCGGACTCCCTGCGGAGGGGACGGCGAGACGACCGCGACCGGTGACACGCCAGGAGGCAGGCTGCTGGCGAGTGGACCGCTGGTCTTCGGTACGACGGGGACGACCAGCATGGTCACTGCGGCGGCGGTCGCTGCGGTCGCGCCGGCCAACGGCAGCAGCGGCACTCGCACCGGACGCCATTTCCGGATCGGCTGCTCGATCGCCCACCACGACACCGTCGACACCGCCAGCGTGGCGGCAGACCGGACGGCGAACAGCGACAGTCCCGACCAGCCGGTCCGTTGGCCGTTGAGCACCAGAAAGATCGGCCAGTGCCACAGGTAGACGCCGTAGGAGATGGTGCCCAGCCACGCCAGCGGACCCCACGCCAGCACGGCGGCGACGGGACCGCGCTGGTCGAGCGCCACCGGGGCGATCACCAGCACCGCCGCGATTGCAGCCACGATCAGCAGACCGCCGCGGAATTCACGGGCGCTGCCGGTGGCGTAATGCACGGCCGCGCCCAACATCGCCAGCCCGACCAGCGGCAGTAGGCGGGCGACCCATTTCCCTGTCCGGGACCGGATCAGCGACCATCCACGGTTCAGCGACGACCAGTCGCCCACCAGCAACGCCGACGCCGCGGCACCCACCAGCAGCGCCTGGGCCCGGGTGTCGGTGCCGAAGTACACCCGGTCCCGGGTGGCGTCGGACGCGAGCAAGATGGCCGCGGTGGCAGAGCCCACCGCCCCCAGCGTGGCGAGCAGAAACACCGTCAACCGGACTCCGCCGAGCGTGGCCCGGCTGTTCCGGCGGCGTGCCCGCGCCGCCAGCCCTACGGCCACCGCGACGAGCACCAGCGGCCAGACGAGGTAGTACTGCTCCTCGACCGCCAGCGACCAGGCGTGCTGCAGCGGCGACGGCGGAGCACCACGGGTGAAGTAGTCGGTCTTGTCGGCGACGAACATCCAGTTGGCCACCCAGAAGAACGCGGCCACGGCGTCATCGCGTAACCGGGCGACCGCCTCGGGTGGGAAGAACTGCCGCCCGACGGCCACGGTCAGCACCATCAACACAAATGCCGGCAGCAGTCTGCGCGCACGCCGAATCCAGAAGTTGGCCAGGTCGATACGGCCGGTGCGACCCAATTCGTCCAGCAGCAACGATGTGATCAGGAAACCGCTGAGCACGAAGAAGACGTCGACGCCGAGGAATCCGCCCGTCATGCCGGGTATGCCGCCGTGATCGGCGAGCACCAGCGCGACCGCCACCGCACGCAAGCCATCGAGCGCGCGGATGCCCGGGCGACGATCTTGAGCGTCGTCGTGTGCTCTGCGCGAGGTCAACCGGGCTGCCGGCGGCGCGACGACCCACCGGGGCCGCCGCACAGAAGGAACCGGCGCGGGGAACGCCCCGGCCGGTTGACTGTTCACCTTGCCAGCGCTGCGGCCAATGTCCTGGTCGGCGCCTTTTTTGCCGGCGATACTCCGCTGCCCCTCCCTGCTGGTTCCGGCGTCATTTTAGGGGCGCGACGACGTCATCAGCCGCAGACACGACGCGGCGACGGCCGAAAGATGCTGCCGCCCGGCGACTCCGAGGCAATCAGCCGCAGAGTGAGAAAGCGATGGTTTAGCCGTCGGCGAAATCGATGAGGCCGCGAATGTTGCGGCCCTCGCGCAGGTCCACGAACGCCTCGTTGATCTGATCAAGCTGGTAGTGGCGGGTGACCAACTCGTCGAGTTTCAGTGCACCTGCCTGATACATCGACAACAGCAACGGCACGCTGGTGCGCGGATTCATCCCGCCGTAGAGCGCTCCCTTGAGTTGTTTGGCCGACAGCACCATCTCCTGCAGGATCAGCGGAACCACGGGCTCGGTATATGGGGTGATACCGGTGACCACGCATGTCCCGCCTTTGCGAAGCAGCCTCATGGCCAACGGGATCAAGTCCACGTGCACAACGCCGGCGGTCACGACGACGCGGTCGGCCATCACGCCGGCGGTGATGTCGGAAACCAGCGGTATCGCCTCCTCGGCGGAGACGGCGCTGTGCGTGGCGCCGAAGATCTTGGCCGAATCCCGCTTGGACTCAATCGGGTCCACTGCAACGACAGAGGTCGCGCCGGCCGCGCGCGCCCCTTGCAGGGCATTCATCCCGACACCACCGGTCCCGATGACGACGACGGTGTCACCGGGCTCGGTGCCCGCCGAAACCGTTGCGGAGCCCCAGCCGGTGCTCACGCCGCACGACACCAGTGAGGCAGCATGGAATGGAATCGCATCGTCGATCTTGATGACGGACCTGTCCGTCAGCACCGCATATTCGGCGAATGTGCCGAGTTGACCGTAAGCCATCAGGTTTTCGTCGCCGAGATGCCGGCGACAGGTTCCGTCGGTAGGCATCTCCCTCGAGAACAAACTTGCGCCGGCGTCGCAGATGTAGCTCTGACCGTTCACACAAAACCGGCAACTGCCGCACGCGGGAATGAACGACATCGCCACGTGGTCACCCGGTTGCACCGTCGTCACACCCGGCCCGATTTCTTCGACGACACCAGCGCCCTCGTGACCACCGAGCATCGGGAACCAGTCCGGCTCAGGGATACCGGTCGAGGCCCGCACCTCGGGGGTCGGCAATACGTCGCCGGTGACAAGGTGGTCATCGGAGTGGCAGATGCCGGCAACGGCCATCCGAACCAGGACTTCACCGGCGTGGGGTGGATCGAGATCGACCTCGCGGATCTCCCAGTCCTCGCCGACCCCGCGCAGCACAGCGGCACGACACCTCATTGCAACCTCCCTGATGGTCGGCCGGAGCCGGTGCGCGGCCTTACGGCGCGTAGCCCAAAATGCTCTTGACTTCCAGATACTCGTGGAACCCGAACTCGCTCCACTCTCGACCGTTGCCACTGCGCTTGTACCCGCCGAACGGCGCGTTCAGGTCGAAAGCATGATTGACCGTCACCCAGCCGGCCCGGATCCTGCGGGCGATTTCACGCGCTTTGTCCAGATCGGCCCCGGAAACAAAGCCGGCGAGTCCGTACTCGGTGTCATTGGCGATCTCGATTGCCTGGTCGATGTCGTCATAGCCGAGGATGCACAGCACCGGCCCGAAGATTTCTTCGCGGGCGATAGTCATGTCGTTGGTGACATCGGCAAAGACGGTCGGTTTGACGTAGTAACCCTTGTCCAACCCCGCCGGCCGACCCGGACCTCCCGCCACCACGGTCGCGCCCTCGTCGACGCCCTTCTGAATCAGACGCTGAACCTTGTCGAACTGCGCCTTCGAGGCCACCGGCCCGATTGTCGTCCCTGCGTCGGGAGGGCCGACCGTGACCTGCTCGGCCGCCTCCCGCGCGACGGAGATGGCCTCGGCCATACGGGAATTCGGGACCAGCATGCGCGTCGGCGCGTTACAGCTCTGCCCGGAATTCGGCATCATGTTGGCCACGCCCGCGCTGACGCCTTCGGCGAAGCCGCTGTCGTCGAGGACGATGTTGGGGCTCTTACCGCCGAGCTCCTGGGTCACCCGCTTCACGGTCGGGGCAGCAAGCTTGGCCACCTCGACACCGGCGCGGGTGGAGCCGGTGAACGACACCATATCGATGTCGGGATGGCTCGCCAGGGCCACGCCCACGCCCGCGCCATCGCCGTTGACCAAGTTGAAAACTCCGGCCGGCACGCCCGCGGCGTCCAGGATCTCGGCGAAGATGTAGGGCGAATACGGGGCCACCTCAGAGGGTTTGAGGACGACGGTGCAGCCGGTCGCCAAGGCCGGGTAAACCTTCACCGCGACCTGGTTGATCGGCCAGTTCCAGGGCGTGATCAACCCGCAGACACCGATGGGCTCCTTGGCGATCAGGCTTTGCCCTTTTTGTTCCTCGAACGAAAAGTTCTTCAGCACGTCGATGGCCGTGGTCAGGTGCCCGATCCCGAGGAAGACCTGCGGTCCTGCGGCCAGCGACGCCGGCGCCCCGATTTCCTCGGTGACCGCCTCGGCGAGATCGTCCGCGCGCTTCTGGTATTCGGCGAGGATGGCCTGCAACAGATCCAGGCGCTGTTCGCGGGTGGTTTGCGACCAGCCGGCGAACGCCCGGCGGGCGGCGTTGACCGCCACGTCGACATCGGCCGCCGAGCCCAGCGAAATCTTCCCCGAAACCTGCTCGGTCGCCGGGTTTTCCACGTCAAAAGGATTCGGCCGCAACGGGTCAACCCATTGTCCGTCGATATAGAACTTCAGGTATTCGCGCATCACATCATCCTTCTTTTACTGGGTGCCTTCGGCGTACCAGGTGCGGAATTCGTCGTACTTGGGCATCTCCTCGGAATTGGCCTTCGGGTCGATGCAGACGTGGACGACGGCGGTCTTGCCGCTCGCGTAGGCGCGCTGGATCGCCGGGCCGATCTCGTCCTCCTTCTCGACGTACTCGCCGTGGCAGCCGAAGCCCTCGGCGACCTTGTCGAGGCGGACGTCCTTGCTCCAGTGCACGCCGGGCTGCGGCGACGGCTGGGGGAAGGTGCGCTTGTAAACGCCCACCTCGAGACCCCACTGGTGGTCGACACCCACTACGCATACCAGCGGAAGCCCCAAGCGCGCAGCGGTTTCCAATTCAGCGATGTGGAAGAGGAATGCCGAATCGCTGGTCAACAACATCACCGGACGTTTGCCGCCCTCGGCGACCGATGCTCCGACCGCGTACGGCAATCCGGTGCCGAGATGTCCGAAGTTCTGGTTCCAGATGACGTCGCGCGGTTTGGCCTGCGAGTAGGTCCACTGGAAGATCACGGTGGCGCCACCGTCGCGGACCATGATCCCGTCCTTCGGGAACGCTCGAGTGGCCTCGACGACGAATCGCGCCGGGTGTACCGGCGTCCGACCCGTCGGCGCGTTGTCGGCGAGCTGCGCCAGCTCCGCCGCGTCCTCTTTGATCCAGCGGTCGAGATCGACCGATGCCTTTCTCGGACTATCACCGAGCGCTCTCACCAGTTGAGGCACCACACCCCGAAGGTCACCGACCAGGGGGACGTCGATGGGACGGTTGACACCGATAGCCACCGGATCCTGTTCGACCAGAACCCATTTACGCTTTGCGTCGTTCTCCGCCCAGTGCCGGGTCTTGCCGTAGTGGCTCGGTTCGCCGAGCTCGGTGCCGAGCGCGACGCACAGATCGGACTTCACCACCGCCTCGACGGCCGCCGGCGAGAACCCATAGGCGAAGGTGCGGTCCTCGAGACCGTCGATGAACGACGTGCCGCCGGAGGTCTGAATCACCGGGCACTGCATGAGGTCGGCCAACTCCCGGACCGCAGTACCGGTGCGTGACGTGTGAACCCCGTGTCCGACCAACAGGATCGGGCTTTCCGCACTCGCGGATCAGCTTCGCCGCTTCGGCCACCTCGCTCTCGCCCGCGGTCTGGTTGACAAGCCGATACCGACTGGGCGGCAGCGGATCCGGCACGTCGAGCTCCTCGAGGATGACGTGCGACGGATACTCGATGTAGGCCGGGCCCGGCGTGCCGGACATGGCCCGGCGGATGGCCTCGTGGATGATCTCATCGGTCTGGTCGGCGTACTCGATGGAGGCGCTGTACTTCACCGACGGCGCGAAGAGCGGTTCCTGTCGGACGAACTGGATGCGACCGCGCCGGACCCGGCGCTCGGTGATGCGGGCCCGCTGACCGCCGAGGAAGATCACCGGTGAGTTCTCCACCTTCGCGCACTGAATCGCCCCCGCGATGTTGGCCATACCCGGGCCGAGCGTGCCGATGCACAGGCCGGGCTTACCCGTCATTCGCGACGCGGCCTCGGCCATGAATCCCGCGCTCAGTTCGTGATGCGGTGCGACCACCGACCACCCGCGAGCGTCGGCCTCTGCGAACATGTGCACGAAGTTCGGGTCAGGGATACCGAACAGCGTGTTCACGCCCTCGGCCTCGAACAGGTCGAGTATGCGTTTGTAAACGGGCACAGCCATTCTCACAGCTCCTTCAGTTCGCGAGCAGTCGCAAAATCGCTCTTTGGCAAGCCATTTCGGGTGATTTTGCGACTGCTCGTGCCGATTTCGGCGAGGACTTCAGCGGTGTCGGCGCCCAGCTCCGGCGCCGGCCCGGCAACGCGACCCGGTGTCCGAGAGAACCAGGTGGGTACACCCGGAAAGCGCACCGGTCCGTTTGGGGTGTCGACGGTCTCAAACAGCCCGACGGCGTTGAGATGCGGATGGTCGAACAAGTCTCCGGGCGTATTGAGCGGCGCGGCCGGTATCTCGAGTTCGCCGAACAGCGTCAACCATTCTTGCGTCGTGCGTTGTTTCAGAGTCTCGGCCAACAGGCCGTACACCGCGTCGATCTGGCGGGCACGCTGTTCCAGTGTCGAATACAGTTCGCTGGCCCATGGGGGCTGCACTGCGTTGATGAAAGCGTCCCAGTGCTTGTCGTTGTATATCAGTGCGGCAATGTGGCCGTCGCTGGTGCGATACGGGCGGCGGTTGGGCGCCACGGTGCGCGGATACACCGCCGGCCCGAGGGGCGGGTCGAACATGGCGCCGTTGGCGTGTTCGACAAGCATGAACGTGGCCATGGTTTCGAACATGGCGACCTCGACTTCCTGCCCCTCTCCGGTGCGCTCGCGGTGAAACAACGCCATGGTCGTCGCGTACAGCGCGGTCAGCCCGGCGACCTTGTCGGCGATGATGGTGCCGACGTAGTCGGCCTCACCGGTCAGTTGCTCTTGGACGGCCGGCAGACCGCATTCGGCCTGGATCGTGTCGTCATAGGCAGGGCGGTCGCGGTCGGGTCCGCGGCGGCCGTATCCGTAGCAGTTGGTGTAGACGATCGCCGGGTTGATCGCGGCCACGTCCTGGTAGCCGAAGCCGAGTTTGACGATCGCTTTGGCGCGCATCGAGTGGATGAACACGTCCGCGGTCTCGACAAGCGCGCGCAGTGCTCGTGTTCCGGCGTCGGTCTGCAGGTCCAGCACCACGCTGCGCTTGCCACGGTTGACGTTGACGAAGACGCCGCTCATTCCCGGCACCGGGCCGACCGAGATGTAACGGGTGTTATCACCTTGTGGTGGTTCGACTTTGATGACGTCGGCGCCCATGTCGGCCATGATCTGCGTGCAATATGGTCCCATCACCATTGCGGTGAGGTCGATTACCCGCACCCCGGCCAACGGGCCTTTGCCGTCAGCCATGGAGGGCACCCGAATCGGTGGAACTGTGCGCCAGTCCGAAGCTGTAGCGGATATGGTCGTTGTGACCGTCCGGCAGGACGGGAAAAACCAACGGAGTCTCGATGTTTCGAATCGCGCCCAGATGTTCGCCGACGTCATCGACTGTCCACGACGACCGATGCACCCCGGGGCTTTCGGCGATCACGGCCCGGGCCACCCGGCCCGCCAACGCGATGAACATTTCGCCGCTCACCGAACAGGATTCGTGTGCCAGCCAGCCCACCACCGGCGCGACGAGTTCGGGGCCCATCGGCGGATAGGCCGACGTGTCGATCCCCTCGGCCATCCTGGTCACAGCGGCCGGCACGATCACGTTCGACGTCACACCATCCGCGGCGCCCTCGACAGCCGCGACGGCCGAGAGCCCGATAATGCCGGCCTTGGCGGCCGCGTAGTTGGCGACGCCGTGGTTGCCGTACAGGCCGCCGATCGATGAGGTCAGCACGATCCGTCCGTAGCCGGCCGCACACATGACTGGAAATGCTTGCCGCACAACGCTGAACGCGCCGCGCAGGTGCACATCGAGCACCGCGTCGAAGTCTTCGTAGCTCATCTCTTTCAGTGATCCCCGCCGCACGTTGCCGGCGTTGTGGATCAGGATGTCGATGCGGCCGTAGTGGTCGATCGCGGTCTGCACGATGGCCTCGGCGCCGTCGCGGGTCGCGACCGACGCGGTGCAGGCGACGGCTTCTCCCCCGGCCGCCCTGATCGCATCGACGACCTGCTCGGCCGGGCCGGTGTCGGCCCCCTCACCGGCGAGGCTGCCACCGTAGTCGTTGACGACAACCTTCGCGCCGCGGGATGCGAGCAGATGCGCGTATGCACTACCCAACCCGCGGCCGGCACCGGTTACGACGGCAACGCGATCGTCGAATCTCGCGACCGTCATACGCCCAAGACCAGACCTTCCAGGTCGCCCTTGTCGCGCCACTCTTTGATCAGGTCGCCGAACTCGTAGAAGCCGGGCGCGTAGTATTCGCCGATGGCCGAGCGGATGCCCTCGCCGCCACCGCCGCCCTCATTGTTGTAATAGCCGGGCGTGCACGAGACTGCGAATTCCGTTGTATCGATGGAGACTTCGCGGATCGTCTTGACCCAGTCGTCCTGCGCTTCCCGGCTCGGCTCGACCGTCGTTGCGCCGCGGGCTATCGCCTCGGCGATGATGCAGGCGATGTGTTCGGCCTGCTGCTCGAACATCGCGGTGGTGTTCCCCGACACGCCGCCCTGGATGAAGCCGGTGAAGAACTGGTTCGGGAAGCCGACACTCGTGATGCCGTGTAGCGACTTGTAGCCGTCCCGCCAGTGGTCGAACAGCGACAGCCCGTCGCGACCCTCGATGACGTCGATCGCATAGCGTCGGCTGATCTCGGTCGTGATCTCGAAACCGCTCGCCCAGATGATGCAGTCGACTTCGTACTCAACGCCGTTGGCCACCAGGCCCGTCTCCGTTGCCCTTTCGACGCCCTTGCATTCCGACACGTCGACCAGCGTCACGTTTGGCCGGTTGAACGTCGTCAAGTATTCGTCGTTGCTGCACGGTCGCTTGCACATGAACCGGTAATAGGGCTTGAGAGCCTCGGCGGTGTCCGGGTCGCCCACGACGGCCTCGACGTAGCGGCGGAGCCGCTCCATGACCTTGTAGTCCTCTTCTTCGTGCATCGCGGCGATCTGTTCGACCGACAGGGAAGCGGGATCCTCCATCGCCGCGATCCGTGCGGTCAAGTTCCGTCCGAGTTCGGTCCAGAAGTCGCAGACCATGTCGGCCTGGTCGAACACCACGCCTCCGCCCAGCGGCGACCACCGGTGGAAGTTGCGCTTGCGTTCCTCCTGCCAGCCCGGCTGCAGGGAGGCCGCCCACTTCGGGTCTGTGGGCTTGTTGCCCCGCACGTCCACCGATGAAGGCGTGCGCTGAAACACGTAGAGGTGCCCGGCGTCTCGGCCCAGGTGCGGAACCAGTTGCACACCGGTCGCACCCGTGCCGACGAGGGCGACGCGCTTGTCGGCCAGCTTGTGCAGTCCGCCCTTCGAGCCCCCGCCGGTGTACTCGTAATCCCAGCGCGCGGAGTGGAACTGGTGTCCTTTGAAGTCCTTGATTCCGGGAATGCCCGGCAGCTTCGGGCGATTGAACGACCCCTGCGTCATGACAACGAAGCGTGCGCGGATGTCGTCACCGCGGTTGGTGCTGAGCCGCCAGCGTTTGATGGATTCTTCCCAGCGCATTTCGGACACCTGGGTGGAGAAGATCGCCCCGTCGTACAGCCCGAAGTGCTTGCCGATGTTGCGGCAGTGCGCAAATATCTCGGCACCGTCGGCGTACTTCTTGGTCGGTACGTAGTCGAGCTCTTCGAGTAGCGGGATATAGCAGTACGCATCGTTGTCGCATTGGATCCCGGGGAAGCGGTTCCAGTACCACACTCCCCCGAAGTCCCCGCCCATCTCGATGACACGCACGTCGTCGACGCCGGCCTTCTTCAGGTACGCACCGGCCAGCAGCCCCGCGATGCCGCCGCCGAGCACCGCGACCTCGACGTCCTCGGCGACCGGATCCCGCACCGGCACCGGCGTGTACGGATCCACCTCGTAAAATTCCGCGAACTCACCGTCGAGCTCGAGGTATTGCTTGGAGCCTTCCGGGCGCAACCGCTTGTCGCGCTCATAGAGGTACTTCTGCCGCAGCGCAACGAGATCGATGTCGTCGGGTGTATCGGTGGGCCCGCAGGTGTCGAACAATGTCATGTGGGTGCGTTCTCCTTAAAGCTCTCGGGGTTCGCCGGTGCCCATGTACTTCGACAGCTGGTAGTGCAGGTTCACGGTGCTGCGTTCGCGGTACGGGTTGGGCTTGGTGCCGGGAAAGCCCAGCGATTTCATGCCCTGCTGCACGGCGGCCATGTTGGAGAAGTCTTGCGGCAAGACCGAGCGCCACCTTGGGTCACCGGGCGGGGTATGCTCCCACTCCGTTTGCGGCTCTTCGCCTTTGGGAAACAGTTCGAACACCGACACTTCGAAAATGCACTTGTCGGGGTTATAGCTGGGGTCCGGCCGGGCGCTGTAGCACAGCGCAACCGTCAGGCCCTGACCGATCTGGAAGTTCGGGAAGATCTGCCACGCGGTGCCCGCCTGCCCGAGGATGTCGGACGGAATCGTCGGCCAGATCACGCCGCGCGCCTCGTCGTCGCGACGCGCGGACGCCAGCCAGTGCTCGAGGACCTTGTCGGGCGGTGTGTCCTCGGGCAGTTCGTCGACCAACCGTTTGGCGGCGTTCACCAGCGTCTCGGTGGTGGAGGTGTTGGTTTCCTCCATCGTGTAGATCTGCATCTCCGCGGTCGACACACGGGGATCGGCGCCGGTTCCGAGACGGATCTTGGACTTGGTCGCCGCGAGATCGTCCGGGGCGTCGTAGCCGATGTTGCTGTGCCTGCCCCGCGCCTTGGCCCAGCCCTTGAATTCGCCGAACTTGTTGAACTCCGGGTGCGTGGTGAACACGTGGTAGGTCTCGTTGAAGGCCTCTAGTGCGACTTTCCAGTTGCAGTCGAAGTGCAGCCACTTGCGCCACTTATACCGCATGTTCTCCAACCCGAACGGGTCGAGAATCTTTGCGGCGGGGAACAGGTAGTCGGCCAGCGGCTCGCAGTCGGGATCCATGTTGATCCACAACCAGCCGCCCCAGGTGTCGACTTTGACCGACCTCAGGTGGGTGTTGTCGGGAGTGAGCGCGCCTTTCCAGTCGTCCTGCTCCCGGACGTGGGTGCACGCGCCATCCAGTCCGTAGGTCCAGCCGTGGAACCCGCAGACGAACGACTTACGGCTTCGGCCGCAGGCGTTCTTGGCGCCCCCGGGCGTGTCGACCAGCCGGCGGCCACGATGCATGCACACGTTGTGGTGCGCCCTGAATTCGCTTGGGCCGCTGCGCACCACGATGATTGAGTCGTCGAGAATGTCGTAGGTCAAATAACTGCCGACTTCCGGCAGTTCTTCGACCCGGCCCACTTGCTGCCACACCTTGCGCCACAGCCTGTCCCGCTCGGCGCGGGCATACGTCTCGCTGATGTAAGCATCCACACCGATCGTCATCGGCTTGGAGAGTTCCTCGGCCGCTGTGGAATTCACGTCCTTGGCCAGATCGGTCATTCCGTGCTCCTTATCGCTGCTCGGAAGGAGTCGTCCTTGAGAAATAACGAGGTGTTGTCGGCGGCCAGATGCGTCCATTTCAGGTCCAGGCCACCGTCCACCAACAAGGTCTGGCCGGTGATGTAGCTGGAAAGGTCCGACAGCAGGAACAGAATGGCGCCGGCGATCTCCTCCGGCCGGCCGCGACGGCCCATCGCGATGGCGCGACGATCGCGGTCGGCGTCCTCGCCGACGTAGGTGAGCGACGCCGGCGTCGCGGTCACGCCGGGCGCGACGGCGTTGACCCGGATGTCGTCGAGGGCCAACTCGACGGCCATCGTGCGCGTCATTGCCACGACCGCCGCCTTGGCTGTGCCGTAGGCGATGTGGAACGGCGCGGTGTTCATGCCGCTGATCGAGGAGATCGACACGATCGACCCCGGACGTTTGTGCGCTCTCATTTCCGCGGCGACCGCCTGGCTCATGAAGAACGCGGTTTCCAGGTTCTGGGTGAACAGATCGCGCCAGTCGCCGCGGGTCACCCGAGTCGACGGCATCCAGGTTTCCGGCGCCGCGCCGCCCGCCACGTTGACCAGGCCTTGCAATTCGCCGTCGGCCCGCTGGGCCTGCTCGATCGCGGCGGCGACGCCGTCCTCGGTCGCGACATCGGCGGCGACCGGGACGATCGACAGTCCGCGCTGGACCAACGGCACGATGTGGTCGTCGAGATTCTCCTTGGATCGGCTCACCGCGATGACCGTCGCACCGGCCTCGGCGACCATCCGTGTGACGGTGGTGCCGATGCCACCACCCGCGGCGCCGGCCACGATGACCACGCGCCGCTCGAGACTGAGCAGGTTATCCACGACTAAGACTTATTCGCCAGTTTGTCCGGACAAAATAGCTGGATGCGCATAATTGAGAATATGATTCTCTGCAAATGGCTGAGCGTCAAGTGCCGTCGGTTGAGCTTTGCCTGCCTATTGTCTGGACCAGATTCGATTGCTAACGTCACCGGCGGGAACCGCCGCGACGCCTAGGCCCGGAGGTCATCACCGATGTTGCTGCAAGAAGGCCGCTCCGGTACGAGTGTGTCACCGACCCTCGCCGAGGGCTGGCGCATGGAGCGGCTCACCCCGCCGAGCCGGCTGTTCGGCGCCAACGGCCTGCGCACCGGGCCCGACGGCCGGGTCTACATCGCGCAGGTGACCGGTAGCCAGATCAGCGCCCTCGACGTGGGCAGCGGCCAACTGGAGACCATCAGCCCCAAGGGCGGCGACATCATCGCGCCCGACGACGTGGCTTTCGGCCCGCACGGCGACCTCTACGCCACCGAGGTGATGGACGGCCGGGTCAGCGTGCGTGGCACCGACGGCCACACCCGGGTACTGCGCGGTGACGTTCCATCCGCCAACGGCATCACCGTTCATCACGGTCGGTTGTTCATCGGTGAATGCCGCGAGGGCGGAAGGATTCTCGAGCTCGACCTGAACGGCGGCGAGCCTCGAGTGCTGCTGGATAACGTGCCGTCGCCCAACGCGATGGAGGTCGGCCCGGACGGCTTGCTGTACTTCCCGGTGATGGGCGCCAACGAGATCTGGCGCATCGATCTCGACGGTGGGACGCCGCAGACGGTCGCTTCCGGTCTCGGGGTGCCCGATTCGGTCAAGTTCGACTCGGCGGGCCGCATCGTCTCGACTCAGGTGCACAGCGGACAGGTGTTGCGCATCGATCCGCGCACCGGCGATCAGACGGTGTTGGCCGATCTTCATGCGGGACTGGACAATTGCACCTTCGTCGGCGATCGGCTGTTCGTGTCGAACTTCACCGGGGAGATCACCGAGATCCTCGGCGACGGCGCCACCCAGACGGTGCTGCCGGGCGGGCTGAACTGGCCGCTGGACCTGACGGTCGGCTCCGACGGCCGCCTCTACATCGCCGACGGGACGTATTTCTACGTACTGCTTCCCGATCACTCGTTGCAGACGGTGGGCATGCTGTTCACCCCGGGCTACCCGGGATTCCTGCGCGGGCTGGCAACCGCGGGGCCCGGCGAATTCGTCGTGACCACTTCGGGCGGTCAGGTGTCGCGGTACCGGCCGGCCAGTTGTGAAAGCGAGGTGCTGGCAGACGGATTCGATCAGCTGTATGGCGTGGGGATCGCCGGCGATGGCACCGTCGCGGTCGCCGAACTCGGGACCGGACGGGTGTTGTCGATCCGGCACGGGCACGTCGAGGTGGTCGCGTCGGGTCTGAATGACCCGGTCGGCATGGTGGCCGCGCCCGACGGCGGCTGGCTGGTGTCGGAAGCGGGTGCCGGGCGGGTGGTCAGGCTCGCCGGATCCGGCGTGTACACCGTGGCCGCCGAACTGGGCTGCCCGCAAGGCATTTTGGTCGACGGCCGACAGTTGTACGTCGTCGACGCGGACGCCAAGGCGTTGGTCGCCGTCGACCTGGAGGACGGCAGCAGCCACACCATTGCCACCGGGCTGCCGGTCGGCGCTGCGCCCGGCGTCACCCCCAAACCGCTGAAGGGCATGCCGCCGTTCTCCGGGCCGCAGGGTCCGTTCGCCGGTATCGCCGCCGGGCCGGACGGCACCCTGTACGTGTCGGCCGACGCGGACGGCAGCGTGCTCGCCTTTCGACGGGACAGCCGTCATGGCTGACACTCAGACCGCCGATCACCGTTACCTGCAGGTCGCGCGGGCGCTGCGGAAGGAGATCGTCGAAGGGGTGTACCCGGTCGGATCACAGCTGCCCACCGAACATCAACTGTGTGAACGTTTCTCGGTCAGCCGCTACACCGTCCGGGAGGCGCTGCGGCGGCTACGCGACGACAACCTCGTCGCCTCACGGCCGCGGGCCGGCACGATGGTGGTTCCCCGGCCCTCCTCGGACTCCTACGTCCAGGACGTGGTGTCGATCAACGACTTGCTGGCCTTCGCGACCGGCGCGCAGTTCGCGATCGAATCCACCGGGATGGTCCGCATCACCAACGAGTCGGCAACCCGGACCGGCCTGGGCAGCGGGGAAGAATGGTTGGTGGTCAAAGGCTTTCGCCGGATCGAAGGCGCGGAGTTTCCGGTCTGCCGGACCGAGTACTACATCAACCGGGCGTTCGCGGCGGTCGGCCGCTTACTGCCCCGCCACACCGGTCCGATCTTCCCGCTGATCGAAGATCTCTTCGGGTTGAGCATCGTCGGAGTGCGCCAGGAGATCGCAGCGGTGCTCATCTCACCAGAACTGGCCCAGCAGCTCAGCGTCGACGCCGGTAGCCCCGCGCTCGAAGTGCACCGCACCTACAGCACCTCGGACTGCGAAGTGGCCCAGGTGACGATCAACACGCATCCCGCGTCTCGATTCCGTCACTCCATGACGATGCGGCGGGTCCGCGGCTAATCTTCTATGCGATAAGCGATGTCGAAAACCAAAGAGATCGGTGGACGAAGGGTCCGCTGGGACGACGAGCGGGCCACCGAAGCCTATGCGCGTGGCTGGTGGGTGCGCGGCACGCTGGCGGATTCGCTGGCCGAGGCCGCGCGCGACACCCCGCACCGGACTGTGCTGATCGATGGCGACCAGCACGTCGACTGCCAACATCTGCACGCCCAGGCGACGGCGCTGGCACAGACGATGCTGAGCCGAATGCCGACCGGCAGCGTGGTGTCATTCATGCTGCCCAACTGGCATGAGGCGGTCATCGTTTACCTGGCGGCGACGATGGCCGGCATGGTGGTGAACCCCATCCTGCCCTCGTTGCGCGATCGTGAGCTGCTCTTCATCCTTCGCGACGCGGACACCCGGATGGTGTTCATACCGTCGCTTTTCGGGCGTCACGACTATGCGGCGATGCTGACCCGGGTCGTCGCCGAACTGGACTCACCGCCCGAGGTCGTCGTTGTTCGTGGCGACGAAGCACACGGCCAGACGCCCTTCGAATCGCTACTCAGCGACCATCCGCCGGCCGAGCTGCCGACCCTCGATCCGGATGCGATTCGGATGATCCTGTACACCTCGGGAACGACCGGCCGCCCGAAAGGAGTTCTGCACAGCCATAACTCGTTGCACGCGCTGATCTGTCAGCTCCGCGACCATTGGCAGGTGCACCCTGGCGACCGCTTCCTGGTCCCTTCGCCCATCGCACACATCGGCGGCTCCATCTACGCGTTCGAATGCCCGCTGCTGCTTGGCAGCTCAGCCGTGCTGATGGACCGCTGGAACGCCGACGAGGCCGTCGAACTCATCAAGGTCCACCGCTGCACGCATATCGCCGGAGCGACAACGTTTCTCGAGCAGCTGCTCGACGCGGCCGAACGCGCCGGCACCCGGCTCCCGGAACTCAAACTCTTCGTCTGCGGTGGTGCATCGGTCTCCCCGTCGCTGATCCGCCGCGCCGCAGACTATTTCGAGCGCGCCACGGCGACGCGGGTTTACGGCTCGACCGAGGTCCCGGTGACGACGGTCGGCGCTCCGCTCGATCCCGAGCACGCCGCCGACACCGATGGGCGGGCCGGCTTTGCGCAGATCGCGCTGCGGGGCGGCGCCGGCGAAATTCACACCCGCGGGCCGCAAATGCTGGTCGGCTACCTGCACCCCGAAGACGAAGACGGGTCGTTCGACGCTGAGGGATACTTCCGGACCGGCGATCTGGCCCGCTGGATCGACGACGACTATCTCGTCGTCACCGGAAGGGCCAAAGATGTGATCATCCGCAACGGCGAGAACATCGCGCCCAAGGAGATCGAAGACATCCTCATCGGCCACCCCGGAGTCGCGGAGATCGCGATCGTCGGCCTGCCCGATGCCCGCACCGGGGAACGGGCCTGCGCCGTCGTGGTGCCCACCGGCCAGTCGCAACCCGACGTCGCGAGCCTGCGAGGCTTCCTGCAAGCCCAGGGCGTCGCCATCTTCAAAGCGCCCGAACAGGTTGTCATTTGGGAGGCGCTTCCCAGAAACGACGCCGGCAAGGTGCTCAAGCACCAGATCCAATCGGCCCTGACCAAGACGGAAGGATGACATGCAGGTAGCGATCGTGACCGGCGCAAGCGGCGGTATCGGATTCGGATGCGCGACCAAGCTCGCCGAAGCAGGCATGGCGGTGCTGGCCACCGGCCGCAATGAGGAGCGACTGAACGAGTTGGCTGCAGCCATCGGTGATCCCGCCCGTGTCGCGACGATCGCCGTTGACGTCACCGACGACGACGGGCCCGCCCGGATCGTGTCGGCCGCGGTCGAACGGTGGGGTCGCGTCGACTTCCTGATCAACAATGCCGGAGTGGGCAATCCAACCCCGCTGCACGACACCGACGACGAAACCCTGGACTACTTCCTCAACGTGATGCTGCGCGCACCGTTCCGGCTGGCGCGAGATGTCCTGCCACACATGCAGGCGGGCTCGGCGATCATCAACATAACGTCGACCTTCGCCGTGGTGGGCGGTCTGCGCGGCGGCCCGTATTCAGCCGCCAAGGGTGGATTGACGGCGCTGACCACCCATATCGCCTGCCAATACGGCGCGCACGGGATCCGCTGTAACGCCGTCGCGCCAGGCGTGATCCAGACACCGATGACCGAAGAACGTCTACAGGATCCGCGATTTCGCCGGATGCAGATCGAGATGACTCCGCATCAACGCCTAGGCACGGTCGACGATGTGGCGAGCACCGTCGCGTTCTTGTGTTCTCCCGGTGGCAGTTTCATCAATGGGCAGACCATCGTGGTCGACGGCGGCTGGAGCTCGACGAAATATCTGTCGAAGTTCGCGTTGACGTCGGAGTGGACGGCGACATGAATCTGTTCGCGCTGCTCGACCAGGCCGCGCGGCACTTTCCCGATCGCGGCGCGGTGTATCACGGCCGGCATCGCTGCAGCACCTGGCCGGAACTGCGGGACCGCGCGCTGCGACTGGCGGGCTCGCTCCGCCAGCGGTACCCGGCCGGCGCACGCATCGCGATCGCCAGCGAAAACCGACCGGAGATCGTCGAGCTACTGTTCGGGATCTGGGCCGCGGAATGCGTTGCGGTGCCGATCAACTGCAAGCTGCATCCGCGCGAGATGACGCAGATCCTCGATGACGCGGAAGTCTCGCACGTCTTCGCATCGCAGGCGATTGCCGACCAGCTGGACAGCGGCTATCCGGTGGAAAACGTTGAGGGAGGGCATTACTCACGCTCATTAACCTGCGCTCCGGTCGCACCGCCGACCACCGACCCGTCGACGCTGGCCTGGCTGTTCTACACCAGCGGCACAACCGGCAGGTCGAAGGGCGCCATGCTGACGCATCGCAACCTGGTGGCGATGACGGTCGCTCACCTCGCCGACATGGACGACCCGGACGAGGAATGCAGCCTGATACACGCCGCGCCGATGTCGCACGGCTCGGGCCTCTACATCCCCGCCTATGTCTTGCGCGGCGCCCGACAGGTGATCCCCGAACGCGGCGGGTTCGATCCGGCCGAATTCCTCGACCTCTGCGAGCAGCACACCGGTTGCAGCGCCTTTCTCGCGCCGACGATGGTGCAACGGGTCATCGAAACGGGCCGCGGGTGTCCAAGCCGGCTGCGGACCATCGTCTACGGCGGCGGACCGATGTATGTGGACAGCATCAAGAACGCGCTCGCCGCGTTCGGTCCGGTGTTCACCCAGATCTACGGCCAGGGCGAGTCACCGATGACGATCACCGGTTTACGCCGCGCGGATTACGACGGCGCCGACGACGTGATCCTCGGGTCGGTCGGGCGTGCGCGGTCGGGCGTGGAAGTCGCCGTGCTGCGCCACGACGACACACCTGCGGCGACCGGCGAGATCGGCGAGATCGTCTGTCGCGGTGACGTTGTCATGACCGGATATTGGCGCAACCCCGCGGCCACCGACGAGACGTTACGCGGCGGCTGGCTGCGGACCGGGGACGTCGGCTCGTTCGACGAGCGGGGATACTTGACGCTGCACGACCGCTCGAAGGACGTCGTGATCAGCGGCGGCTCCAACATCTATCCGCGCGAGGTGGAGGAGGCGCTGCTCGAACACCCGGCAGTGTCGGAAGCGTGCGTGGTGGGAGCGCCCGACGTCGAGTGGGGCGAGATCGTCGTCGCCTTCATCGTCGGTGCGGCTGATCCGGCCGATCTCGACGCGCATCTGCTACAGCGGATCGCCCGCTTCAAACGCCCGAAGCGGTATCTGACTGTGGACGAGTTGCCGAAGAACAGCTACGGCAAGGTGCTGAAAAAGGATCTGCGGCAACAACTTGCCTGAGCCCTATCGGGTTTCGAAATGACTCCGGATACCGGCCAGCATCGCGATGTGTGCGTTGACCGCTTCACGCTGGGTCATCGGTGCGAGCAGGCGGGGGGCCGCAATCTGGAGCCGCTCGGTCAGGCGGGTGCCCGAGTCGATCGGCTCGAACGCGACGATGCCGCTCAGCCGCACCCGCGGGAACTGACGGGCTTCGGTGATCACGTCACCGTGCACCGGCACCTCGAGTCGTGCCCAATAGCTGATCCCAATCGACAACGCCCCCAACGGAATGCGATCACGAACTCGATAGGTCTGCTGATAACCATCGGCACGCTCGCTGCGCGAGATGGTCTGCACCGAAACAACCAGCGGGTGAACAACTTTGATGTTGTCGAGGTCGACGTAAAAGTCACGGACCTGATCGGGCGGCGCCGGGATCTCCTCGCTCAATGTCCGGTCGGCGTGGGCGATCCAGAAGCTCATGGTGGGCTGACCTCAGCGGCCGCGAGCTAGGGACTCGAGGAATGCGTTGATGCGGCCACGGGTTTCGTCCGATATCCAGCTGGCCCGCACGTCGGCGTCCGCCGCGGCGCCGGCATCGATCGCCGCGCGCACCGGTCGGTGCAGCTGCTTCTTGGTGGCCGCGTAGGCGGCCGGCGAGTATTGACCCAGTTCCCGCGCGATCGTCAAAGCCCGGGCGACCACCTCGTCGCCCGGAACCACCGCGTCGAGCCACCCGCGGGCCAATGCGGTATCCGCATCGATCGTCTTTGCCTGCAGGGCCGCGCGACTCGCGGTGATCCCCATCGCGTCGCGGCAAATCTCTAGAGCGGCAACCGGAAACGGAACACCGACGGCGAGCTCGGTGAGGCCGATCGTCCCGCCGGACATCAATCGCACGTCGGCGCACATGGCCAATACGCATCCGCCTGCGATCGCGTGCCCGTTGATCGCCGCGACGACCGGCGCCGGGTGGTCGTAGATCGCCAGAAAGGCCTCGGACAACGCCACGACGAAGCGGCCGGCGTAGTCGGTGCCGCCGTCGGCGAGGGCGCGCAGGTCGACACCGGCGGAGAAACTGCGGCCGGCCCCGGTCAGGACGACCGGGCCCTCCGCGCTGCTCATCGACGCGATGATGACTTCCAGCAGGTCCAGGTCGAGCGCATTGACCGGTGCATTGTCGAATCGGACGATGGTGACGCCGTCGATTGTCTCCAGATTTGTCACGTCTCCTCCGATGCAGATCTGCAGTAATTTACGCGAGCCAGAAACCAAGGTCGTGAATTCGCGATAGTCACAACCTGGACCTCTGTCTCGTGCGACCTTGGGCCGGCCAACCCCCACCCCGTTGCATGGCTGCGCGGGCGAAGAATAGCATTCTCCTCATCTGCGAATGTGTGTCTCAGGGCTCGCGATGAAGGGGGCTCAGCTGCCGGTGACCAAGACGTTGAGCGTGCAACGGCCGCGCGCGGGTGTGGCCGTGCTGGAACTGAACCGACCGAAACGGCTCAACGCGATCGACGACGCCATGGTCAGCGAGCTCAACTCGACACTCGCTTCCCTGGGCGCGGACGACTCGGTCAATGCCGTTGTGTTGACCGGTGCGGGACGCGGATTCTGCTCGGGCATCGACATGCGCGACTTCGGCCCGCGAATGCCGGAGGCGGCTGCGCCGGCGATCGCACGCCTCCGATTCCAGGAAAGGATGGCCGCACTGCCGCAGGCGATCCGCGACATTCCGCAGCCGGTGATCGCCGCGGTGAACGGCCCCTGCGTCGGCGCGGGTCTGGCCTTGTGTCTGGCTGCCGATATCAGAATTTGTTCAACCGCAGCGACATTCGGCAATGCAGCGATCCTGCTCGGCCTGTCCGGCGCGGAGATGGGGATGAGCTACTTCCTGCCGCGCATCGTCGGGACCAGCGTGGCCGCGGACTGGATGCTGACCGGCCGAACGGTCTCGGCCGAGGAGGCCGATCGCCGCGGGCTGGTGAGCGAGCTGGTCGCGCAAAGCGAGCTTCTCGACCGCGCTCTTGAAATAGCCGCTCGGGTAGCCGATCTCACGCCGCTCGGTGTGCAACTGACCAAGCGGGCTCTGCAAGTCAACGCCGATGCGTCCGGGCTGGAGTCAGCCCTGGAGCTTGAGAACCGCAACCAGGTGCTCAGCCACGCCACCGAGGAAGCCGCAGCACGCAGACAACAGTGGTCATCAACACAGCAGTAGCGAAAGGACGACCGGTGTCGTGGGACTTTTCGACCGACCCGCAATGGGCCGAACAACTCGCCTGGGTTGACGAGTTCGTGCGTTCGGAGTGCGAACCAATCGACCTGATCGTCAAGGAGTCCCACGACCTCAACGACCCCGTCCGCCAAGCGCTCATTCCTCCGCTGCAGCAGATCGTCAAGGAACGCGGGTTGTGGGCGACGCACCTGGGTCCGCATCTGGGCGGGCCCGGCTACGGCCAGGTGAAATTGGCTCTGCTCAACGAGATTCTCGGCCGATCCGAATGTGCACCGATCGTGTTCGGCTCCCAGGCACCGGATTCCGGCAACAGCGAAATCCTGGCCCACTACGGCACCCCCGAACTCAAGACGCGTTACCTGGAGCCGTTGCTGGACAACCGGATCATTTCCTGTTTCTCGATGACCGAGCCGCAAGGCGGCGCCGACCCGAAGGTGTTCACCACGACCGCCGCGCAGGATGGTGACCATTGGGTGATCAACGGTGAGAAGTGGTACTCGTCGTTCGCGTCGATGGCGTCCTTCATCATCGTGATGGCGATGACCGATCCCGAAGCGCCTCCCTATCAGCGGTATTCGATGTTCGTCGTACCCGGCGACACTCCCGGTATCAACGTGCTGCGCGACGTCGGGCTTGGCTACCAGCCGCTCGGCGGCGGCCGGGAGGGCTACGTCCGCTACGAGAACGTTCGTGTGCCCGACGACCACATGCTCGGCCCGCGTGGTGGCGCGTTCGCGGTGGCGCAGACGCGACTCGGTGGCGGCCGTATCCATCACGCCATGCGCACGGTCGGGTTGGTGCGGCGGATCTTCGACATGCTCACCGAACGCGCCGTGTCGCGCTACACGCAGGGTGAGTTGCTCGCGAACAAGCAGATGGTGCAGGAGATGATCGCCGACTCGTGGATGGAGATCGAAGCGTTCCGGTTGTTGACCCTCCAAACCGCTTGGAAGATCGACAAGTACAACGACTACAAGGCTGTCCGTGCCGACATCTCGGCGGTCAAGGCGATGATGCAGAAGGTGCTGCACGACGTGTCGGCGCGGGCACTACAACTGCACGGTTCGCTGGGTACGTCGCACGAGATGCCGTTCGTGCAGTACCTGACCGAGTCGTTCGTGCTGGGTCTGGCCGACGGGCCGACCGAGGTACACAAGGTCACGTTGGCGCGACAGCTGCTCAAAGATTGCAAGCCCTCGCCGGACGTGTTTCCGTCCGAGCATCTGCTGCGGCTGCGCCAGGCGGCGGAGGCCAAGTTCGCCGACAAGCTGGCGGGAATCCCGCGCAACTAGCCAGCCGACCGATCACTCGTGTAGTCAACCGATTTCGCGAAGAACCGCATTCCGGCCGTAACGTGATACACGCGCAATCGCCTCGGTACTGGAGAGGCCGTCGATCGAGGTGGCCAGCAAATCCATCACCTCTTGGACAGCTGCCGCCGCAACTCTGGGCGCGGTCAACGCCGGGGATTCCGGCGCATTGCTCAGCTGAGGTGTCAGCGGCATTGCAGGGCCGCTTTTACGAGCGCTCCTACGTTGATCCCACGAAACGAGTTGTTCGACTGCCGTCAATCAGTAGGTCGATATCTGGTCCTCGGCGGGTAGATCGCCGGTCACCGCGAAGATGACACGTCGGCCGACTTCCACGGCGTGGTCGGCGAAACGCTCGTAAAAGCGGCCCAGCAATGCCGTTTCCACACCCACTGAGGCGTTGTACTGCCAGTCGTCGTCTAGGAGCACGCTGAACAAGCCCCTGTGCAGCTCGTCCATCGCGTCGTCTTGTTCGTGAAGTTGTGCGGCTGCGCCCGGGTCGCCGGACACCAGCACCCGTTTTGCGCTGTCGCCCAATGCAATCGCCACCTTGCCCATGTCTGCAAAGCACTGGCGGACTTCGTCGGGGAGTACCTGCTTCGGGTGTTCCCGCTCGGCGATCTTGGCCACATGTACAGCCAACGCGCCCATTCGCTCCACGTCGGCGATGATCTGTATGGCAGCGAAGACCGCCCGCAGCTCGCCGGCTACCGGTTGCTGTAAGGCCAAGAGCGCGAACGCCTGTTTTTCGGCTTGGGCTCGCATCGCCACGATCTGCTGGTGGTCGCGGATCACGTCCTGCGCGGCGGCAATGTCAGCCTCTAGCAAAGCGTGGGTCGCACGCTTCATTGCGATCCCGGCCAGTCCGCACATCTCTCCCAGTTGCGCGGCCAAATGGTCCAGCTGCTCGTGATATGCGGTTCGCATGGGTGACAGCCTCACGTGATGCAGCGGGTTTCACAAGTGACAAAAGCCATCCGAAAGGTGTCAATCGGCACCTCCCATCGAGGCCACCTCCGGCTAGCCTTCACACATGTCGCTGACCCGTTTGCTGGCAGCGCCATTGCGCGCGGTCCTCGCGGCCACCGCTGGAAGCGCGGCCCTACTGGGCGGCGGCGTCGCGACCGGTCTGGGCCGGCCGATAACTCGTGCCGCGCCGGACGTTCCGGCGCTCACCCGCGCGGCGGCCGGCATGGCGATCGAGGCGATGGGTGGCCCACCGGCGCGGCGTAGCAGCAGCAACGGCCCGCGGCGCTGGATCGAGGTGCGGGGCCTCGGTGGTGAGCACGCCTCAGCGATCGCCACCGACGTACTGGCCGCCGTCCGCGCAGCGCCCGGCGTGCGCGAGGCCTTCCTGAACCGCACCGTCGCGCGACTGGTGGTGACGGTCGACGCGGGCGGGCCCTCGGCCGCCGAGCTCGGCCGGATCGTCGCCGGCGCCGAACAGCGAAACCGAGCGCGGGCCGCGCGAGCGCACCCGGCTAGCCTGCCCGGCGACGATGCGCTTCTGATCGGACAGACGATGGCAGCCGCGGCCGCGACTGTGGGGCTTGGTCTTTCGCTGACCGGCAGCCTGCTGCGGCTGCCCCGGCTGCCCGACTTGGTGGCCGTGCCGCCGACGCTGGCCGACCACCTCCCGCGGGTGCGCCACGAGCTGGAGCGACGCCTGGGGCCGGAAGGCACCGATGTCTTGTTCGGTTTCGCCAACGCGGTGACGGCCGCGTTGACCTTGTCCCCCACGGCCGCGGTCGCGGAGGCCGCCACCCGGACGATGCTGGCGGCCGAGGCGTGGAACGGTCGGCTCACGTGGTCTCGGCATGAAGAGATGCTGGCTAGCCGGCCGGTGCCCGACGACGCGGCGTCGACACCCAGAAGCATCCAGAATCCGCCCGACGGACCCGCGGAACGCTACGCCAACCGGATCGGCTTGGCCGGCGTGGGCGCCGCCGCCGTCGTCGGTCTGCTGTCGCGCAACCCCGACACCGCCGGCGCCGCCTCGCTGGCCGCCGTACCGAAGCCGTTGCGCACCGTGCGCGAGGCCTTCGGCTGTGCGATGAGCCGCGGCCTGACCACCCGTCACGACGCACTGGTGCTGCGTCCCCGAGTGTTGCGGACACTCGACCGGATCGACGCCATCATGATCGACCCGCGAGCGCTGCACACCGAGGAATTGATCGTGAGCCGCGTTCTGGGGGTCGAGAATTCGGCACGCGCGCAGGCCTGGGAAGCGGTTCGGGCCGCGCTCGACAGCGACGGCCTGAAGCCCGGATGGCACCAGCTGGCCGATATCCCTGAAGCCGGCAACTCGGGCGAGGCGCTGATCAGCCCGGTTCGCGATCCATTCGCCGCGGCGGTGCTTACCGAAGCGCGACAGTCGCAGCCGCGGGTCTGTTCCCTCGATGACGACGGATTGCGTTCCCTCGCACAAGGATTCGACCAACTGTATCCTGCGAACGGGTCGATCGACCACGCGGTTGCGGCGGCCGTCGCGGAGCTGAAGGCCGACGGTGCCACCGTGGCGTTGTTGACCACGTCCGAGATGCGGGCCACACACCGGTCCGACGTCACGATCGGGCTGCTGCGGGACGGGCATCCCCCACTGTGGGGCGCCGATGTGATCGCGAAGGACCTGACCGGCGCCTGGCGTGTGTTGCACGCGCTGCCCGCCGCGCGCGCCGCCACCGACGGCGCCGTCCGGTTGTCGGCCTCGGCCTCTGCGATAGGCGCACTGATGCTGATTCCCGGTGTGCCCGGGCGCAGTTCCGCATCGGTCAATGTCGGCATGGTTGCCAGCCTGTGGTTCGGGTACCGGGCGGCCACAAAGGTCCTCCGGGAGCCGCTGCCGGAGCCCGAAACCGGCCACGACTGGCACGGCCTGCCGGTTGCGGAGGTGCAGCGGCTGCTGCCGCGCCCTCCTGATGAACATCACGAGGACGTATCCACCTGGTGGGAGAAGCTGCCACCGGTTCGCGCGCTGCACGGCGCCACTGTGGCGTCTTGGAGAGGCATCCGCGATTTCGCGGACGAGATGCGCGGCGACTTGGCAGACCCGATCACCCCGCTGCTGGCGACCGGCGCGTTGGCCAGCGCGCTGCTGGGCTCGCCGCTGGATGCGCTCCTGGTCGGCAGCGTCCTGCTGGTCAACGCCGCCCTGTCGGCCGAGCAGCAGTTGCACGCCGAAAGCATTTTGAATCGTCTACTGGCCGTGCAGGACCCGCCCGCGCGACGTCGCGTCGGCCCGCTGGACGCGCAGCGACGCGAGAAGGTGCCGACCAAGCGGCTTCGTCCAGGCGACATCATCGAAGTCCATACCGACGAGGTCGTTCCTGCGGACGTCCGGCTGCTGCACGCGCTCAATGTCGAAGTCGACGAATCCACGCTGACCGGCGAGTCGTTGCCGGTGTCCAAGCAGACCGAGCCGACGCCGGGCGCCCCGCTGGCCGAGCGCACGTGCATGCTCTACGCCGGCACCACGGTGGTCGCGGGCACGACCGTGGCCGTGGTGACCGCGGTCGGTTCGCGCACCGAGATGCGTCGGGCGTTGGCAATGGCCCCGAGGAAGCTGCAGGAGATCGGCCTGCAGCGACAGCTGCGGCATATCACCGGTCGCGCGTTGCCCTTCAGTGTGGCCAGCGGCGGCGTGGTCGGGTTGCTCAGCGTGGCCCGGGGCACCCCGTTGCGCGAGGCGGTATCGAGTGCGGTCACGCTGATCGTCGCCGCCATTCCGGAAGGCTTGCCGCTCGTTGCGACGCTGGCCCAGCTGGCCGCCGCGCGCCGGCTCACCGGCGAATCGGTGTTGATCCGCAACCCCAACTCGGTCGAGGCGCTGGCCCGGTTGAACGTGGTCTGCTTCGACAAGACCGGCACGCTGAGCGAAAACCGGCTCAAGGTGAAAACCGTGCGCCCAATCGCGGGCTTCACCGACGGAGAAGTGCTGGACGCGGCGCTGAGCACCAGCTACGCCAGGCACACCCACCGGGTCGACCACGCCACCGATGATGCGATCCACCGGGCCGCCGGCGATGTCGGTACTCGCGGCGACGGCTCGGCGCCGCAAGAAATGCCGAACCGCGATGCGTTCCTGCCGTTTCAGTCCGGTCGCCCGTTCGCGGCCACGCTCGTCGGCACCCGGCTGACCATCAAGGGTTCACCCGAGGTGCTCGCGTCGGCCCTGCTCCACGATGACGAACCGTTGACGCAGCAGATCGACGAGATGGCGGCCAGCGGGTTGCGGGTACTGGCGGTGGCCGAGCGCCAGCTCACCCCGGATCAAGCCGCTGCCGCCGCGGCCGACCCCGATCGGCTGGAGGCTCTCTGCACGTCCCAATTGACACCGATCGGTCTGCTCGGGTTGGCCGACGCCCCCCGACCCACGGCCCGTGCCCTGCTGCAAGCACTCGCCGACCGTGATATCGGGGTCCGGTTGATCACCGGTGACCATCCCACGACTGCAGCCGCGATCGCCCGGGAGCTGGGCATCGAGGTCACCGCCGAGCAGGTGATCACCGGCAGCGACTGGGAAGCGCTGTCGACCGGCCAGCGGGCCGAGGCGGCGAAGTCGCGGCTGGTCTTCGCACGGATGACGCCGGAACACAAGATCGATGTCGTCCAGACCCTGGAGCGGGCCGGGCTGGTCACAGCGATGGTCGGTGACGGCGTCAACGACGCCGCCGCGATCCGGGCCGCCAGCGTCGGCATCGGGGTGGCTGCGCGCGGCAGCGACGCGGCACGCACCGCGGCCGACGTGGTGCTGCTCGATGAGCGGATCGAGGCGCTGCTGGACGCCCTCGACGAGGGCGAGCAGTTGTGGCGGCGCGTGCAGTCGGCGGTGTCGATGCTGCTGGGCGGCAACCTCGGCGAGGTGTGCTTTGCCCTGCTCACCACCGTCCTGACCGGGCGCTCGGTGCTCAACGCCCGCCAAATGCTGCTGGTCAACATGTTGACCGACGCACTGCCCGCCGCCGCGTTGGCCGTCAGCCCGCAGAAGGGCACCGCTGAGGTCAACCGCGACGAGGCGGCGATGTGGCGGGCGATCGGTATTCGAGGTGCATCCACCACGATCGGCGCCACCCTGGGCTGGACCATGGGCAGCGTGACGGGCACACCCCGCCGCGCGGGGACGGTGGCACTGATTGCGTTGGTCAGCGCGCAACTCGCCCAGACATTGCTCGACTCGCAGGCTCCGCTGGTGGTGTTGACGACGGTCAGCTCCCTCGGCGCCCTCGGGATAGTAATCAGCACCCCGGGGCTCAGCCAGCTGTTCGGCTGCACCCCGGTGGACCCGTTCGCCTGGGGTCAGGGTTTGACGGCGGCTGCAGTGGCGAGTCTGGTGTCGGTGGTAGCTCCCGGCCTGCTCTTCCGTATGTCCGAGATCGCGCAGCGACGGATCGAGGATTGGCCGCTCGCGTCGCGCGTTGGTCAGCAAGCCCTTACCGTTGGACGCAGGATGCCCGGCGCTGCGCGCAACGATCCCCAGAGTTAGCGAAACAGGTGATGCAGATGGAACGTGGAAGTCGGTTGCAACTCAAGCCCTTTCGGTGTGCGGCGGAAAGTACCGACGGGGCCTGGTGGCCGCGGTCAAGGCACTTGGTCGAGGAGCTGCCGGACCTGGTGGCGTCGGTGTCCGAGGGGCTGGGGCGGGTCGTGATGATCGGCTACCGCCGCAATGGCTGGGACGAGACGCCGTCACTGGTCGAGATCGCCGGCCACACCGTCGAATTGCTGGAATTCACCAGTGACGAGCCGGCCAGCGTCATCCTGATCGGCGCGGACGGCCGCCACCTCACGCTGCACGTCATCCGGCCGGACGCCGGCGAACAGGCCGCCCGGCAAGCGCTGGACGAGGCCCGGGGAGCTGCCGACGAGGGCGACGCCCCGGCCGGCGTTCGCGCGGTGGCGAAGTCGGTCACCGAGGTCGCGGCCAAACTGGCCCGCCACGAGGGCCGCGATGACCCTCAGCGAACCGCTGAAATCGCACGTTGGTGTGAGGAGGCCGCTCAACAATTCGTCGACGCACCGGTTCAGGGCTTCGTTCCGATCCTCGTCGAACACATCGTTCGCAACCGCATGACGGAATCCCGCGCCACGACCGCCGCTCCCGCACCCTAGCCGGCGGAAGCGTTTCGGTGGCGAGCCTGCTGACCGACCCCGATCCCGCCCGCCTCGATTCGCGGACCGTCGTCGAACGTCTCGAGACCGACGCTGAACGGGGTTTGACGGCTCAGGAGGTCGCGCGGCGGCTCGCCGCGGTGGGTCCCAACACCGTCGCGAGCGTCCCGCCGGTGCCAACGTGGAAAAAGCTCGCCGCGCAGTTCCGCAGCCCGCTGATCTACCTACTATTGGCCGCCCTGATCGCCTCGCTCGCGGTTTGGGCCGTCGAGGGGGCCACCGGCTGGCCCGTCGACGCCGTCGTGATCGGCGTCATCCTCATCCTCAACGCGGCGCTCGGTTACGTCCAGGAAGCGCGCGCCGAGCACGCGGTCGATGCTCTGTCGCGGCTGACCGCCGCCACGGCAACCATCGTCCGCGACGGGAAGCAACGCAAGGTTGCGGCGAGCGAGCTGGTGCCCGGCGATGTGCTGCTGCTGACCGAAGGTGACGCCGTGGCCGCCGACGCCAGGCTGCTGTCGACCGCCGGGCTGCAGGTGTTGGAGGCCGCGCTGACCGGCCAGAGCGAACCCGTCACGAAGGACGCCGGCGCCGTGGTGGATTCGGCGGCAATCGGCGACAAGGTCAACATGGTGTTCAAGGGCACCGCGGTCACCAAAGGTTCCGCGCGGGCGGTGGTGACCGCCACCGCGATGGCTACCGAGACGGGTCTAATCGCGGGCTTGGTGCGCAGCGTCGACAACACCGAGACACCGCTGCAGCGCGAGGTCGCCCGAGCCAGCCGGCTGCTGGGGATCGCCGTGCTGGCGATCGCCGTCCTGGTGATCGCGACCGTATTCCTCGCCTTCGGCATCCACAGCGCCGACGATGTGATCACGGCCGTCCTGCTCGGCGTTTCGCTGGCCGTCGCCGCCGTGCCGGAGGGGCTGCCGGCCATCATGTCGATGGTGCTCGCCCTGGGGATGCGGCGGATGGCCGCTCAAAGCGCGATCGTGAAGGAGCTGTCCTCCGCGGAGACGCTGGGTTCGGCCTCGGTGGTCTGCTCCGGCAAGACCGGCACCCTCACATCTGGCGAGTTGACGATCGAACGGGTCGTCACTCCGGTGGGCGAGGTCATCGTCACGGGCGCCGGGTACCGGCCCGAGGGCCGGCTGGAGCACGACGGGGCTGCGCTCGAGGAGGGCAGCGACCTGTGGCACCAGGCCGCGTTGGTGCTCGACGGGGGCGGCGCTGACGCGACGCTTGAGATCACGGACGGGCATTGGACCATCGAGGGTGATCCCATCGAGGCGGCCTTCCTGGTGGCGCGCGCGAAGACGGGAACCCTTTCCCACATTTCCCGCTCGAGCACGGGTTCGGTCACCAAGGGTGACCCCGACGCGGTGCTCGACCGCTGCGCGTACCTGAGGATCGGTGATCGGCTGGAACCGCTCGACGGCCCGACGAGGTCGACTATCCGCGGCGACGCCGAGCGACTCGCGGGCGACGCGCTTCACCCGGTGGCCGTGGCGTACCGGTCGATGGCCGCGGCCCACCAAGGTCTGGCCTACGCGGGCATGGTCGGCATCACGGACCCGCCCCGCCCGGAGGCGGCCGCGGCCATCGCCAGCGCGCACCGCGCCGGCGTCAGGGTGGTGATGATCACGGGCGACCATCCGCGCGCGGCGGCCCGGATCGCCCGGCAGCTCGGTATCGAAGACAGCGAGGCGGCGGTGTCCGGCGCCGACCTTGCCGCGTTGGACGACGAGGCGCTCAGGGAAACGGTGCGCTGGCACTCCCAGTACACCCAGGTCGACCCGTCAGACAAGCTGCGCATCATCGACGCCCTGCAGGCCGAGCACGAGATCGTCGCGGTCACCGGCGAGGGGATCAACGACGCTCCCGCACTGAAATCGGCCGACATCGGCATCGCCATGGGCCGCAGTGGCACGGAGGTCGCCCGGGAGGCGGCGAACATGATCCTGGCCGACGACAACTTCGCGACAATCGTGCAGGCGATTCGTGAGGGCCGGGGCATCTTCTCGAACATCAAGAAGTCCCTGCGCTACCTGTTGTCGTCCAACGTGGGCGAAGTCCTGACCGTCTTTTTCGGCGTGGTGCTGGCCGGGCCGATCGGCCTGACGCACGGGCACACCGTCGCGCTGCCGCTGCTGGCCACCCAGATCCTGTGGATCAACCTGCTCACCGACGGTGCGCCCGCCCTTGCGATGGGCGTGGACCCCCAGACCGAAGAGGTCATGAACCGTCCACCGCGTGCGGCGTCGGATCGGGTCATCGACGGGCGGATGTGGAACAACATCGTCGTGATCGGTGCGGCCGTCGCGGCCGTCTCCCTCGTCGCGATCCACCTGTATGCGCCCGGCGGTCCCCTGCCGTCGTCCCTCGACACGGCCCGCACCGCGGGCTTCACCGTGCTGGTGATCACGCAGCTGTTCAACACCCTCAACGCCCGCTCCGAGACGCAGACCGTGTTCCGCGGCTTGTTCGCCAACCGGTGGTTGTGGGCGGCGATCACGCTGTCGGCGTTGCTCCAGGTGGCCGTCGTTCAGCTGCCGTTCCTCAACAAGGCCTTCACCACCGAGCCACTCTCGCTGGACCAGTGGCTGGTGTGCACGATGTTGGCCAGCACCGTGCTGTGGGTCAGCGAAGTCCGCAAGCTCATCCTGCGCCGCCGTGACCGCCGCACATCAGGGCCGTGATCGCCGCTTCACTCCGAATCAAGATCCGCACCGGCGCCGTGACGCGTTGGCCGGCATCGGTGCCAGCACCGAACATGCTGCGGCACTGCGAGCTCGGCTAACAGCGGATCGCTCAGCTCAACCACCCGATCTCACGCAAAAACGGTTGCGTACGAGCGATCCGCCCGGTCATCGATTTCGGATCGGCGGTGACCAAGGTCAGCGCGGTCTGCGTGATGAGCTCGATGTCTTCGGTGTCGGTCTTGGCCAGGTCGAGCGCGCCCGCACCCTCGGTTGCCACCGGGTTGGACGGGGCTGCGGCGTTCACCGCGATGCCGTCGTCATATAGTTCAGCCGCAAAGCTTTTGGTGAGCCGGTTCAGCGCTGCCTTGACAGTCCCGTAGACGCCGAAGCCGGCGGCCCGGTCAAACTCGGAGAACGGCGGTCCGTCGGGCAGATCGCCGCCGACCGAGGTGACGTTGAGGACCCAGCCGCGGCCGCGTGCGCGCATCGCCGGAATCGCCAACTGAGTCAGATGCATCGGCGCCAGCACGTGCATCTCGATCATCAGCCTTGCCCGCCGGTCCGGGAACTCGTCGAGCGGACGCAGGAACGTCACCGCGGCGTTGTTCACCAAAATGTCTGGCGCACCGGCTCGTTCGACCAAGTCGGCGAAGAGTCGCTCCCGGTCTTCGGGTTTCGACAGATCAGCCTGAATAGCGATCGCGGCGCCGCCGGCGGCGGTGATCTCGTCGAGTGTTTGTTGCAGTGATCCGTGGTACTTGGGATCGGGTTCCATGGTGCGGGCGGTCAGCCCGACCGTCGCGCCCTGGGCGGCCAGTCGCCGCGCGATTGCCTTGCCCAATCCCCGGCTGGCGCCGGTCACCAGCGCAACCTTGCCGTCACACGCTCCTGGCAACGCCGACTCGCCTCCTCCGCGTTGAAAACGCCTTCTCCGATAATGAGAATCCCATTATCCGCCGCTTGGAAGTATAGGACGGGGCGGCCGATCCACAGCCAACACGCGTCGGCATCGGGAGACTGTGACGTCACGCTGGGGCGTCCTTCAGCACCGGTCTCTCACGGCTTCTGTCATGAGCGACGCGATCGAAACAGGCCGGTGCTTGCCGCCCGCCGAGACGATCGGTCTCAATCCACTGATGAGCTGCGAACACACCCCCGGATCCATATTGATAAGCGAATTAAAGTTTGCTGGAGGTTTCCTGGCAGTCTCCTGGACGCCTGAGAATTTCTGAGGTTTTGCTTTCAAAAGTCACCTACTCGTGAGTAATGTGCATCACGTTACTCGGCGGTAATGAACACACGTAGAAGGAGCAGCAGCATGCGTCGTCGCTTGTACCTCGCCGGTCTGGCAGCCATTGGAGGGCTGTCGACCTCGGTATTCCTGCAGGTAGCGGTCGCCGCCGCCGACGTCAGCGCGACGGGTGCCGACGCATTCACCATCGGCGGCTACACGTTCGACCCCTTCACCTCGCCGGGCGTCGAGGGCTTCGACCCGGTCGCCCAACTCAGCAGTGCTCCGCCGCTGTTGGAGCTGGGCGGCGGCACGGCGCTCGGCCTGCCGTTAGCTACGCAGGACTTCGAGGTCTACAACCCCACATCCGGTGCCGACCTGGGGAGTATCCAGGGCAACGAGACAGTGTCGAGCCTGTTCGGGTTGACCAACGCCGAATTCACTGTCGCCAGTGGCACCCCGGCCGACGGCGCCACCACGGCGCTGCCTACGGATGGTTCGGTCTATGACGTGTTCAACCTGGGCAACGGTTACGAGAACGTGTACACCGCGATCCCCGGCGCCACCCCCGGCGGAAGCGACACCGTCAACGGACACGCTTTGTGACGCCGTTCGGCAACGTCAACCTGGGCTCGCTGTTCGGGAGCTTCGACGCTGCAGCACCTATGCAGCCTGGCGACGCTTTCACCGGTCTCGACGTAAGCAGCATCACCGGCGCCCCCGACGCGTTCAGCATCGGCGGCTTCACCCTCGACCCCACCCTCGCTTCCGGAGCCGAGGGCTTCACACCCGTCGATCCGCTTGCGAGTGCGCCACCGCTGTTGGAGATCGGCGGCTCGTCGCTCGGTGATCCTTCCAACGCCGGCAACGACCTCGCCACCCAAAGCTTCGACGTGTACAGCGGCAGTGGATCGACTGCCACCGAGATCGGCACCATCAACACCGGCGTAGACGTGACGAACCTGTTGGGCTTCACCAACACTCAGCTCGTGGTCGCCGCCGCGACACCGGCTGACGGCACAGCGGCCTCGGAACTGCCGACCGTGGGCTCGGTCTACGACGCGTTCAACTTCGGCAACGGGTTTGAGAACGTCTACTCCGCGATTCCGGGCGTCGACGGCGCAAACGACACCGTCACGGACACCCTGGTGACGCCGTTCGGCAACGTCAACCTGAACCCGCTGTTCGACGCCGCTCAGGCGCTGCAACCGGGCGACGCGTTCACCGGACTGGAAACCGCCGGTATCACAGGCGCTCCGGACGCATTCACCATCGGCGGTACGACCTTCGATCCCATCCTCGCCTCGGGGGCCGAGGGCTTCACCCCGGTGAGCCAACTCGTCGGTGTACCCCCATTGTTGAACCTCGGTGGCGGCACGCCGACTCTTGTTATCGGCGGCCAACCCTTCGTGCTTCCGCTGGCAACGCAGGATTTCAACATCTACGACGGCACCGGGGCGAGCGCCACTGAGGTCGGAAGCATCGTCGGAAATGAGGATGTGACCAACCTGTTGGGCTTCACCAATACCGAGTTCACCGTCGCAAGTGTCACCGGCACGTCCTCCGCTCTGCCAGAAGTTGGCTCGGTGTACGACGTCCTCAACCTCGGTGGCTTGGAGAACGTCTACACCGCGATCCCGGGAGTAGCCGGCGCTGCCGACACTGTCACCGACACATTGGTGACGCCGTGGGGCAACGTCGACCTGAGTTCGCTGTTCGGCGGCATCGACGCCGCCACAGCGCTCGACCCGGGTGCTGCATTCGACGCGGCGACAACTGCGCTCTCCGCGGTCGACCCGCTGGCGTTCCTCGGCCTGTAGGCCCGACCAGCAAAAACCAAACATCCCAGGTCCTTCGGGGCTTGGGATGTTTGGCGTTCAGGCGTGTTTGGAGGCGAGCACCTCGGGGCCGTACCTGTTCTCGATCAAGGTCCAGGGGTCGGCGTAGCGCCCACGATGTTCCAACCCACGTTGCACCCGCAGCGCCAGGCGCATCGCTGGGCGCAGTATTGGGCCGAGTGCCCACAGTAGATGGCGTTGCAGCCCTTGGGATTCGGCCATCCACCTCAACGTGTCTGACCAATCGTGTCGCTGGAAATTCAACAGCGTCTCAGATTCGTCGGTGTCGAACCAACCGGTAAAGCTCCATCCGCGGTCATCGTCCGGGTCGCCCGGCAGATTGATCGACGGACCCAGTCGGCCCACACCGATGGCAGCCATCACGTCGTCTTGAACTTCGGAATGCAGATGCACGTGCGTCTCGTTGCCCGCAATCAGCAATACCTTGCCGTTGACTGCGTCTGTCCGATCAACGGCATTAGCGAAGGCGAGGCCGGCGTCACGGGCATCCACCGTGTGCATCCGGTTGTCGCGCGGCATCGACCTCATCAGCAGCAGGTAGTCCGCGTTCACATTTGATGCGCCGTCTGGCGAGATGACACCAGCCAGCCGCAGCACCGCATACGGTAAGCCGCTGTCGCGGACCACGCCCTCGGCCAGCACCTTGTCCTCGCCGTACTGATCGATGGGGTCGACCGGTGTACTCGGCGTGATCCGCTCCGGGCGGCGATAGGGATTTCGTGACCCGTAGACCGCGGCACTGGATGCCTTGAGTAGAAGTGGTTGACGAGCAAGCTCTTTCGCGGCATCGACCAGATTTCTGGTGCCTTCGACATTGATCTTGCGGGCCAGTCGCGGATTGCGGTACGACGGCGGCGAGTACATCGCTGCCAAATGAACAATCGCCCCGGGTTGGTGGTCGTTCACTAGCTGACGGATCGCTGGTGCGTCCAGTAGGTCTGCGTAGACCGTCACCAACGTGCCCGGAAACGTACGGTCCGAAAATCGCCCGGCGACAGCCCGCGTCGTGTCGTTGGATAGGTCCGTCGCGACAACAGTGCGTCCCCGATTGAGCAGAACCTCGATGCAGCGCTTCCCGATCTGCCCGAAGGCACCAGTAACCAGTACCGTGTCAACGCTCACCGCGGTAGGAGGCGTTGCGCCACGTTGGCTCCGACGTTGCGGAGACGCTGCGAAACACGCAGCGAAATAAAGGGATTGAAGATGTCTTCTCGTAGCCGGGTGAGTTTGGACGTCTTGATCCGCCACTGCCCGTCGAGCTTTTCGTAGGTCTCGTGGTAGTGGCCGTAGCCGTTGAGGTTCACCCCCGGTGCCAGTCGCACCACATCCTCGAGAGCCCACACGCCCCGGGCAGTCGTCTCCGACACCAGTTCAATTTCCGGCGCGTGCACCTGATGAACGGTGGGCTGAGACGGCTTTCCGAGCGTCTTGCGAATGTAGGCCACGAATTCGTCTGCCCCGACCAGTACCTGGCCGCCCGCTTCCGAGGTGTCGCTGACGAAGTCGCCGGTGAAGATATTGCGCCACGCCGCCCAATCTTTGGTATCCAAGTACCGGCAGTAGCGGGCCTTCAATTGTTTGATCGCCTCGATCTCCCGCATTTCGGTGGCGGCATCCACTTTCGGCCTTCCTTAGCTGTCGGCGCCCATGGCCGCGGCTCGGGCTTGAGCCATGAGGTCGACGGCCTCGTTGCGGGTCAGTGATGCCAGCATCGGTGCGACGCTGCGCATCATGTCGCCGGCCATCAAAGTCGGCCCGTTGCTGAGGTTTTCGAACGCCTCGGAATGACCTGCTCGACGCTGTCGGCATCCGACGGCGTCGTCGTCTTCGGAACTCGAGATCGTCCGCGACTGTGTTCGAGACGACGCAGCGCCGGGCGTGTTCGTCTTGCCGAGGATGAGGCCGAGCACGTCAATTCCCTTGTCGTGCAATTCACTCCACAATGCCTCGGCGAAGACCATGTCGAACGCCTTGGTGGCGCCGTATGCCACCATGTTCGGTCCGCCGGCCAGCCCGGCGCCCGAACCGAAAATCACGATGCCACCCCGGCCGCGGTCCACCATCGCCGGAGCGAAGTGATGGCACAACTGCATGGGCACCACGCAATTGCGGTACACCATCGCCTCCGCGGTGCCGATCGGGTTGGCGAGAAACGGCTCAAAGTTGGGGTCGGCTCCGGCGCAATAGACCAGGAAGCCGATGTCGAGGTCGTCAGTGGCCGTGGCAATGGTTGCCGTCGCGTCAAGCGTCAGCGAGATCGACTGCCAGCGTACGGGTTTGCGCGCCGGTACGGTCGGCGATCCCTGCGGCCACCTCGTCCAGCACGGCCTGGCGTCGCGCCACCAGAACGACGTTGACTCCGCGTTCGGCGAGGCCCTCGGCGAACGCGGCGCCGACGCCGTCGGAGGCTCCGGCGACCAGCGCCCACGGTCCGTACTTCTCGGCGAACGTCACGCGGATTGTCCGATCGGGGCCACCCGCACCTGAATGAATTGGCGGCGGGCAACCCGCCACCCGTCGGCGGTCCGGACCAGATCATCGTCGTAGAACCCAGCCGCGTTCACGCCGGAGTTACCGTCGCCCACCATGATCAGCGCATCGACGTAGGTCCGCGACTGCGCTGTGTCCCCGTCGACCGTGATCACCTGATTGGTCAGCCGGTGCATGGTGTGGCCGGCCATCGCGTGCGCCTGCTGCATGAACTCGGTCACCTCGTCGACGCCCTTCCATGTTCCGACTTCGCCGTAGTCCAGCTGGCAGTCATCGGTGAACACGGTGCGGAACAACGGCCAATCCCTACGGTCTATCCCAGTTGCGTAGCGCAGCAGAACGTCGACTATCTCTTCCTGGTCGCTCACTTCACCTCTCCATTCGGGTGTACGACGATTCGCGGCGGACCGTCGGACTTTCGCGCTAAATCCAGTGCGCCGGGCACCTCGTCGAGGCCGATGACCGATCCGACGCTGGGCAGCGGATCGAGTCGGCCCGAGGCGATGGCGTCCAAGGTTCCGTACCAGTCCTGCGGGTGTGGCCCACCGCCGAACTGGATGGTGACACCCTGACGAGTGGCGTCGGTGATGCTCAACGAGTCACCGGTGTACCACCCACCGGCGCAATAGATTCGGGTTCCGATGTCGACGGAGTTCACGATCTGCTGGATGAGTCCCGTGGCCCCGACACATTCGAACACGACCAGTGGACCCCACAGCCCGCGCTCCACACGCAACTCGCGCCACACGTCGAAGGGTGACCGCTCGGCAGGATCGACCGCGATGTGCGCTCCGAAGCGTGCGCAGCGCGAGTTCGCGGCGTTCGGCTTGTAGTCCGACACGATGATCGGCTCGATACCGCGGCCGGCCAACGCGGCGATGGCGGACAACCCGATCGCGCCCGCGCCGATGACGACCGGTATCTCGCCGGCTTCCATCCGCGCGGAGCGCACATAGAACTCACCGACCGCGAACGCGTCGGTCAGCGCCGCAGCATCGCTTGATACATCGCCGTCGACGGGCTTGGCCAATGTCTCTGCGACAACCACCAACTCGCCGAAGCTGCCCTGCGCCTCCGGGTGCTGACCGATGATCCGCACGCCGTCGGCGCCGCCGTTGACGACCCGAATGGGAATAGAGGTGACGCGGGTACCGACTGGATATTGTTCGGTGCAGTCCGGCCCGTAGCCGACGACCTTGCCGACGAATTCATGCCCGAGCACGATGTCGCGGTCCGCGTCATACAGTGAGCGGCCCGTCGGGTCGTCGACGCCCATCTCCGGGTGATCCATGAAATGCACGTCCGACGCGCAGATCGCGGTGCTCAATGTTCGCAGCAACACCTCCCCGGGACCGGGCACCGGATCCGGGATTTCTCGAACGTCGAGCCGACCGTCACGCAACACCACCGCACGCATCCGCGCACTCCCTTGTGCTTGGTTTTTCTCGATTATTCGAGATAGCATCTCGATAATCTGAGGCTCAGAGTAGAAAGTGTCCGGAAGGGAAGTCAAGCCATTCCATCGTCGCCCCCGACCGAACGGGTTCTCGATGTCGTCGAACTCCTCGCCGGTTCCGGCGCAGACCGACTGCGGTTTTCCGATGTGGTGCGCGAACTCGGGCTGACCCAGGCCACCACCCACGCCATTCTGACGACGCTGTGCGATCGAGGGTGGGCCAGTCGCGATCCTGTCGACAAGACGTTTTCATTGGGACCGGCGCTGGCCGTGGTGGCGGCGCGAGTTGAGACCTCGCGGCCATTGGCGCACCGTGCCCGGACAGCAGCGATGCAACTTGCCGACGAATTCGGTTATGCCACTTCGGTTGTCGAACGATCCGGCGATTCTCTCGTCATCACCGCCTTCGAAGATTCCGGCCACCAGTCCGGCGGTGCGCCCGGCGAGCGGATCCGCTACGCCCCGCCGTTCGGCGTCGCGTTCGCCGCCTGGGACACCGAGGAAGAACAGCGGGCGTGGATGGCGCGCGGCGCGGCGTCCAATGACGCTCTGGCGCATCGCCTTTCCGAAGTGTTGTCACGCACCCGCGCCAGGGATTCGACGTCGATTGCACGACGCCGGCGCTGACCCGGGCGGCCCAGATGATGGGAACACTGCCCAGCGACGGACTGCCCGACCGCGTCCGCGAGATCACGGATCAGCTGCTGATGGAGTTCACCACCATCGGCTTCCTGTCCGATGAGGGCGCCGCCGGCCGGGCCCAGCCGGTGGCCACCATCGCCGCGCCGCTGTTCGACCCTCACGGTCGGGTGGCAATGATTCTTGCCGTCCATCCGTTGCAGGACCTGACCCGCAAACGGATCGATACCGTCGGGAGGCGCGTGGCGCAAGCCGCCGCTGCGACCAGCGGAAATTAGCTACTCGGGAGAATCTGGCATGGACATGCATCGGCTCAGCGACGAACTCGAGATCACCGCATTGCTGAACAGGTACGCGCGGGCGGTCGACACCAAGGACTGGGATTTGTACCGGTCCGTGTTCACCGAGGACGCCCACATCGACTACTCATCCGCGGGAGCTGTCGTCGGGACTCGTGAGCACGTTGCCGAATGGCTGGCCGAGGGATTCGCCGCCATCGTGATGTCGATGCACTACATCACCAACGTCGAGAGCGAGATCGATGGCGACGCCGCGCGGGTACGCGCGATGTTCTACAACCCCATGCAGCTACCGGGTATGGCGGAACTCAGCTACTGCGGCGGTTACTACCACCACGACCTGGTCCGCACAGCCGGCGGTTGGCGCAGCCATAACCTGCGGGAAGAAAACGTTTGGTTCGTCAACGCTCCTGGCGCCTAGACCGTCCGCCTGGACACAGTTTGTTATATCGGCTAATTACTTGTTATGCTAACTAAGTAATGTCCCGACCCACTAAGGAGCACGCACATGCCGCGCACCGACAACGACACCTGGGACCTCGCGACCAGTGTTGGAGCAACAGCCACGATGGTTGCCGCAGCCCGGGCAGTCGCCACCAAGGCAGATAACCCGCTGATCAACGACCAATTCGCCGAACCGCTTGTGCGGGCCGTCGGCATCGACTTCCTGACTCGCTTGGCCACCGGAGAACTGGACGCCGCCGACGTCGACGAGGACGAGTCGACCTGGAAGCTCCAGCAGATGCCTGACGCGATGGCCGCCCGCACCCGCTTCTTCGACGCGTTCTTCGCCGAGGCGACCAAGGCCGGCATCCGCCAGGCGGTCATTTTGGCCTCGGGTCTCGACGCCCGCGCCTACCGACTGGACTGGCCGACCGGCATGACCGTCTTCGAGGTCGACCAGCCTGAGGTGATCGCGTTCAAGACCGAGACCCTCGCCGAGTTGGGCGCAGCCCCGACCACCGATCGCCGCACGGTCGCTGTCGACCTGCGCAACGACTGGCCGGCCGCGCTGACCGAAGCCGGCTTCGACCGGAGCCAGCCCACCGCGTGGATCGCCGAGGGATTGCTCGGCTACCTGCCGCCGGAAGCGCAGGACCGGTTGCTGGACAACATCGCTGCGCTCAGCGCCGACGGCAGCCGGCTGGCCACCGAGGCCATCCCGGACATGGCCGACGTCGACAAGGAGCAGGCGCGTGAGTTGATGCGCAAAGCCACCGAAAACTGGCGTGCGCACGGCTTCGACCTGGACTTCGACGAGCTCGGATACCAAGGCGACCGCAACGACGTGGCCGCCTACCTGGACACGCTGGGCTGGGCGTCGGTCGGTAAGCCGATGAGTCAGTTGCTGGCCGACTACGGTCTTCCGCCGGTCCCGCAGGGCAATGACTCTGTCTCGATGGCCGACACGATCTACTACACCTCGACCAAGTGACGCGGGCGCCGCAGCGTCGCGGCTTCAACGAGTTCGTCACGCGGTTCTGGGGTGTGGCCGCACCGGCCTACAACTTGCCGTTCCTCCAGCAATGGGTGTACCGCCCGGCGCACGACGAGGTGGTCGCGCAATTGCGCGACCACCAGTCTGCGCGGGTGGTCGATATCGCCTGCGGCACAGGTATTTTGGCTGATCGTATTGAACGCGAGTTACACCCCGCACAGGTGTACGGGGTGGACATGTCCGAGGGCATGCTCAACCAGGCCCGCTCCCGATCGACGGCGGTGCAGTGGCTTCGCGGTCCCGCCGAGCAGCTGCCCTTCGACGACGCGCGCCCTGGACGCGGTCGTGACGACGTCGGCGTTCCACTTCTTCGACCAGCCCGCGGCGCTGCGCGAATTCCATCGCGTGCTGGCACCCGGCGGTCTGGCCGCGGTGTCGACGCTCAGTGCACGGCATTCGCTGCTGCAGGGCCCGTCGAGCACCAGATGGAAGCCGTCGCACAATCCGTCGCCGACCGAGATGCGGCGGCTGTTCGAGGGCGCCGGGTTCACCGTCGACGAGCAGCACCGGGTCCGGCGGCCGCTATGGACGCGGGCGATCTCCGACCTGATCACGGTCGGCATCAAGGGCTGACGAACTCGTCCCAGTGGTCGAAGTTGACGACCTCGCTCAGCGGTCGGCGACGCACCGGTCCGTGCCGCCCTTGCGGCCAGCCGACCACGACGTGCCCGGCCAGCATCCAGTCGTCGGGCACACCGACGGCGTCGCGGAGCAACTGCTCACCGCCGTAGGCGCCCCAACTGGTCAGACACGCGCCCAGCCCCTGCGCGCGGGCGGCGAGCAGGAAATTCTGCATCGCCGGGAAGATCGATCCGCCGAGCAGAAGCTCGGATGCCGTCGGAAACTGCTTCTGCGCGAACAGAACTGACGTGAATTCACCGGCCCGGTCGTGCAGCTCGTAGGTCGCCCGGTTGGTGCGGGCCCGCCGGCTGTTGTCGTCGGCGGCCGGCCGGCTCATGCCGTAGACGGGTTCGATGACCTCCAGGGCGTGGGCGGCCGCCTTGGCCACGACCGCCCGCAGCTCCGCTGACCGCAGCACGACGAAACGCCATGCCTGAGCGTTGGCCCCCGACGGCGCCCACGTCGCCGCCTGCAGGCACCGCTGCAGCGTGGCGTCGTCGACCGGCTCGTCGGTGAACCGACGGATGGTCCGCGCGGTCGACATCGCCTCCCACACGTCACTGGTCGGTCCCGGCATGCCGGCTCCCTTCTGGTGTCCTCCCGGAAGAACCTAGTGCGCGCAAGCATGGGCCCGTTCAGTCCGCGCGCGGCGGCCGTTGATCGTTGGGATCGTCAGGGTCCGGTTCACCGAACCAGCGCGACGGCGCATGCTCGCCGTACGCGTCGTGCCAGTCCCACCACTCGTAGTCTGCGCGCATTGGAGCACCGGGCCCACCGGGTGCTGCCCGCGGGGCTGGGCGCGGGTTCGGACGATCCAGATGCCGACCTCGACGCAAACGCCGGGAACCATCACTGGCTGGAGCCGCTGCCGGACACGTTGTCACCCGAGGCCGCCGTCAGTGCACGCCACAGCGTGCGGCTTGCGGTCGCCACTGCGCTGCAGGAACTCCCGGCGCGTCAACGCGCGGTGCTGATCCTGCGCGACGTGGTCCAGTTCAGCGCCGCCGAGGTGGCCGAGTTGCTCGAAACCACGCCGGCAGCGGTCAATAGCGCGCTACAGCGAGCTCGCACTCATCTTGCCGACGTCGCACCGAGCGAAGGGGACATGGCCGAACCCGGTGACGCGGACCGCCGCGAGTTGGTCGACCGCTATTGCGCGGCCTTCGAAAACGCCGACGTTGCGGCGCTCACCGAGCTGCTACAAGCCGACGTGAGGCTCGAGATGCCGCCGCTGCCGGTCTGGTTCACCGGACGCGACGCGGTCACCCGCTTCCTCGCCCGCCGTGCGTTCGCCGAACCCGGCGAGATGGTGCTCATCCCGACGGCGGCCAACGGGCAGCCCGCTGTCGCGGAATACCGTCGCGCGGCCGACAACGTCATGCGGGCGCATTCGATCCACGTCCTCGACGCCGCCCCGGCGGGGATCGCTCAGATCGTCGTCTTTCTTGATCCGCCTTTGTTTTCCGCGTTTGGCCTGCCGCCAAGCCGATGATGTGTTTCGGCTCAATCCGCCAGAGCGGCGCGCTGTATCTGCTTAGCTGTAGCCCCGGGGGGACGACCGCCATCGGTTTACCGCACTAAAGGAGGCAGCCGTGTCCCTCTCAGAATTCATCTCGCGTCGGGTGGTGATCGGCGCGGTCGTCAGCGGCACCCTACTGTGCGGCGCTGCGGGAACAGCCGCGGCGGATGAGCCCCGGCCGGCCAACTGCTCTGCTGCCGACGTAGCCGGTGTTGCGGCCAGTGTTGCGACGACGCTCTCGGCGTACCTGTTCACCCACCCGGACGTGAACGGGTTCTACACCGGTCTTGAGGATCGGCCCAAAGATCAGATCGGTGCCGATGTGCAGAATTACTTCAGCGCCAATCCGCAAGAGGAAGCCGACCTCGAGGGCATCCGTCAGCCGATGGCCGACATCAGGGAGCGTTGCCACTGGACGCCGTTGCTCGGGCAGACCGCCCCATGACCGCCAATGCTGTCCGGGTGCGGTCTTGGCTCGTCGCGGTCACTGCGACGACGACAGTCCTCTGCGTCCCCGTCATTCAGCTCTCCGGGGTGGCTAACGCCGACGTGTGCGCGAGCGTCGGCAGGCGTGTTTCGGTGAGCGGGTGCACCAACGTTGCCGACACGGTCAACGCCTATGCCCCGCCGCCGGCCGCCTACGCGCCGCTGCCGGGGGATTTTCCGCCCCCGCCCCCGCCGCCGCCGGTCAATGTCTGCGTCGGCGTCGGCCGGCGAATCCATGTCAGCGGGTGCACGTAGATCCGGTGCGACGCCACAGCTGACGATGGCGCCAACACCGCCGGTTAAGCACGGCTGGGCACTCGCATAACACGTACGCTCGTGTAATGACGCCGCCGCCGTCGTCGACGGCTGCTTGCTACTGATGGCTACTCCGGGTGGCGATGCTGTCCCGGAGCGCGGTCGAAAGGGCAGTCGCACTGCGGCAATTCCCTGCAGCTCAAACCAGCGGTTCGGTGGGGCGCACTGGGTGACACGACCGACTTATGAAGGGTGATCGATGAGGGTTCCTGGTGTAACCGCCGTGGTCGGCGGTATCGCCGGTGGAGCGTTGCAGATGGTGCAAGCCGGAGTGCAGGGTGTGGCGACTGCCGCCGACACCATGCAGGAGCTGACCGGCCCGGTAGTGGATTCGGTGAGCCAGTCGACGTCACGACTCCTCGGGACCCGCTCGAGTAACGGCAGCCGCGACGGCGCGTCGGCGACCGTGCGCTGGCAAAGCGGACGACGAGTGCACATGGATCTCGACCCGTTGCTGCCTTTCCCGCGCTGGCACGAACACGCGGCCGTGGTCGAAGGACCGGTCCGCCAGATTCCGGGCGTGTCCAGCGCTCACGTCGAGGGCGCACTGGGCCGGCTGGTCGTCGAAATCGACGACAACGTGGACGGCGACGCCGTGCTGGAACGCGTGCGCACAGTGGTCAACTCCGCTGCCGCCGACCTCGCCGCCGCAGGACCCGAGCCGAAGATCCGCATCGCGCCGTTCGCCGACCCCGGTAACCCGTTGGCGCTCATGGTGCCGCTCACCGCGGCGGCCTTCGACGTGCTCGCGGTCGGCGCCGCGGTCACCGGCTGGGTGGTCCGACTGCCGGCCGCGCCGAAGACCACCAGAGCCGCCGCGGCCCTGCTCAACAATCAGCCCCGGATGGTGGCCGTGCTCGAGTCGCGACTGGGCCGCGTCGGCACCGACCTCGCGCTCGCCGCGTCAACCGCGGCCGCCAACGGATTGACGCAGGCGGTCGGCACACCACTGCTCAATCTTGTCGAACGGGTCTTGCAGATCAGCGAGGCCGACGCCCATCGCCGTCGCTGGCGTGACCGCGAGCCGGAACTGGCCTCGCCCAACCGGCCGCAGGCGCCGGTGGTGCCCGTCATCTCCTCGGCCGGCGCGAAGTCGCAGGCCTCCCGGCACAACTGGGCCGCCGCGGCGGCGGGCGAGGCGTCGCACGTCGTCGTCGACGGAGCCATCGACGCCGCGATCGACACCGCGAAGGGATCGATGGCCGGGCCGGTGGAGGACTACGTCGACCAGGCCGCGAACGGGTCGTTGATCGCCGCCGCGAGCGCGCTGGTGGCCGGCGGTGGAACCGTAGACGCCGCCGGCGCGGTGCTGGCCGGCATACCGAAGGCCGCGCACATGGGCCGGCAGTCCTTCGCCGCGGTGCTGGGCCGTGGGCTTGCCGAAGACGGTCAGATGGTTCTCGACCCCGGCGCTTTGCGTCGCCTGGACCGGGTCAAGGTGGTTGTCATCGATGGCGCCGCGCTGCGCGGCGACAACCGTGCCGTGCTGCTTGCCCGCGGCGACATTCCGGGCTGGGACGACGACCGCGTCTACGAAGTCGCCGACGCGCTGTTGCACGCCGAGCAGCCGCCGGAGCCCGACCCCGACGAGTTGCCGGCCAACACCGCGCGGTTGCGATGGCTGCGCGCATCCGGGCCGTCCGCCGCGCCCGCGCAAGGCCTCGAGCACGCCGACCTGGTGGTCGACGGCGAGACCGTCGGCCATGTCGAAGTCGGCTGGGAGGTCGACCCGTTCGCGATTCCCCTGCTGCAGATCGCGAACCGCACCGGCGCCCGGGTGGTGCTGCGGCACGTGGCTGGTACCCAGGATCTGGCTGCCAGCGTGGCCGCAAGTCATCCCAGCGGCACTCCCCTGCTGAAACTGGTCCGCGATCTGCGGGCCGACCGCGGACCGGTGCTGCTGATCACCGCGCTGCACCGCGACTTCGCCTCGACCGACACGTTGGCCGCGCTGGCCATCGCCGACGTCGGGGTCGCGCTGGACGATCCCAAGGCAGCAACGCCGTGGAGCGCCGACATCATCACCGGCACCGACCTGGCCGCCGCCGTGCGGATCCTCTCGGCACTGCCGGCCGCGCGCCAGGCCAGCGAGTCGTCGGTCAACCTCGCCAAGGGCGGAACCACCCTGGCCGGGCTGCTGCTCGTCACCGGTGATTCGCGGACATCGACGAGTCCGCTGGCGGTTCAGCGTTGGCTCAACCCGGTCAACGCGGCCGCCGCGACCGCCCTGATCTCGGGAGCTTTCTCGGCCAGCAAGGTGCTGCGCCAACCCGACCCGACACCCCAGCCGCTGACCGCCTGGCACGCGCTCGACCCGGAGATCGTCTACTCGCGACTGGCCGGCCGTACCCGGCCGCTGACTGCCGTCGAAAGCGCCCCGGCCTGGCGACGGGTGCTGGAGGACCTGTCCTACAGCCCGGTGGTGTCGCCGCTGCGTGGGCCGGCCCGTCAGGCCGGCAAGCTGTTGTCGGCCACCAAGGCCGAGCTCAGCGATCCGCTCACCCCGATCCTGGCCGTCGGCGCTGCGGCGTCGGCGATCATGGGCAGCAACGTCGACGCGCTTCTCGTCGCCGGCGTCATGGCCGTCAACGCGCTGACCGGCGGAACGCAGCGGTTGCGTGCCGACGCCGCGGCCGCCGAGCTGTTCGCCGAGCAGGACCAGGTTGCGCGCCGGGTTGTCGTCCCGACGGTGGCGACGTCGCGACGCCGGTTGGAAGCGGCCCGTCACGCCGAACGCATGGTGACGGTGGCGGCCAGCACGCTGCGGCCCGGCGACGTCATCGACCTGGCAGCACCGGACGTGGTCCCCGCCGACGCCCGTCTGCTGGTGGCCGAGGACCTCGAGGTCGACGAGTCGCTGCTCACCGGCGAGTCGTTGCCCGTCGACAAGCAGGTGGATCCGGTTGCGGCCGCCGACACCGAGCGGGCCAGCATGCTGTTCGAAGGCAGCACGATCGTCGCGGGGCATGCCCGGGCGATCGTCGTGGCCACCGGCGTCGGCACCGCCGCGCAGCGGGCGATATCGGCCGTCGTCGATATCGAGTCCTCGGCCGGGGTGCAGGCGCGGCTGCGCGAGCTGACCGGCAAGGTGCTTCCGCTGACCCTGGCCGGCGGGGCCGCGGTGACGGGTCTGGCGCTGCTGCGTCGCGCGACGCTCCGTCAGGCGGTTGCCGACGGCGTCGCCATCGCGGTGGCCGCCGTGCCGGAAGGCTTGCCGCTGGTGGCGACCCTGTCCCAGCTCGCCGCCGCCCAGCGGCTGTCGACCCGCGGGGTGCTGGTCCGCGCGCCGCGCACGATCGAGGCGCTGGGCCGCGTCGACACCGTCTGCTTCGACAAGACCGGCACGCTCACCGAGAACCGCCTGCGCCTGCGCCTGGCGGTACCGGCGGCAACCCCGCCGCACGGTCCGTTCCCCGGCGTCGACGACCCGGCGGCCGGCCCGGTGCTGCGAGCCGCCGCGCGCGCGTCCGCTCAACCGCACGAGGCTCAGGGTCATGCGCACGCCACCGACGAGGCGATCCTCAACGCGGCCGCATCGGTCAACGGCGACGGTGATCCGGACTGGACCATGCTCGCCGAGGTGCCGTTCGAATCGAGCCGTGGCTTCGCCGCCGCGGTAGGGACTCTCAACACGAATGGGACCGGGCCACTGCTGCTGCTCAAAGGCGCACCCGAGGTCGTCCTGCAGCGTTGCCGGTTTGCGGACCCGCAGGCCGATCTGGACCACGCGGAGTCGCTGGTGCACAACCTGGCCGAGCAGGGTCTGCGAGTGCTGGCCGTGGCGAAGCGCAGCTGGGACCGTGCCATCGATGACGAGAACACCGATGCCGACGCCATGGACGCCGCCGCGCAGGATCTCGAACTGATCGGCTACGTCGGCTTGGCCGATACCGCACGACCGTCAGCGCGCCCGCTGATCGAGGCGCTGGAGGATGCCGGCCGCAGCGTGGTGCTGATCACCGGCGATCACCCGGTCACAGCGCGGGCGATCGCCCGACAACTGGGCCTGCCCGACGACGCGCGGGTGCTCACCGGCGCCGAGTTGGCCGGCCTCGACGAAGACGCGTCCGCCAAGATCGTCGCCGACGTTCAAGTCTTCGCCCGGGTGAGCCCGGAACAGAAGGTCCAGATCGTCGCGGCGCTGCAGCGCTGCGGACGAGTGACGGCGATGGTCGGCGACGGCGCCAACGACGCCGCCGCGATCCGGATGGCCGATGTGGGCATCGGGGTCAGCGGCCGCGGATCGTCGGCTGCTCGTGGCGCCGCCGACATCGTGCTGACCGACGACGACTTGGGCGTGCTGCTCGAGACCCTGGTCGAGGGCCGCGGCATGTGGGCCGGCGTGCGCGACGCGGTGACGATCCTGGTCGGCGGAAACGTCGGCGAGGTGCTGTTCACGATCATCGGGACCGCCTTGGGCAGTGGCCGGGCGCCGGTCGGCACCCGTCAGCTGCTGCTGGTGAACTTGCTCACCGACATGTTCCCGGCGCTCGCGGTCGCGGTAACGCCGCAGTTCGAAGAACCCGACGCCGACGAATACGACACGGAGGAAGAGGCCGCTCGAAGCACGGCGTGCTTACCAGCGATCAGTGCTGACCGCGCCGACGCCGTCGCTGGATGTCCAGCTAATGCGACAGATCGTGACCCGGGGTGCCGTCACGGCCGCAGGCGCGACCGCAGCCTGGGCCGTCGGACGCTGGACGCCCGGCACCGAAAGGCGGACCTCGACGATGGGCTTGACCGCCCTGGTGACGACGCAGCTGGCTCAGACGTTGCTGGACCGGCGGCACAGTCCGCTGGTAGTCGCGACGGCGCTGGGCAGCTCCGCGGTGCTGATAGCCATCGTCCAGACCCCGGGTGTCAGCCACTTCTTCGGATGCACCCCGCTCGGCCCGGTCGCCTGGACTGGTGTGGTCGGAGCCACCGCGGCGGCCACCGGGCTTTCGGTGCTGGCGCCCAACTTCGTGGCGAAAACGGCGGGAATCGTGCAGCCCGAGCTCGCCGAGACCTCGGTGGACGGCTAATAAACCAGCAAATTCACGTTTTGGCCATCCAGCCGTGGGCACTCCCAGCAAGATCGATCTCACGGCGATCGCAAATGCAGCGATGACGCGCCGTTGCTCAGAGCAAAAGGAAGTCTGATGAGCCAGACCAGTACCCCGACCGAGGCCGCCAATCTGGCGCAGCTGTTCCTGCAGCGCGTCGAGAAGTCAGGAGACAACGAGGCTTTCCGCATCCCCGAGAACGGTGACTGGACCTCGGTCAGCTGGAAGCAGGCGGCCGAACGGGTCGAGATATTGGCCGCCGGGCTGCTGTCGTTGGGCATCGAACCCGAGGATCGCATCGGCATCGCCTCGACCACTCGGCTCGAGTGGATCCTGGCCGACCTCGCGATCTTGTGCTCCGGTGCGGCAACGACCACCGTCTACCCGAGCACGAACGCCGAGGACACCGCCTACATCCTCGCCGACTCTGACTCGAAGATCGTCTTCGCCGAGGACGAGACCCAGCTCAAGAAGCTCATCGAACAGCGCGGCGAGCTGCCGAATCTGACCAAGGTGGTGCTGTTCGAGGGCACCTCGGACGACGACTGGGTCATCACCCTGGACGACCTGGCCGACCAGGGGGCGAAATATCTGGCCGAGCATCCCTCATGCGTCCGAAAACTCGCTGACGAAATCAAACCCGAGCAGCTGGCGACGCTGATCTACACCTCAGGCACCACCGGCAAGCCGAAAGGTGTGCGCCTGCGCCACGAGGCCTGGGTGTACACCGGCGGCGTCATCGCCGACATGGGGCTGCTGCGCGACGACGATCTGCAGCTGCTGTGGCTGCCGCTGGCCCACGCCTTCGGAAAGGTGCTGATCTCCGCCCAGGTGGCGTGCGGCTTCGCCAGCGCAATCGACGGACGCGTCGACAAAATCGTCGAGAACACCGGGGTGGTGAAACCGACGTTCATGGGAGCCGCGCCGCGCATCTTCGAGAAGGCCTATTCGAAGATCGTCACGCAACAAAAGGGCCCGAAGGCCGTCCTGTTCGGCTGGGCCTTCACCGTGGGCAAAGAGGTCGCCCGTCGCCGCCGCGAGGGCAAGTTCGTCTGGCCGCACCTGACGCTGCAACAGAAGCTCTTCGACGGGCTGGTGTTCGCCAAGATCCGCGACGTGTTCGGCGGGCGGATCCGGTTCTTCGTCTCCGGTTCCGCGCCGCTCAACCGCGACATCGCCGAGTGGTTCGAAGCTGCCGGCGTGCTGATCCTGGAGGGCTACGGCCTGACCGAGTCGTCCGGTGCGGGCTTCATCAACCGGCCGGACAACTACAAGCTCGGCAGCGTCGGCCTGCCCTTCGAGGGCACCGAAGTCCGCATCAGCGACGCCGGCGAGGTGCAGTTCCGCAGTGACTGCGTGATGGCCGGCTACCACCACCTCGACGACGCCACCGCCGAGACGCTCAAGGACGGTTGGCTGTCCACCGGAGATCAGGGCAAGCTCGACGACAACGGCTTCCTCACGATCACCGGCCGGATCAAGGAACTGTTCAAGTTGTCCAACGGCAAGTACGTGGCCCCGCCGGCGATCGAAGCGAAGTTCGCGACGCTGTGCCCGTACGCCAGCCAGTTCATGGTCTTCGGAGAGGGGCGCAACTTCGCTGCCGCCTTGGTCACTCTGGATGAGGACTCGATCAGCGGGTGGGCCAAAGACCATGGGCTGAGCGACAAGTCGTATGAGGAGCTCACCAAATCCGATGCCGTGCACGACATGCTCGACGAATGCATTCAGAAGCTGAACTCCAGCCTGAATCGGTGGGAGACGATCAAGAAGTGGGCGGTGCTCGAGCACGACCTCTCCGTCGACGGCGGCCAGCTGACGCCGTCGCTCAAGGTGAAGCGCGGGGTGGTCGCCGAGCAGAACAAGGAGACCCTGGATGGCTTCTACTCCTGAGCCTGTCGCGCAGCACTCGGCACTGGTTCCGGATGCCGCCAACGCGGCGCTGCCCGGACACCTGCTGCGCGCGCTGGAGTGGCGTACGGGTTTCGAGTATGTCTCCGCTCGGCTGGCGATGCGGCGTGTCGCCGGCTGGCCGCAGGGCGACGGCCATCCCGTCCTGGTTTTGCCGGGATTCCTGGCCGGCCCATCGTCGACTCAGCTGCTCCGTGATGTGTTGCGCCAGTTGGGTTATCGAGTCTACGACTGGGGCCTGGGCTACAACATGGGCTATCGGGCGAGCATGAAGGAGTCGCTGCCTGCACGCCTGCACGACATCCGGCAGCGGGCCGGCGGGAGTCGGGTCAGCATCATCGGCTGGAGCGCCGGCGGCATCTATGCCCGTGAGCTCGCGCGTGCATTTCCCGACGACGTTCGGTCGGTGATCACCCTGGGCTCACCATTCCGCGGCAACCACCAGGCCAGCACCGCGTGGCGGGTATGGCGGCTGGTCAACCGCGGCGCCGACGCCACCGAGGCTGTCTCCGACAAGGCACTTGTGCGCCGGGCGCAACCACTGCCAGTGCCCACGACCTGCATCTACAGCAAGTCCGACGGCATCGTGGCCTGGCAGTGCTGCACCAGCCTGCCCGCCCCTGAGACGGAGAACGTCGAAGTACGCAGCAGCCACCTCGGATACGGCCATAACGTGCACACGCTGTCGGTGATCGCCGACCGGCTGGCTCAGCCGGAAGACGGCTGGCGGCCGTTCCGGCGCTGACCGTGATACGCACAGGCGTGCGGAGCGGATGTCGGGACGGCGAATCAAACCGGGCCAGATGGTGAACGGTGTACGAAAACCGTTCGCGGTAAACCGGTTCGGCGCGTCGCAGATTGCCCGGCCGATCAGTGCTGCGCCATGATCGGTGGCATGGCCGACATCGATTTCTCGCTGCTGGACGTGCCGCGGCCGGCGCCGGTGGACGACCCGGAGGCGTACCTGCGCGCCGCGATCGCCTGGCACTTCGGTGAGCAGACGGGCAGCACCTTCTGGTTGCAGACGGCGCGCACGCTGAATTTCGACCCGCTGACCGACGTCAGCGCCTTCGCCGACTTGCGGTTGTTTCCCAACCTGCTGAGCGAACTGCGCACGGTGCCCGTCGCGGACCTGATCCCTCGCGGTTATGGCTCGCCGCCGCCGGTGCCGCAGATCTTCGAATCCGGTGGCACCACCGGTGCGCCGAAAAGAACTGTGCAGCTGCCGGATTGGGTCGAGCAGATCGTCGAATGGCAGACCGAGGACTTCGCCACCGGGGGCTTCCTGCCCGGGTCGCGACTTCCTGTGCATGATGCCGAGCGGGCCGCACGGCGTGGGTTTCTTTTCCCGGCTGGTCTCGCAGCGGCTCGGCTCGGTCTTTCACGCCATCGACCTGGATCCCCGCTGGGTGAAGAAGCTCACCGCCCGCAACGCCGCATCCGAGGTGACGGCCTACGTCGACCACCTTGTCGAACAGGCCGTCCACGTGCTGCACACCCAGCACGTGGCGAATCTGCACACCACCCCGCCGTTGCTCGAAGCCATGGCACGCCATGACGCCGTGGTCGAGCTGATGAACGAGAAGATCGGCTTCATGCTGCTCAGCGGCGCACACGTCGACCTCGACACCTTCGACCTGTTCCGCTCGATCTTCCCGCGCACGACGATCACCATGGCGTTCGGCAGCACGATGATCATGTCGCAAGCGATCACCCGGCGACGTGACGACGACTCGTTCGTCTTCGACCCGCGCAGCCCCTACGCGACCTTCTCGGTGGTGGACCCCGACACCGGCGACGAAGTGCCGTACGGGCAGCGCGGGCAGGTGGTGATGAATCACATCAGCAAGGGCATGTTCATCCCGAACAATCTCGAGCGCGACAGCGCCATCAGGATGCCCGGGCCCGCAGGCCAGATCGGCGATTCGGTGAGCGAGGTGCGGCCCGTCGCCGCGTTCGAAGGCGAGCCGGTCATCGAAGGCGTCTACTGACATGCTCGCGATCGATGCGCTCGGCCTGGAGGGCACGTACCGAACCCGCAACCGCAAACCGGTCACGACCTCTGCCGGCGATGCCGTCGCCGAGCTCAGCATTGTTCCGCCGCTTTACGTCTCGCGCACCATCAGCGCTCAACGCAGCGTGCGTCCGCTACCGATGCACGAGCGTGAAGCCGCGCTGGCCAAGGCCGCCGACGTCTTCGCCACCGGGGTGATCGCCGGGCTGGACTTCGACGGTTACGTCGTCCTGGCCAGCCGGATTTCCGGCGTGCCGATCTCGGTGACCCGCGCCGGCGCTCGCAGCGTCGCCGAGGGTGTCGCTGCTGCGTTCGACGCGGTCGGCCCGGCGCGGCCGGCCGGGGCGGTGCAGGACTGGCGCGACGAGCGCACCCGCCGGGGTGCCGCGGTGTGGACGCGGCGGGGCGAAGTGTTCGCGGTGCTCGCTTCGGGCAACGGCCCCGGCGTGCACGGCCTCTGGCCGCAGGCGCTGGCGCTGGGCTACCGGGTCGCGGTCCGCCCGTCACGCCGTGAGCCACTCACGGCGCACCGGCTGGTACATGCGTTGCGGCAGGCTGGATTTCGACCGCACGACGCCGTGTACCTGCCCACCGATCATCGCGGTGCCGACGAGATGATCCGCTCGGCCGACCTCGCGATGGTCTACGGCGGTCAGGACGTCATCGACAAATACGCCGACGACCCGACGGTGTTCGTCAACGGACCGGGCCGGGCCAAGATCCTGATCACCGCCGACCAGGACTGGCGGGACTACCTCGACGTCATCATCGACTCGATCGCCAACTTGGCTGGGGTGGCGTGCGTCAACACCACCGCCGTCCTGTACGAGGGCGATGCTGCTCCGCTGGCCGAGGCGATCGCGGCACGATTGTCCGCCATCGAGGCTCGGCCGGCCGAGCACGACGACGCGGTGCTGCCTACTCAAAGCATCGATGCGGCAACGGCTTTGGCGAACCACTTGACTGTCGTCGCCGAGGGCACCACGCCGCTGCTCGGCGCCGATCAGGTGGTGGCCCCGCTGAGCGACGACTGCGCCGCGCTGCGCCCGGCCGTGCATCTGCTGACCCGGCCGGACGTCACCAAGCTCAACGTCGAGTTGCCGTTTCCCTGTGTCTGGGTGTCGCCGTGGACACGCGGCGACGGGATGGCGCCGCTACGGCGCTCGCTGGTGATCAGCGCGATCACTGGGGACGATGACCTGATCGACGACCTGCTGGCCGAGCCGACCATCGCCAACGTCTACCGCGGCCATCATCCGACCCACCACACGGCCCCCGAGATCCCGCACGACGGTTTCCTGGCGGACTTTCTGATGCGCAACAAGGGCTTTGTCCGCGACTGACCTAGGGCGTGAATTCTGCTCTGCTGCAGTAGCTCTCGCTCAGGGCTTTACCGCGGCGACCATCTTCTCGTTGTAGACGGGATAGATATCGTCATAGGCCCCGTCGCGCTCGGCGAATCGGAACCCCCTGGCGCGCTTGACCACGATCTCGGTGGCCTGGGGCTCAGTTTCCAGCAGCGTCATGGTCTCGCTGATGTATTCATCAAGCGGCATACCCTCGAACCCGCGCTCACCCTGCAACGCCGTCTGCACTAGTGGCGGAATGAGTTCGATCACCCGAACAGCGCTGTCGCGCAACTGAAAACGCAGCGACTGCGTGTAGGAGTGCAGTGCTGCCTTGCTGGCGCAATAGGTCGCGACGGGGGCGCTCGGCATGAAAGCCAGTGCGGACGTGACGTTGAGGATCGTCGCGTGCGGCTTGCCGAGCAGCTGATGCAGCACGGCCGCAGTGAGCCGAATGGGTCCGAGCAAATTGATCGCGATGGTCAGCTCCGCCGTTCCGGGGCCGCCACTGGTGATGTCCTCGACCCGCTGGATACCGGCGTTGTTGACCAGGACGTTGACGTCGGGATGGTTGTCTTTCAGCTCGATGGCGAATCGCCGGATGTCGGCCGCATCGCCTTGATCCAGCCACAGATACTCGATGCCCGGGTTGGCCTCAGCGACCTGCTTCAGCAGTTCGAGGCGCCGTCCCGCGATGATCACGTTGTTGCCCAGCCGATGGAAGGCTTCGGCCAAGCCGCGGCCGATTCCGGTGCCGCCTCCGGTGACCAAGACGGTGTTCCCCGTCAACTGCATGGCGCTCGTCCTCTCCGTTGCTTTCTGATACCTGCATACTCGCGGTCGCGGGGTCGTCGCGCGACTACCGCGGAGAAGAACCGGTAAACGTGTCGGGCTGAACTAGCCTGTACCCGTGGCGCAGTTTCCGCGGACTCGCTACGCCAGTTGCAGCGAGGTCGACATCGCCTACCAGGTCCTCGGCGATGGGCCGACCGACCTGCTGGTGCTGGCCGGGCCGTCCATTCCGATCGACAGCATCGATGCCGAGCCGTCGATGTACCGCTTTCATCGGCGCCTGGCTTCCTTTAGCCGCGTCATCCGGCTGGACCAGCGCGGGATCGGGCTGTCGTCGCGGGTGCCCTCGCTGGACATGATCGGGCCCAAGTTCTGGGCGAAGGACGCCATTTCGGTCATGGACGCGGTCGGGTCGGAGCGGGCGACCGATCCTCGCCCCCTACTTCGCGTCGATGACGGGACTGGTCCTGGCAGCCGACTACCCCGAGCGGGTGAACAGCCTGGTGATCGTCAACGGGGCGGCCCGCACTCTGCGCGCCGACGACTATCCGATCGGCTACGAGATCGCCGAAGCCGATCCCTATGCCACCGTCGCGATGGAGCCCGATGCCGTCGACCAGGGCGTCGACATCCTGGGCGTGATCGCGCCGAGCGTCGCCGGCGACGAGGCATTCCGATCCTGGTGGGATATGGCCGGCAACCGCGCCGCGTCCCCCAGCATGGCGCGCGCGGTCATCGAGACGGTGCGCCAGTCCGACGTGCGCGACACCTTGGCCCGCATCACCGCACCGACGCTGATCATGCACCGAGACAACTCCGATTTCACGCCGATCGCCAACGGCCAGTACCTCGCCGAACACATTGCCGGAGCACGCTTCGTCGAACTGCCGGGTGGTGACGCGCTGTACTGGGTCGGCGACACCGCGCCGATGCTCGATGAGATCGAGGAGTTCATCACCGGTGTACGAGGCGGCTTCGGCGCCGAGCGAGTGTTGACCACGATCATGTTCACCGACATTGTCGGCTCGACGGAGCGTGCCGCGATTCTCGGCGATGACCGATGGCGGGATCTGCTCGACAACCACGACAGCATCGTCCGCCACGAACTCGAGCGGTTCGGCGGACGTGAAGTCAACACGGCCGGTGATGGATTCGTCGCGACGTTCATCAGCCCCAGCGCCGCGCTCTCGTGTGCCGACGCCATCGTCGACGCGATCCGGGTGCTGGGCATCGAGGTTCGGGTTGGCATTCACGCCGGTGAGGTCGAAGTGCGGGGTGCGTTGAAAGAAGACGTCGCCGGGATGGCGGTGCACATCGGTGCGCGCGTCGCGGCCTTGGCCGGCGCCGGCGAGGTGCTGGTGTCCTCGACGGTCCGCGACATTGTCACCGGCTCGCGGCACCGGTTCGCCGACCGCGGCGAGTATGAGCTCAAAGGCGTTCCGGGTAGTTGGCGGCTGTGCGCGCTAATCCGGGAGCTTGCGGCCGTCCAGCAGTAGTGCCGAAACCCCAGCTGCGCAGGCAGTTGTGGACCGGGAAAGCGTGGGAGACGACTCCAATGCCCATGCCCATGATCGGCCAGACCGGCCAGAAGTACCAGGCGCCCGCGGTGACCGCGACCGCCAGCCAGATGCCGATCATCAGTAGTGACGCCGCCAGGTACGCGGCGAGATGAATTCGTACGCCGCGCCGCGCCGCCGCGGCCCTTGCTGCGCGACGCTGGGGGTCGTCGCGTGCGATCCGGGCGACCGGAAGATCGCTGAGAACCTGCCGTAGCACGCCGGCAGTCTGAGCCTGCAATGCCTGGTCGACCCGCGTCTCGTAGTCGGGTATCGACAAATATCCCTGGGCGAACGCTTGACCGAGGCGGGCGATCACCTTCTCCCGCTCGCGGTCGCCGACCCGGACGCCGAGACTGGCCGTGGGGCGTGGTTGTTGCGCTGAGGCTGCGACTGCGACATTCATCGTTCACTCCTCTTTACTTCGATGTTATTTGACACTGTCAAACTCCTCTCGACAGCATGTCAGGCCTGTTTGACACTGTCAAGCGAAGGGGCGAGAATCGTCGGCATGGCACCCGCCACCCGCCCTCAAGTGCGCGAGGCTCTGCTGGCAGCGGCGCGCGCGGAGCTCGTCGAACACGGTCGCCCCGCGATCAGCTTGCGCGCCGTCGCCCGACGCGCCGGCCTGTCGCATGCCTCCCCCAAATACCACTTCGGGGACCGGTCCGGGTTGCTCACCGCGATCGCCACGGAAGGGTTCCATGCGCTTGCGCGCCGGCTGTCCGACGTGCACGAATCAGACGCTCGGCACCAACTCGCGGTACTGGGGCGCGCTTACATCGACTTCGGCCTGTCCCACCCGGCCCAGTTCGAGCTGATGTTTGCGCCGAGCGAATTGCACGCTGACGATCCGGAACTCATTGCGGCACAGCAGGAAGCCATCTCCCCCCTGACCACCGCGGCGAGCCAGTTGGCAGGAATCGACCCAACGGCACCCGGCACTCCGAAGCTGGCCCTGATCAGTTGGGCGCTTGTGCACGGCCTCGTGGTCCTTGCCCGCGACGGCGCCCTGCAGGCGGCGGCCACCCCGTCAGTCACCGACCCCGCCGAACTCGCCCACACGCTCGCCGACCTGTTCACCACGTACGTCGGTGACGACCCGGCAGGTGGAAGAACCAGCAGTTCCCCGAAAACGATTGCGCGGTAACTACTCCTCCCGATCTGCGAGCAATAGTGAGCGGCGCCACCGCGGCTTCACAGCTGGGTCATAACTGACATCATTAGGCTCGGTGACATGCCACCGCGACTGAATCTGTTCACTAATCGCGAGCGCGCCAACTCATTTGGTGGTGCGGCCCACAATTACGACACCTTCCGCCCGCGTTACCCCGACCAGTTGATCGACGACGTGTTGGCACCTGACGCTCACCGCGTCCTCGAGGCGGGTGCCGGCACCGGCATCGCCTCGATGCAGCTCATCGAACGTGGCGCCGACCTGCTTGCGATCGAGCCCGACACCCGCATGGCCGCGGTCGCCCAAGCCAAGGGCATCCCGGTCGAAATCGCGACGTTCGAACAGTGGGAGCCTGCGGGCCGCCTGTTCGATCGGGTCGTGTTCGCCGCGTCATTCCATTGGGTCGACCCAGCCGCGGCACTGCCGAAGATCCGCCAAATCCTCAACGACGGTGGGCGGTTGGCGCTGATATGGAATCGGCTACGGCCCACCGACCCGACGCGCGCCGAGTTCGAGTCGATTTACCGGGACTACATGGAAATCGAAACCCACAGGGGCGACGGCAATCCCGGCGAGATCGTCAAGCTGATCGGCGATGCGGGCTTCACCGTCAGCCAGCAGCGCTATCCGCACGACCTGCACTACACCGCGCAGCAATGGGTCGATATCACGTTCACGTTCTCCAACCAACTGATACTCGCCGCGGACAAGGCGACAGAGCTGCGCGCGCGACTGATCGAGCGCATCGGCTCCAGAGGCGTCTCAGTCGGCGGAGACGCGGTCGCCATTCTCGCCACACCGGTGTAGCCGGCTACACCGCGAACGTAGTCTCGGTTTCTCGCTCACCGAACTCGAAAACCCTTGCGGCCGCTTCGTAATCGCAGGCCAGTGGCGATCGGCCAATCAGGACCGGGCCACCTTTCAGCCCGAATCGGCCGTCGACACCCACGTAGCTGCCCGGTGGAATCGGCTCGCTGATGCAGTACAGCGTGGGCGCGGCGCCCTCCTCGATGTCGTTGCCGAACCTGCCGGCCAACGTCGTCACCGCCCGATGAAACCCACCCATCAGCGGCCTGCTCGACACATTGGACAGGTTCGACGACACCCAACCCGGATGCGTGAGCTGGGCGATGACCGGCGAATGCGCGGCCCGCAGCCGACGATCGAGCTCGAGACCCCAGAGCATCACCGCAAGCTTGGAACGCGCATACGCCGGATAGGCCGCCCACCGGTGCGACCGCAGGTGCATGTCGTCGAGCCGCAGCGTCGCCGACTTGTGGGCGTCGGATCCGACGTTGATGATCTGCGAGCGGATACGGCCCAACAGTAGGTTAGTCAGGGCGAAGGGGCCCAAAAAGTTTGTGCCGATGGTCATTTCAAAGCCGTCGACGGTTTCGGTGCGATGCTGGCTGAGGCCCCCGGCGTTGTTGATCAAAATGTCGACGTCGCCGTCGATCTGCTCGGGGAATGCGCGGACCGATGCGAGATCGGCGAGGTCGAGTTTGGCGATCGAGGTAGAACCGCCGATCTCTGCGGCGCGCTGGGCACCCAACTCGGTGTTGCGGACGGCCAGGATCACGTGCGCACCCGCGCGGGCAAGCAGACGTGCGGTGCCCAGGCCCACCCCGTTGGTCGCTCCGGTCACGATGATGCGTTTGCCGGTCAGGTTACCGAGCCGGCTCGGCGACCAGTTTGTCGTCACGGTCCGACACTAGCGGTGCTACCCGGTCGGCTGCCTCGCGGGTGGAACCGTCGCGCACCCCGGCGTAGGCTGCGGACGAAAGCGCGTTATCCACAGACTGCCGCTTTCCTTTCGTAAACGCTTGTGAAACAGGATATTTCGTCGAAGGAACATAAATGATCAGTCTGAGCACGACGTTGCCTCCCGCGCTGCACAGGGCGCTGGACCTACTCACCGACCCGCCGGCCGAACCGAATGTCAGCAAGGGTTACCTGGATCTGCTCGACACCCCGGGCGATGCCGAAGTCGCCAAGAACACCGGCGTCATTCAGGCAGCGTGGGCGTCGCCGATCGGGTCGTTTCTCTACGACAACGCGCAGGCGCTGAGCCGCCGGTTCATCGCGGCGTGGCAACTGCCCATCGACTGGCTGAACATCCCGCCCGGCGGCACCGCGCTGGACGTCGGCTGCGGTCCCGGTTCGATCACCGCGCAATTGGCCCGCGCTGCCGGACCTGACGGGCTGGCGCTAGGCGTCGACATCTCCGAACCGATGCTGGCGCGCGCGGTGAATGCCGCGGCCGGTTCGCAGGTCGGCTTCTTGCGGGCGGACGCCCAACGACTCCCCCTGCGCGACCACAGTGTCGATGCAGCAGTGTCGATCGCGGTGCTGCAGTTGATCCCCGATCCGGCGGCGACGCTGTCCGAGATCGCCCGCGTGCTACGGCCCGGCGGACGCCTGGCGGTGATGGTGCCGACCCTGCGTCTGCCGATCGACCTCTGGCGCAAGCTGCCCACGGGCGGGGCGCATGTGTTCGGCGAAGACGAAGTCGGCGACATTCTCGAAGAGCACGGATTCGTCAGCGTGCGGACCAAGAGCATCGGGACTTTTCAGTGGGTGCGCGGCAAGCGCGGCTGAACCGCGGTCGTCAGATCGACGGACGGTTTTCGCGCACGCCCCCGTACATTCCGCGCCGGACGATGAGCGGCATCACGATCCGTTGCACCGACCACGACGGTAAGCGGAACGCCTGACCCGTCGGCAGGAAAACCTCCAGGCCGTTGGGTTGTATCCCCAGCACCGAGCCCCAGCGTCGGCCCGGGGCTTTATAGCTGCGCAGGGGTTGACCGGCGAACTGTGCGCGAATGTTGCGGGCTACCAACGCATCCCCGCGGTTGCGCGCGGAACTGCGCAGCGGGTCGGTCGCCGCGACGTCGCCGGCCGCGAACACTCCCGGCTGGCCGGGTACCTCGAGCTCGGGCGTCACACGCACGAAGCCGTCCTCATCCAGCAGTTCCGCGGGCAGCCAATCGGTGTTGGGTCGTACCCGCCCCACCGCCCACAGCACGGCCTCGGCGGCCGCGGGGGGTTGTCCTGTGGTCCACTGCACGGGACCGGTGGTGATCTCGTCGCCGGCGAAGCCGTCGTCTACTGCGGCGCGATGCCCCGGGTGCAGACCCACCCCGAGGGCGCTCAGCCCGCCGCTGATCCGCTGCCAGATCTTCGGGTGATATCCGAGGAGTGCCCGCTCGCCGGGGAAGTACAAATCGATTCGCTTGTCCGGCCAGGTGGCTGCCATGTTGGCGGCACTGCTGACCGCTGCCGCGCCGCCACCCACGACGATCACCGACCGGGCGGCGGCCAGTCGACCGTGCGCGGCGCCGAGTTCGCCACCGATCTCGGCGGGCGACTGCAGCGTCGGCCTGCGCCAGAAGCCGTTGCTGACCCCGGTGCTGACAACCAGCGCGTCGTAGCCCTCGGTGAACGTCGTGCCGTCGTCGAGTCGGCCGGAGACGGTCTTGGCGGCCAAATCGACTCCGGTCAGGGCGCCCTGAACGATCCGGACCCGATCCAGACGACGGAATCTGTCGAAGGGGATCCAGTAGTCGCGGGCCCAGTCGCACGGCCGGGACAACCGCACGCCGAGTTCCTGGCCGCTGACCAAGCCCGGCTTGACCGAGATGCCGACGACGTCGGCGTGCCGCGCGAGTCGCATCGCGACGAGGATGCCGACGTCTCCGAGCCCGGCGACAACGACGCGTTTGCGGCTCATGGCGTCGCCGACGTGAACCGCAATGTCGTTGGAGGTGTGGACTTTTCGCCGGACTGAGGTATTGCCGATGACGACGGACCGATCATCTCGACCTCCTAACCGCCAAACTGTAACACGTTCTAGTTTTGAATTCGTTGACCGGACAATTGAGCCCGATGCTTCCGATATCGAAGGCAGGCTGGCTAGAATCCGGCGTGTGATGACCCCGTCGACCCCCTGGGGGCACGAGCGTGGGCAATTACCGCAGCGGTTGCAGGTGCGCAATCAGATCGTCGGTCGCCGGCAGGCACGCCGGCTGAGTCGGCGCTTTGCACGGGTCGGCGTGACGACTCCACCCGATCGGCTCCGGATGATGCTGTCGGGTTCGCCGGCCGCCTATGCCGAGGTGGCCGATTTCCACTTCGCGTTGATCGCGACGCAGTTGAAGCGCGAGCAATTGAGCGCGCGACTCCAGCGGATGAAGCGCCGCGGCACCCGCTCGCTGCTCTTTCTCGGCTTGGTGCTCGTCACGTTGAACTTTCTGTTCTGCATGGCATGGGCGTTGTTCAGTCTGACCCTCGAGGCTGCTCCGCTTTAACCGCCGACGCCGGGAAACGTCGCGGCGGCCAGTTGCACAATCTCTTCGCGATCAGCGGCCAAGATGAACCCTGCCTGGATCGCCGAGTCCAGCGCCGTGCCGAAGCGCTGCAGATAATCCGTGGCCCCGCCCGGGTAGAGCCGACGCACGGTGGCGGCGTCGAAGAGTTCGCCCGAACCGAAGATCGACGACATCGTGCTCTCGTCGCCCCCGTCACCGGATGTCCGGGCAATCGGCACATCCACCCACGGGGTCCTGACGCCGCCCATCGCGAGCCCATGCTCATCGAGAACCAGCTCGCCGCCGCGTAATTCGAGGGGCGTGCCACTGGGCGGAGCCTGGCCGGTGCGCACCCAATCGCGCAGCTGCGACAACGCGGCCTGCAGCACATAGTGGTGCTGCGGCGCGAAGTTGATGCAGTGGTCCAGTTGCTGACCCATCAGCATGTCGGTCGGCGCGTAGGCGGCGACGATATCGGCCAGCGTCGCCGACCCACTGTCGATCGGGGCCACCTGAATCGTGTAGTTGTCGGCGTGCGCCGTACCGGCGATCTCCCACACCCGAAGCTGTTGAGTATCAGGCTGTCTCGCATTCCGGTAACCCGGCCGCCGACTGCTCACCAGGTCGGTCTCGGTGATGATCGTAACGAGCGGGACGCGTAGGTCGGGACGAAATCTGACCGGCTGCGACGCGAGGCTGTCCAGCGCATCGAATACCGAACTGCCGTCCAACGGGGCGGCCGGCCCGAATCGGGAGTGTACGAGGAAGCCGTCGTAGATCCGGGCGAGCGGGTCGACGGCGTTGACGTACGTCGTCAGGAACAGCGCCGACTGCGACTCGCCGACCGCGATGAGGTGTTCGACCTTCATGTCACTCAGAACATCTCGGGCACGTCGCCCGGCCTGCGAGAAGATGTCGTAAGCGAAGGCGTCGCCGGGATGGCACAGTGGCGAATACCGTTGTTGATTCTGGCTTTTCAGTGACATGTCGATGCCCATGAGATTCGCGCCGCCTTCGACGCCTACGCGTTGCGCGGAGACCGCGACGTAGCCGTAGCCCGCGCGCAGCATCTCGCGATGCGCCATCAGCCAGACCGCGGGCGCGTCGATGCCACCGCTGACATTGAGCCACTCGACGAGCACCGTCCCGTTGAACCGGCTGCGATCGGTCGGCGTCAGCACGACGATCCGGGTGGTGAAGTCTGCGGCGTCCGACGGTGTGGCGGTCCAGCGACCATCCGGGCCCAGCTCGGTCGCCGGGCTGTAGGACGAGGCTGTTCCGGAGATGAAGAACTCTTCGGCGGCGTAGCCCACATCGGCGATATCGAAGGCGCCCAACAGGAGTGCGGGTCTGCCCGGCGTCAACGTGATCGTCGCCGGAGCATCACCGATCGACATGTGCGCATCCTAGCGCCGGTGTGCAACAGTGACTGCCGAGAAATGATCATCATCATCGGCGCAGGTATCTGCGGGCTCGCGGCGGCGGACGGCTACTGGGCAGCGAGGGCTATATCGCCGCGGTGAACTGCGTCACCGTGCGCGTTCCGTGGGTCGACGCCGGCGGCGACGGCTGGACGGTAGCCCGCGGGACCGCGTCATCGGATTTGTCGGCGCCAACCTGATGAAATTCGGTCCTCTGCTCGGCGAACTGCTCGCTCAGGCCGTGTTGAGCGACGAGCTGCCCGCCGACCCGACTTTGGGTTAAATGCGTTGCGGTCGCGGTCCGGCCGGGAATAACTTTCGGGGCGGCGTCGTCGTGTCAGATCGCGTCGTCTGAACAGAAAGGCAGCCCATGAACAGGCTGAGCGGGTCAACCGGTCTGTTGCGCGGGCCGCGACCCTCGCTCGTTACGACGCCGCGTGTCAACGTCGAGTTCGGCGCGGTGCTGGCTGTCCTGTTCGCAACCGGATGGGTGGCCAACCATTTCGTCGCGTTGATGCCCGCGATCAGCGATCGGCAACACCTCAGCACTGCCACGCTCGACGCGATCTTCGGCATCTACGCGGTGGGACTACTGCCCGGCCTGCTGCTGGGTGGCCGCGTGTCAGACGTGCTCGGACGGCGCGCGGTGGCACTGACAGGTTCGGCGACCGCTGCTGCGGGCACGGTCGCGATGCTGCTGTCTCAAGAATCCGAGGTGTTGACGATCGGACGGTTGGTCGTCGGAGTCGGTGTGGGTCTGGCGATGAGCTCGGGCACCGCGTGGGCGTCGGATCTCAAGGGCCCTGCCGGTGCGGCCACCGCGGGAGCCGTCCTGATGGTGGGCTTCGCGATCGGACCGTTCGCCGGAGGTTTGATCACCGGCGCCGGTGAGCCCGGCGTTCAAATGTCGTTCGCGGTCGCTGCCACCCTCGTCGTGGCTGCGATGGCTGTCACGGTCGCGGTTGCGCGGCGACCATCGGAAACCGTTGCGGCAGAACCGCTCAACCCTGAATCTGCATCGCAGGCACAGCAGGGCATCGGCCAGGCACTGAGTTGGGCGTTGCCGCTGGCGCCGTGGGTGTTCGCCTCGGCGACACTGGGATTCGTCACCATCCCAGCTCGGGTGCACATCGGACTGGCGGCGCCGGTGGCGGCGGGGTTCGCGGCCCTGATCGTCAACGGCGCTAGTGGGGTTGTCCAGATCATCGCCCGTGTGGCTGACTGGGGACCGCGGGCCGGCACAGCCGGCGCCGTGCTGGCTGCGCTGAGCTACGCGCTCATCGCGGTGGCCCCGCCCACCATGACGCTCGCACTGAGCCTGCCACTTCTGCTGATTCTGGGCTGCGCGTCCGGTCTTTCGCTACGCGAAGGCTTGATCGACCTGGAAGCTGCTGCGCCGCAACGTGTCCGAGGCACGCTGACCGGGGTGTTCTACTCGGTGACCTACGTCGGCTTCGGCCTACCGCTGCTGTTGACCACCGGAGGACCCGAGGGCACGGAGCTCGTACTCGGAGTGATGACGATCCTGGCGTCGATCGCGGCGATCAGCCGAACGATGCGATTGCGCCGAGACGGTCACCGGCAGAACTGATTCCGGGCAGCCTGTATCAGGCGGCAACCACCTTGCGGGTCCGAACACCGGCAAGCGGGATGGGGTCGTTGCCCACCACGCTCAGCCCGGCGAGCCGTCGCCACGACCGGATGGCGTTGCGGGTGACCTCCAGGATCCGCGTAGCCCCGGCGTCCCCGTTTGCCAGTCGGTGTGCGCGCAAGGCATTGCCGGTCACCGCGTCCAGGGTGTCCCAGTCGTCGGTCTCGACGAGCGCGGTCGACTGGCAAGCGGCTCGCACCGCATACAGTTCGGCTCCTTCGGAGGCCTCACCGGCTGCGCGTGCCGCGCGCGCAGCGCTGTCCCACTGTGCGATTGGCGGCATGTCGCCGGGCGCGAGCCGGCGATGCAGTTCGGCGATGTCGGTGATCGCCTCGGCCGCAGCGCCTCCGGTATATCGAACGACGCCCCACGGCGGGCTGATCAACAGCTTGGTCACCCAGATGTGCATGATCGCGTCCGCGACTTCCGCGGTGCCGACCGTCAGCCAACCGAGGTCGAGCACGAGCAGGCTGTCCGCCGGAGAGAGGTAGCCGTCGGGTCCGGCCAGCAGGTCGTTGCACAACTGCACGAACGACGCGAGCGGGCGGGCGGAGGTGGCCGGAAAATCGGTGATCTGCTCGTCGCCGTTGATGTAGGAGATCACGTTCATGGCGCACCCCTTGCCCGATCCCGGCTGGTGCGATCCCCTGGCCAGTCGCAGCGGGTTGGTGATGCGATCGAGGTCCATCGAGTTGCTTCCTATCGGTTTCGGCCGCCCGATGGGCGTCGTACCGGTGCAGTGAAAAGCAGCCTATGGCAAAAGGAGTCGGCTCCCGAGGTCCGACACGGCCTTACATCTCGTCGGAGAAGTCGGCGGTGATCCAGCGGTCGGGGCGAATGGTGAACAGCACGCTCTCTTGTCCCTCGAGGCTCTTGACAAAGGCGCGGCCGCCCTCCTCGCCCAAGTACCGGATCGCGATGGCTTCTCGCACGTCCAGCGGCGACGGCGTGGTGATGTCGACGACGGTGCCTTCGACGACGACATACTGGTACGGCGGCTCCTCGCGCTGGACGACCAAGGTCACCGAGCCGGCCTGCTCGATGAGCTTGGCCTTGCGTGACGACGCGCCGGTGTTGATCCGGATGCTGCCGCCGGGTGTGTAGTCGTACCAGATCGGGACGCTGGCCGGCGGCCGGTCGCCGGCGGCAACCGACAACACGCCGACATGTAGATCCGCAAGGAACTCCTGGCGTTGGGTCTCCGAAAAAGCGCTCATGCCGGAGCGCAACGAACGAACTGCCGCTGAGTATTCCCCTGCAGCCGCGGTGTCAGCGCAGTTCTTCGGTCTGCACCGCGTAGCGCTCCTGATACGCCCGCACGCGGTCACGAACTTCTCCAGCGTCCAGACCGGTATCCGACCAGGTGTAGCGTCCGCGTCCGCCGTCGCCGGGATGGTCGGCCAGGAAATCTCGCATCTTCGTCGCGGCCTCGGTACTCAGTTCGCGACCGAGCGATGCGTAGATGGCTTTGATCGTGGCCCACGGGTCACTCATGAAATCGGTGAACTGGACGTCGATCACGCGGTCTGCCGGGATGGCGCCGCTGTCGCGCAGCGCCATCGCACGATCGAGTCCGACCACGATCTCCTCATAGGACTGAGCCGCACATTCGGCGATGTTCGATTCGTCGCTGCCCATCCGCCGCAGGTGGTGCGTCAGCGCGGCGATCGACGAGATGACATTGAGCGGGTCGCGGTGTGTCTGCACGATCAGCGCATCCGGGTATTCGGCCAGCAAGGCATCGAGTTGCCACAGGTGCGCCGGTGATTTCAGCAGCCACTGACCTGGAACGCCAGACTGCAAGTGTTGCAGGAAGATTCGGTGGTATCGGTAGGCCCCGGCGTGGTCGGCGTCGTACAACAGCCAGCGGTAGTAGTTCGGCAGCCGGTACTGCACCGAGAAGATCATGCTGGTGAACTCGCCCGCGGTGATGCGGACGCACTCCTGGCCTACCAGCGCACCCATCGGGTGAAACGCCAGGAATCCGGGGATGATCTGCTCGGAGAGCTCAATGCTGGCCTGCGCCCGCGCGATTCGCGAATCGCTGTCGTACGTCTCGGGCTGCGGCACCGGACAGGGCGAGTCGACTTCCCACGTCAACGGCGCCCGCAGTTCCGGGTCTTGAGCCAACAGGTCGTAGAGGATCGTTGTGCCGGTGCGGGGTTGGCCGACGATGAAGATCGGCGCGGTGATCGGCTGCTCGGCGATCTGCGGGTGCTGCTTGCGCCAGGCGATCACCTCGAGCCGGTTCTTCAAGGCGCGGATCAGGTCGAGGTAGGCGATCTCGACTCCGATCGCCGACAGCCGTGCCTCGTCGACGAGATCGTCGGTGACGCGCGTCAAGCCGGACTGCCAACCGTCGCCGCCGAAGTCGTCGCTGCCGGCCTCCGCGCAGGCAGCGGCGACCAGCGCGTCCGGGTCGAATCGCTCCCTGAGGGTCACGCCGGCTCCTCACTTCGGCGCACTGTCGCCGTGACAGCGGGGGCCTCGGGATTGTCCAACCATCGCAGCACCACGAAGCCACGCTCGCGGCCGCCGGTATCGAGCCAGTGGCCGAATCCGAAGTCCGACGCGGAGATAGCGATGCGCACCAGCCCGTCGTCGTCTGGCCGCACCGCGCGGTTGGTCACCGAACTTCGCCGGCGACGTGGCTCCAGACACTCATGCCAGATGCTTTCCAGCGTGACGTTCCAGTATCGGGTATCGGGTGGTTGCACCTCGAGCACCAGGGCTTGATCGGGGTCGAGCCGGAAGGTGCCCATCATGTAGAGGTTGTCCGGGGTGGTGTCGGCAGCACCCAGGTCCGCCGCCTCAGCTGTCAGCAGCGTATTGGGCTTCTCGAGAAGCTCGGGTTTGATCGTGCGGTGCAGCGTGACGAGCTTCATCAGTGTCCACGCCATGGCGGTGAACTGGTCAGCGAGCTCATCGTCGGAGAGCGGCAGTAACGGGTCGGGATCGAAGACCTCGATGCGCATGGTCGCCAACTCCTCGGAGCTACGATCACCGATGTACTCGCGGACGACGACCGACGACGCATCCTCGGGAATCTGCACCCATTGCGCGCCGTAGAGATCGGCAGGCTCATCGGCCGAGAGCACGAGGTCGAATTCGCCTGCGCTGAGCGCTAATTCCACGTCGCTGACGTACGCCGCCATCCGCCGCGGCGTCAGTCCGGTGCCGGCCAGTACCTGGAAACCAAGGTAGGCGCTGGTGCCGCGGGTACCGGTGATCCGATAGTGCCGATCGCCGCGGATCATCGCCAGGTAGTAGTTGCCGTCGGGGTTGGGTCCGCCGATCATCCGATTCGGCGAACACATATCGAAGAACGCCGGACGGCTGAGGTCGGCTTCGACCGTCAACTGCGAACACAGCGACGAGACCCGTGCGATGACGCGCAACCCTTCGAGAAGTTCCCGCTCGGATTCGGCGTCCTCGGTCACGATCGTGGTGACGTCGGTGATCATCTGCTGGAAGAACTGCCATGCGGCGCGGGTCTTCGGCGCGATGTGATCGGACGGCTCCGACGCGTGAGTCATAGCCACATGCTTAGACCATGTCTCACACGTGCGGGGCCGATAGCCCGCAGAAGGCTACTTCCAGGCGAAGACGGGTTGCTCCAGCTCGTCGACCGGATCGTGGCGGCCCTCCAGACCGAGCCAGCGCAGCTGCAGCAGCACGGCACCGGTCGGCGCATGGATGAGGTCGTTGCCCAGTGGTATCTGGACCACTTGACGTGGGCTTTCCGGAATGGTGATGAATCGCGGCGAGTCCGCGCGCTGCAGCTGGTGCAGTCCCACCCGGTAGACCGCGACCACCTCGTCGGGCGCCGGTTGAGGGTCGAGCCGCCCGCCGCCCCAGATCACCACCGGTGTGATGACGTATCCCGACCGGGTCGGATAGTCGTCGAGCAGGCCCAGCACCGCCGCGTCGGTCAATTTGACGCCGACCTCCTCGTCCAATTCCCGGAGCGCCGCGGCGACCGCATCTTCTCCCGGATCCAGGCGCCCGCCGGGAAGCGCCCACTGCGCCGGATGCGAGCTGAGGCGGGAAGTTCTGCGGCACAACAGGAATGCGGCACCGCCGGACACGTCCACCATGCGGCCGTCGAGCCCGGCCTCCGGCATCGGGCGTCCGGCGATCCAGTCGTCGACCGGCGCCGGGTCGATCCGGTCTTCCCCGACCTCCGACTCGACGAGCAGCACGGCGACAGCCGCGTGCCGCTTTGTCGGGTCGGCCACGACGCGACGATCATGACCGACCAGATGGTCCCGGATCCGCTCGCGCAGTGCCTCGTCATAGAGGATGGTCATCATCCGAGCCTAAGCCGACCGGCCGGTTCGTGATGACCGGGCGCAGTGACCCTGGCGGGAGGCGCAGCCGCGGAGTCGCGCGGGGTCACTGAAGTCCAATACGTTGGCGGGAGTGCTGATTAACTGGAACTGACGGGCCCAGAGTACGCAGAGGAGGTTGTGAGTCGGGATGGCTGACATCACCATGTTGATCCTCGCCGACCATGACTGGTTTCGCGAGCAGTTCGCCAAGCTGGATTATCTACAGGCGGAGACGCCGGTCAATCGGCGCGCGCTGGAACGGGTTTGGCGTCCGCTGGCCGACAAGCTCGACGTGCACGCCTACATCGAAGAGAAGATCTTCTACCCGCAGTTGCTGCAACGTGGCACCGACGATCCGGAGGGCGAGACGCTCGACGCCATCGGTGACCACAACGACATCCGCGACGGCGTGCGTGATGCGAACGCCGCGGGAGTAGCGACTGATGAGTGGTGGGCGGCGGTCGGGAGAACCCGCGTCGCCAACGACGACCACATGGGCGAAGAAGAACGAGAAGGCCTGGCCGACTTTCGCCGTCATGCACCGATCGGTCTGCGCGAAGCACTCGGCCGGCAGTACAGCGAGTTCATGGCCCAGCACCCGACGACCCGCGGACTGCCGATCGTCGACCGCGACCCGCAGAGCTACGTCGAGGAAAACGAAGCGACCACGCGGCCCACGCGCACCGACTTTTCACTCGGGATCGGCAGCCTCAAAAACAAGTAAAGGCTCATGCGGCCTGATCACCCAGGCCGCATGAGCCAATTACTAGTTGGGCGGGTCAGCCGTGGCCGCAGCCAACGCCCGGAATACATCCACCCGGCACGCCGCCCGGACCTGCGAACTGACCGCCGGACCCGCAACCGACACCAGGCACGCAGCCCTGTCCGCCCAGTCCGCCGCCGGGACCCTGGTCCACGCCACCGAACCGCAGGTGCCATTGGACGCAGCCACTACCACCTGGGTCCTGCTTGTAGATGACATGAGTGGGTGCTGAGCCTGCGGGAGCACCCACATACGCCTCAGCTGCCGCAACCGGCATCACTGCGATCGCTGCAGCCACAGCACCACCAACGACAAACGGCTTCATGACCTTGAATTTCGATAACATGGGCGGAAAAATACCCACTTCCACGTCTGTTCAAAACATCATCTTGACGACTTTTTTGGCGCCCGAATCTCAGTGCGGGTGGCCCACGATGTTGATGACGTTCCCGTCCGGGGCCCGCACGAAGAATCGCCGCAGGCCCCAGGCCTCGGCGCGCAGGGGATGGACGATCTCGTAACCCAGTTCCTTCGCTTCGGTATACGCAGCGTCGATGTCGTCGGTACAGACGGAGATCACCGAGTCTTCGGCGGCGGTTAGATCGCGGGTCACCAGTTGCACGCTCACTTGGGCGTCGGGCGAGGAGCACCGCGCGACCCAGCCCAAGTTGAACTCTTCGTTACTCAGCCCGAGGTAGTCGGCGTAGAAGCGCTTGGCCGCTTCGATATTCGCGACTCGAAGGTTGGCGAATATTTTCGTGGTGTGCATAGATTTCTCCTCGAAGCGCGACCTGCAGTCAGGCCGGAAACGGCTCGCCGCGATTGTCGCCGGACGACCACATATTGCCTTGCGGATCGCGCGCGGCGAACTCGCGCGTGCCACAGTCGAATTAATCTGGCGTCGATGAGCGGCAACCGAGTGCCCGGCGGGGTGGTGCACAAGCTCCGCTGATTGCGCGAGGCGCTGATCGGCGACGCGGCGCGCTCGCTGCCTGGAAAGACATCACGCCCCTGGCCCGCAACGAGTTCATCTGCTGGGTCGAGGACGCCAAGCAAGAGGCGACCCGGAGCCGGCGCATTCGGCGGACCCGGGAAGAACTCGAAGAAGGCAAGCGGCGACCGTGCTGCTGGCCGGGCTGCAAGCACCGCGAGCGCACCGGAAGATAGAGCCTCGGTCAAACGCCGCACAGGCGCTGCACGACGGCACCCGGGTGCTGCACGGACCCGAGGGTGTTGACCGGGATCTGAGGATCCCGCGCCGCGTTCCCCTCCTCGGCGTCGCCCCAAGTGTGCACTGTGCGCTTGGGGCGACAGCCGTTTCGCGCGACATGATGTCGGGCATGACCACCGACATCCGCGTGCTGGACAGCGAAGACGACCTCATTGCCGCGGCCAACGTGTTTCGCACCGCGATGGTCGGTTTCCTGCCCCTGGCGAATCTCTCGCCCGGTCAGATCACCACACTTCTCGAGCCTGGCCGCACCATCGGCGCATTCGTCGACGAGCAGCTGGTCGGCACCGCCGATGCCGTGACGAGCGGACTGACCCTGCCCGGCGGCTCAATCGTGGACCACGCCGCGGTGACCCACATCGGGGTCCTGCCGACGTTCACCCGACAGGGCGTCGCGACTGATCTCGTCCGCCACCAGCTCCATGACATCGCCGCCCGCGGCGAGGCGGTCGCGTCGCTGCGGGCCTCGGAAGCGACGATCTACGGGCGGTACGGCTACGGCGTGGCGAGCTCATCGCAGAGCGTCGAGGTCCATACAGCGCGGGCAGCGCTTCGTCCGGGCGTCGGGGCGGGCGGTCCGGTCCGCCTGCTGGATACAGCTCGCGCGTGGGAGGTGCTGCCTCGCATCTGTGCCGACAATCGCCCGTCGCGCCCGGGGACCGTCGACCGCGCCGACGTGTGGTGGCACGGTTTGCGGATGCGCACTGAATCAACGCCGGGGCCAAGGTATGTGGCGGTGCACGGTGAGCCGGGTGCCGAATCCGGCTTCGCCCGCTACCGCCCCATCAACACCGAGACCTGGTTTGTCAGCGACCAGCGCACCGTCGTCGTCGAAGACTTCTTTGCACCGACAACCGAGGCCTACCTCGGCTTGCTGCGGTTCCTTCTCGGGCTGGATCTGATTGACCGCGTGGTGTTTTGGATGCTACCGGTCGACGACCCGCTGCCGTGGCTGCTCCTCGATCGCCGGGCCGCGCGGATCACCGCCGTGCACGACGAGACCTGGCTCCGCGTCGTCGACGTCGAGAAGGCACTGGCGGCGCGCCGATATGCCGGCAGCGGAGCCGTCACAGTTGCGATCAATGACTCTCTGCTGCAGACCAATTCGATCAGCATGACCATCGCCGCAGATGGCGTCGAGCAGACGGACCGGCATCCCGACCTCCACGTCGGCGTGGAGGGACTCGCGACCGTGCTGCTCGGCGGTGCAACATGGCGCAGCCTCGCCGTCGCGGGACTGGCCCGCGCCGATGACCCGGCCGCCTTCGACCTGGCCGACGAACTATTCGCCGTGCGCCAAGCGCCGCACGCCGGATTCTTCTTCTAACCTCGGCGGCCGACGGCGTGGTCCCACAGCGCCGGATCGGTCACGTCCAGGTGCACGAACAATGCTGCCTCGCAGCGTCTTCGACGACTGCTCACCGGCGTCGTCCAGATGTCGCCGATCACCATGCATCACCTACCGGCCAGTCCGTTTTCGATGTCCGTGGCGACGAAGCCTGGGGCGAGTTTTTCGTGATGCCTGCACTGGCGGCCGAGCCGAGACCACACCGACCCGCGCTACGACCGCCTGACGGCGCCGCCGGCTGACTGATCGGTGTCCGGGTCCTGACTGCTTCGCCGCCGCGCCAGCAGATAGCGCACAAGCCGTAGCTGTTGGTCGTCACGCCCCGGCGCCCACAGTCCGATTACGACCGCACTGACGGCGATCAAGATGCCGAGCACCAACAGCGACGAATGCATCGCGTCGATGAACGCCGTCTTGCTGACGTCTGCCAGCCGCGCACCCGCCGGTCCCAGCCGTCGCGCGACCTCCAGCGCTTCGCCCAGCGATGTGGAGGCGGCATCGCCCACCGGTTTCGGGAATCCGATCAGGTTGGGAGCCAACGTCTTCGCGTACTGCGCGGCCAACATCGACCCGGCGAGCGCAATACCGAGCGCGGCACCGATTTCTCGGCTGGCGTCGTTGACCGCTGACGCCACCCCCTGCTTGTCGTCGGGAGCGGTCGTCATGATCACCGACGTCGTCGGCGCGGTGCACAATCCGATACCGACGCTCATCACCAACATCGGCCAGGCTACACGCCAGTAGCCTGAACCCGATGTGACCCCGAGCAGGCAAAGAACGCCGATCGCGATCAGCAGGAGTCCGCTGAACACCACCGCGCGCAGGCCGAGCCGGGGCAGATACCAGAAGGACAGCACAGACAGCACCAGCATCGGCCCCATGATGGGGCTCAGTGCGAGCGCCGTCTTGTTGGGGCTGTAGCCGAGGATCATCTGCATGTACTGCATGAGCAGGAACATGTAGCCGAACATCGACAGGAAGAACACTGTGATGGTGGCCGCGCCGGTGGCGAATGCGGGAACCGCGAACAGCCGCACATCCAACAGCGGATAACGCTGTCGCACTTCGACAAAGCCGAACGCCAGACCCAGCAGCAGTCCGACGCCGATGCTAGTGATCACCAGTGGGTGGGTCCACCCGCGCGCCGGCGCCTCGAGGATGCCGAAGACGAGGGTCGCCACCGCACCGCCGATGACCAGCGCGCCACGCCAATCCAATGGCTTCGCGTCGGCATCGCGCGAACTCGCAATGGTCAACGTGAGGGCGAAGATGGTCAGCGACGCGCCCGCGAAGGCCCAGAAGATGGAGTGCCAGGACCAGAAATTCAGCAGGCCACCGGATCCGAGCATCCCGATAACGGCACCGGATCCGGCGACGCCGGCCCAGATGCCAACTGCTTTGTTCCGCTCCTCCTTCGGGTAAGCGGCAGTGATCAGCGACAGCGTGGCGGGCATGATGAGCGCCGCGCCCGCACCGGCAACCCCTCGGGAGACGATGACGATCATCGGGTCGGACAGCACGGCCGGCACCAAGGATGCCGCGCCGAATATCGCCAGACCGACCAGCATCGCGCCGCGCCGACCGTAGCGATCACCGAGAGCACCAGCCGGTAGCAACAGACAGGCGAGGGCCAAGGTGTAGCTATCGACAATCCAGGTGAGCTGGGTTTGCGTCGCCAACGTCGCCGTCGCGATGTCAGGAAGCGCGGTGTTCAGCGCCACCATCGACGAGATCACCACCAGCACGCCGAAGCACGCGACCGTGAGCAGCCACAGGCGGGCTCGCTGCGACAAGCCGGACAGCGCGAAGTCGCTGTCATGGCCTGGCTGAATCAACGCGTTAACCACACGCCACCCCCTTCAGCGATACAGCTGCGTGGCAGAACCCCTTCGCCTCCGAGACTAACAGTCTCGTTTCTCGCGGGCAGGGCGGAGATTACGCCGGCGCCTGCCCGACCAGCAGCTGCGTGATCATCGGGGCTGCCCAGCGGCTGAGTTCTTCGCGGCTGAGGCTGGCCATGGGTGGATTCACCAGGACGTAGCGGGTGATCGCAGCCCGATGACGAACGCCCCCATCAACCCGATCCGCTGTACGGGATGGTCTGGGGTCGCGGTCACCAGCTTGGGGGCGACCTGCTCGGAGAAAGCCCGCCTCAAGGTGTCGGCCGCCACCGGGCTAGTCATGGCGGCGCGCAGCAGAGCCAAGAACGTCTCGTCCTCTTCCCACACCGCGAAGAACCGCGGCAGCAGTATTCCGGCGACGTCCGCGGGATCGATATCGGACAGATCGGGCAGATCGATCGCGAAGTCCGCTGCCACCGCGAACAGGTCTTGCTTGCTACCGAAGTACCGGATCGCCAACGCCGCGTCCACCCCGACGTCGGCGGCGACCGCCCGCAGCGTCGTCCGGTCGTATCCCTCGGCCCCGAAACGGCGGCGCGCCGCGCCTCAAAATGTCAGCACGGGTTTGGGCGGCTTTGCGGGGGCGGGTGACCGTCACGACGGGCGCCGGCCCGACAAGCAATTGTCGAAACACCGGTGCCGCCCACTGCCGCAGCTCGTCGCGGCTCAGCTCGGCCGCTGGGAGATTACCCAAGACCGATCGGGTCGCGGCCAGGCCGATGACGAATGCGTCGGTCAGGGCGATCCGCTGCTGAGCGTGGTCAGGGGTTGCGGCTCTCAGTGTCGGCGCGACATGCGTGGCCAACGTCTCGTTGGAGTTCGGCGGCAACTTTGCTCGTCATCGCAACCTGCAGCAGGGCCATGAACGAGTGGTCTTCTTCCCAGACGGCGAAATACCTCGGCAGCAACATGTCTGCGATGTCTTCGGGTTCGGCATCGGTCAGATCAGGCAGCTCGATGGTGAATTCGGTGGCGGTCGCGAACAGGTCCTGCTTGCTGCCGAAGCACCGGATCACCAACGCCGCGTCCACTCCCACGTCCGTCGCGATCGCGCGCAGCGTCGTGCGGTCATAACCCTCTGCTGCGAATCTGCGGCGCGCGGCGGCCAGGATATCCGCCCTGGTCTGCGCCGCGTTACGTGGTCTTCCGGTCATCGTCGCTCAACGATATGTCATCACCCGTTGACTAGACACACGGCCGCGCGTAGCTTCAGTCGCCAACTGTTGACAAAAGTCATCGACTGTTGAGTTTGGCGGAGCGGGCGGTCCGGTGAACCGGGAACGCCTGGCAGTCGTGACATCAGCAGCGGCAATGCTGCCGGCAAGCAACGTCGTCACGAAAGGTGAGTCACATGGGCGTATCCATGAGCGCCAGGAAATTCCGGGCCCGTAAGGCCGGCAGCGTCATAGCGGGTGTGCAGGGCGCCTTGCCTGAGCATCGCTATGCCCAGCACGAGATCACCGAGACGCTTGCCGCGCTTCCGGCGTTCAAGGGGTACGCCGATGTGTTGCGCAAGTTTCACGCCAGCTCGATGGTCAACAGCCGCTACCTGGTGTTACCGCTCGAGCAGTACGCGTCGTTGACCGATTTCGGTGCGGCCAACGAGATATGGATCGACAACGCGGTGGAGCTCGGATGCGCCGCACTGTCCGCCGCGCTCGACGAGGCGGGTCTGAGCCCGGAGGACGTGGACGTCGTCATGTCGACGACCGTCACCGGTCTTGCGGTGCCCTCGCTGGAGGCCCGCATCGCGCTGAAGATGGGGCTGCGTCCCGATGTGCGGCGGGTGCCGATGTTCGGTCTGGGCTGCGTTGCCGGCGCCGCCGGCGTCGGGCGGCTCAACGACTACCTGCGCGGTGCGCCCGACGACGTGGCGGTGCTGCTGTCGGTCGAGCTGTGCTCGCTGACCTTTCCGGCGCAGGGTCCGTCGCTGGCGTCGCTGGTGGGCACCGCATTGTTCGGTGACGGCGCCGCGGCGGTCGTCGCCGTCGGCGAACGGCGGGCTGAGAAGATCGGCGCCCGCGGGCCTGAGGTCCTCGGTTCACGCAGCCATCTCTACCCCGATTCGCAGGACACGATGGGATGGCGGATCGGCTCCAGCGGCTTCGGGCTCATCCTGTCTCCCGACGTGGCGAGCGTCGTCGAGCGGTATCTGTCCGACGACGTGGGTGGGCTGCTGGCTGCATACGGTCTGGACATCGAGGATGTCGGCGCGTGGGTGAGCCATCCGGGCGGCCCCAAGGTCATCGAGACCATCGTCTCGTCACTCGGATTGCCCGACGATGCACTGGAATTGACCTGGCGGTCGTTGAGTGAAGTCGGCAACCTGTCGTCGTCATCGGTGCTGCACGTCTTCCGTGACACGATCGCCAAGCAACCACCGAGCGGCAGCCCGGGCATCATGCTCGCGATGGGTCCCGGCTTCTGCTCCGAGCTTGTCATGCTGCGCTGGCAGTGAGACGGCCATGACCTGGTATGCGCTGTTGATCGGCGCGGTCGCGATCGAGCGGCTGATCGAAGTGCGCGTGGCCGAACGTAACCGCGCCGTCAGCACGTCCCACGGTGGGGTTGAGTTCGGCTCCGGACACTACCCGGCGATGGTGCTGCTGCACACCGTCCTGCTGGTTGGATGCCTGGCTGAGCCAATCCTGTTGCACCGCCACTTCATACCGGCTCTCGGCTGGCCGATGTTCGCCATCGTGGTCGCAGCGCAGGCGCTGCGGTGGTGGTGTATCACGACATTGGGCTACCAGTGGAACACCCGCGTGATCGTGATCCGGGCGCGCCCCGTGTCACCGGTGGCCCGTACCGGTTGATACCGCATCCGAACTATGTCGCGGTGATCGCCGAAGGTGTGGCATTGCCGCTGGTGCACGGCGCGTGGATCACCGCGGTGGTGTTCTCGACGCTCAACGTGTGGCTGCTGAGCACGCGGGTCAAAGTCGAGGATGCGGCACTGGCGGGCCTGACATGATCGACCTCCTCGTCGTCGGCGGCGGTCCCGCCGGGCTGGCGACTGCGATTCACGGTGCTCGGGCCGGGCTGGAAGTCGTTGTCGCCGAACGGCGCCAGGGTGTGATCGATAAAGCCTGCGGTGAAGGGCTGATGCCGCACACGCTGCGCCATCTGGACCGACTTGGGGTGCATCCGCACGGCAAGCCGATCCGGGGCATCAGCTATCGGGACGGATCGCGGCACGTCGATGCGCAGTTCAAGCATGGCACCGGCCGTGGCGTGCGCCGGACGGTGGCAAGCGCGGTACCTCGCCGCGGCCGATGGGCTGCACTCCCCTATTCGTCGATCCCTGGGCCTGGAGCAACCGAGCCCGGGGAACCGCCGGTGGGGCATCAGCCGGCACGTGCAGATCGAGCCGTGGTCGGATGATGTCGAGGTGTACTGGGCGCCGGGAGCCGAGGCCTACGTGACTCCGGTCGCCAACGACTGTGTCGGCATCGCGCTACTCACCTCGCAACGGGGCGGATTCGATTGCCGCTTAGCCGATTTCCCCGCCCTTCAGGATCGCATCGACGGCTACGCGCACGAGCCCGACCGTGCGGCCGGGCCGCTACGCAAGAAAGTGTCGAGTCGCACGGCCGGCCGGGTGCTGCTCGTCGGCGACGCTGCAGGTTACGTCGACGCGCTCACCGGCGAAGGTCTCGGCCTGGCGTTCGGTGCAGCCGAGGTGGCGGTGGACTGCGTGCTCGCCGAGCGTCCGGGAGATTACGACCGGCGATGGCGCCAGCTGACTCGGCGCTATCGGATGCTAACTGCGGCGTTACTGCAAGCGAGCGCCTATAGGCCCGCCCGGTCGCGGATCGTGCCGGCCGCGGCGGCGATGCCTGCCGTTTTCGCCGGCGTCGTGAATCTGCTTGCGCAGTAAGGCTTACGGATGCGTCACGAGATACGTCTCGTTCTTGAGCCCGCTGGAGAGCTCGTCGGCGTCGAACGGACGCCTGAGTCGAGCGTTCAACTTCGCCGAGTCGACTAGCAAACCGATCTCTGCGGTCTGGCGCGCGAAAAGTCTTGCGATAAGGGGATAAGCCCGACGCATCACTGCTCGCTCCGCCGGGGTGCAACGCGATGCGCAGTAGCCCACATGACCAATCTCGTCGGTGAGGATTTCGCTGTAGAGCATCTCGATTCGGTTCGCGACTTCGGGCTCGTCGGCGAACAATTCAACCCCCACCCGGCGCAGTTCGTCGAACATCACACAGCCCGCCATCTCTGACGCCCCGACGAACGCGAAACCAAGTCGCCGCGGGATGAACACTGCGATCTTGACGAACTGGCGCATCACGAACGGAGGCGGCACCACCTGGAACGTCAGATCGAACATGTCTAATACGTATGCGAGCAAACGAGTGTGGTAGTGCTCTTCGAGTTCGAGATAGACGCGCTCCGGCGGCACGCTGTCGTCGCTGTTGTGCCCGTAGGTCTCCCCGAGCCCGACCCCGAACCGCTCCGCTTGGTTCAACTTGGCCGTGGCCAACAAGAACAGCATCTTGCCGTCTAAGCCCGGCTCAGGTAGCCGGCGATGAAGATTTCGCGTGAAGGTCCTCCGGTCGGCTGGGTTTTTCGACCGGACAGGATCGGAAACCAGGCCGTCGAAGAACTGCTCGCGATTCGCCAGACGCCGGTTGAGCAGGTCGGCTTCTCCGTCACGTGTCTGCAGATACTCTCGATATCCTTCGATTGTGTTGGTGCTCATCGTTTCTCCAATCCCTTGACAACTGTTCTGACGTAGCGGCTCAAGAGCGCATCCGGCGTGCCGGAATCCTGCGCCCCGGTGGCGAGCAGCGCGAAAAGTCCGGTCAAGACGAAAACCGCGAGCTCAGCCGGGTCTGAGTCGGCCACGACCCGGCCCGCCTGTTGCGCTTCGGCGAGTACGCCGATCAGGAATTCCGCCAGCGGGTGCCGAGCCAACTCAGACTCGACGGGTCGTGTCGACGAGAAATGCAGCGCCAGCATTTCTCGGAAAACCCTTGCGCCTAAGCGGTGTTCAGCGGCCGTCACACGCTGCACAAGCGTGGACAGCATCGCATCCACGTCGTCGGCCTCGGCCCTGAGTGCGGTGAGTTCCTCGACGATCTTGACTTCTTCGTTTAGCTCCAATTCGACCAGCACATGCTCTTTGGTCGGGAAGTGGAAATAGAACGTTCCCCGGACCACCCCTGCAGCTTTCGCGATGGCGCTGACGTCAGCGCCGGCTAAACCTGATCGCGCTATCTCGGTCAGTGCAACGTCGAACAGACGCGCTCGGGTCTGGAGCCGTTGCGCCTCTCGACCACCGCCAACCGGGGCTTCGCGCTCTTCGACGGCCTGTCGCGTTGCCATAGACGAACGATACGACATTCACTGACGGTCGTCAATGACGACCGTCAGTGAGGGCTGTGACTCAGCACCAGCAGCGAGCCGGTGAGAGCTTCTTCCTCGAGAAGTGTTCCGATTCGCGAACTTTGACGCTCGGCCAGCTGCCACGCCTCGGTGTCGCCGTACCGCTCGGTGAGCTCTCTGTCGATCTTGTCCATCTGCTTGTTCCAGGTTGCGGGAATTTCGGGCGTGCTGGCGGTGCTCAGCCACTGCTCCAAACGCAGCGACGCCCGCTCCGCCATGCCCAGCAGTCGGCTCGACGTCGGAAAGTGATTGCCCTCGGATTCACTGCTCGACAAGTCACGCTGCGCGACGAAGACGAGCAAGCCGATCCGTCCGCCTGGGCGCACGACGCGGCGCAACTCGTCGAGCAACTCCTGCTGTTGTGGCGTCGTGCACAACACGCCCAGCGACCAGGCGGCGTCGACACTCGAGTCCGCTATCGGCAATGTCGACCCCGCCGCCTGCAGCACCGGATAGTCGAACAATCTCGTCGCGGCCCGGCACGCTCCCGGTTCTGGCTCGACCAGGACCGGCAGCGCGGCACATGCTCGGGCGGCGTACGCGGCGGGACCTCCGACACCCGCACCGCAGTCCAGCAGTGTGGCGCCCGGCGCCAACTGCATCCCGTCGATGAGCCAATCGAGGGCAGCCGGGCTGCCGCTGCCTCGACAGCCGGCCGGCACGTAGTAATCCGGGCCGAGGTCCATGGCTACCTGCGCAGTCCATTCGGCGACGGTGTCGAATTCAGCGTCCATCGCATCGTCACCGGCGTGGCTCATGTGCGCCGCTCCTCCTCGTCGCTTCGCTCCGCATCGTCACCGGCGCGACTCACGGCACCTCCGCCCGGATCCGACGACCGACCTCTGCCTTGATCTCGGCTCCAAAACGCCCGACCGCCGCCGACGCCAACCCCGACACGTTGACGCCGTCGACACCGTCGATGGCCAACAGCGCCCGCGCCTCGACGAGGGCCGCCTCGATCCCGGCTGCCACCGGATCCCCCGCGTTCAGCACCTGCTCAGTCACGGCCGGGTCGAGTTCGAGTCCGGGCAGTCCCTGCAGTACAGCTGCCGACATCTGGTCGGTGAACACCGCAACGGAGGCGATCACCGGAATCGCCAGGCCTTCCGCTCGGGCCATGGCCATGAAACCGGCGATCATGTCCGGGAACGGCACGTGGTTCAGCACGGCCAGGCTGGCGCCGGCGCGTTGCTTTTCCACCAAGCGCGCGGGACGCGCGTGCACCGGCGGCGCGGTCGGCGTCTCCGGGACAGCGGCGGTGACGCCGACGGACGCGGCGAGCGCAACCAGCCGCGGACCATCCAGATCGAAGGTCTGCGTCACTTCCGGGCGTACGTCGTAACCGCGCCCGTCTCCGGTCACGCACAACACCGTGCCGACACCGATACTGCGAAGGCCCCGTAATTCCTGCTCCAGCACTACGCGGTTGCGGTCGCGGCAGGACAGCGTGATCCACGGGACGACACCCGCGTCGAGCAGCAACGACCCCATCAGGGTGGGCGGAAAGTCTGGCTTGTTCTGGTGTTCACCGACTAGCACCGCGTCGCATCCAGGGGCCAAAACGGCGGCCGTGGCGGCGACGTCCTCGCGGTCGAAAGCTGCGCAACTGAAGTCGGTGAGCACCAACGGCGCGCGCGCAGACCGGGTCGCGGGTCGATCTCCTGACCACGCCACCACGTCGTCGAATCCGCACGGACCCGGACGCATCTCGCACTGGCCGTCGGGCCTCACCCCACCGCACGGCCCGAACAACATGTGCTTAGGACACCCGAGTTCCGTCGACAAGATTTATCCTCGCTTACGCATGCTCGCTCGCGGGTACCCGCCGAACTGGCTGCGCAAGCAACCCAAACCGCGACGCGCACGGCACCGAATCCCGGGTTGGTCGTGCTCACCCGCCGGGCCCAACTAGGCTGGTCCCCAATTTCAGACATCGTTAGGAAGAACAGTGACGGATACCTCAGGCAAAACCGCCGACGCGACACCTCACGCTGAGTCCAAGTGGCTGTCGAAGTCCGCTGCGCAAACCCGCGGCTCGGACAAGAAGGAAGTCCAATTCCACTACGACATCTCCAACGACTTCTTCCGGTTGTGGCAGGACCCGTCCCAGACCTACAGCTGTGCGTACTTCGAGCGCGACGACATGACGCTGGAAGAGGCGCAGCGGGCCAAAGTGGACCTGTCTCTCGGCAAGCTCGGCCTCAAACCCGGCATGACGCTGCTGGACATCGGCTGCGGGTGGGGCGCCACGATCATGCGCGCGGTCGAGAAGTACGACGTCAACGTCATCGGGCTGACGCTGTCGGAAAACCAGAAGCAGCACATCGAAGACCACTGGTTCGCGAATTCGACCAGCAAGCGCAACATGGAAGTGCGTCTTCAGCCGTGGGAGGAGTTCGATGAGCCGGTCGACCGGGTGGTGTCAATCGGTGCTTTCGAGCACTTCGGTTTCAACAAGTACGACGACTACTTTAAGAAGACGTTCAACTTGATGCCCGACGACGGGGTGATGATGCTGCACACCATCATCATCCCGAGCGATGAGGAGATCAAAGAGCGTCAGCTACCTCTCACGATGTCTCGCGTGCGGTTCATCAAGTTCATCATGGACGAGATCTATCCCGGTGGTCGTTTGCCGCTGAGTGCGCAGGTCGAAGAGCATGCGGTCAAGGCCGGGTACACGATCACGCGCAAGCAACCGCTGCGGCCCCACTACGCGCGAACCCTGGACACCTGGGCAGCCAATCTGGAGTCCAAGAAGGACGAAGCCATCGCCATCACGTCGGAAGAGATCTACGAGCGCTTCCTGCGGTATCTCACCGGCTGTGCTGACTTGTTCCGCGAGGGCTACACCGATGTCTGCCAATACACCTGCGAAAAGGCTCCCGCTTAGCCAGTTCTGGAGAACTGCGCTATATAGTTCGTGTACAACAGCGCAGTCTGGCGACCGATAGATCGACCTGAAAGGTCAATACTCCATGACGGACAGCGGGTCCGGTGACTCGACGCAAATGCGGCCGGCTTATGAAGATGTTCAGGCCCATTACGACATCTCCAACGATTTTTTCGGCCTGTTCCAGGACCCGACGCGGACCTACAGCTCTGCGTTCTACGAACGCGACGACATGTCGTTGGACGAGGCCCAGATCGCGAAGATCGACCTCGCACTCGGCAAGCTCGGCCTAGAGCCCGGAATGACGCTGCTCGACGTCGGCTGCGGGTGGGCATCGGTGATGAAGCGCGCTGTGGAGAAATTCGACGTCAACGTCGTCGGGCTGACGTTGAGCAGGAATCAGCGCGCTCTAGGTCAACAGATACTCGACAAGATCGACACCGGCCGCTCCCGGCAGGTGCGGCTGCTGGGCTGGGAGGAGTTCGAGGAGCCCGTCGACCGCATCGTCAGCATCGAGGCGTTCGAGGCGTTCCCCAAATCCCGCTACAAGGCCTTCTTCGAGCTGTGCTACCGGATCATGCCCGACGACGGCCGGATGGTCCTGCAGACGATCATGGGTCATCCGCTCAAGCGCTGGCCCGAGATGGGCATCCCGATCACGATGTCGGATCTCCGGTTCATGCGGTTCATCGCCGCAGAGATCTTCCCGGGCGGCTCAGTACCAAGCGACGACGATGTCGTCGAATATGCCACCGGCGCGGGGTTTTCCGTCGAGCGACTGCAGAAGATGACCGCCCACTACGTTCGCACCCTCGACACCTGGGCGAAGAAGCTGGAGGCGGCCCGTGACGAGGCCATCGCGGTGACCTCTGCCGAGGTCTACGACCGCTACATGCACTATCTGCTCGGCTGCTCTGACTTCTTCCAGCGCAACGTCTCCGAGGTGGGACAGTTCACCCTGGTCAAGAGCTAGTCGATCAGACCTGATTGAACCCGCCGTCGGCGTCGATGGTGGCCCCGGTGGTGAAGCTGGACAAGTCACTGGCCAAGAACACTGCCGCGTTGGCGATTTCGACGGGCTCGGCGAAGCGGCCCAGCGGTATGGTCGTGACGCGCGCGGCGCGGAATTCCTCGATCGAGGCGTTCGGGTTGGTTTGCGCGGCCAGATTGTCGCTTCCCGGGGTTGCGGTGGAGCCGGGGACGACGTTCACCCGGATGTTGCGATCGGCCAGTTCGCTGGCCCAGGCGCGTGCGAGCGACCGCACGGCGGCTTTGGTTGCGGCGTAGATGCTCAGCCCCGGGCGGCCGCGGCGACCTCGGCGTAAAGCCGGTCGAGGTCGCCCGGTATTGCCACGTCGCCTTGCACGGCGACCGCGCGGGGCCCCAATTGGGCTGCAGCGGAATCGAGTTCAGGCTGCCGTCGAGCGGTGATGAACACCCGCTCGACCCCTTCGGCGATGAACCGCTCTGCGGTAGCCAGCCCGATACCGGAATTGGCGCCGGTGACGACGGCGGTCTTGCGGTCAAGCAGTCCCATCACGGCCTCCTGGTGAAATCTCTTGCCGGGCTGCGTCCTCCGCCGGATCAACTTACCGTCGCTGCGCTTCTTCGCGATCAGCACGGGTTCAGCCGGGCCGAACCGCACACACGGATCGTGAACTTTGGCCACGCTATGGTGCGCCCCATTCGGAGGAGCGATGATGGCGACGTGGATTTCAACAAGGACCGGACCGGCCTGGTCGTCATCGATCCGTACAACGACTTCATCTCCGAAGGCGGCAAAGTGTGGGACCGGCTCAAGGCGGTAGCGGAGGCGAACGGCTGCGTCCCGCATCTCGTCGGCGTCCTGAATGCCGCGCGGCAGGCCAACATTCGGGTCTTTTACGCATTGCATCACCGCTACCGACCGGGCGATTACGAAGATTGGCGTTACATCGCGCCGATCCAGAAAGCCGCGTGGTCTCGCAGGACGTTCGAAGACGGAACGTGGGGAGGCGCTCAGCACGCGCGTTGGGTCTACGCCACCAGCGGTTTCGGCGTATCCACAATCGAGTAGTCGCTGGCGTCCCCGGAAATTGTTCGGCTGCGTTCCCCGTGCACGCTCACTGGAATCTCACCCGCGAGGGTGATCCGGTGCATGGCACGGCGTTGGTTGCCGTAGTCCGATACTGCGTAGTGCTGGGTCGCGCGGTTGTCCCAGATTGCGACGTCGCCGAGCTCCCAATTCCACCGAATCGTGTTCTCCAGCCATGTGATCCGGTCTTGGAAGATCTGGAACAACGCCCGGGACTCCGCCCCGTTGACCCCCAAGATGGCCTTGACGAAGTTGCCCAGCAGCAATGACCGCTCACCGGTTTCCGGGTGCACCCGCACGACCGGGTGGTGCGTCTCGTAGTGGGTGGAGTGAAACTCGTTGGCGTGCTTCAATACCGCTTCGGGGTCAGCTTCCAGCGCGGCCAGCTTGGCGGGGTCGACCTGCGCATAGTCGAAGGCGTTGTTGTGCATTGCCCACAAGCCGTCGGCGAGTTGCTGCAGCGGCTGCGGAAGCTGCTGATACGCGGCCACCGTGGACGCCCAGGTGGTGGTTCCGCCGTAGGCCGGCAACTCGACTGCGCGCAGGATGGAGGCTTTCGGCGGACGATCGACGAAGGTGACATCGGTGTGCCATTGATTGGCCCCGCTGCCCCCGATGGACTCGAGGCGCATGACCTTGCTGCCGTCGAATTTCAGTGTCGGATGCGGAGTCGTGGGCACACCCAGACTTTTGGCGAGGGCGTACTGAGACTCGTCGTCGAGGTGCTGCTGGCCGCGGATGAAGACGACCTTGTGGGTGTTCAGCGCGGTGTTGATTGCGGCCGCTGTCTCGGTATCGAGCTCACCGAGTCGCACCCCGTCAATGCGTGCACCGATGTTCTCGCCCAGTTTCACCACGCGGAAATCGCTAGTCACTTTTACTCCTTGTCGATGTTGTCGCGTGTAGGCGCCTGTCTACACTGCGGATATCCGCTACTGTACACACATGGCTACAGCAGAGGCAACCATTTCGACCACAGCGAAGCCAATGGGAAAAGACGAGGTCATCGCGGCTGTCCTGCGCGCGGCGAGCGAATTGTTTGCCGAGAAGGGCCCGGCCGCGACGTCGATCCGTGAGGTTGCGGCACGAGCCGGCGTCAACCACGGCCTGCTGCATCGCCACTTCGGAAGCAAACACCAGCTCCTGGCCGCGACTCTGCAGCATCTGGCCGACTCGGCGGCGGCGCTCCGCGAGGCCGGTGCCTCGTCAGAACAGGTGGAAACCGCCCACGAGCTTCAGGCTCGCGTCATGGTGCGCTCGACACTCGATGGGTTTGCCGTCGAAGAACTTCAGCAGCGATTTCCCGGCATGGAGGCGTTCCTGGACGTGGTGCGGACCGGTCACGACGACGAGCGAAGGGCACGACTGCTGGCGGCACACGGGATGGCCCTTCAGATCGGCTGGGCCCTGCTCGGCCCGACCCTGCGGGTCGCATTCGGGTTGCAAGACCTCGACGACGCCGACATTCGCGCGGCGGTTGCAGACCAAATCGCGAAAATCGTCGCCGACCAATGACGGTCGCATGCGGTCGCGACATCGGTGTCAATCGGCCCGGTGGCGCAGCAGATCGGCCCAGTTTCGCGGCACTCGACTGCGGGGGCCGGGGACTGTCTGGTCCTCGGGATGGCATGTCGGCGGCGCAAGTTCGGGACCGTTGTAGTAGTCGTTGGTTTCGTAGTCCCAGAACCAGTCCTCGCCCGGTTCGAACGATCGGATGATCGGGTGCCCGGTCTGTTGCCAGTGCTGGGCCGCGTGTCGGGACAGCGAATCGTCGCAGCAACCGACGTGACCGCACGCGGCGCAGCGGCGAAGGTGCACCCACCACCCGCCGGAGGCATCGCATTCGACGCAGCCGACACCAGAGGGCGACACCGTGGGGTCGACGTCTGTGCGCGAGTCACGTTGAGCCATCAGCCGAGTCTGGCAGAACCTCTCGCTGGCCACACCGGCATATCTTCGACCTCACCCGGAAAACGCGCTCTCGGCCAGACTCCGATGTAGCTCTGTTACCTGACCGTGGCCGGTATGTGCCCGTTGCTGGGCTACGTTTACGACTCGACGATCGCGGTCTTTCGCCGCCCTGGCAGCGCGAGGCCCAAAAGCGATGACGGGCAAGGAGTTTTATGGATTTCGAGGGCGCTCATGCTCGCGACCTCATGTCGCTGATCCACCGGGCACTGCGCAGTGACGACGTCGACAAGGGATCGCTCTGTACGGCTGCGATCAGAGTCATCGACCACCCTCCGCGCGATGGCGTCTTACGTAGCCTCGCCGACCACGTCTGCCAATCCGTCTTCGACTGGGCTTGCTTCGACGGATCACCGGCGCGGTTGGAGGGCGTCGTCAAAGGCTACGAGACGGCGGCTGTCGCGCTCAAAGCACTCCAGGTCGAGCACGGACTCAACACGCTGCGGCACTAGCCGCGACGGTGTGGGGTCGGCGCCGCTAAGTCAACGTCGCCGTCAGGTAGCCAGAGCCACTGCCGAAGGGAGCCAGCTCGTCGTCGGGCAACTCGAATCCGTTGGCGGCGTACATTTCTGCGGTGGTGCGGGTGTCGACGTGCCAACCACGCGCTGCGAGATAATCGGCGGCGGCATTGCGGTCACCGGTGTAGAACAGCTCGGCGAGGTTGATGTTGGAACCGATGCGCCTCGACCGCTCGGTGAGCCGCTCGGCCCAATCCGGCGGAACGTCACGCATATCCATGTGTTCGGTGGCGATACGGCTTCCCGGTGCTGACAGGGTCGCGACGTTGTCGAAAAGTCGGTCCTGCGCTTCCGGTGGCAGGTAGACGAGCAGACCTTCGGCACTCCATGCAGTCGGCTGCCGTGTGTCGAATCCGGCCTCGACCAGTGCCGCTGGCCAGTCCTCGCGCAGATCGATTGCCACCGTTCGCCGTTGAGCAGTGGGTTCTGCACCAAAGTCCGCCAGAGTCTGCGTCTTGAACGCGATGACTTGGGGCTGGTCGATCTCGTAGACCACCGTGGCGGCCCCCCACGGCAGCCGGTAGGCCCTGGTGTCCAATCCCGAAGCCAGAATGACGGCCTGCCGGATGCCTGACTCGGCCGCCTGCACGAAGAAGTCGTCGAAGAAGCGGGTGCGCACGGCGATCTGCTCGCTCATCGCGCGACGATTCAGCAGCGGGTCGCCAGTCTGTCCGAGCTCGCCGTCGATCAGCTTCACGAAAGTATCGATGCCGACCGCGCGGACAAGCGGATCCGCCCACGGATCGTTCAGCAGCGCATTCGGATTCTGGGATGCCATCGCGCGCGACGCGGCGACTGCGGTAGCGGTCGCGCCGACACTCGATGCCAGATCCCAGGTGTCCTTGTCTGTACGAGTCATCAGTTTGGGCCCTCCCTCACACAAGATTTACTTAGCCTAATTAACTTTATCATGCGAATCTAGCCTGCTTCCGAGATCGCCGCACCCCGCGCTGCGTCCGCGGTGATAGAGCCCTAATCTGTCTCTTATGCTGCCAACGCAGACACTGTTGAAACTGCTCACTACGGGCGTGCTGCTCGCTGCATTTCTGGCCCCGGCCCCCGCGGTCGCTAGGGCCGGCGATGGCGAACCGTGCCCCAACGTCGAAGTGGTTTTCGCCCGCGGCACCCTCGAGCCGCCAGGTCCCGGCGCAACCGGGCAAGCGTTCGCCGACGCCCTCACCGGCCGCCTGAAAGGTGCGTCGGTCGCGGTCGCGCCGGTCGACTATCCGGCATCTCTTGACTTCAATCAGGCCGGCGCGGGTGTGGCCGACGCGGCCAACAAAGTTCTCGACACCGTCAACACCTGCCCTGCCACCAAGATGGTCATCGGCGGCTACTCGCAAGGCGCTGCGATCGCGGCGTATATCACTGCCGACAGCGTTCCGCCGGGCTATGACTTGCCGGCCGGCATCACCGGACCGTTGCCACCGAATGTCGCCAATCACGTCGCGGCTGTCACGCTGTTCGGGAAGCCCTCGAACGGCTTCCTCAACTTGGTGGACCACAGTGCCCCGCCCATCAACATCGGACCCTTGTATGCCAACAAGACCATCGACCTGTGCGCGCCCCAAGATCCCGTCTGCACGACCGGCGGTGGATTCAGTCGCGCCGCACACAGTGCCTACAAGTCCAACGGCATGACAGACCAGGCAGCCGACTTCGTCGCAAAGGCTATTGGGCGTTGATGCTCTGCAGGTGAATTAGGCGCTGAACGCGGGTCCGTCGAAACGCTCGCGAACGGCGAGCTCGGCGACGGGTCGGCGCCGTAGTTTGGTGACCCGACGCGCCGGTTCTCCGAGCGGCACCACCGCGGCCACTGCGTACGAATCGGGAATTCCGAGAAGGCTTTTCACGCGCGCCTCCTCGGCCACCGCCATGGTCGTCAGGACGCCGCCATACCCTTCGTTGCGGGCCGCGAGCAAGACATTCCAGACAAGCGGGTAGACCGATGCCCCCGGCGTCACAGCGACGCGGTCGAGGTCCTGGTCCACAGCGGCGACGACCGCGAGGTCGACACAGAAGACCAGCACCACCGCAGCGTCGCGAAACGGTGCCGACATCTGCTCGGGCGGCTCCGTTGCCGCGATCGTCGACGAATCCACGCCCGGTGGCTGCAAGGGATTCCACGGTGATTCGCCGTTGGCGACTTGCGCGGCGTAGCGGCGGGCAGCGGGCAACGCCAATTCCGCCAGCGCTGCACGCGAATCCGCGTCGCGTACGATCACCACCCGTGTGCCCTGCCGGTTGCCGCCGGATGGTGCGAAGCGGGCATTGTCCAGAATTCGGCACAGGATGTCGTCGGGAAGTGGGCCATCGGTGAATTCGCGGACGGCGGGCGTCGATCGCATGACGTCGTAGAGTTCCATGCTCACCAGAGTGCCGCATGGGACGAGGTGGCGTAGATCACTCGGCCTCCCTGGAATCGCGGGGTATCCATGCCGCTTGTAGCTGGCAGTACAGCGACGGCACCAGAACTAGGACGGGGAGTCACATCATGAGCACACCGCCGGTAGCCCGCACGGGCACCTTGATCGGCCGAGCCACCCGGTCCACGATGATCGCGGCATTCGCTCTGGCCACACTCTTCACCGGCGGGCTTGCCGCTCCGACCGCCTCAGCCAACGCCGCCGATGACTCATGCGCCAACGTCGAGGTTGTGTTCGCCCGTGGCACGCTGGAAGCGCCCGGTGTCGGTGCGACGGGCCAATCCTTCGTGGACGCGCTGAGCCCCAGGCTGCAAGGCAAATCAGTGGACGTGTACGGAGTCGACTACCCGGCATCACTCGATTTCGGTCGCGCCACCGACGGAATCGCCGACGCGAGCAACAGGATTCAGTCGATCGCGGCGAACTGCCCGGCGACCAAGATCGTGCTGGGCGGCTATTCACAGGGCGCCGCAGTCGCCGGCTACACGACCGCGAGCTCGGTGCCCGCTGGATTCGCCCTTCCCGCAGGCATTTCCGGGCCTATGCCCCCCGCCGTCGCCTCGCATGTGGCGGCCGTCGTACTGTTCGGAACGCCCGACGACTGGTTCCTCGGTCTCGCCGACCACAACGCGCCGCCTATCAACGTCGGACCGCTCTACGGCGCAAAGACCCTTCAGCTGTGCGCAACCGGTGACCCGGTCTGCTTCCCCGGTGGCACGGATCGCGCGGCGCACTCCTCATACAAAATCAACGGGATGGCCGTCCAGGCAGCGGACTTCGTCGCACACCAGTTGGGCGTCGCTGCCCGAGCGGCGCCGGTACTGCAGTCGTCGGCCGACATCAGCTCCGACCAGCCGGCCCGCTGAGACCGGCGACGCAGCTCAAGCCCCGACTGACGGGCCACCCTTCCGTTGGTCGGGGCTGATCGTCGATGCTGTACCGGTGAAGTGGGTCGGTTTCGCTGGTGGACGCACTGATGACCGACGCGGATCTGCGGCCACGCGTGCGACGAGTCCGTGTCGACGACGACGCCACACCGCCCGGGCATCAATCGATTTGACCCGAGGGGCAGTCGATCATGCTCACCGGGTAGAGGCAGTGCGTTCCCTGGAAACCCTTGAGTTCCACGTCAAGAGGCGTACCGAAATCGATGCCGGGCAGGCCGTCGACGGCCTCGCGCACTGACTCGCTGACCAGGATCTCGCCACCACCGGCTTGTCCGGTAATCCGCGCTGCCATCGCAACATTGCGCCCGAACAGGTCGTCGCCGCGTCTGACCGAGGGGCCCAGGTGCATCCCGATACGCACCCGGATGCCCTCCCAGCGGTCGGCGTCGTCGTGCAGAGCCTGCTGTATTTCGGCAGCGCACAGGACGGCTTGTCCCGCATCGGCGAAAGCGATCATGAATCCGTCGCCCTGACTCTTGATCACGTGGCCGCCATGATCGCCGACGAGCTTTTGGACGAGGCGGTTGTGCCGCTCCAAGATCTTCAGCCACCCCCGGTCACCCAGGGTTTCGTTGCGCAGGGTGGAGTCCTCGATGTCGGAGAAGACGACCACGACATCGCCGTCTGCCGTCAGCCTGGCAAGGTCGGGGCGTTCCACTTGAGCCCACCCTGCGAGGTCTTCGACGGAGTTACGGACTGTGGCACCAATGCCTTTCGAGATCAACGAATCGGCCGTCCTGAACGCGGTCCTGATTGCCAGCGGCGCGACGCCGCGCCGCTGACGACGTCGACCGGTCTCGAGCTTTCTCTTGCGCTCCAACTGGATTCGGGTGCTCTTCAACTGTCGACGCGAGACGATCAGCAGGACCGCCAGCGCGATGATCGCGCCGAGTTCAAGGGCGGCCGCGCCTCCGACCAACACGGACATCGTCATAGTGTGGCTGCCGTCATCGGCTGATTATCGCCGATGCGGGAGCTCAGCGATGTTGGCGCTGACCTGACGCACCTGGAAATCCGACTCACGCACGACCGCGAGCACACCTCGCGGTTGAATACTGCCCGGGATGTGGATCGGTTCGCGAGCACAGTTGTCGAGATCGATAGGCGTGCCGACTGGGACAAGGTCGTCGGGGCGCTCGGGCTGCGAGTGTTCGCCAGTCACTCGGTTAAAGCCTCCTAGGCACGATAGGCCGCGAGGTTGCAGGCGAGCTCGTCGAACAGCCCCTGGTTCAACCGGAAGGCCAGCTTGACTTCGTCCACCACCTGCTCGACTTCCTCAGACTGCAAAGTGAGATCGTCCAGGTGAGCGCGGTACGAGTCCTTGTAGCGTTTCGCCTGTATCGGAAAGTCGTAGAACGCCAAACCGACACCGCCCAGGTTATACACGCGGTCCAGCGCGCGGCGGATGACTCGACCGCCGGACAGGTCCCCCAGGTAGCGGGTGTAGTGATGGGCCAGCAATGGGCCGCCGTGGACGCCTTCTAGTCGCCTCCGATACGCCTCGGCCGCAGCCGAATCGGTGTCGGGCGGCACGCCGTCGGCCCAGTGCAACAGGTCGGCGTCAATGGCCGGCAATCGTTCGAGAATCGGGTCGTAGACGACTGCAACCAGCGGGTCGTCGCGATGGGAACGTACGGCGCTCTCCAGCGCGGCGTAGACCACCCGCAAGCGGAGCAGGTAGTCGACGTAGGCGTCCCTGACGAGATTGCCGCTGAGCAGTTCGGCGATGAACGGCGACGCCTCGGCGGCCTCATGCTCGTCGCGGGAGCCCGCACGCATCGCGGCGGACAATGGCCGAACCGGCTTGGTCACAACAAAAGCTTGCATCAACGTGCTCCACGCGTCGCGTTTGCGGTGACAGACACTTTCACATTTGGCCGATTCGGACAGTCTGTCAGACATTGGCCGATGACTCCGCGACGGGTGGATGTGTCATCGATAGCTGATCCGGGCCGGTTGCGAACGGTTCGATTGATAAATATCTGGGTGGTGGAAATAAACCTTCGGTTTCTTTTCGTTAGCGAGGTTTAGTTCAATCGTGACCTGGCAAATCACATTGATGTAAGTAACACCAGTCGCACGTGACTCACCCTGCACGAGTCGAAAAGGACAACCGTCATGAATACAGTCCTCTACTTCAGCCCTGGTGGCCTCGTCTATGAGACCCGCGCCTACAGCAAATCCGATATTGCCGAACTCATTCAGAACTACGGGCTGGAAAGCCTGACCAGTACCGATCGACGCTTCGACTTCTGGTTCACCCCGTCAGCCCGGCAGTGCAAACGCGCGGTCAACCGCAGCGCCACGGAAATGCTGCTGGCCACGACGGGGTTCACCGCCAAAACAGTGCCGCTGCTTCGCGGCGGGGTCGTGCTCGCCACTCACGACTCCGATGGCGACCTGGACGGACTCAGCTGGCAACAACTCGACCTTCTGATCAAGCTGAGCGCAACGATCACCCGGCGCGATGACCGGGTGCTCAACCGCCGGATCGGGCGCGACGAACGACGTCAGCAGCGCGATCTCGACGCACACGAAGCGCCGGTGCCCACCCGCGCCGGACAACAGCACGCCGCCCGGCACTGAAAGCTGCGTCCGGCTACTGGAACACACCAAAGACGTCGAAACCTGTTGGCTTACCGTGTGACAGCCAATCGGACCAACCGCCGCCCCGCGTCGTCTGCCAGATATGCCACAGCTCCGAGTTTGAGCCGGGCACGAACAACTCGAGTCGTTTGTCGGAATTGAGAGCGAGCGCCGGCGTGTTCCAGACACCGGGCCTCCCACCAGCCGACGACTGCGGTTTGCCGTGCGAGTGCCACGGTGACCAGCTACCACTCGGAGTGGTCTGCCACAGGTGCCAGAGTTGGCTGTCATAGCCGCCGGAGATGAACAATTCCAAGCGTCCGTCGGCGTCGGCGGCCATCGCGGGAGTACTGCTGATGATGTCGTCGCCGGGCGGCGTTCCGTGTGACACCCAGCCGGACCAGCCTCCGCTCGGAGCGGTCTGGTAGATGTGCCACAGCTGGAAATCCCCGGCCACCACCAGCAGTTCGAGCCGCCCCTGACTGTTAGCCGCAATCACCGGGGTCGCATTCAGCAGCGAACCCGTTGACGAGGGTTGCCCGTGCGAAGTCCACGGCGACCACCCGCCGCCGACCGAGGTCTGCCAGATGTGCCACAACGCCCCGTCGCCGGCCGTGGTGAAGACTTCGAGGCGGCCATCGGCGCTTGCACCCACGACGGGTGTGAGCGCGCCGCCGGGTGAGGGCGCACCCAGAGGTGTGTAGCGAAGCCAATCGAAGCTCGTCGACGCCTGACCGATGTACCAAATCTGTTGGTCGTCGTCTTGTCCGACGTAACTGGTGACGAAAAGCTCCAAACCGCCGAAGGCATTGGTGGCCATCGCATAGGAGGTGTTCACACCCGAAGTTCCGGGAGGGATGCCCACCGCCGTCCACGTCGGAGTCCACCCGTTGTTCTGCGCCGTCTGCGAGATGTGCCATGGGCCGAACGGCGAGGCCGTATTGAAGCCCATCATCAGCTCGAGCCGCCCGGCAGCATTAGGCGCCACCACCGGGCCGGCCCAGGGGTCGTGCGCGCCGGGCGGGGATCCGTGCGAAACCCATTGCGACCAGCCGCCCGCCGGCGAGGTCTGGTAGAGGTGCCACAGTTCCACACTTCGCGTGTCGAGTGCGATGCCCGGAACGAAGACTTCCAGTCGTCCGTCAGCGCTGGGTGCCATCCATGTCGTCGGCGAAGCAGCCACGGCGGTCTCCTTAACGAGTCGAATCGACACTAATAGTCCGGCGCATCAAGCGGGAGCGAAACCGCGTGCCGAGCGACGGGTAGCCTCGCTTGAGCAGCCCAGCTGCGACAGGCGCCGGATCTGCGGCCCGATTCGAAAGGACGAGTGTGCGGCCGATTCCGGTGATCTGTTTGACCGGCCACCTCGGCGCCGGCAAGACGAGTCTTCTCAACCACGTGCTGAGTGCCCCGGGGGCCCGGATCGGCGTGATAGTCAACGACTTCGGTGAGTTGAATGTCGACGCGATGTTGGTGTCGGGGCAAATCGACGAGCCTGCTTCCATTACCGGCGGCTGCATCTGCTGCTTGCCCGACGACGGCGGCATCGACGAGGCACTGGCCAAGCTCACCGATCCCCGGCTGGATCTGGATGCCGTGATCGTGGAGACGAGTGGTTTGGCCGATCCCGTCGCCGTCGCCCGGATCATCGGATTCAGCGAGGTGACCGGCGTGCGGTTCGGCGGCCTTGTCGATGTCATCGATGCCGCAACACATTTCGACACTGTCGACGTCGGCGAGGTCGTACCGGCCCGCTACGGCGCAGCGACTCTCGTCGTCGTGAACAAGCTCGACCAGCTGTCCGTCAGCGACCGTGCAGCTGTGGTTCAACGCGTGAAACGACGTGTGCGCGAACGAAACTCGCGTGCCGGCATCGTTGGAACCACGGGTGGGAGGATCGACCCCGGACTGCTCTACGACATAGCGGCGTCCCGTGACGAGACCGGCCAGCTATCACTGCGCGAACTGCTCGTCGACGCCACTGATCACGATGACGATCATTCGCACGCCGACTCCGTATCGGCAACCAGCGACGGCGAAATCGACCCGGGGGTGCTCATCGACCTGCTCGAGGATCCGCCGCCTGGGGTGTATCGACTCAAGGGGGCTGTCGTGATGCGATACGGAGCTGCCGCACCCACCTTCGCTATCAACCTGGTCGGTACGTCCATCCACATCGCGAATGCACCCCGAGGGGCGTCAGCCAATTGTCTGGTTGCGATCGGGATGGACCTCGACACCGGCGCCGTCCGCGAACGACTCGATGCCGTATTGCGACCCACCGTCGAACCGGCGACACTCGCCAATGCTCACCGCCTCCGGCAGTATCGCCGACGCAGCCTGTGACGGTTCCCTCGAGGTAGGAAAGCCATGAAACCATGACGACTCACCCACCGAACCCTGTTCCGTTTCCGGACCAACCGCCACGGCCACCACGTCGTGCCGCCCGTTACGCGTTGGCGTTGCTCACCGTGCTTGCGGGTGCGGCCTCGATCTTTCTGTTGGTCTCCGTGACCAAGCCCGTCGCGTCGGCGATCGACCGAGTGGGCGGCACCCGCGTCACATTGACCGCGCGCCCACCCGACGGTTCGCAGCCGGCACCCGAGACGCTCTCGCGGGCCGAAGACGTCATCCGTAAGCGGGTGATCGGCCTGGGCTTCGGCGAGGCGCAGGTCAACGCCGCCGGCGACACACTGACCGTCACCATGCCCGGCCAGCACCAGTCCGACGCCGCGAACCTCGGCAAGGCGGGCCGACTCAGCATCCGCCCGATGATGCACTCACTGGCGGCGCACTCACTGCCGGTGACAGGGCATGGCCCGGCCGGCGCGGCCATCGGGGCCCTGAACGGTCGAGACCTCAGTGAAAGGATCGCGAACGAAAAGAAACTTCGCCAGAGCACCTCGCAGGGCATCCAGTTCCTCGCCCTGCAATTCGAAGCCATCCGTTGCGACGAGCCAGACATCCTGGCCGACAACGACGACCCCGCCCTGCCGCTGATCACCTGCTCGGCGGACCACAAGAGGGTGTACCTACTGGGGCCCGCGATCATCAGCGGTGACCAGATCCGCACTGCCAGGGCCGAATACGATCGAGAGACCGGCCGGTATGGCATCGATCTCCAGTTCGGCAACCCAGCGGCAAGCACCTGGACGCAATTCGCCGCAGCGCACAGCGGCCAACAGGTGGCCTACACCGTAGACACTCGCGTGGTCAGTGCACCACCGATCGGCGCCCCAGCGCCCGACGGCAAGGCCCGAATCGACAGCGACCTAACGGCTTTCACGTCCGGGAGCGCTCACGATCTCGCGAACACGCTGAATAGCGGCCCGTTGCCGGTAGCTTTCGAGGTGTCGACACCCGAAGCCGTAGCGCCTAAGCCGGGCGCTGCCGGATTGTGGCACTCACGCCCATCGATCGGGCTCGTCATCACGGCGATCGGTGTAGTGGTGATCCTGCTGTCCCTGCAGGTGTACCTCTACCGTCCGGGGAGGCAACGGTTGTCGGCTCGCCGACCGAGGTAACGACCACCTGGACCGGGGCGATCGTCCACCGATTGTGCGGCGCGGCTCCAGGCCGATCGGCGCAGCAGGCGTAGCCCGTTGAGCCCCACGATGACGGTCGAGCCCTCGTGACCGGCAACGCCGAGAGGCAGCGGCAGGGTGCCGACGAGATCCCAAATCACAAGGATGCCAATGAATGTCGCGGCGATGACGAGGTTGGCGATCACGATCCGGCGCGCTCGCCGTGAGAGGGCGATGATGGTGGGGATGGTCGTCAGGTCGTCGCGCACCACGACGGCATCGGCGGTCTGCAACGTGAGATCTGATCCCGCACCTCCCATGGCGATGCCGATGTGCGCGGCAGCCAGTGCGGGCGCATCGTTGATGCCGTCACCGATCACAGCGAGCCGCTGTCCGCTCGCCTGCAGCTGCTGCACGGCGGCGACTTTGTCATCAGGGAGCAGCCCGGCGCGCACGTCGGAGATACCCACCTGTGCGGCCAGTTGGTCGGCGGTCGCCTGGTTGTCCCCGGTCAGCAAAACCGGTGCCTCGCGGGTCAACCGGTACGCGGCGCTGACGGCGGCCCGGGCTTCGGGGCGTAGCTGGTCGGTGATGGCCAGCACTCCGACCGCCCGGTGTTCGCGAGTCACGACCACTGCGGTGTAACCGCGATCTTGCATCGCGGTCACCACGGCAGTCGCCGCGGCGTCGAGGTCGGCCAGCAGGGCGTGCGGGGAGCCGACACCGATGAGCCTGCCGTTGATGCGGGCGGTGACCCCCCGGCCGGGGTGGGCGGCGAACTCATCGACGTCCGGCACCGTCAAACCCCTTGTGCGGGCGGCGCCGACGATCGCCGACGCAAGAGGATGTTCACTCGGGTGTTCAGCCGCCGCCGCTAGGGCCAGCAAGTCGTCGTCACCGAGACCCGTTTCAAGACTGTGAATTTCGGCGACCCCGGGGGTTCCGCGGGTCAGGGTGCCGGTCTTGTCGAACGCGAGCTGGGTGGTCGCGCCGAGTCGCTCCATGACCACCGCGGACTTGGCGAGCACACCGTGCCGGCCGGCGTTGGCGATCGCGGCCAGCAGCGGCGGCATGGTGGCCAGGACCACGGCACACGGTGAGGCCACGATCATGAATGTCATCGCGCGCAACAACGCTCGCTGTAGCAACTCTCCGGACAGCAGAGGGACGGCGAACACCGCAATCGTGGCAGCGACCATCCCGATCGAATATCGCTGCTCGACCTTCTCGATGAACAGTTGAGTGCGTGCCTTGGTGCGGCTTGCGGCCTTCACCAATGTCGCGATGCGGGCGACGACGGAGTCCTCTGCGCGCCGATCGACTCGGATCCTCAGGGAGCCAGTGCCATTGAGAGTCCCCGCGAACACCTCGTCGCCAGAACTCTTGTCGACTGGCAATGGCTCACCGGTGATGGTGGCCTGATCCACCTCGCTGGCACCGGCGATCACGGTGGCGTCGGCCCCGATCCGTTCACCGGGGCGCACCAGCACGACATCACCGACAGCCAGATCGGCAATGTTGACCGTTTGTTCGCTACCGTCGGCGCGGACGCGGGCCACGGTTTCGGGCGCCAGGTCGAGCAGTCCACGCACGGAGTCTTCGGTGCGTGCGGTCGCCAACGCCTCCAACGCGCCGGAGGTCGAGAAGATCACGATCAGCAGCGCGCCATCGGTGATCTGCCCGATCGCCGCCGCGCCGATCGCCGCCGCCACCATCAGCAAGTCGACATCCAAGGTCTTGTCCCGGAGCGCCTGCAAACCCGCCAGACCCGGCTCCCAACCCCCGGCTGCATAACAACCCCAGTACAGCGTCCACCACAGCCAATGCGGACCTCCCGCCAGCTGTGCCGCCAGGCCGGCCAGAAACAGTATCAGAGCTATTGTCGCCCAACGCATTTCCGCGAGCGCGAATAGCTTCGTGTGGCGCACAGGCGCGACCGCGGGTGCGAGTCGGGGATGGCTCGGCGCGGTGGGCGGCGCGACCATGAATGACCTCCGGGACGTTGAGGCGCCGACGTTACCAGAAAATATGAATACGTCTTCATCCATTACTGGTTGGGGTATTCTGCCTGCTTATGGGACATGGAGTCGAGGGCCGTGATCGGCCGGTGACTCGGCTCCATGCCGATGCCGTGGCCCATGTCGCCAACACCCTGCAGGCGTTGGCAACACCGAGCCGACTATTGATCCTGACCGAACTGAGACAGGGACCGCTGGCGGTGACCGAGTTGGCTGCCGCGATCGGCATGGAGCAGTCGGCGGTATCGCACCAACTTCGGTTGCTGCGCAACCTGGGCCTGGTCAACGGCACCCGATCAGGCCGCAGCATCGTCTACAACCTCTACGACAACCACGTCGCCCAACTGCTCGATGAGGCCATCTTCCACAGTGAGCACTTGCGCCTGGGTCTGAGCGATCATTCTCAAACCGCAGGATAACGCGCAATTTACCGGAATCTGGTGAACACTTGTACACTCGCCGTAGTCAGACGCACCTCAACTGATCGGAGCGCAACGTGGCGGAATACAAGACCATTGTCGTCGGCACCGACGGCTCAGAGACCTCTCTTCGCGCAGTCGACAAAGCAGCAGCGATCGCCGCGGAGGCGAGCGCGAAATTGATTGTGGCGTCGGCGTACGTGCCGACGGATTCGCATTCAGCCGGGACGGATCCCGATCAGCTCTCCGGCGAGGGCTACCGGACCGAGGGAAACGCACCGTTGTACGCGATGTTGCGCGAGGCGGGTGCGAGGGCGAAGGAAGCCGGCGCGCACGATGTCGAGGAGAAGGCGATTGAAGGCGCACCGGTGGACGCGCTGATCAGCTTGGCTGAACAGGTTGGCGCCGATCTCATCGTTGTCGGCGACGTCGGACTGAACTCGGTGGTCGGGCGCCTGATCGGATCCGTTCCGCGAGCCGTCCGTAACCGCGCGAAGACGGAGGTGCTGGTCGTCGAGACGAAGCAGTAGAAGCCGGCCGGTCAGCCGGCTGGGTGGGTGGTGAACCAGTCGAGCAACAGATCGGCGAGCTTGTCGGGTTCTTCGTCAGGTATCCAGTGCGAGACGCCGTGCAGGATCTCGAACCGGTATTCCCCGCTGACGTATCGAGCGATGTCGTGGGCTGCTTTGGGCAGCAGCGCGATGTCCCGGTCGCTCCACACGTACAGCGTTGGCACAGAGACCTTTCCGGTACTGGCTCGCGGATTGGACAGTGGCAGTGCGCGATACCAGTTGATCGCCGCCGTCAGCGCGCCGGGTTCGCTCATGGCCTGCCCGTCGCGCTGCGCCGCCGCCGGCGTCTGGCCGCCCCGCCGCAGCACTTCCGACACCACCGCGCCGTTTCGGCGCGAGAGCAGCCACTCCGGTAACCGCGGCAACTGGAACAAGTACATGTACCAGGACGCCAGGCTCTGGCGACTGGTGACGAACGACTTGATGAACGCGGCGGGGTGCGGCACCGATATCGGCGAGACCGTCGCGACCCGTTCGGGCATTGCGGCCGCGACGGCCCACGCGACCGCGGCGCCCCAGTCGTGTCCGACGACGTGCACACGCTGCGCGCCGCTGGCATCGATCAATGCGCCGACGTCCGCGACCAGCTCGGGCATTCGGTAGTCGCGACGACGGCGGGCCGCGCTCCAGATGAGTAGCCCCGTTGGTTGGGGGCCAGGCAACGGAAGCCCTGGGCCGTCAGCCGGGCGATAACAGGGTTCCAACTGTCGTTGTGTTGCGGGAAACCGTGAAGCAGCACCACGACCGGCCCGTCGGGCGGTCCGGCGTCGCGGACATCGAAGACGAGGTCGTCGCGTCGGTAATGCTCCATGCGTCAAGCCTCCCGGATGCAATCCATTCCAGTGCGTCTCTGCTACCCAAGCACGTCACCGTGAGCGGCGCTAGGGTCGCGTCGACGTCATCGGGCAACGAAGAGTAGACGTGGCGTCGGTCGAGATCTAGTGATTGTCTGATGGTCGTGGCGCAAGGCAAGGAGCGCAGGTGGGTCGACGCAGGTTGGTACTGATCGCGCTGGGCGTGCTGGTCATCGCGCTCGCCGCAATTATGCTGTCGCGCAACCACTCTCCTGACTCCGAGCCGACGCCGACCGGCGGCGCCGGCGCGCCGACATGTCCGATTGCCAGCCTGCCGCCCGAAGTGGTCGACACCGTGAGACGCATCCACGCAGGCGGTCCGTTCCCGTTTCCGCACAGCGACGGAGCGGTATTCGGGAACCGCGAGGGTCATCTACCCAAGCAGCGCAGAGGGTACTACCACGAGTACACCGTGATCACCTCGCGCGCTCGGGACCGGTCGGTCCGGCGAATCGTCACTGGCGGAACCCCGTTGACCGATCCGGCCCAATACTTCTACACCGGCAACCATTACGACTCGTTCTGTCTGGTCACTGACGCGGGAAGGCAACGATGACGCGAGAGCCAGCCGAAAGCACGCCCGTGATCTTCCGAATCGACGGCCGAAAGATCAGATCCGCCAACGACTTTTACCGCGAGATCGGATCGGCCGTCAACGGGCCCGGCGGATACTTCGGACGCAATCTTGACGCGCTGGCCGACTGCCTGAGGGGCGGATTCGGTACCCCTGAACATCGGCCTTTCGAGTTTGAATGGCAGCACAGCGCGCTGTCACAGCGCTCCCTCGACGCGGTGCGCCGCGGGCGGAGCACATTGTTCGAGGCGATACAGGACGTCTTCAGCGACGCGGGTGTACCTCTGAACCTCACCTGAGTCAGGTCGCCACTGATATCGCGATGATGCTGTTTCAGGCGAGGGACAAGAAGAGTTTTTCCAGCTCGTCTTCGGTCAGGGTTGGTGGTGTGCCTGACTCGGCACTGATGATGCAGTGCCGCATGCCGGAGGCGACGATTTTGAAGCCCGCCCGGTCCAGAGCCCGGGATACCGCCGCCAGCTGGGTCACGACATCTTTGCAGTCGCGGCCTTGTTCGATCATGGAGATCACGCCAGCAAGCTGACCTTGCGCACGGCGCAGTCTGCTGAGCACGGCGTCCATCCCGTCGGCATCGTCGATCATCGGTCCTCCAGTGGATTAAGTCGGAGCATGTTCGTCTGAGTGTACCCTAGGGGGTATGGTTTCTGGTCAGCTAGGCGTTATCGGGGTGGGTAACGCGTCGATGATGAAACTTTCATCGGCACCGATGATTTGAAGAGTCAAGGAGTAGAGATGGCTGTCATGCAGACGCTGGATGGCCGCGACGAGGTGGTGACGTTGTGGCTGGACCCGGTGTGCCCGTTCTCCTGGAACACCGCTCGCTGGTTGACGGCCGCCTCCGAGAAGGTCGGGTTCGATGTCGAGCTACGCCTGATGAACTTGGCGATCCTCAACGAGGGACGTCAGCTACCGCCGCCTCAGCAGGCGCGCATGGACGATTCGCAGAAAGTCGGCCGGCTGATGGCTGCCCTGCGGGAAGAGGTCGGCATGGTCGCCCTGGCCAAGGCCTACTTCGCCTTCGGCGAGCAGTACTTCGACCGCTCGGCGGTTATCGACGATCATCTGGTTGACCAGGTGGTCAAATCGGTCGGCGCACGCCGGACCACCGCCGCAGCGTTAACCGATGCCTCGCTGGACGCGGCGGTGCGACAGGCCCATGAGCTCAGCCAAAATGCGCTGGGCGACATCGGCGGCAGCCCGCTGATCACGATCGGCGGACGCACCGCATTCGGGCCCGTTTTCAGCTCGGTGCCCGACCCTGACCGGACGTTGACGGTGTTCGACGCGGTCACGGCGCTGGTCCTGACGCCGCAGTTCAGTCAGCTGCAGCGCCCCCGGACCCACACCTGATCTAGCCACCAGCACACGCTCGTCGACTGATGGCGGCGGTAACTCTGATTGGCCCCTGTAGTAATCATGGGCCTGATCACGATGTGCGCTGGTTCAGCCGACAGCCTCACGCGCAGTTAGCTAGTGAGGATGTGGCGCACCATGGCTCAACGGGAACACGCTCACAATGGATTGATGGTCGTCGAGCAGGACGCCGGCATCGCTGTCGTGCTTTCGGCCGCCGGCACGATCGACATGGTCACGGCTCCGCAGTTTCAAGTGCACGTGGACTCGTGTCTTGTCCCGCCAACCCTCGGCCCTCATCATCGATTTGTCGCGCGTGGAGTTTTTGGGCTCTGCCGGCATCGGGGTGCTGATGAAACGTGCACAACAATGCCGGAGACATGGCCTACGCGGTGGCAGCAGACGGGCCCGCCACGAGTCGGCCGCTGCACCTGTTGGGAGCGCGCCTCCCGCACTGGACGCTCTGCAGCAGCGCACTGGCAGCGGGCCGTGCATCGACGCCTCCCGAGACCAGGTGAGCATCCACATCGACGACTGCGCCACCGATCCGCGGTGGCCGAAATTTGCGTCAGCGGCGGTGCGTTTGGGGATTCACGCCATGCTCTGCGTCCCGCTATGGGTTGACGACCGCCGGCTCGGATCGCTGAGCCTGTATGCCCGCTCAACAGCTGCATTCGACGACGCCGCCAAGCGGCTGGCCGACCTCTACGCGACACATGGAGCACTGGCGTTACTGGAAGCCCAACGCGCCCACCAGCTCCAGCGCGCGATTGCCAGCCGCGATGTCATCGGCCAGGCCAAAGGCGTGCTCATGGAACGTCACCGGTTTACCGCCGACCAGGAGTTCACGCTGCTCAAAGGTGCGTCACAAAGACTCAATCTGAAAGTCACCGAGGTCGCGCGCATCCTCGCGGCGACCTGCGACTTCCCCACGTCGACGGCGCGACACCCATAGCCTGAGCCCGAAAACCGGTTAGACACAACGTCGCCTGGACACAGCCACCCTCGCGATATTCGATCAGGTCTCTGATGCAACCGAAGCGGAAGCCGATTGGAATGCGACGAAGCGGGTATCCGAAGAAAATTGCACGCATCACGCCAGCCCCGCGGGTGACCAAGCATCGAAATGCCGGAGTTCTGCCATGCCCCCCCGCACACACCTCAGATCCAACCGCCGCTGTCCGTGGCGACGCGCGAATCGATCGCGCATCTCACGCACGGCCGTTCACCCACCGCGAAAACGGAACTGACGAGTCGACATGGCTGCTCGATGCTCGATGGGACACCGTTGCCCGGCTTGGGCTTGACCCACTCCTCGAGCGCTACCCGCACGTCGTGCTCCTTGCACCTCACCCCGATGACGAAACATTGGCCCTTGGCGCCACCCTGGTTGATCTGCCGGACAAAGCCGAAGCGGTGACCGTCGTGGTCGCGACCCATGGCGGCAGCGGACCCGGCTCGACGGAGCGTCGCATCGAAGGGGAGCGGGCGCTGGCGGCCCTGGGTGCACATATCAAGACGATCTGGTGGGATCTTCCTGATGGGCTCCTGCACAATGCAATTGACGAGATGGCCGACCGGTTGGTCGAGCTCGTCGACGCCCGAACCCTGCTCCTTGCTCCGGTCGAATGTGACGGACACTCAGATCACGAGGCGGTGGCAGCAGCCGCCGAAGCGGTGGCGCGCAAATGCGAAGCAGCGCTGCTCTACTACCCGGTATGGCTGTGGCACTGGGCGACACCCGACGATATCAACTGGTCTCGGGTCCGCACCATCGCGCCTTCGCTACCGGCGCTCACGGCTAAAGCAGCCGCGATCGACTGCTACACAAGCCAACTCACCTCACCCGACGGCTACCCCATCATCGGACCGGCGCTACGCACGCGGGCGCGGCGGGTCATGGAAACCGTCCTCTTACCCGTGCCGCACGATCTGGCCGCGCGCATCGAGGGCTACACCGCCGCAGTCCGTTCGCGCGCGCAGATCGCTGCGCCATTCGATACGATGCTCGACGACGGTGTCACCGACCCCTGGCGCCTCGACGAGTCGGAATACGAAAAGCGGCGACTGGCAATAACACTCGCCTGCCTGGGACGTTCGTACTACCCACGCGTCCTGGAAATCGGTTGTGCCACCGGGCAACTCTCCGCATTGCTGCGTGAGCGCGCCCACGATGTCGTCGGGCTCGACGCCAGCGAGATGGCGCTCGCCGTGGCACGTGCACGCACCGAGGCGGTGCAATGGCTTCTGGGCGCGGCACCGTCGGACATTCCCGACGCCGCCTTCGACCTGATCGTGCTCTCTGAAATCGCGTATTTTCTCGACGGCCCCGAACTCTTGACCACGCTGCGCGCCGTACGTCGCCGGTTGCGTCCGCATGGCGAGATCCTCATCGCCAACTGGAGCGCTCCGACCGAGAACATTCCGCTCGACGGGCCGACCGTCCACGCTCAGGCCGCCGCGATGTTCGACCTGCCGCTGCGGGCCCGCTATCACGACGCCGACCTCACGATTCAGGTGTGGGGCGAGCCCATTTCGGTTTATCGCGAATGCGCGGACAACGCATGACATCGCTGCGCCACGCCGTTCCCTCAGCTCTTTGATCGCCCCGGAGACTGCCCGCAAGGTGCTGCGTGGAGCGCCGAGCTCGCGGATCGGCTAAACGACGTTTCTTTCGATGCCTGCCGCGATGGCATCGGTAGGAAGTTCGCACGCGGCGCTGAGGTGTTTGGGCTAACGTCGCCGACAGGGGTAGCGCCTACCTGCGGGCAGCGGCGAGGCTGGGCGTGTGGCCACTGGGAGGGATCGCATGAAGCACCGCCCACACCCGGGCACCGGGCGGCCATTGCGCAACCTCAGCTGCATCGGCGCCGCATTCGTGTTGGCCTGCCTCGGCCCCGCGTCCGCGGGGTGCGCGCACACCGTCATGGAGGGGCGCGCGGCCTCGATGCTGTACGACCCCGAGCGGGTCGGTGGCTTGGCAGCCACTCGCGGCTTCAGTGGTGTGCGCCCTGACGCCCCCGCGCCGCAGGGTGTTGTCGAGGGTACCGACGGCGGCGGCGTCGATCGGCTTGCCCTGTTGGCAGTCAACGACATTCAAGACTTCTGGGCAGCCGCCTACCCTCAGTCTTTTCCCGGTAATTACACCCCCATCTCGGCGATCAGGTCCTACGACTCGACGAATCCGTCAAGCGGCCGCGTGTGCGGGAAGACCGTCATCTACGGGGATCCCAATGCGTCGTACTGCCGACGCGATGACTCCATATCCTGGGATCGCGGCTCTCTTATCCCCAACGCGCGCAAATACTTCGGAGACGCCTCGGTGGCCGGGGTGCTGGCGCACGAATTCGGACACGCTGTGCAGACCAGAGCACACAGCGTCCACGTGCTGACCCGCACGATCGTCCGGGAGCAGCAGGCCGACTGCTTCGCGGGGGTCTACCTGCACTGGGTAGCTCAGGGCAACTCAACGCGTTTCGTTCTGAACACCACCGATGGCCTCGACCATGTGCTCGCCGGTGGAATCACACTGCGCGATCCCACGGATGAATCCGAAAATGCCCCCGGCGCACACGGTTCCGCGCTCGACCGGGTTGGCGCATTCCAGGAAGGATTCGATGGCGACGCTGCCACCTGCGCGGCCATCGACCACAACGAGATCGCCCGCCGCCACGTGGGCCTTCCTCCGGGGCTGCAGAATTACGCCTCCAGCGACTCCGAACGTGGCGAGATGCCGATCACCGAGGACTCGTTGGCGCTGTTGATGGAAACCCTCGCTCAGATCTTCCATCCCGACAAGACCCCGACCCTGACCGTCACCGGCAACAGCGCGTGTGCCGACGCCCGGCCCAGCCCACCGGCCTCGTACTGCCCCGCCACCGACACCATCAACGTCGACCTTCCCGGGCTGCAAGCGATCGGCGCCTACACCGACAGCAAAAGCCGTGAACTCCTGCAGGGCGACGACACCGCCTTCTCGGTCGTCACATCCCGATACATGCTCGCACTCCAACGCCGACAAGGTGTTTCGCTGACCGGCGAACGCGCCGCGCTACGCACCGCATGCCTGACAGGAGTGGCCCAACGCAGCATGGCCGACCCCGTCGCGCTGCCCTCTGGTCGCACCCTGGTGCTCACCGCCGGTGACCTCGACGAGGCGATATCCGGTTTGCTCACCAATCATCTCGTTGCCAGCGACGCCGACGGCGACAGTGTGCCCGCTGGATTCACCCGGATCGTCGCGTTCCGCTCCGGTTTGGTCGGTAACGCCGCTCAGTGCTACCGGAACTTCCCATGAACGATCCCCGGCAGCCGGGCTCTGGACGCGAACCCCGCCCGGACGCGCCCTGGTATTTGCGCCGCCCCACCTCCGGCGACGAAACCGGCGTCGCCAGACGGCGGCCAGACCCACCTCCTCGGGCATATCGGCGGCCTGCCGCCGACTACCGTTCCCCGCCCCCTGCGGACATTCCCTGGTACCTGCAGCGTCCAGACCGCCCGCCGCCATCGGCATCCGGGGTTGACCACCAAAAGCCAACGGCTGCAAAGGATCGCAGAAGTGTTCTCCCGTGGCTGCTCGCCGGAGCGGGCGGCCTGGCGTTGCTGATATGGACCGCGGTATTGCTCGGCGGCGTAGCCAGACTCGGCGTCACCGGTGGCAAGTTCCTCGACGTGGCCAAAGTACAGACCGGCGTTCTGCAGACCCTGTCGGATCCCGCCAGCGGCTACGGCGCCAACACCGTCACCGACGTCAGCTGCAACAACGGCCACAACCCCAGCGCCGACAAAGGCACGACGTTCACGTGCGACGCCATTGTCAACGGCGCGCAACGCCGCGTCACCGTCGTCGTGTCGGACGACCATGGCACTTACGAAATCGACGGTCCCCGTTAGCGTTCCGCGCCGCGCCCAGTGCTCTGCTGAAGGTCCTCAATCATGTTCGACGCCTCGGCCTTCGTCAGATCGTCGGGGACTTCACGGCCCGCTTCCTGGCCCAGTGTGTGCAGATAACTCCGCTGCGGTCCCGTCATCGGCTCGTCACCCGTGACCCAGTCGGCCGGCTCCTTTTCCGCCGTCTCATTCGGCGCCTGTTGCACGTCGTCGCTCATGTCGCGATCACCTCCGACCGCGGAGTAGCCGTCGCACATTTGTTCGAAACATGACCGGCCTCTCACGCCACGAAAATTGAGTAGCGCGCTACTCACGCAATTTTCCCGACCGCGGCAGAGACTATCTCTAGCCCTTCGACGAGGTGGGGCACTCGATAACGGGAGCGGACATGCTGATCGCGATTCTCAACCAATCGACGCTGGTGTCGAATGCGGACGCCGCCACGATGACCCAGGCCATCGCCGCCCAGGTTCGACTCGATGCCGCACCACTGTGGGACCGGGCTCCGGCGGCGGTGATCTTCTACACCAATCCCCAGGATGTGCCCGCTGCGGCGCACGGCATCGCCTTGGTCGACACCATCAAAGACCAGCCTCAGGGTGTGCTCGGATTCCATACCGAGGACCAGGGCGGGAAGTTGTGGGGTGTGGTCGCGGCCAAGCCGGAGCTCGACAACGGCGGGAAGCCGACGACCGGAGATTGGAGCGTCTCCAGCGTCTTGTCGCACGAAGCGCTCGAGATGTTCATCGACCCCAACTGCAACCTCTGGGCCAACGACGGTCAAGGGAAGTCGTACAGCTTCGAGGTGTGCGATCCCGTCGAGGCGCCGACCTACGCGGTCAACGGCGTATCGGTCTCCAACTTCGTAACGCCGGCGTGGTTCGATCCGCTGTCGGATCACGCCACCGCGCAGTACGACAAACTCGGCAAGCTGGGCGCACCGTTCAGCATTCTCAAAGGCGGCTACGTCGTGTACGAGTCCGCCGGCGCTGAGCATCAGAAATTCGGCGACGAATTCCCGACCTGGCGCAAGAAGATGAAGTCGGGAAAGCTGGCCCGCACCCAGCGCCGGGTCAAGCAGGCCGAGGCTCTGTTCGCCCACGCGTCTGCGTGATCAGGACACGACGATGAGCGCACCGCAGCCGGCTGGTCCCGACAATCTTTCCCAGCCCGCGGTTGAGCTCCGGCTCGCGGTGGCGTTCACCGGAGGCGTGAGCCTTGCGGTCTGGATGGGCGGCATGGCGCGGGAGATGAGCCTGCTGCTGGCCGCCAGCCGGTGGCGGCAGGGGGAGTCAGTGCCGGACACCTCTAAGCAGGGCCTCGAGGTGCGCGATAAGTACGCGGACCTGCTGGAGCTGCTCAATGTCGATGTCAGCATCGACGTCATCTCCGGCACGAGCGCCGGAGGTATCAACGCCGTCATCCTCGGCCTGGCGAACATTCAACGCTTCGACTTGGATGGCCTGCGCGAACTGTGGTTCGACGAAGGGGCGCTCGGCAAACTGCTACGTGATCCTGCGGACAAGCAGCCCGCCTCGCTGCTCTACGGCGACAAAGTCTTACTCCAAGGGCTTCGCGACGGCCTGAAGACACTCGCCGGTTCGCCGCCGGATAGCCCCGTCTCCGGCGAAGACCCGACGCGCGTCTTCATCACCACCACACTGCTCAGCGGTCAGCCCAGCACGTTCACCGACGAATACGGCACGCTGGTTCGCGACACCGACCACCATGGGCTGTTCAGCTTCACCAGCGAGAAGCTCACGGCCAATAACGTGCCGGCGCTCGCGCTCGCGGCACGCTGTAGCGCGTCCTTTCCGCTGGCATTCGAACCCGGCTTCATACCCATCGGCTCCGATAGCGGCGACACCCACCCCGACATGGCCGACTTCGCGGGCATCAAAGATGCGCAATTCGCGGCCGATGGCGGCCTCCTTGCCAACCGCCCGCTTGGCCCGGCGTTGCAGGCGGTATTCGACCGGTCAGCGGACCGCGAAGTGCGGCGCGTGCTCGCCTTCGTCGTGCCAACGGTCAGCGGAGGCGCAGAGCCGCCGTCGCAGCTCACCTTGGCTGACGCGCCCAATCTTGCGTCGGCTTTGGCGGCGGACATCGGCGCGGTGCTGAACCAGACCATTTCCGGTGACCTGACCGCCATCGCGGCGCACAACCAACGGGTGCGCGCCCGAAGCGATGCCAGGCAGCAGCTCGCGGTCCTGGGTGCGCAGATGGAGCGCCTCGGCGCGGTGTTTTACCGCCGCTACCGGGCGCGTCGGGCCGACAGCATCGCCCGGGCCGCGTCGGACGAGGTGATGACGCGGATGGCGGCCGACCAGGGGGCAACCGGCGGTCGCCCGGTCGGATTGGGCGCCGACGCTGGCAAAGCCTGGAACACCGCCAACGGCAAAGCAGGGGAACTCCTGTCTCCCGAACTGCCGGGGGTAGGTAAGTACGAGCAGATGAACGCGGCGGGCCGGGAGGCGCTCGACGAAGGGCGAGCGACGGTCCTTTCGGTGCTGAGCCGTGCTTATCAGCTGCTGCCCTCCGCGCAGCGCAAGCGGGCTCTTGGCAAGCTGCGGGAGAGGGTCAGCGCCGCGATGCCTGACCGCGCGAAGCCGAGTCGGCCACCGCTTGGCGGTGCACCGCCGGCATCTGACGTCGTTCCCGATGTCGACGCGCTGACGACCCAGGCGGCCACAGCCGCGGATGCGCTGCTGAGCGCTGACATGACGACCACACCCGCACGCGAGCCGTGGCGCGATCTCGCCACCGTCGTGATCGACTTGCGTCGCCTGCTGGCTACGCCCGATGCGTCCGCGCCGAGTTCGGCCGGCGCTGCAGACAGCACACCAGACTCGGCTGGTGAATTCGTCCGGGATCTGCTCAATTACCTGACCGGGCCCACCGGGGACAACTCGGTGGACCTCGTCGCCGCCAGGCTGTTCGACCTGCATGTCGCGCGATACGCCCTGCAGCCGGACGAGGTTCTCGCCGATCAGGCGCTCGAACTGGTCCAGATGAGCTCGGACACCCGCACCAAGTTGGACAGCAGATCGCTGGCCGAAGAGAAGCTCACCGGCATGGCGCTGCACCATTTCGGCGCGTTCTATAAGGCGTCGTGGCGGGCGAATGACTGGATGTGGGGACGGATCGATGGCGCAGGGTGGCTCGTGCACTTGCTGCTCGACCCTCGGCGGCTCCACCAGCTTGCTTCCGAGGCCGACGACCCGACGTCGTTTCGTGCCGGCCTACAGGAAAAGCTCGAGCAGATCGCCGGCGACGCTGCGCCGCTGGGCATTTGGGAGCGGAAAGCACCAGATGAGGCCGCCGAGATGGACTTCCTCACCCTCACCGCGACGCCGCCTAAAAGCCTTCCGAAGACCTCGATGTGGGTCGCGGCCGGCCTACAGCGACTCATCGCAGGCGAGGAGCTCATGCACGTTGTCAAACAGATAGCTACAGACAAGAACAACGGCGCCGACGAGGATGCGGCGAGCAACTTCGTTTCCGCCTACCACAATGCGGTGGGCGACGCGGGCGGCGTCGTGCCCGAGGCGAAGGTCGACAAGGTCCTGAACGCGTGCCAGATACCAGCGGAGAAGATCACCAACGAGACGGACAGCCGCCAATTCGCTCAGACTGTTACCCGCGCAGCCGCCGTTGCGATGAAGATGGTCGACCTGGGCAATGCCACGCCCGTATCCCTTCGGCCCGTGCTGACAACCGCGCGCACCGTAACCTCACTCGCGTACCGGGTGACCAGCATGGGCCCGGCGGCGCGCCGCCCGCTTCTCGCCGGGCTGTATCTCATCGCGCTCGGCGCGATCGCCAGCACCAGCACCATCAACGTGTTCAACGGCCTCGGGCTGCTGGCAGTGCTGGCCGGGGTGCTGCTTGTCGCAGTGGGCGCCGCCAGCCGGATCACGCTGGTGTTGGCCGTCGTCACCACTGCTGCGGGCGTGGCACTCGCAACGGCCGCGTACATGCCTCGTCTGCGCGATCACCTGTTCCCGTGGTTACAGGACACTGTCATCCCCAACTTCGCGAGACACCCCGCACAGTGGGCGATCGTCGTCATATTCGTGCTGCTGCCGCCGATGTGGACCGCCGTCATGATCGTCGAGACGACGATCCACAAACAGAGAATCCGCAAGGCCGCAGTCGCGACACCAACCGAAGGCGCCACCGTCGGCACAGCCGATTAGGTCGGCATCTCGGCCGATTATGTTGTCCCTTTGCGGTATTCGGTGCTGCGCTTTACATCAGCTAGGTATAGCGTACTATATCCAGGGTGACGTCCCAGCTGCCCCGCCGTCTTGCTAATCACCCGACCGTGCGGAAGGTGATCGCCGGCCGCGCTGATCGACCTCCGCGGCCTGACGTGCTCGATGCCGACTGGCTGAGAGAGATCTGCTTGTCCGCCGGCGCCGACGACGTCGCCTTCGCGTCGGCGGACAATCCCGATCTTGCATCCGAGATACCTCACGTCGAAGAGGCATTGCCGGGTACTCGCAGCTATATCTCGTTGGTGGTCAAGATGAATCGCGACAACGTGCGATCCACGGCGCGCAGCGTGGCCAACCAGGAATTCCACCGCAGTGGCGAAATTCTCAACGAGGCCGCACACCGGATCACTCGGACCTTGGAGGAACGCGGCTACCGCGCGTTGAACCCGTCGGCCACTTTCCCGATGGAGATGGACCGCTTCCCGGGCCGGATCTGGGTGGTGGCCCACAAACCGGTCGCCGTCGCCGCCGGCCTCGGCGTTATGGGCATTCACCGCAACGTCATTCATCCGCGATTCGGAAACTTCATTCTGCTGGGCACGATTCTCGTCGATGCTGCGATCAGCTCCTACGGGCAACCTCTGGACTATTCGCCGTGTCTCGAGTGCAAGCTCTGCGTTGCAGCGTGTCCCGTCGGCGCGATCGGCAAAGACGGCGAGTTCGACTTCGTGTCCTGCTCAACTCACAACTACCGGGAATTCATGGGTGGCTTCACCGACTGGGTGCAGACCATCGCGGACAGCTCTGATGCCGAAGATTTCCGTGCACGAGTGACTGACGCAGAAAACGCGTCGATGTGGCAAAGCCTGTCCTTCAAGCCCAATTACAAAGCGGCATACTGCCTTGCGGTGTGTCCGGCCGGTGAGGACGTCATCGAGCCGTACCTCGACGACCGCAAGGCCTTCATGGATCAAGTCTTGAAACCCCTGCTGGACAAGCGTGAAACGTTATACGTCCTGCCGAATTCGCCCGCAAAAGCTCACGCAGAGAAGCGCTTTCCGCACAAAACCGTCAGAGTCGTCGACGGCGGAATGAGGGGTCGACGCTAACCTTCGGACGCCACTACGTCAGAACATGTTGGTCAAATACAGTTCCAGAGACTGGAATACGCTCTCGAGCAGACCGCTGCCGGCGGCCCCGTGCTCGAAGACTGCGCTGAGCCAAGCGTCAGCGTTGTTGATGTTGTCGGAGATATTGACAAGTGTGAGGTCACCGTTGGTCGACGTGGTCGCGTCAGCGACTTGAGCCGCTGTCAAGCCCAAGTACTCCACGTGCTGGATGAACAGATGCGAGATCGTGCTCAGCAGACCTCCGGACTCGAAGTCCTGTTGGAAGTTTGCGACGCCGTCGGTGTTCAGCGTGTAGATCGTGGCCGGGTATATGTCGGTCGGCGTGAGATTGCCCAGGACGTCGTTAAAACCGAGGTCCGTCAAGAGCTTGTCCGTCAGCGTCGATCCGAGTATCGAGTCCAGGTCGGGCACCAGATTGGGCCATACGCCGTCTGGCAGGGACGGGTCGCCGATGAACACGAAGTGCAGATCGGCGCTGGGAATGCCGTCTGCTTCGAGTCGGGTCATGGCGATCGACTCTGCGGTGGCGCTTTGCGAGTATCCGAAGATCGTCAGCGGGTGCTCGGCGTCGAAAGCGCCCGGGTTCGCGTTGAATTCGTTCTCCACGGCCAGCGTGACGTCATCAGCCGCGGTCAGACTGCTCGGGCCTTGCTGGATCAGTTCGGGCGTCGTCAACACCTGCAACGGCGCGGCGCACGGATCGGTCCCGACCATGTCGCAGACCGTCGAGGACATTGCGCCGCCGTCGAAACCCAGCGGATGTAGATAGAGATTCTCGGCGGCCTGCGCGAATGCGAGCGACGGGGTCGGCTCGGTCGTTCCGCCGAGGATGATCGCGGTGTCGCTGCCGGCTAACGGGTCGTCGGCGTGGGCGGCTTGGATGCTCAGCGTGCTGGCCGCGCCGACGATCATGGCGCCGACGGCGACTTTCGCGAGCATCTTCGGTCCGTTCACGGTCGCACTCCCTTGCTGTCACCGAGGCGTGACCTGCGTCACCGCATCTTCTTATCTGAGATTAATCTCGGATTCAAGAAATTCTTAATCTCGGACCGAAGAGGCCCGCTGATCGGGTTGGCGCGACTTCGTTGCAGGGCGCAGCGCGGGCGGCTCTACACCTTGAATCTGCCGGCGAATGCCCGCAGCGGCAGGTCGGCGCTTGTCAGGAGTCCTGGCGGTGCGTCGACGACGGACTTGATGGCGTTGAGGGCGGGCAGGCCCGTCACGGTCATGCCGATGGAGGCGAAGTTGTCCGGGTTGGAGAGGTCAACGCCGGGCTTAGGGAAGATCATGTGCTTGTTGTAGACGCAGGGGTCACCCTGAATCTGAGTGATGTAGCAGCCCTTGATATTCCAGCTGGGATCGGTGTGCGGGGTCATTTGCCATTCCAGGTGCGTCTCCACCTTGGGCACCCCGCCGACCATGCCCTGGTACTTGATGTAGCTACCGCCCAGCGAGCCCTTCGGCATCTGGTACCAGCCCAGGTCGACGTCTTTGGTGCACGCGCCGAGTTCGTAGCTGAACTTGACCTCGTCGAGTTGGAGGTCGAAGCAGTCGGCCATCATCAGCACGCTGTCGGCGAAGACGCGGGTGTATTTCTCCAGCTTGTCCGGAATGCTGGGGTCGTCCACAGGTAAGCCGTAGCCGACCTCGATCCAGGTGTCCTTGCTGTGGTGACAGGACACGTCAACCGATTCGAGGGTCATGACGTGCTCGATCTCGGCGACGTCGGCGGAGCACACGATGCCGAGAATCTGGTTCAGGCCGGGGTTCATGCCGGTGCCGTAGAAGCTGGCCTGACCCCTGTCGCACGCCTCGGCCAGCAATTGGGTCACCGGCTTGCCGGACGGGTGGGGATGGTTCTTGTCGCGGTGCCAGCCGGTGATCCAGTCGGCCGTCGTAACGATATTGATGCCCGCTTCAAGGACTTTCACATAGAGGTCCTCGTCGGGAAAGACGCCGTGAAAGGTCAGCACATCGGGCTTAGCCGCGATGATCTCCTCGACAGTGCCGGTGGCTGTCACCCCGATCGCAGGTAGGCCGACGATCTCGCCGGCGTCACGGCCGATCTTCTCCGGCGAATAGCAGTGCAGCCCAACGAGTTCGAGATCGGTACGATGACCGAGTCGCTTGATCATCTCGGAGCCGACATTGCCGGTGGCTACCTGGAAGACGCGTACGGGGGCATTCATTCTGTGGGCCTTTCAGCGGGCTTCAGTTGTCGCGGACTGTAGTTCGGCGGCACTGCCGCCCCGGCCGTCGGGGTAGAACTGGCGCGCCCACTCGCGAATCGCGGTGAAACCTTCGAACTCCGAAGACGACAGGGCGGGCGGGTCCGAATAGCGTTGGTGCGCCCATATATCGACGTCTTGCTGAAACTGACGGATCACCTCTCGCCCGAACTCCTGCGCCTTCATCTCGTGCCGCGGGGCGTCCTTGCCCGGAGTGCGGCCGATGTAGACGGTGAACCGGACGTCCGAGGTGTGCTCGTCGACCGGAGTGATCGCCGAGATGGTCCGGTTATCGACCATGCCGGAACTCTTGGTCACCGCGATGCCCAGGCCGCCGTTGATGGCCTCCACTCCGCTGTCGATGTCGGCGATCGACTGATTCTCGTCACCCTCGAAGGTGATGGTGAAGTCGACATAGGACACGGGCTGCGCGAAATCGTGCCGCGTGAACACCGGCACGATCGGCGTCTTGTGCACGAATTTGAAGTGAGCGACGTCGACGCCGTTCTCCAGCACGTATTGCGGGTGCAGTTCCAATCCCGGCTGATACAGGCTCTGCCGAGGGTAGTAGTCGGCGAGACTGCTGCCGTCCTCGAAGCTCGCGAAGACGTCAGGAACGTCGAACAGTGGTTCACGACCGTCGACGTCGTGCCAGATGTAGACCGACTCGTTGCGTTCGACCACCGGGTAGGTGCGCATCCTGCGCCCGCGGTTGGGTCGTTTCTCGTAGGGAATGCAGACGTTTCGGCCGTCGTGGCTCCACTGCCAACCGTGGAAAGCGCACTCGATGACCTCGCCCTCGACGTGGCCGCCGAAACCCAGATGGGCGCCGAGATGTTCGCAATAGGCGTCCATCACTGTCAGCCGTCCCGACTGGGCCCGCCAGGCCACCATCTCTTGACCGAAGTAGTGCGCCCTGTGCACATCGCCGACGGCAATCTCATCGGACCACGCGATCTGGAACCAGCCGGTCGGCTTCATCGACAGCGGCGGTTTCGCCATCTGAACTCCTCGGGAGTGGCGCGCGGGAAGACGTTCAACCGGAAAGCATAGTGGCCTCAATGAAAAAATCATAGAAGGTTCTGTGCATCTCGTCGGGTGGCCGTAGCATCTGCAAGATGACTGACGCGGGCGTTCAGCCGCAGCGCACCAACCGGCGCGGCGATGCCACCCGGGCGAACATGTTGGAGGCCGCCCTGAAGGCCTTGGCTTCCGGCGATCCCGGCGCGGTGTCGGCCAACCGTATTGCCAAGCAAATCGGAGCCACCTGGGGAGTTGTGCAATATCAGTTCGGCGACGCCGACGGTTTGTGGGCCGCGGTGCTGCACCGCACCGCTGAGCACCGAGCCGACGTCTTCGAACAGACGAACACCTCGGCGCCGCTGCGACAACGCGTCGCGGACATCATCGACACCCTCTATGACGGATTGACGGCCACGGACTCCAAAGCCATCGAGAACCTGCGCGCGGCGCTGCCCCGCGACCCCGCCGAGCTCGAACGCCTCTACCCGCGCACCGCCGCCGAGCTTCAGTCCTGGGGACGAGGTTGGCTGGAGACCTGTCAGAGCGCCTTCGCCGGACTGGTTGTCGACCCCGACCGGGTCCGCGAAGTCGCCACGTTCATTCCGGGGGCAATGCGCGGCATCACCTCAGAGCGTCAGCTCGGCAGCTACTTCGACCTCGACCTGGCGCGGCGAGGGCTGACCAACGCGATCGTGGCCTACCTCGAAGCGTCCGATTCGGGCGGCTGACGTGCTGCGCCGGCAATGTCGCCGTTGAAGTGGTCGAGGCGTTATTGCGGCGCCCGGGGTTTCCACCAATGTTCGCCACGCGTCCATGACCGAATCCGTCGACGTCTCACAGTTCATCGCCTGTCAGCTGCTCGATCCTGGGCAAGCGCGCCCTTGTTAGCGCTCGCTGCTGAGCACGTCCCTCGACGCGAGGTGTCAGAGAAGAAACTTGCTTCAGCGGCACGGGCGCCGGACCGATCAGCTCACCTCATCGAGGTCCACGCTGTCGACGAAGACGAGGTTGCCGTCGTCGAGCTGGACGGCCCAACGCCGACTGGGTTCAGCGATGCGGACGTCACCGACCGTGACGGCGCAACCGGGCGCATCGCCGAAGTCCTCAACGATGACGCCGGCGCGCTCGGGACCACCGACAGCGTTCACCCGCACACGTTGGCCCACCGAGAAGTCGCCATCATCCGCCACAGCCCGAGCGTAATCCGCGTCGATCCATTGACACCCGAATAACATTCAGGTGAGCCGCAATTGATACCAGCCGTTGATGTCTTCGATACCATCGCTGACTGTCCTGGACCCCGGGGTCGTCCATGAATTGTTTCAAGTGCGTGCCGGGTGAGGAGCTGGCTCTGTTGGCGAAGGTGAGGCCGGCCGCCACGGCCCGAATCACGCTGCGGTTCAGTGATTTTCGCGCAGGAGAGTGTCGCGTAGAGAGGAGCGAGCTGGCCACCAGCATTCCGCTTCGCTGGGTGCCCGACGATGTGCAGCTACTGGGGGTTGCACCGCGGAACCGGGAATGTCTCTGGCGCCTGGCGATGATCGCTGAACAGCACGTTCCCGACGCGATCGAGTAGCAGGGCCGCACCGGGCCAGATTGTTGTGCCCTGAACAGAACGACCTACCGCAACGTCGAGGCAGGTCGTTCCGGGCAGCATCAGCCGGCCATGAACTCCTGGTAGGCCGACTCAAGATTCGGCGGCAGCGCGGTCACATTGCATTGCCGTTCGGTGTCTCCGATCGGAGCCAAAACACCGCGTAGGTCGTAGTACTCGCTGGGATGCGCGGTGAAATAGCTGCGCAGATCAGATTCCGCCTGCGGGCGAGGCTGGCCGTAGGCAGTCATCACGACCTGGTTGGCGCCAGGGTGTGCGGCAAGATACTGCTGCGCCGCGCCGGTCGCCGAGGACACGGTCGTATTCACACCGGCCGGGCTGCAGTCAGGTGCCGCGAGCACCGGCGGCGCCGCAGAGATTCCGATAGCCACGGCTCCGCCGAGCAGGCCTGCGCTGATACCGGCGGTGCGTCGGCGCGCACGGGGGTCACTAATTTTTATCATCGGGCTTGTCCTTCGATTCGAACTGCACTGATAGCGGGAACACTGCTTGTCCCTGATTCCAACGTACCGAAGCGGCTTGGACACCGAGTCGCGAAAAGCTCAGTACGCAAACCCATCTGAAGGCATTGGGCTGGGTCACGAGGCTATGTATTGTGAATTTCTCGACAAATCCGCGACCCATTCATTGACATTCGTCACAAACACCGGGGAACGCCGTCACCGAATTATGACCTCAATCGTGATGCAGCCGTGACCTGCTGACATGGCCCACGGCTCGAGTGCCGACCTTGCTCGCCACGAAGGGCGACGAATCAGGCCGCTTCCCGCTTCTCCGTCTGCGCGTCGAAGCGTCGGACGTAGGCCGCGTCGCGCACCGCATCCTCAGTTTCCAGGGCCGCGCCCAACGCACCACCGATCATCGCCAACGAGCACGTCAACCAAGCGAGTTGGAAGTAATCCCGCAGAGAAGCCGAGTGGCCCACGGCGCTGGTGAAGACCTGCGGCACTACGAACCAAAACGCGGCACCCAGCGCGAGCAGGTACAAGGCCGCGTAGAGCACGGTCACGCCGAGGACCACCGTCACCACGGTCGCGATGTTGAACAACAGCACCTGCTTGCGCACTCCTGGCGCGGCCGTGCGCTCCCAAAGCTCTGCTCCGACAATCAAAGTCGCAGCCGTAGCACCCACTGACAGCAGCGTCGTTCCCAGAAGTCGCCACAGCCCAAATGCATCCGATAGCCGCCAGACATCCGAATAGACCAGGCCGAACACCCCCACGGCCACCGCGCCCGTCAAGGCACGTGACAATCGCAGGGACAATTGCCACGGCTGATTGGCTGCCACCATCCCACCCAGCAGCACGAGGTTGCCCGACAGCACGCGGGCGGTGAACGCGAACGCGCCGTCCGCGGTGTCGGTGCCTAGTTCGCGCACCCGCTGGACCAACAGTCGTCGCGGCCCAGCGACCTCTCTTCGAGCGTCGGGACCGCGCCGGTGGGAGCCGATCAGTCGCTCCAGCAAGCGCACGATCGCCTCGCGAATCCGAGTCCGCGCGACCACTGCACCAAAAGCGGGCACCGACACGATCGCGACGTTCTGAACCGGATTCGCGTGCGCCACCACTGGGCGTCGATGCACGTGTAACGGAAGATCGGTCAGACAAACCACCGCATCCCAGCCGCGGTCGAGCAACAAACGCCGCGCCGCTTCCACGATCGCGGCATCGGTGGCCGGCGGCTGGACCAGACGAGCCTCTTCGACCTCAACCTGCCACTTCGCTCCCGGCAGTCGTCGCTCGAGCTCCTCACCCAGACCCGCGTCAACCAGATCGCGGGCCAGCGAAAAGGCTGCACCCGGCGCCCCCACCAAGCCCAGCACAATCTCTGGACCATCGCCGGCCTGCACAACATGATCAGTCGGATTCACCATGCTGTGATCGTCACACGACAAGCCGAGTCTTGGTCACCGCGCAGCACCTGCGAACGCGCCGGTCCGATGCTCGCCGTATGCCTCACTCCCGTCTCGGCTCGAGGACCGGTGTCAGCAGCTCCCCGGTCGCGAGGTAGCGGTCGAGGTTACGGATGGCGAGTCGCGCCATCGCTATGCGCGTGCGCGCCGTTGCACTGCCGATGTGCGGGAACATCACCACGTTGTCGGACTTCGTAAGCGACTCAGGCACATTCGGTTCATCTGCGAACGTTGATCAGATAACCGTTCGGCCCTAACGCCTCGAGAACGCGACGATCGACCAGATGATGCGTACCTTCGCCGGTCGTTGCGACGACGAGGACGTCAACAGCGGCCGCTAACGCCCGGGGGGGTCGACATAGCGATAGGCGGACCCGTCGACCTCGTGCCGGTTGTGATAGGAGATCTCACAACCGAATCCGAGCAGCCGGCCGGCGATCGCAGTGCCGATCCGTCCCAACCCGAGGATCCGACCCGTGCGCCGCTGAGATCGCGCCCGTCCGGGAACGGCCCGTCCGTGACCCAGCGCCCGGCGCGGACAAATCGGTCCGCGGCGCCGAAGCAGCGCAACGTCATCACCATTAAACCCACCGCGGTGTCAGCGACGGTGTCCGACAGAACATCTGGAGTGTTGCTCACACCGATACCGCGGTGGGCGGCGGCTCGCAGATCAGTCGAGTCCGTTCCGGCGCCGATGTGAACAATCGCACCCAGGTTCGGTAAAGCGGAGATCGTGTGTGCGTCGACGCCGGGTTGTCCGGCTGTCACGATCGCGCGGGACTGCGCTCCGCGGTGACTCAAAAATTCGGCGCCCTCAGATCCCTGCGGCAGGGAGCGGAGAGGCCCGTAATGCGCAGCCAACTCGTCGTCGAATGTCGGCTCGAAGAGCCTGGCGCGCAACACATTGTCGGTTTGAGTCACCGGCCGAGTTTATTCGGCAGGCCGCGTCTAAGGACGGCCCATCGGGCCACACTGGTGAAACGCCAGTAATCGCAGCATCTCTCGCAGAAACGCCGCGGTATCCTCCCGGCGGGCCGAACCGGGGTGATGCTGCAGGTCTAATGCCATGGCATCTGCCCGCGAACTCTGCGGGTGTGTTCAGTGGCTGCGGCTGGCCGCAGATTCGACTGAAACGGTGGCCACCGCCCCGCGCCGGCCGATGAATCGGCGCAGAATCCGATTTGGACTCAGCCAGCGCGGGCTACACCGTTAACAGCAGTCACATTGTTAACATCACGCGATGCAGGACTCGTCGGGGAGTATCAGCCTTCGGCGATCACGCCCGGTTTCCCGGCGTGACGCGCTGCGCTACGCCACCGCTGTGTCGGCGCTGGCCGGACTGGGTGCGGCATCGGTACGTGCCGCCGCCCCCGCGGCGGCCGCCGCTCCTACGCTGATCGACTTCGCGATGCGCCAGATTCCGGCCCAGGACATCCGCGCCGCGGGGCACTCGGGGATCGTGAACTACGTCTCGCTATCGCGTCCCGGCTCGTCCTTCGGTGCCAAACCGATCACCCGGCCCTACGCCGAGTCGCTGACCGCCGCCGGGCTGGTGATCGTCAGCAACTACCAATACGGCAAGCCGGGCGGGTCGGCACCATCGGACTTCACCCGCGGGTTCAACGGCGGCGTCGCCGACGCCCACACCGCCTGGCAGCTGCACACCGCCGCAGGTGGCGGCCAGAGTGCACCGATCTTCTTCACCGTCGACGACGACATCAACCGCGAGACTTGGAACAACGTTGCGTTGCAGTGGTTTCGCGGCATCAACTCGGTGCTCGGAGTGCAGCGCACCGGTGTCTACGGCGGTATCAATACCTGCCAGTGGGCCGCCGCTGATGGCGTTATCGGGAATTCGCGCACGCCCGGCCATCGGTGGGCCTGGCAGACCCGGTCCTGGTCGCACGGTCAGGTCGACCCCGCCGCCGTTCTCTACCAGCGCATCGTGAGCACCGCATCGAACCCAGGGCCGGTGGTCGGCGGCCTCGAAGTCGACGTCAGCGACGTCCTGGCGCAGGATTGCGGCCAGTGGAACCTGCATCCGTGAGGTCGTAAACCACTTCAAGCGGTCGTGCAGGACCTAGTCCCTGGCCAGTTCCATCAGCCGCGTCTCGCTGATCCTGTCCAACAACTCGCGAGGATCCTCGAAAACGTCGACGGCACCGGCATGTCGAAGCTCATCACGCCCAGCGCCGCCGGTGAGCACGCCGATGCACGGTACGTCGGCACGTACGCACGCCTCGACATCCCAGACCGCGTCTCCGACGAACACCGCTTGTTCGGCTACGACGCCGGCTCTCTCCAGCGCGACCTCGATGATGTCCGGCTGCGGTTTCGCCGTGTCGACATCGCCTGAGTTCGTGACGTGAGCCACCACGTCATCGCAGTCCAGCACTTTGCGCAGCATGGTCAATTCACTTTCGGGTGCCGAGCTCGCCAGCACCACCTGCAGTCCGAGCTCGGCGGCGCGACGCAGCAGCGCCTGCGCGCCGGGCAGCGGTCGCAAAAACTCCGCGACGTCCCGGTAGTGCTGGCCATGCAGTTCGGACAGCCGCTGCTGTGTTTCGCCGTCGACTCCGCCGGAGAGGTCGTTGACCAGCGTGGATCCGTCCATCCCAATACTGCGATGGATGCGCCAGGCATCGACGGGAACGTTCTGCTCGGCGAAAGCCCGCTGCCAGGCGTACACATGCAGGTAGTTCGAGTCGACCAACGTTCCGTCGAGATCAAAGAGCACCGCCGGAGCACCTGTTTTCGCAGCCATCCACAGCCTTTACCCGATCCGCGCGTTGCTCACTCGGCGCAGCCGGACTCACCGGTCACGGGACCGGGGCATCGTCTGCTGCGCGGCCGACTGCGGCACGCCGTCACCGCAAAGCCTTATGAGTGCGGCTCCACCGGTATGGCGATCTCGTTACGCCGCAACATAGGAAGAGTCCAAGGCGGATCGTAGAACCACGCGGCGGGTACCCCGATGGGTTCGAAACCCGTTTCGCTCAAGGTCCGCATCAAATGAGCAGTCTCGCGTGCAACGGCCTCGGAACTCGTGCTACCGGAGAATCGGCGCACTGCAACGATCTCTGCCGGGACGGTCACGAGCTGCACCGCCTGATCGTTGGGTTGCGGCAGAGAATCTATTGACCTCCCCGCCGGCATGAAAAACCGGATCAGCCATTCGCCCTTGCTGGTGGCGCTTTCGGCGACCGGAGCAGTCATCGAAATCTTCTCGCCGCGAACGGCGCCGTCTTGTTGCGCAACCGGGGCGGTCATCGCAATTTTCTGTCGGGATCTGTTGCCCCCGAAGATATAGCCCGCAAGCCGGCGGAATCCTTCGCTGCGCGCGGCGACCTCGCTGGAGGCAACCGCCGTCTCGGCGGCGACCCGTGGTCCGTAGTGGCGAATCTCCACCCCCGCTGCCACCTGCTCGGCGGTGTATGCCGGCTCCTCGGTGCCATGACGCACGCCTACGATCGCACCGGCCGCCTCGACCACTTGTCGAGCCAATCCCACAACGGCTTCCAGCATGTCCCCGGTCCTACAGATCTTCATTGTCGTGAGCCTTTGACTGCGATGATTCAGCTCCCTCGCCTGGCTATGCAACTGCACTTTTCGATCGTTCCCCATGTTATCTACCTGTCCAGGGAACACCAGACGAAGGCAGAGATAGCCGGCTGGGCGCTATGCGAGACTGATTCGACGAAGTGACTGGAGGGACATATGTCGGGCTGGACGAGGGCAAGCCTCTTCGCCGCTCTGAAGACAGCCGGAGTGGTTTCGATATTGGGCTGGGTGCTGGTGCTGGCTCCGGGTCACGCGCTGGCGGATCCGCCTCCCGGCGATCCAGGGGTTGGCGGGGGGCCCGGTCCGGGGCAGGACCCGACACCGTTCACTGGAACGGCGCCATTCGGGCCGCCGAGGCTCGTTCCTGCCAACGGCGCGACGGTGGGTGTGGCCCAGCCGATCATCATCAACTTCCCAGGGCTCGTCGATGACGCCGGTGCAGCCGAAAGTGCAGTCCATATCTCGTCGGTCCCGCCGGTTCCCGGCAAGTTCTACTGGATGAAGCCCACGCAACTGCGCTGGCGCCCGCTGAGCTTCTGGCCCGCGCACACCGCGGTGACCGTCGATGCGGGTGGCACCGTGTCCAGCTTCCAAACGGGTGACACCCTGGTGGCCACGGCCGACGACGCCACGCACCAACTGACCGTCACCCGCAACGGGGCCGTGGAGAAGACCATTCCGATGTCGATGGGGATGGCATCCGGCGGCCACCAAACCCCGAACGGCACCTACTACGTCCAAGAGAAGATGCCCTCGGTAGTGATGGATTCCTCGACCTACGGCGTTCCGGTCAACTCGACGTACGGCTACAAGACGACGGTCGAGCTAGCCGTCCGGTTCGACGACAGCGGCGACTTCGTACACAGTGCTCCCTGGTCGGTGGATGACCAGGGCAAGCGCGACGTCAGTCACGGCTGCATCAACATCAGCCCGACCAACGCCAAATGGTTCTTCGACAACTTCAATGCCGGTGATCCCATCGTGGTGACCAACTCCAGCGGCGGCACCTACTCGCGGCACGACGGCTCCAACGACTGGCAAAGCTGACTCGCGGCGCCTGGCATCCGAGGCCTCCCGCGTCCGACGTCAGTTCGACCAGGGGTAGGCGAACAATGGCCCGGTGACTGCAGATGTCAGGAGCCACACCAGCGCGCACAAGATCAGCAGCCAGATCATTCGGGCGAAGAACCGGAGCTGGTTCACCGAGACCAGCTCGAACCGAATAACGGTGCTCAGGCCTTTTAGATCGTCAGCAGTCAGAAACACTTTCCCCGTTCCGACCCTCAGCATGTAGCCGCGTGTCCCGTCGGGCCGGTCTAAGCGTAGGAGGAGGAGCCGATCCCCGTCGCTGTCTCGCAGGCCGATGAGGCTGGTTAGCTCAGGTTGTCGCACGGCATTCCCCTTGGGTTGGGTTGGGACTTCCTGCGCTCTGGGGCATTCACGCTACTCGCCGCGATGATTGCGCACAATACTCTCTCTCACAGGCGATTTCGCACTGCCGCGAAACTCCGGTGTCAAATGCTCACGTCGACAGCTTCGGGAGCGATTCCCCGGTAGCGGCGATCTTCGCCCGCCCCCTTCGCGCGTTCCGCCGTCGGATATTGCGGACGTTGTCGACGCAGATCGCTCAGCCGCCAGTACCGCGCTGCGTCCCGCACCTTAAACCCTTTGTCCACCAGTCCGATTCGAGATAGCACCTGCTAGATCAACCGAGTTCGGGATAGCTGCAGTGTTGCAGTGCTGGTGACTTTGCCTAGCCGTCACCGCAGCATCTCCTCTGATCGCCAACAACCCTGCGGCATCATCAAGGCGTTTCCGTCTGCTGATCATGATGTTCATCACGCGAAGTCTGATCGCCGCCCTGGTCATCATCGGCACGGTCGCACTGTCCTTGGGTGCCTCTTTCGGGCTAGCAGTGCTGCTGTGGCAAGACATCCTGGGCAGTCCGCTGTATTGGATCGTGCAGGCGCTGGCGGTGATCCTGCTCTTGGCGGTGGGATCCGACTACAACCTACTGCTCATTCAAGTGGGAACGACCATCGGTCTAGGACTGCTGTTCGACACCTTGATCGTGCGCTCGTTCATGACACCGGCCATCGCTGCTCTTTTGGGCCGCTGGTTCTGGTGGCCCCAACGCGTGCGTCCACGCCCTGCCAGCCAGATGCTGCGGCCTCACGGATCACGCCCGGCTGTTCGCGAACTCCTCAACCGCTAGGCAGCGACGGTGCAATGATATCGCTTCTTCGACCTGATTATGTTATGGCCCAACGTATTCAGAAGGCCAACCGGATCGATGCAACGTTCAGAAGGGGCCCATCACGCATACATCAGTGGTTTGAAAACGCCAACACAGTTGGAATGAAATTAAGGAGGAACCGGATATCCACCGCACTCCCTCACGTCGCCAGCTTCGGGAGTGATTCTCCGGGTAGCGGCGACCTTCGCAGGTTGCGCGCGCTAGGACGTCAACGGGACCCAGTGGCTCACTCGTACGGCGGAAGCTCGCCTCGATGGCTCGGGCAGTAGATGTCCACTGACGCGGTGACGAATCTGACCGCGGTTCTTCGAACGCGATCGGGAATCAGGTGTAAGCGCGGATTCTCCGCGTACCCGCGGTCCATCTCCTCGTTTACCAAGGCGTCGACCGGGGTGCCGCCATTGAGCTGGCCACACAGTTGATGGGCTCTTGCGACGACACCAGCCACCTCACCCTCATCGACGGGCGGAATCTGTTCTTGCTCGAGCAGCGCCAGAAACTGGTCCTGCTGGCTTGGGTCGGCGCCCGCCGCGCCAGCGCAAATCATTGCAGCGGTCAGCACCGCTGAAGCGGTAATCAGAACGTTTGCAAAGCTGGTGATGCCAGCGCGCACGGCAGTCACCACCGCTGGCGCTCGTAAATGAATGACCCAATTGAGAGACCGCACGCCAGGGCGAAGGCCCTGCGGGCGCCGTAGTGGTGCCGCGGATCCGTCATAAGTCCTCCTTGCAGCCCTCGCCATTCCGACCAGTCTTCACTGAGGCGTCTTCTGCTGGTAGCTGTCACGGACTCCTTGAAGGATGGCTCGGATCGTGGAGTCGATGTGCACAACGTCGTAGGTGTTCTCTCCGCCGCGAACGAAGTCATGCATGACACCCGTGATGAAACGGCTCACGGCGAAGGCCTGGTCGTCAATCAGCGTTGGGTCGGGATCGATGTCTGACGGTTGCCACTGGGTGATGAGTGCGCGCTGCAAAGTCTCAAACCGTGCTGCGACTTCGCTGACCGTGCGGGCAAGGTCTGAGTCGCGTCCGGCAAGTGCGACCAACTCGTGTCGAGCTTTGGTGCGAGTAAGCCAAGGCGATTGGCCCGACATTACGACCATTGTGGCTAGCCCGCGTGTTCCCGAGAATCTTCGGTCATCGCTATCGGTGAGTTCGGCCATGCGCGTGAGGTCGGCTGCGTCGAGGTCGCTCATGCGTTGCGCCGCGCCGATAAGTAGTGCTTTACGGGTGCGATAGTAGGCAGACGTGGTGCCGGCTGGCATCCCCGCGTGCCGATCAACTTTCGGATGGCTGAGTCCGCGCGCACCGTCGCTGGCCAGCAACTCCAGAGCGGCATCGCATAGTTCTCGCCGACGCTGCTCTGGATTGTATTTCCGCGGCCTAGTTACAGTTCGGAGTTTACCTTCTCCGACGGTCATTACTTCGAATGATCATGCAACTGAGCCGAATCCGACATCGTCAGCCACGTCAGGCATGCGGCATCGAGAAGTCACTTCAGGCAAGCCCAGTGGCGCCAAGCGTGGCGAGGAATGCGCTGGCTACGTCGGCGCTGGAGGCAACGCCCCGTAGCTGGTGGCCAAGGCGTCGCCGACGGCGCCCGGCAGGCTGTCTGAGGGTGATGGAAATGCTCTAACTTTTTAGAGAAAAGCCGACGGGTGCGCGCCCCGCCTGGTTATGATCAGCGTCCGATACGAGGATGCGGACGCAGATCACACTGCAACAGCTGTGTCGGTGAGAGCAAAAGGGGCAGAGATGAATTCGGCTAGGTTGCTTGCGCGCGTCGTCGCTATCGGCATGATCGGGGGCGGGGCCAGCACGCTCTTCAGCCACATTGCCCACGCTGACGACACCGTGCTCGGCCCGCTGTCTGGTAGCGACACGGCGATCATCCTGGGCGGCACCTTCGAGTCGACGCCGTCCACCACTTTTGCGCAGTCCGCCGAAGATCTCTATCTGCATCCGCTGGGTTTCGACGGCGGCGCAATGTCCTCGACGGTCTGCGACATGGTCGGGACCGATCCGTGCGCCGCGCCGTTGCAGGTGTTGACGACGCCCGAACTGATCCAGCAGGGCCCGAGCAGTCTCACCGCCGCGGACGACGTCACGCTGGCCGTGGAGAACGAATTCAACGCGAACCCGGGCGCTTTCGACGCCGAACACCCGCTGACGATCTTCGGATACTCGCAAAGCGCCACCGCAGAGTCGATCGCCATGACCCGACTCGAGGCAGACGGCATTCCCAGCCAGGACCTGCACTTCGTGTTCATCGGCGACCCGTCCCTCGCCGACACCGGCGTATGGCCCAATCTGGTCACTGACCTGGACGGGATATTCGGGACGAATCTGACCAATACCATTCTCACGGACCTCGGCTTTGACGGCGTCCTCGGAAACGTGACGCCGAACGATCTGTACCCGACGACGATTTACACGCTCGCTGGCGACGGGGTCGCCAACTGGCAACCGGACTTCAACCAAGGCGGTCTAACGGAGTCGTTGGTGCGTCTGTTCACCACGCACGCCGAGTACCTGGGGTTGACGCCGGCCGAAATCGCCGCCGGCACCACGGCGACCGACCCCGGCAGCCTGATCACCAACGTTGACATCCCCGACACCTTCAACAACGTCGACGCGTGGATTGGTGCACTCGAGCACGGGATCGGCAGCAGCGGACTGTTCGCGAGCTTATTCCAGTCTCTGGAGCTGTATTTCACCAACGCCTTCTGATCGGAGTGGGACTAACCGAACATCCACGGTCGGCGGCTGCTGGGGCGGGCGCGGTGACGGGGAGCTCGTCACGACCCAGCCACTCAAGCCGCATCCATCCGGAGGGCTATTGCGGCCGCGCGCCGACGGCGCCTACGTTTACGTGTGCGGCGAAGCGTCACGGATTGCCCGCGATGTCGATGAGGCGCTGTGCGGCATCGTCGCCCAGCAGAGCGCTCGCAGCCCCAAAAGCGCCGCCGCGTATCTGCAGGCGATGTCCGCCGAACGGCGGTACGTGCGTGATGTCTACTAGCCTCCGTCGACCCCCTCGTCTCATATTTCGTTTCAGAGCTGGACACGCAGACTGAGAACCGTCATCGCGGCTACGCAGCCGCCGTCAAGTTGTTGAGATGCAGGAAAGATCAACGAGACACGCTTGCCCACTCTGACAAGAGTTCGGCGTGTCGCGAGGGCTTGTTAAGCTTCGCTGCCAAGTCCCAGCTCAGAACCTTGCTGCTCGGCCTGTATGAGTCTTTGCTGCGCGGGCTCCAGACGCTGACACGCTTGGCCGCGGGGCTAGATTGCTCGAAGCAGCTTCGTTTTACCTTTCACGCGAAGCCGGTGGACGGTGGATCGGCGCAACGTCTCGATGCGGGCAGCCATCTTCTCGCCCAGCGCTTCGAGTTCCGCCTCGCTGATCTGCACCGAAGGAGGAGCGGGAATCAGATCGCGTTCTTCTTCGTCGGCGTGTGCCTCCAAGACGGTCTTGAAGGAGTTCCATTCGTCCTCGTATCCGGGAGCGCTCTGCGGGGTGCGCAATACCACGGCAAGCTGATCGGTCACTTGGCGATGCTCGGCATGTGCGACCGCGATCAATGTGCTGGCCGCCGCCAGGGCCGGGTAGTAAAGGTCGTCCTCTATGCGGAAGTGAATGTCGAGTTCGACGAGCATCTGATCGAGATGGGTCTGCCGTTCGGCCGTGCCTACGGGCTTCTCGCTGATTGTCCGGCCCAGGCCTTTGAGAACCTTGTGGTGTTCTTTCAGCACGTCGTAGGCGTTCACTTCGCCACCCCCGTCCCTGCGCCGCGCGGACGCCGCCCATCGCCGCGTACTTCGATGATCCCGTCGACCAGCCGGGTCTGGTAGCACGGCAGCGGAGCCGGTGCCGGGCCGCGCAGAACCTCTCCTGTTTCAACCGCGAACCTTGAACCGTGCCATGGGCATACGATCCGGCCGCGATCGATCCAGCCATCGGCCATCGGCGCAGCAAGGTGCGGGCAGAACTCGCCGACCGCCGCCAGCTGCCCGTCTGCGGTCTGGCACAGCACCAATCCCACCCCGTCGACCTCGACCCGCTGCGGCTTTCCATTGTGCAACGACGCTACAGGCAACACCGGCTTCCACTCCCGAGTGCGAAACCGCTGACCGGATTGGTCAATTCCGATACCGGACCCGAACACCAGCGCACCGCCCAGATAGCCGGCGCTGGCAGTGATGGCATACCCCAGCGCAGTGACGGCGATCCCGCGCGTGTGCCGGCCGCGGCGGCGATACCACCATGACAAGCCGTACAGGCACGTCGCGATAGCGTTCAACACACCGTGGACTAGACCGATACGGCGGTCCTCCTCGTGGGTGTGCTGCCAATCGGTCACGCCGGTGGCGGCGGAGCCAAGGTTCGCAAGGATTCCCAGCCCGAGGGCCCGTGAGGCAAATCGTGATGCGTCGAGGAGCTCTGATCTGGGCCGACCGGGCAATAGGCTGAGGGCGTCCAGCGCCACCGTTGTCCCGATCGCTCCGGTTGTCAGCGACGCCAACGGCGGATGCGCTGGATGGCCCAACCAGACGCCGCTCAATGCGTTGGTGACACGATCGCGCGCACTGCCCAATGCGTTGTACACAAAGCTCAGCAGGTGCTCGAACCGGTAGCTCGGCCGATCCAGCCACTCTTGGCGCCCGATGAAGGTCAACGCCCGCGGCCCGAACTTCCCCTCGAATTGACCGTTGGCGTGCTGCGAGAGCTCAACCACGCACCAGTCCCCTCCCCGAGATTGCCAAAGAACTACGCCGGCAGTGCGGAATACCGCACCTCGTCTTGGCACGCTACACGCAATCATTGCGACAGCGCAATGAAAGACGAGCGCGGGTCTCGGCTTCGGCCGACGGGTGGGACTGAACCCGCCCAAGGCCAGCTAGCGGGCGGCGTCTATCCGCCAGCAGGGATCCGCCCGGGTTTCCGCCGGGCAGCCATCGGCGGCGCGCAGATCGGGGGCCTCGTCGGCGCCCCAGCCGGATGCCCTTGCGGCTGTTTTTCAGCCGACGCCGGCCACCCCGTTCGACGCGCGATGGCGCGACAACAGTTCCAGTGCAGCGTCGATTCCTTCGAAACAGGCATAGATGATGTGCCGGCGCACCGCACGTGGGCTCAACGGGTCGCGGGCCACGCCAGCGTGAGTAGCTCGTCGTGCGGCTCACCGGCCGCTGCGGCGAAGGCGATCAAATCTTCGGCAAGCCGTTCACGTTGGGGGGCAGGCATCTTGCGCAGTGCCCGGGTAACTGCGGTGCGCCGGTGCTTGATTACTTTGCCGACGAGCTGGCGTCCCGCGTCGGTGAGGGTGAGCGTGACGTTCCGGCGGTCGGCGGCTGAGTCGCGGCGGTCAAGTAGCCCAGCTTTACTAAGGCGATCGCAGGCGCGGCTGGCGTTTGACGGGTTGACCTCTAGCGCGGCGGCCACCGCGGCCAGGTTCATCGGGCCCCTGGTGTGCAGCATCACCAAAACCCGCAGCTGCGGGATCGTGACCACGTCGTCTACCTCGGCTATCGACGTCGCCGCCACACCTACCAAGGCACGCAATGCGCACAACACCGCCTCCACCTGCTCCGCAGACGGGCGATCGGCAGCGGTCCGGCTTCCTCGCGACGCACTCATCAACTGCACCGTACTACTTGTGCTGTCGCAACAGTTCTCGGTGATGACGTCTACGGATGCCCGTACTCAGCCATTGTGGTCTGCTGCCACTATGAAGGGTGCGTAGTGGTGCTGGCGCGTGTCATGCCGGCGTGGCGCGGCAGTCGGTTGTACCGAATGCTGCGACTTGGCGGCTACATCGCCTTCGACACTCCACGGACGGTGACCGCGCTCGGAGACCTGCTGCTGTTGGGCATCGTGGCGGCCCTTGTCTACGTCTTGGCAAGGGAGCCGGCGCCGCCGCGCTACTTCGTAATTTACGCAACGGCGCTGATCGCAGGCTGCTTACTGGCAGTCGGCGGCAGTTAGCTCAACTTGAATCCGGCTGTGCCACAGCTGGCTTGGCTTCTAGGCAGCACGGTATCGCTCATATTTCTTGGTATCTACTTGGTTAGCAGAGCGATCAGTTTGCCTGAGCTGGTGGCGGTGACGGGACGGTGGGATTTCGCGCCCGGGACATTCGCGCTTGCATTCGCGGCGGGATTCATCGGGGTACACGTATCGGTGTTGTTGGGTATCAACGTGGCCTACCCACAACGGCAAGGCTGGCAGGACTGACAGGAGAGCTCAGCCATGACGACACTCGACTACCCGGTCTGGTTGCGGATCGACCACTGGCTCAACGTCCTGTTTTTGACGTTGCTGCTGCGCAGCGGTATCGAGATACTCTCCACTCACCCCAAGTTGTACTGGCATGACGACAGCACACCCGGCAGCGAGTGGGCACGGTTCACCACGAAGATCATGCCGCGCAACAGGTTGTACGACACCCTCGACGAGTAAGAGGACTATCACCCGCTGATTTCCTTGCCCGGTCACGCACAATTGGGCATAGGCCGGCACTGGCACTTTTTCGCGGTGATCGGTTGGATCCTGGTGGGATTGTCTTATTACATACTGCTTTTCGCGACCGGCCAATGGCACCGGTCCTGGCCGTACTCGTGGTCGATCTTCACCGAGGCGTGGAACGACATCGTTACCTAGATGACATTCAATCTGCCGCCGCTGCTACCCGGCGAGCCGCTTGATGCCATGCAGAAGCTCGCGTATGCGGGCGTCGTGTTTGTTCTCGCGCCGTTTCAAATCCTGACGGGAGCCGCCCAGTCGCCGGCGATTGAGGCGCGCTTTCCCTGGTACCGGGCTGCGTCGGTGTTCGATCAGTTCAAGTACGATTCCATGGGGGTCTTTGAAGGTCAGGATTGAAAATCCGCCAGGCGACGCCGTTGTCATTCTTGTGCCATCCGCCGCGCGTGACGCGAGTCCGCTTACGTACACAGCGTGGGGGCGTCGCAAACGTTTCCGGGACAGTAGATGCTATGCGCCGCGTTGACCATGGTGGCGGCTTCCGCCTCCGTGACGCCTTCCGCGCCAAGGCGCGCTTCGAGGTCGTCTGCAATCTGCTGGGGGCGCCAGCCCCAGGTGAGGTTGTAGCAGACGTCGTGTGCCTCTTGGATGAGCCTGGCCTGTGTGCCGGGCTTCCACGAAAGGCCGACGCCCTGCAACGCGGCCAGGTAGGCGTCGTCTTGCGGGCTGGCATACGCGAACCCTGCGCTACCTATCAATGCGGCACCGGCCGTCGCGAGAATGGCGAGCGTGGTTAGTGAGCGCTGCGTAGTCATCAGTTCCTCTTCCCCCTTCGGTGTCGAGCTATCGGCCTTGTCGGAGGCCGACCCTCCGCTGCGGACGAGCGGACGCTGCCTTCTCGCACTGTCGCCGACGGAGCCCGTTGCGTTACCGGCTGTACACCCCAATCACACAACAGTCGACGGACCGACTGAAATTACGGTTGCGCGACCGGGGCTACGTCGTGCTGGGTTGCTCTGTGGCGCTCGTGTCAGCCGCGTGGTGGCTGATGAACTCCACCCCGGCGCGAATAGCGGGGCGGTGACGCAGGATTCGGTAATGAGCTAGTCGGCCGAGCCCTCGCGTGGTCAGTAATCGTGCGCCTTGCCATGACGCGGCCAGTCGTTCGCTGGCGGCATAGGGGCTGTCCGGGTCGTCGGGGTCGTGGATGAGAAGCAGCGGTGGGTAGTTGGCTCGTCGACCGATCCGCGTCATGTTCGTCTCCTGCAGTGGCATGGCGATTCGTTTTTCCAGACGACGGTGCAGGCCCGCGCGGATCCGGCGACCGAAGCCATGGCGTGCGGCGAATAGGTCGAGATAGAGGGGAAAGTCGCCCATGGGCGCTAAGAAGACCAAGCGCCCTACGTGTGCGCCCTGCGCCGCTGCCAATGCAGTCGCGTTAGCTCCGAGTGAGTGAGCTACCACCGCATGGGCGGACCCGTGGGTCTCGATCATTGCCGCAATCGCGTTGGCGCACTCGATGGCGGTGGTACGCCCGGGCGCGAGCGCACCCGGATCAGATTCGTTGTGGCTAGGCAAGTCGAACGCAACAACCCGATACCCTGCCTCCACCAGCGGTTTGACGAACACTGCCAAATGCGGTCGCTGGCCGCCCCAACCGTGTACCAGATATATCGGCGGCCCCTCGCCCCATTCCTCACCAGCGACTCGGTGCCCATCCCAATACGCTTCTATCGGCCTGCCCGGGGACACACCCGGCGGCATGCGCAGGCTCGACTCGAGAACCGGTGGGGTGCACCACAACTCGACCGCCCACCGCGATCCAAGAGAGGGTGCCGACCGCTCGAGCAGCCAAAAAAGTCGGCGCACTCGGGCAGCGACCGGGGGAAGTACTCCGGAGCCGGCGACATCGAGCGGGCCGACCTCGCCAGCCTGTGCTTGCGCCGACACCGGTCCTTCCGTCATGAACCGCGATCGTAGTATGGGCCGGCCCGTGTCGGCTCTGTGGGACAGTCGTGCGCTCGGTGCTGGGCATCTTGCAGGGCTCGACGGAAATATTGTCAAGACCTGGGGATGAGCGAGTTTCAGGCGGCCTCGTCGGTACCGCTCGAGTCGGGTAGCTCGTAATGCGTCCGCAGGTCGTTTGGCTGTGTGGTTCGATCAGTCGTGTTTGGCCTCGTAGCGCAGCAGGACCGTGCCGCCCGGGAAGGTGCGGTTCTCCAACAGTCGCAGCGAGATCCACGACGGCAGTGTCGGGAAGAACGGGGTGCCGCCGCCCACGGCGGTGGGCGTGACCACGATCCGGTACTCATCCACCAGCCCGGCCTGCACGATCGGTGCGGCCAGCGTCGCGCCGGCCACCTCCAGCCTGCCGTCGGTTTCGGCTTTCAGCTTGGTTACCACCTCGACCGGGTCGCCGCGTTCCAGGCGGGAGTTCCAGTCGACGGACTCCAGGGTGCGCGAGAACACGACCTTGGGCATGTCGCGCCAGATGTGCGCGAAGTCGACGATCAGAGGGTTGGCGTCCGGGGCCTTGTCGGCGATCGGCCAGTACGCGGACATCAGTTCGTAGAGCCGCCGCCCGTAGAACGACAGGGCGGTCTCCCGCTCGAAGTCGTTCCAGTACTGGTGCAGTTCTTCGCTCGGATCGGACCAGTCGATGTTGCCTTGCGCGTCGGCGATGTACCCGTCCACCGACACATTGAAGCCATAGATGAGTTTGCCCATGAAGATCAGACCGCTCCGGAGGGCAAAACTCATCGCGACGCCACACGAGACATTGTCAAATCCTTATGGATGGGCGAGCGTCAGGCGGCATCCTTCGGCTGGTCCGTCAAGAAGAACCGAAATAAACAGCAGGACAACGTATTTAGGCCGAAAATGTCGAAGGGCTCCCGGTACCGGATAACTCTTGGACTGGTCCGGAGGCATCGGCTGTTCTGGCCATCATGGCAAACGGATCCGTATAGACCAAGGCCTCATTCGCGGAGAATTATCGCGAATGCGGTGGTCGCCGACAATTGTCAGCTCCGTCAATCATTCTGCTGTGGAACATGCTTCAGCCCACAACGAGCGGTGCACTGAAACGCCACCCGGATGCGTTTACCGGCCGGCATCACGACGAGCGTCCGCCGCTCCATCAGACTGGCGGTGTACGACTACCAGCGCCTGGGCACGCCCCCTCACCGATAGCGGTCGATGGAGGTCGGCGTTTCTGGGCCCGCGTAGTTAGCGCCGCCGCAAGACCATCACGTTGTCGGTGAGGACCGCCTGCTGCCCTGCCGGTCCGAGTGCGTCGCGCTCGATCGCTGCAACGCTTACCCGATCCCATTGAGAGTCATCGAGATTCAACGACGAGACCACCTCGTCTCCGGTCGGGAACTCATGGTGATGGTGATCTAGCTTCGACGCCCACGGCGGTGCCGCGGCATGATCCACCACCATCAGCGTGCCGCCTGGGGCGACGGCGTCAGCTGCGCGTCGCAGCAGCCGCGCACGATCCAGCGGGACCGTCGAATGCAAAAACTGCGCCGACACCAGCTCGAATACGCCACCGGGAAAACTCTCGCTCAAATCGTGGCGCTGAAAGTCGATGCGGTCGGCGAGATTACGGGCCGTCGCGTCGGCCGCCGCCCGGTCCAGCGCGGTCTGCGAGATGTCCACCGCCGTCACGTGCCAGCCGTGCTCGGCGAGCCACATCGCGTCGGCGCCCTCACCGCAACCGAGATCGAGCGCGCGGCCCGGCGTCATCGGCTCCACCAGCTCGGCCAGCCGGACGTTCACCCGTCCACTCCACACCCGATCACGCTGACCGTAGTGCTCTTCCCAGCTCTGTTGTGCCTCAGACATTTCCATGCTGTCACCTTGCCCGCGGCCAGAGCCCATGGCAAGGTTTCTTGCCATGGGGGCAAAAGACAGCGTCGACATGCTGGTAAGGCGGCGACTGCGCGAGCTTCGCGCGCAGCGCGGCATGACCCTCGACGACGTTGCGCACCAAGCGGGGATCGACGTGTCCACCCTGAGCCGTCTGGAGTCGGGGAAACGCCGGCTTGCGCTGGATCACCTGCCGAGACTGGCCGCGGCGCTCTCCGTCAGCACCGACGAGCTGGTGCGGGAACCCGCAGCCGAAGACCCGCGCGTGCATGGCACCTCGCACACCCGCCACGGCGTGACGTATTGGCCGCTTACCCGGCAGGGCCCCGGCGGGGGGCTGCACACCTTCAAAATCCGGGTCAGTCCCCGTCGTCGCAAGGCACCCACCGAGCTACCCGTGCATGAAGGTCAGGAGTGGATCTACGTGCTGTCGGGTCGGTTACGGCTTGTCCTCGGCGAGCGCGATTTCACCATCGATCCCGGTGAAGCCGTCGAGTTCTCGACATGGACGCCGCACTGGTTCGGCGTGGTCGACGGTCCGGTGGAGGCGATCATGATGTTCGGGCCGCACGGCGAACGGCTGCACCTCCACAGCTGACTCACACTGCACGTCGACGTCCCCAACAGACAATCACGGTCTGCCGCACTGGTAAGCACCCGCGCCACGTTCGAGAAGGGCACGCTCGCCGAAGGACCCGACGATCGAGGACGTGACCAGCACCTCGCGTTCGATCCCCGTCAATCGGAGCAACTCTGACAGGAAGCAAGGCTCAGCCTCGCCGCTCTTATCAGTCTCGAGATGCGCGGAACGCAAGTCGGAAGACGTGAACGGGCCGCGGAACTCCGATGCCGAAATTCGGCGCTGGAAGGTCGCGTCGCGGGCGCTGGCTGAATGACAGATGGGACATGACGGGCAGACCATCGCTCATTCTGCAATCGAATCCTCATCTCCCGTCGCCTGACTGTGGCACGATCCTGACTGGAGTCCTTTTGTAGGGGGATGCGGTGGGCATTTATATCCGCAAGTGTTTGCGCGCTGGGCCGTTCCGGTTCAATCTGAGCAAGTCAGGCGTGGGAGTTAGCGTCGGGGTTCCCGGTTTTCGGGTAGGTACTGGGCCGCGGGGTAACTACGTGCATATGGGTCGCGCCACCGCCAAGCCAGTGGTGACTCAACCCACGAAGCCCTGCGTTGCCTCAAACGCCGCCTGGCCCGCGTCGTGATCGGCAATCTCTACACCGACCACCACAACCGAACTCAGCCTTGCCAACCGGCAGCGGCTTGACATAGGAGAAACCCATGACTCATCCGGGGCACGGGCAGCCACTGCCGCCTGATCGGTTGCCGCCGACTGCCGCCGTCGTTGCCAAACCGCGCAACCGGGTAGCTGCTGTGGCACTGACCTTGGGGGTGCTCGGCTGGCTGGCCATGGCGCTGAGCATCTGGCTTATCGTTGCTAGCCACGCAGCGACGAGTGGATGCCTCGTCGATAAGTCACTGCTTAACGCTGGAACGTTGTGCGTGCTACTCGGCAGCCTGTTAAATATCGGCGCGGCGGTGACAGCGCTGATCCGGCTCGTCAAGCCACGTGCACGTGGCGCCGCTTTCGCTATGGGGGCGGTAGCAATGGTGATGGGTGCTATCGGTGCGATGGTTTGCCTCTTCCTGTTCGCCACCGAAATCGGTCCTCACGCGGCTAACCCCGCTTACCTGCATCCGTGCTAGGGCTTGCCCCGATTACTCCACCGCTGGGAGCACCGGCGCCCAGAGGTAGGGATTGCTCGCAGCGCGGCCCGGGGTGTTACCTGCGGCTCTCCCCGACGTCCGGCCACCCCCCATGTCGTCTGACGTCTGGCAGGACCAGAACGGACTCGCCATTTCGATGCCAGCTCAGGATGAATCCCACTACTAGACAGTGCCCCGCTGGCAGCCAATGCTGATCGGGCCCGGCGGATTTCTCGGTTAATCCGCACAAGTTCTACGGGCCGCGTTCAGCCTTTGGCCAGCCACCACTGATAGTGGCGGGGAACGTCATCGATACTGTCGGTCGCGCCGAGCATCAGGTTGGCGTCGTTGGTCCACACCACCTGCGACAAGGTGTCCAAATATCCACACGCAATGGATCCAGCTTTCTGATCCGGGCTCCCTTGGTAGTGCCACACGGTCGGCGACTGATTAACCCCCGGACAGGGGACAAGTTGGATAGGGCCGATGGTCGAGAAGAACGCGGACTGCAGCGAGGCCGCGTCACGGTAGAGGGCGTACCTCGCGCTGAGGGGTCCGCCGGAATCGGTGTTGATATCGCGTTCGGCGAGAACCTGAGCATCTGCACTCCTCACGCTCTGGTGAGCACGCGTGCAGAGCCGCAGCGCCGGCGGCGGTAGGCTCGCCCGTGTTGCTGATCCTACGGCCTCTTCCAGCCAGGTTCTGGAAAACCGCAGGAGCCAACGCTTGCCGCCGGCGGCTTATCGCAATTCGTAGGAGTCCCGCGAGATGTAAAAGAAATGACCCGTGCTGGCGTCGGTGCAGGTGATACCGGAAAGCTCGCTGTCACAACTCATCTGGCCAGCGGCTCGGGTGCTGCCGTAGGCCAGCGCGGGCTCGGCGGTGCCACGCAGGGTATCGGTATGACAACTCAGCGACGGTGGGCTTCCTTGGTCCATCCCGATACGATCGCCCCATCCTCCTTCGCAGGAGGGTGGCCGCGGCGGTGCGACCCAGCTGTGGCTGCCGATTTCGCACATGGCGAAGCCGTTGTTGTTGAGGAACCCGATACCGCAGACGATGTTGCCCGACGGCGATTGAAACGCGTCATAGGAATCGGCGGCCTGCGCGAGCACTGGGCAACGAGCGAGCAAGACTGCGGACAGCACCGCGACCGTCACGACCACGTTCGATTTCACGGCCACCTCTCAAGCCGAAGCAATCTAGAGTACGCAGATCTAGTCAATGAAAAGCTATGCCTCCCGGGATCGGGTGGAGGGCGATGTTGGACGGCGTGCACTCTCTTGAGTCGCCGTCACCGGCGTACCTGCTCGGACAGGCACAACGGTGACACAGATTCTCGCGCCTTGGATCACAATTACCGGGCTGGACGGCTCGGGCAAGACCACATTGGTGCGGGCCTTGAGCCAGGAACTGGGCGGATTTCACTTCCGGTTGCCCTACCACCAGTTCGTGGGGCAGTTTCTGGGCCTATCCGGAGCGGGTTCGGCCTTCGGTGATGTCCACACGGATCGTTTGCTGTTCGCGACGGACGCCAGATTGACCAACTCCCTCATCCGGGAATGGCGCCGGACCTATCCGCTGCTGGTGTCCCAGCGGGGCTGGATGGACAATTTCATTTTCGGCGCCGTGCAAGGGATTAGCTACCAGGAGGCGAACGAGCTGCTGCGGCCCGCGGAGCTCGAACGTCCTTCGGCGATCATCTACCTGATCGCCGAGCCGCAGGTCGCCTTCACCCGTATCGCCATGGACCCGCACGCCGACAAGTACGAGACGCCCGACTTCATCGCCGAGCAATACCGAGAGACCCTGCGGTTCTACGAATCTGTCAACACAGGTCTGCAGGTCTTGGCGGCCTTTGCGGATATTCCCGCGATGTGCATTGACACGACGACAAAGACGAGCGAGACGGTGCTGCAAGAAGCACGGGCATTCGTTACTAGCGCCCTATCCACGAGCCAGTCATAGGCCCACCCTCGACAACAACGCGGTGTCACAATGACGGGATGGCAAGATGCGGCGGCGATAACGTCGTTCTGGTCGACATGGACGGGGTGCTGGCAGATTTCGACGCCGCGGTGCTACATGGCATTCCGGTGATCGAGCATGTCGCGCGCGCGCACTTCTACATCGCCGAGGACTATCCGCAGCACGCCGCCCACGTCGACGAGATCACACGCCATCCAGAATTCTTCCGGAACTTGCCGCTGGTCGACAACGCGCTGCAAGGCTGGCAGCGGCTGATCGACGCTGGCTACCACCCACGAATCTGTTCGGCGCCGCTGTCAAGAAATCAAGAGGCCGTGCAAAACAAACTCGCATGGTTGCGGCGCCACTTCGTACCTCGGTTCGGAGAACGTGTGGTCAGCGAGGCGATCATCGACAAATCGAAAAGTCGCTACGACGGACTTGCCTTGATCGACGACCGCCCGGAAGTCGACACGAACAACGGCGAGGCCACCTGGCGTCATATCGTGTTCGACCAGCCCTATAACAAGCACTCGCCTGCCGCACTGCGGATACGAGGCTGGGACGATCCGCATCTGGAGGACATCTTAGAATCCGCCCGCCGCAAGCGCAGCCGCGACTAGACGAGATAACAAGGGAAGCAACAGTTCTCGACCTATCAGCCGCCAACCTATTCGGTCCGGATCTCGTTCGCCGTGGGGACCGCACCAGCGCGAGTCAGTATTGGTAGATGGCGATCTTCTGCCGGCCGCCGCCGGGTGAAACGAACAGCCGACGTCCCGCGGGGTCGATCTCCAGCCACCTGCCGTCGTCCTGCTTCCACCCGGGAATACCGCTGAGTGACACGAATTTCGTCAAGGCGCTCGCTCCGTCGGCAAGCACGTAGAGATCAGTCGAGTTGGAAAACATGGCAAACAATCGCCCATCACCGGTGGCCGCAAATCCCTGAGCGTGTCCCGGCCCGCTGAATTCCCCTTTCCGCGTGCCGGTGCCAGCGTCGACGACGGAGATCATCGAGGGTGAGATCACCGGGTCAGACTCGACTGCAACGTAGACAGTATTCGTCTTCGGCTCGAAGCCCATGGCGCCCTCGACTGGTGTGCGCCATTTCTCCTTCAACATCGTGTCCGCACGCGCGACACCGAACGCATTGACGTACAAAACGTCACCACTGCCCGGGTCCACCGCGATGTCCCCAATCATCGGGCTCTTGCCCTTCACGTTTGGCCCCACGACGTTCTCGCGGACGACGTGGCCGTCGGCATCGAACTGGACGAGGCACGCGCCCTCGTTGGCGGCGCCACCGCCATACACCACGTTGGTCGCCCGGTTGATCGCAAGCACCTGTAAGGAGCAGGACGGCTTCTGGGCGGTGGCGACGAGCGTGTCCGAGTCGGTGCTGAACACCTTGATATCCCCCGACATCATCAGCGCGTATCCACGCCTGAGCTTGTCATTCACCACGATGTGCTGGGGCGTGCCCTCGACAGACGTGTCGAATCGCTCAATTGGCCCTGTCGGTGCGGACAGCGCGACGACATACTCTCGCCATTGCGGCGCCGGTGCCCCCCGTGCTGTTCCACCCTCTATGCCACTTGCATACAACTTGTTGACCGAGGCACTAAACGTCAGATCCATCGGCGCAAACGGCAGAGCTATGGTGGTCGTCAGCGGCGGCGGCCCAGTTGGCGAAATCGTCGCAGGCTGCGACATCCTCACGGGTTGCCGCGGCGGCGGCTTAATCGACCCGCAGCCAGCGAGAATTGCTGTCAGCGCGATGGCAGCTGGCCAGCACGACAGCCGGATCCGCATGCAGAAATTGTCGCACGGGCGAGCTACTAGTGAAGCTGATCGATTCCCATTACGTTCATCGAAGACGGCGAATCCGCCCTGCAGAGAAGAATCCGACTAGCGGGACTGCGGTCGGGTAGGCGATTTCGGTGTTTCGGCACCAACCGATACCCGCAGTGACACGCTGATCCAACGGTGATTTAACCGCTGGAGCAAGCAATGTCGGATGTGGTCGAAATGCTCATTGCAGGATCGGGCGCGCCGTAGTGGTCGGTAACGGTGGACAAGCACAGCCGGTATCTCCGCGCGCCGCTGAGCGGCCTCAAGCACCCGTCACGGTGGGTGTGCGCTTCGACGCCTTTATCGCAGCCGCGGCATCGGAGCGACATGTCGCCAACGGAATTACCAAGGGGCTGAGGCACATTGGACGGCGCCCGGGGCGGTTGCGGGCCTTGCGGGTGTACACACCGGCCGCCGACGACAGCGAGAGCACCGGCGCGCTCGACCGGTCGCGCTACGTGATCGCGGTGCTCTCGCCGGCCGCGGCGTCATCAGCTCGCGTCGACGGCCAACTCGCCCATTGGCTGCAGCGCCACCAACTCGACCGGCTCCTGCTCGTGCTCGCCGACGGGCAACTGTTGTGGGATCCCGAGCACCGTCGTTTCGATCCCAGCACCTCCGACGCCGCGCCAGCAGCGTTGACCCAACATGGCTCCCTGCCCGACGAGCCGTTCTACATCGATGTCAGCGGCGACGCGCCCTGGGATCCCGGCGAGCCGGTATTCCGCGACAAGGTAACCTCGCTCGCCGCCCCGCTGCACGGCAAGCCCAAGGACCAACTCGCCGGCGACGACATCCGCGAACAGCGCCGGTTCCGGCGGCTACGCGCAGCCGCCGCACTCGGCATGGCGGTCCTGCTGGTCGCATCCGTCATCGCGGGCATCACAGCGTTGCACAAGCGCCGCGACGCCGACGCCGCCCGCGATCGGGCCACCGCCCAGCGGCTCGACGTCGAGGCCCATGGCATGCTCGCCGGCACCCGACCCGGCGGCGACGCGCGGGCATTTCAAGAGTTACTGGCCGCGCACGCCCTCGCTCCCGGCGACGACGGTCCCTTGCTGCATGCGGCGGCCGTGCGGGCGACCACCGCGAAGATCATCCCCACCGGGGCGAAGGTCAACGACGTCGTCATCAGTCCCGACGGCGGGCGCATCGCCAGCGCCGGGGTCGACGGTTGGGTTCGACTGTGGGACAAGGACACAGGCCGCGCCGTCGGCAGTCTGAAGGCAAACGACCACGGGGACACGGTCTTCGGCATCGCCTTCAGTCCCGATGGCACCCGGCTGGCGGTGCCTGCTGCCGACAACGCCATCCAACTGTGGAAGGCCGGCACCCCAGACAAGACCGGCGTTCCGCTTAAGGGGCACACCGGCGTCGTTACATCGCTGGCGTTCAGCCCTGACGGGCGGCGCCTGATATCAGGCGGCCTCGACGGCACCGTCCGGTTGTGGGACATCACTACCGGACATCAGCTCCCGGCGTTGCTGAACGATCCCACCGACAAGGTCACCAGCGTGGCGTTGAGCCCCGACGGGCACCGCGCGGCCTGCGGCACGCTCGATCACGGCATTAGGCTGTTCGACCTCGACACCGGCCGGCAGATTGGAAACCCGCCGAAACTGGATGACGGCGCCATCGCCAGCGTGGCTTTCAGCCCCGACGGGCGTCGGCTGGTCAGCGGCGGCGATGCCGGCAACGTGCGGCTGTGGCGCGCCGACGACGGCCAGCCCGACGGCGACCCGATAGACAACGGACTGCTTGTCCGCGCCGTGGCGTTCAGCCCCGACGGTGCGCTGATCGCCGTCGCCGACGCCAAGGGGTCGGTGCGGCTCTGGTACGCCGACGTCCCGCAATGGGCGACCGGACCTCAGGAGGCGACGGGCCCCCTGGCGGGACACACCGACGATGTCCGGAGCGTGGCGTTCACTGCCGACGGGTCTCACCTCGTCACGGGCAGCGTCGACGGCACAGTTCGCAGCTGGGATCTGCAACCGGTGATCGCCACCGGGTCCGGCCCCCTACGGGATGTTGCGTTCAGCCCCGATGGGCACCGGCTCATCACCGGCTCGCGGGACGGCACCTCTCGACTGTGGGACGCGCAGACGGGCCACGAAATTGGCGAGCCGGTCCAGTACGCCGGCACAGTGACCTCGGTGGCGTTCAGCCCCGACGGCCAGCAGACTGCCATCGGAGCCGGTGACGGCACGATTCGGCTGACCCGCCTCGACACCGGTGCCGCCGCCACGTTCGTCGGCGACAGCAGAGTCTTTGCGGTCGCGTACAGCCCCGACGGCCGAATCCTGGCCAGCGGCGGCGAGCAAGGGATCGAGCTGTGGAACGCCGCGGACGGACAATCTCTCGGCCCGCCGCTGGTCGACCCGTCCTCCCACTTCGGGATCGGTGCACTGGCCTTCAGCCCCGGCGGACACCATGTTGCCGGCGGCGGCAGCGACGGCACGATCGCCATCTGGGATATCGACACCCGCAAGATGGTTGGGCAGCATTTAAAGATTGGGGCTATCTACCCCGGGATCGATGGCTTGGCGTACAGCCCCGATGGGCGCCGTCTGGCGTCCGCCAGCGCCGACCACACCGTGCGCGTCTGGAATGTCGACACCGGCAAGCAGCTCTTCGAACCCCTTCGCGGTCACACCGATATGGCCAGAAGCGTCGCCTTCAGCCCGGACGGGCACCGGCTCGCGTCCGCCAGCTTCGACGGCACCGTGCGACTCTGGGATCCGGAAACAGGACATCCGCTGGCAGACCCCTTCACCGGGCACCTCGGGCCCGTCAACGCGGTCGCGTTCAGCCCGGACGGTACCCACATCGCGTCCGCCGGCGACGACGCGAGCATCCGGATGTGGCCTGCGGTCGTCACCCCGCGGATGATCTGCGCCAAGCTGAGCACCGGCGTCAGTCGCGACGAGTGGCCGACGTGGATCAGTACCGACATCAAATACACACCGCCGTGCGCCGGGCTGCCCACCGATGCTGTCAAGGCCTCGTCGTGACGACCGAAGCCACGCAGCCACCCGGCGCCGTGTCCGATGTCGCGATCTACGACGCCTTTCTGTCCTACACGCACCGCGACCGTCCCGTCGCGACCGGCATTCAACGCGGCTTGCATCAGGTCGGGCGTCGGCTGGGCGCGCTGCGGGCGTTGCGGGTGTTCCGCGACGACACCAATCTCGAGGTCAGCCCCGACCTGTGGGGCAAGATCACCGAGGCGATGGACCGCGCCCGCTACCTCGTGGTCGTGTTGTCCCCCAACGCCGCCCAGTCCTACTGGGTCAACCGCGAAGTGCAGTACTGGCTGGAGCACAATCCGCGTGACCGGCTGCTGCTGGTCCTGGCCGCCGGTCACCTGGACTGGGACCCGGACACCGGTTGCTTCGATCCCGCGACATCGGATGCCGCGCTGCCAGCGCTCACCCAAGCCGGGGTGTTGGACACCGAGCCCCTGACGATCGATGTCGCCGGCGACGCCCCGTGGGATCCGCGATCTGCGTCCCTGCGGAGCAAGATCACCACGCTCGCCGCCCCCATCCATGGCCAATCCGCCGATGAGCTGACCGGCCTGGACCGCCGTGAACAGCGCCGGTTCCGACGGCTGCGCACGGGCGCTGTAGCAGCGCTGGCCATGCTCACGGTCACGGCGGTGGTGCTAGCCGTCGTCGCGTTCATCCAGAACGACCGGGCGATCACGCAACGCAACCACGCAATCGCCTCGCGGCTCAACGCCGAGGCGACTGCAATGCTCATCCACGATGAGCCCGGCGGCGACGAGCGGGCCCTACAGGAGTTGCTGGCGGCGCGCCGGGTCTCAACACCTGATGACGGTGTGCTGCTGAGCGCGTTGGCGCAGCGGGCGACGACGGCCAAGATCATCGGCGCGGGCGCGCCCTTGTTCGGAGTCGCGGTCAGTCCGGACGGCCGGCTGATCGCCACCGCCGAGAAAGATCGCACCGTTCGACTGTGGGACATGGTCACCGGCGAACCGGTCGGCAACCCCCTGCGCGGCCACACCGATGAGGTCGCTGCGGTCGCCTTCAGTCCGGACGGGCGCCGACTCGCCAGCGCCGGCGGCGACCGCACAATCCGACTGTGGGACACCGAATCCCGCAAACTCATCGGTACGCCCATGACCGGACATACCGGCGCGGTGACGGGTATCGCCTTCAGCCCTGACGGCCACCAAATCGCCAGTGCCAGCACCGACGGTGACATCGGGTTCTGGGATGCTGACTCCGGTGCCCGGACCGGCACGTTGCCCACCGGGATGCTTCAGTCCCTGGCACAGTTGGCATACAGCCCCGACGGGCATCGCATCGCCCTCGCCAACGTGCGAAACGGCTCGATATCCGTCTGGAACCTCGACACCGGCAAGGAAGCTCGCAGTCCCTTGCACGCAAGCGACTTCCCTGTGAGCTCCGTCGCGTTCAGCCCCGACGGCCACCTCATCGCGGCTGCATCGGAGAAGGTCTATGTCTGGGACGCCGACACCGGGCAGCCGGACCACGATCTCGGCGGTTACGGCGGCATGGCGATGAGCGTTGCGTTCAGCCCCGACGGAGGACGCATCGCCGCCGCGGGAACCGACGGCGCCATCCGGCTCTGGTCGGCCACCACCGGCAACCCGCTGAGCGCGCCGCTGCTCGGTCATACCGATGCCGTCCGCCAAGTGGCCTTCAGCCGCGACGGCACCCGCCTGGTGTCCGCCGGCTTTGACAGCACCGTCCGGGTCTGGTCAATGCCGCGCCTCCTCGGTCACGGCGACACCGACGGTGTGCTGCAGGTCGCGTTCGACCCGATCGGCCATCGCATCGCGGCTGCGAACGTCAATGGCACCGTGGGCATCTGGAACAGCGACAACGGCCGACTCGTGCGGGCACTCCCTGGACACCGCGGCATGGTGTTGTCGCTGGCGTTCAGCCGCGATGGGCACCGCCTGGCCAGCGGCGGCCAGGACCACGACATCCGGATCTGGAACGCCGACACCGGCGAACCGATCGGCCAACCGCTGGCGGGGAACGAGGGCGCAGTTCGTTCCCTCGCGTACAGCGCCAACGGGCATGTGCTGGCTTCGGGCGGAGAGGACGGCAGTCTGCGGCTCTGGAACGCCGACACCGGCCAACCTACTGGGCAAACGCCAACGGTCAAAGACGATATGGTCCGCACCGTCGCCTTCAGCCCCGACGGAAAAATGCTGATGTCGGGTAGTGATGACGGCACCATCCGCTTGCGGGACGCGAGCACCGGAAACCTCACCGGAAAGGTCGAGGGGCAAGGCAATATCACCGCCCTGGCCTTCAGCCCGGACGGACGGCGGTTCGCCTCAGCCAGCGGCAACGAAGTTCGCCTCTGGAATACCGCTGACCGCAAGTCGGTGGGCGATCCGCTTGCGGGACATACCGATACGGTCACAGCCGTGGCATTCAGTCCCGATGGACATCGGCTGGCCTCGGCCAGCTGGGACCAGACCGTGCGGCTCTGGAACGCCGACAACGGACACCCGGTCAGCGACCCCTTCACCGGTCACGTGGGTGCGGTGCACAGCGTCGCGTTCAGCCCGGACGGCCAGACCGTCGCCAGTGCCGGCCAAGACGGCACCATCCGGTTGTGGGACGCGACTGCCGAGCCACAGAAGCTGTGCGACAAGCTCACCGCCGACATCACCGCCGACCAATGGCGGCAGTGGGTCAGTGACGAGATCAAGTACACGCCAGTATGCCCGCAACTTCCAGCAGGCGGGCCGCCGCCGCCCGCACCACAATTCACCGTCCTGCCCATCGCGGGACTCAATCGGCCGCAGGCCGTCGCACTGGACCGCTCAGGTGATGTGTATGTGGCGGACATGAAAAACAACCGCGTGCTACGGGTCGCTGCGAGCACCGGTGCCACCAACACACTGCCCATCGGCGACATCCACGGACCGGCGGCCGTCGCGGTCGACGACGCCGGCGACGTGTTTGTCGGGACTGGCGACAACAAGGTCTACAGGCTGCCTGCCGGCGCTAAAGAGGCCGTGCAGCTGCCGTTTTCGGACCTGCACACCCTTGGCGACATTGCGACCGATGGCGTCGGGAACCTTTATGTGGCCGACGGGAACCGGATCCTGAGACTGACGGCGGGATCGAACAGCCCGAACATGCTCTCCTTGCGAGAAGACGCCCGGATCGGGGGTATCGCGATCGACGGTCGCGGCGACGTCTTTGCCAGTGATCAACAAAACGATCAGGTAGTAGAGCTTCCCCTAGGCTCGACGCAGCCCACCGTCTTGCCGTTCCACAGCCTCAGCACACCCGGCGGATTGACCGTCGACGCACACGGGGATGTCTTCGTCGCGGACCTCGACGACAACCGGGTGCTGGAGCTTCCGAGCGGGTGGCGCAGTGACGCTGAGCTACCCTTCGACGGCCTCAATGAGCCCTACGCCGTCGCCGTCGGGCCTGCTGGAGACCTCTATGTGGCCGACGCGGGCAACAACCGGGTGCTGAAACTGCCGGCCGCCGCCAGCTAGGAACAGCCGGTCCGGACCTCAGTCCACCTCGGCATACCGCTGCCCGAATTGATCGGCGGGAACCGGCCACTGCTCGCCGTCGGAGCCCCGCACCACCCAGTCGCCGTCGGCTGCTGTAGTCGGGCCTTCCAGCGTTTCGATCGTTTCGCCCGGGTGCGCAGGTCGAGCGAAAACGGTTCCGCACCTTCGCCATTGATTACCGAGAGGCCTCCCCCAGGTGTTCCACGTGTGTTCGGCGATCTGCTCAACCATCCACAACGCATTGCGCACTTGGCGTCGATTCGATTCGCGATAGAACTCGTCGAGCTGGGCCCACGGCAACCTCGCCGGAGGAGGGTTCGGATCCGGGTCCAGTGAAGCAACGTAGCGCTCGTGGATGAGCTCAGCAGCGCGTTCCCAGACATCCTGCGCCTTGCCCTCGGGAACGTCGAGCGCCAAGCGGTAGGTCCTCAAACGGCCGACGATCGGCAATGGGTCGTGGCTCATTTGGGCGTCGTTATCCCAAATGTAAATCGCCATGGCGGGAAAACGCGCAGCCAGCCTGGTACCCGTCGACCGAGCGCCAGACGGTCCGTGAGCTCGGTCGTCGACGAATATCAACGCATTGCCTGCCGCGTCGCTCTCGCCGATCAATTCCATCAAGGTCGACACCGTCGGCGTACCAGGCGCGGCGTCGATGCTCGGCTCGGCCGCCGCGAATCCAACCTGCCGACGGTGGAACTGATGATCCTGCAGGTACTCGTCGGCGTCCTGGCCGACCAGGCTGAACGCCGGTAGTGCAATCTCGCCCGGTTCCGAGTAGTAGTCGCGTTCCAGTTTGCGCCGGGTCATGTCCGCGCACAGCGCCAACGTTAATTCCGATGTGCCGCAGACAAATACATGCTCAACGGTTGCTGTCCCGATAATACTGTCCAGTAGCCAGCGGGCGGTCACCTCGTATTTGCCCACAGCGTCGGCTGCCCATCGGGTATCGGATCCACCAAGCTGCTCGGCGCGCCACGCCTCGGCTTGCCAGGGATCGTCGATGCGAACGGTGAGCGGCAACCGCTGCCTGTGGCCAACGGCGGATAGCGCCTGGGTGATGGTGTTCATCCAGAAGCTGTTGGTCGGCGGGTCGGCCGACATCAGGTACAGCCGTTCGAGGCGGCGCCATAGTGACAATGACGTGAGCGTCTCCGGTGCGTTGAAGTCCACCGATACCACGCGGCCATTGGATTCGGGCCTCTGCGCGCCGGGCTCGTTGAAACCGTTGGTGATGATGACCAAAGTGCTGCGCCGGTCCATCGTATTTGCGATCGCGCTGACCATGGACCGAGTTTCGTCATCGATACCGATAACGGCCGTGACCGAGGCGGCCATGCTTGCCAGAAGCCGGTCCACTTGAGAGCGGAACAGCGCGATCACCACTCCGGCCAGACCGGTGAAGAGCGCGCCGAGCGCCGTTAACCTACCGACCCACAAAGCATCCGGGACGGTGCTGGGGCAGATCTGTTTACCCAGCAAGTAATCGTTTATGCCGCCCTTGACGAGTGAGACGGTCCACAGCAGTGGTTGGAAGAAAACCGGATGGTCGGCATCGTGGCAGTGCCAAAATGAGCTCAGGCCCAACGCGGCGCTCGTAACCGCGAGCCCAGCAACGACCACGGCTGGGACGTTGCCCTTGCCACGAGCACTGTGAGAACGAAAGCTCAACCAGCACAACGCGACTATCACGATAGTGACGATCGCAATTGTTGGTGCCGATCCCGGACGGCCGAACCAGGCCGGCAGCCAACCGGGATTCGCGGTGGTCGGACGGGCCGCCAAGAAGCACAGCCAGGCGAGAAGTACCAGAGCGACGGCTAGGAGCGCGGCTTGCAGCGAACGTGAGGGTGCGGGCTTGCGTGCCATCCGACCTCGCTTCTTGCATGTAGCGCACTAACGATGATTGCATCGCAGCTAATTGTTGGGGTTGGAATTGGCGTGGCGGTCGGCGATTGCCGTGCATGCCGGCGGGTCATTCGATGATGCGCCCTGCGCGTACGACCCTTACCGTCCGCGTTGGTGACCAGCTTGATGAAGCTCTAGCCTCGGTAGTGCGACCGGCGTCCGGTTGACCACCAGCGCAAAGTTGACCGCCACATCCTCCACATTCTCGGCCTTCAGAAACGTCACCCATTCGGAGTTGCGCTAAGCCGTCGGAGGCGCCGCCTTATAGAACGTGGCCAACGCCGGGCCGTCCGGTGTCGCTCGACTAATACTGGCTACTTGCCGACCAGCCAAGGACCTCAATGACGACGAGCGCCTACTCCGCTGCCGACGGAGTGATGCGCGACGTCCAGCCACCACAACTACTACCTGTTCGCCGGCCACGTCTGCGAAGCCGTGCGGCCCGGTCATTCAGCGCCGGCGAGCCTCACCTCCGAGTACAGGGCGGCCTCGCGCACCGTCGTCGGTCGAAACCTGCAGCTGTCTAAGGCGTTTGACCCAGTGGCACGGCGGGAGTTGGCGACGGTCAGTCAGAGTAGGTCGATTAATCTGCGGAAGACGGCGATCCGAGTTGACATAGGGCATATTTGGCGTCTGAATATTGTTGTGCGGCAACGCGAAAGTCCAGCGCGTGGGCGGTTTTGCCTACCTCCCGGGCTGGGACGAGCTGCCGCGCAGCCGCGATGTGTCCGCACCCGATGGTGGTATTGGCGTGTTCCCGGTGAATGAGTCCACCAGATCTGTCCCCGTCGTTTTGAGCCGTGGTTATGCGAGTTGAGGGACGGAATAGGTGGATGTCCAGAGCGTCTCGTACTCTGTCGGGCTGATGTTACCGAGGTAGCTGTGGCGGCGTTCGGTGTTGTAGAAGTTGTCGATGTAGTCGGCCATGGCCGCGGCAAGTTCTAGGGTGGTCGCCCATTTGCGGGTGTTGAGTAGCTCGACTTGCAGCCGGGCCCAGAAGGATTCCATGGCGGCGTTGTCATAGCAGTCGCCGACGGTGCCGAAGGAGGCGAGCAGCCCCCAGCGGGGGACGTTTTCACCGAAGCTCCAGGATGTGAATTGCGTGCCGTGGTCGGCGTGCACGATCGTTGAGCCACAACGGTTTCTGTTGGCCACGGCCATGTTGACCGCGTTGTTGACCAGCGCGGTGTCGGGTGTGGTGGAGAATGTGCGGGCCACGATCATTCGTGAGAAGCAGTCCAGGATGGCGCAGCAGTAGACCTTCCCGTCGCGGGCCGGGTGTTCGGTGATGTCGGTGCACCACAGTTCTTGGGCCGCCGCGTGAATTGCCGTTCACCAGGTCTTCGGGAGTGTGACCCGGATCAGGTTCGGCAGGCGCCGCGGTGGGTGCGGCAGCCCGTATAGGCCGTGTTCGCCCATGATCGAGCGCACGAGCTTGAGGTTGACGTTCATGTCATAGTCGGCCAGCAGGGCTGCCCGGATGCGCCGACCACCATAGGTGCCGCGGGAGCGTTGGTGGATCTCAGTGATCGTGTCGGCCACGATCAGCCGGCGGATCTGGCGATCGGGCACCGGCCTTCTGCGGTAGTACTGCGGCAGAGGTCGCGCCAATCCCGATATCCGACAAGCTGATCGGGCTGAATGTCCTCGCGCGATCAGTCCTTCAACGATCGCGCGTCGGCGTTTTGGGGGCACCACCGCCTCGGCGTTGAACAGCTCGCACGCATCCCGGGTCAACGCGAGTTCAGCCTCCAGCTGCGCGATACGTTTATGGGCCGCGGCTAGCTCGTCGGCCTCCACGCTCGGGGTGCCCTCGATTACGCCGGCGTCGATCAATGCTTGGCGCTTCCACCGAAAAAGGGTGGCCTGGCAGATGCCCGTCTCGGCCGCAACCGCAGCGACCGCTTCGGGATGCCGACAAGGGCGGAGCGATCGGCAACCCGCTCAAATCGGGGTTCCTATTTGCGGCGCTCGCATTCAGCTCCGGCGGCCGGTATCTCGCGGCCGCTGGCGACGGTGTCCACATCTGGCCCGCGACCGCCACGCCGGCCGATCTGTGCGCCAAACTCACCACGAACATGACACGAGAAGTGGGGGAAACTGTCACCTGGAGTGGCCTACCAGGCTCCCTGTCAGGACCTGCCGCAACCCTAATAAGGAAGCGCGAAGTCGTCACAGACCCGTTCGTAGCAGCATGTCGTCGAACGACGCGAGCGGCCGTACCATCGTCGAATATTGGCTTGTTGTGAGCATGGGCGTCGCATCGGCCGTCGACGTCGTCGAAGGGGATCTGACGTGGCGATCATGCCCCACTGCGTGGTCTGCGATCTCACCGGCAACTCCGAGGTGGCCGGCTCCGTTGAGTTCGCCGACTACCGTCCGGCCTGGACACCCCCGACTCAGCCCAACGGCGTCGAGGTGCTCGGCTGGTCGAATTCCTTGGGTGTGACCGCGCCCGAAGGCGTGGGGCTGTTCTGCCGTGATCACCTCAAACCCGCACGGAAGCTACGTCGACTGCCCTCCGCGGAGGCCGTCGCACGACTCCGCGCAGCTGATCCCGCTCGCGGACTCCTAGCCCGACTCCGCTCCCTCCTGACCTAGCCCGAATGTGGTTCCATCGCATTTGCCGTCGGAGATGGCTAGTGACAGAACAACCCGGCCCTGACCGTCGTTCTGATCATCTGACTTGCCGGCCTACGGTCCACGCCACCTGTAGCGCCAACATCGAGCAGTTATTTCTTGGACTCATCGCTGAGCCAGAAGTTAAGCGGGTGCCCGTTGGAGTGGCCGACGGTGAACTCGTCCTTGATCACGATTTGCGCTCGGCTGTTGGAATGACCGTCGGTGAGTTCCTCACGCCAGCATGGGCTGCTGGGCGGGCGATGCCGGTGTTGTGATGCCTGTGCGGATGACCTGCAATCCGGCACCGGCGAGCAATTGCGGAATCTTTCGGACGAACATCCGGTCGTATTCGGCGATGTGGGGGTACGGATCCAGGAGGTTCTGCCACGAGATCATGTAGGGACTTTCTTTGCGGAGCTTCGCCTCCTCAAGCAAGCGCTTAGTGCCGTGCTCGGCCGTACCGACCGGCATCGGAATCAGCGCCCAATTACCTGCACGGCGTTGCGCGCCACCAGCGGTCATGTTCGTCGATCGCGAGCTTTTCCACTTTCCGCGCCGTAAATTCGAAATCCTGTGCGTCCCAATCCCGCAGCGATGCAATCGCGCAGCTGATGGTGTCCAGTTTGGCGCCGATATCGCGCGCCTGGTCACGGTTGGATTCCTTGCGGGCCGCGTCCAGACCCTCCCACATTGGCGCCGAGTTGTTTTCCTTGATTTGCTGGGTTCGCCACCGCTCGTGGATCACCTCGGCCGGCGGTTCATAAGAGCCGCCCTGCAGAAGTTCAACTGAGCAAGCCTTCTCCATCGTCGCGAACACCTCAAGACCGGCGAGGGCACCGACCGCCTTGGCGTCCGCGAGAAGGTCGGCAACCCCTTGGGGGCGCGACAGCGCCAGCACCACGGGAACGGCCGGATGCGATCGGTGTAGTTCATGGTGCAACTTCAGCGCGGTCTCGAACGCCTGCCGGTCCTGGTAGGCGGTCATATAAGCGCGGCTGATCGGTGGTGTTGCAGGGTCGAGATGGTAAGCGGGCAGTTGTTCGCGAATAAACTCGGCGGAGGCGTGAAACGCCGCGAATTCACAGTGCCTTTCAGCGCGGGATGCTGCGTCTTTGACCGCTGAGCATCACCGATGATCACCGGGACTGCGGCACAGCTCGATGTTCGGATTGGTGACGTCGTGTTCGATGACCACCACCTGGATCCGGTTCTCGCGCAGATGCCGAAGAAAGATCATTCCGGCCACGTACTGACCGAGGCCGTAGATCACCACGTGCCGGCGCAGCAATGGAATACGCATTTGTTGCACACGGTCGCGGAACAGTGATGCCAGCGCGCTGTACCCGGCCCAGCCCGCCACCAGCGGCGCCAAGAACCGGGCCACGCTCAGCTGCCATGGAATGACCTGGTCGGCCGGGGAGTTCGTCAGAAAATCCTTCAAACTCCAGTACGCGATGAAGGCCGCGTCACCGGCTGTTGGATGGGCCTTGGCTTTGAAATTCCACCATCCGATGCACCCGACACGAAGGCGGCAATCCCGGCCACCGCCAGGATCCACCAGCGGTACGTCGACACGTGATCGCCGAACCAGCGGCGCGCTTTACCTATCCGACCGCCCGGGTTGCGCCCTGCCGGCCAACGCCCCGTTTGCGGAGAGCCACCCGCCGGCACCCGCCGGGTCAGCAGGGCGCACTGCGGCCCGTGTCGTTCGAACCTCGGAGGGCTGGCGATCGCAATCTGATTGCTCAAGACGGCGTATGGATTGGGCTTCGAAAGGGGCTCGTAGTCCGCGAACCTCACCCAGCGAGCGATCTCGCTGCCGTGACCTTGCAGACCACACACTGCGCCACGATTGCCATCACGGTACCGATCGCCGCCCCAAGCTCTGTCTCAATGAATGCATGTGAAACGCCCTGGTCTGTCGGAGTTTCGGGGGATGATGCCGATGACAGCACCACACCGATGAGCGCTTCGTCAGTCCGACCAGAGGTTTCAGATGTTCGGTGTCACCACGTGGGCACGCTCTTCGGTTGCAGTGCAGATGCTCTGCATCAGCGCGCTGGGCTGCGCGGCGCCGGCTGCCGGATTCCGACGCCGGACGAACAAAGGCTCTACGGCCTGCTATCGAAGGGCTACACACCGCAGGACTGCCGACTGTTGGCGCCGGCCGGCAATCAGACCGCCTCCCTGTCGTGCGACG
>CAVUIH010000002.1:0-197247 GCA_963741555.1 uncultured Actinomycetota bacterium | reverse complement strand
GAAGAGAATTTTCTTATCGCCCATGCAAAACTGTTCCGGTGCGTCTCATCGTGGCAGCGCTTGCCGCGCTGATGGGAATCGGCGTGTTGATGCCGTCGACCGCTGCCGCCGGTCCGACCGTCTGCGACTACCCGGCCTGCACGCCGGGCATCGCTCCGAACATGGTTCTCGGCGCGCCATGCGACAACACCACCTACTACGCATTCGGTGTCTCAGGCGGGTATGTGCCCGCCACTCAACCCGGACGGCTGATGTTCTGCGGCTCACCCCGTCGATACCAGCCGAGATGGTTCCGCTCGCCGCCGATGGCGGGCATCAAGGAAGAAAACGCCGACTGCCAGAAGTTTTTCAATTACGTCGCGCAGGCACCCGACGGACTGTTCCTGATCTGCATCGCGCAGGAGGGTCACTCATTCTGGACCCGCGCCGACACCTGAGTCGTCGCGCAAGCCCGATGGTAAAAGCGCCGTCCGAAAACGACTTTGAGCACCGAACTCAGCAGACCTGACTCCGCGGCAACGACACCGGCGTTCAGTCGTGTCGATGCAGGAAGCCGTGCAGTATGGCTTGGACGAGTTCGTCGATGATGGCTTCTCTCGGCGGGGGCTGCGCAGATCCGAAGTAGGTCGATCGCAGTGCAGCCATGCCGGCGATCATGGCGACAGTAGAGTGCGCAGGCAGGTCGGGGTTGTTGGTGCGCATGCCGCGGATGCGCATGCCTTCGGCGCCAATTTGGCTGAGCACGTTGAGGGCTCGTCTGATGTCGGCGATGCCCGTCTCGGCGAGTTCCTCTTCGTTGAGGGTCTGGGCAGCCATGAGCGTCAAGAGCAGGCCCTGGTGTTCGACGAAGACGTCGTAGAGGTGGCCAACGAAGCGCCGCGCCAGTTCCTCTTCGTCGGTCTGCTCGGGGACGACTGAATTCCAGGTGCGGCCGAAGTCGTCGACGAATTCGGTGAACGGTAGGACAAGCGCTTCCCGGAACAGTCCGGCTTTCGAGCCGAAGTTGCGGAACAGGAGATGTTCGGTAACGCCTGCGGCTTCGGCGATTTCGCGTGTCGTGGTGCTGCGGTAATCCTGGCGGGCGAAGAGGTCGCGGGCGGCGGCGAGCAGAAGCTTGCGTGGTTCGCCCCTCGCGGCCGCCGAGATCCCGGAGCCGGGATCTCGGCCTCGGCCGGCTTTCTGGCGGGCAGAGCGTTGGGGCACGGATGTCCACTCCTCGGGCGGGTTCTGGTGGTTGACTCTTTATAAGATAGTCGTCACTATCTAAAGGGTTGTTCTCCTCGAGGAAGAGGTAGTGCACGTGGGTGCGGTGATCATGCTAGGCACGCTATTTGGATTGATTGCTCTGGTGTTCGGCCTTGTCCTGCGCTTCGACCCCGAGGCGCGGCGCGCTTCGGGTACCGAGGGCCGCCGGTGACGGAGAAGATCACGCCCCTGCTGGAGGGGCAGATGTACTTTGCGTACGTCTCGGGCATCGCGTTCTTCCTCATCGGAATCTATCTGAGCTTTCGCCGCCGACGCGTACATCCGCTGCTGCTGCTGAGTATTTCGGCGCTGTCGTTCTCGTGGATCGAGTCTCCCTACGACTGGGCGATGTATGCACAATTTCCGCCGGCGCTGCCGCGGATGCCGTCGTGGTGGCCGCTGAACGTGACGTGGGGAGGTCTGCCGTCATCGGTGCCCATCGGCTACATCTCCTACTTCGTGCTTCCCGCCCTGGTCGGGGCCGCGCTAGGACGTCGGTTGAGCGCGAAGTTCGGCTGGCGCCGACCGCTTACCCTGCTCACTGTCGGCCTCGTCGTGGGATTCTGCTGGGCCTTCGTCTTCAATGCGATCACCGGAGCTCACTTCGGCAACTTCTACTACGGCTATGTGATTCCCGGGCTCGCGATCTTCGAGGGCACGAAACACCAATACCCGCTCTATGACTCGCTGGCTATGGGCATCGAGATGATGGTCTTCACCTACCTGCTCGGACGCACCGATTCCGAGGGCCGCAACGTCATCGAGATGTGGGCCGACAAGCAAGATCGAAAACTCGCCTGCAATCGTCGGCGCTGTCCATCGTTGCCGTCATCGTTGTCGGGCACCTGGTGTATGGCTCGGTCTTTGCGCCACACCTCATTACGAAGTTGGGCGGCTGGGTGACCGCGGGACCCACCGAACAGCTCTACCCGGGCACGCCCAACCAGCCCCGCTAGCAGAAGGCAGACCTTGAGCAATTCCACAGTCGAGCTGTACTACGACCCGTTCGACCACGCTATCGACGATGACCCCTATCCGGTGTGGAAGCGGATGCGCGCCGAGGCTCCGTTGTACTTCAACGAGAAGTACAACTTCTACGCGCTCAGTCGTTATGACGATGTCGCTCCCGCACTGCACGATTGGCAGACATACCGATCGGGACACGGGACCACCGCCGACGTGTTGTTCAGCGGTATCGACATACCGCCCGGCATTCTGCTGTGGGAAGACCCGCCCTTGCACGACCTACATCGCCGCCTGTTGTCACGGGTGTTCACGCCCCGCCGCATGTTGGCCGTCGAAGGGTTGGTGCGTGACCTCTGTTCGCGCGCACTGGATCCGCTGCGCGGCGCGGACGGTTTCGACTTCGTCGGGGATCTTGGCGCCATCATGCCCATGCGGACGATCGGCTACCTGCTCGGTATTCCCGAAGAAGGGCAGCAACAGATCCGCGAACGCAATGACAAAAGCATCACGGTCGAATCCGGAGGCAGCCTGCTGAGCGCGACGACCCTCGAGGAGTCGATCGCGCAGTTCGCCGATTACATCGAGTGGAGGGCGACACATCCGTCCGACGATCTGATGACCGAGTTGCTCAACGCGCACGTCGAAGAACCAGACGGAACCGTGCGCCCCCTCGAACGCGGTGAAGTCATCGCCTACACCGCGATGATCGCCGGCGCGGGCGGTGAGACCACCGCTCGACTCATCGGTTTCATGGGTGAGCTGCTCGGTGAAAACCCCGACCAGAGAAGAGAACTGGCAGCTGACCCGTCGCTGATCCCATTAGCGGTCGAGGAGACGCTGCGCTACGAGCCGCCGTCACCGGTACAGGGTCGCTACGTCGCCCAGGACGCCGAGCTTTACGGGCAGACCGTGGCCGAGGGCTCTTACATGCTCTTGCTCAACGCCTCGGCCAACCGCGACGAGACGCACTTTACCGATCCGGACCGCTTCGACATCCATCGCACGGGAGGGCATCTGAGCTTCGGGCAGGGTCTGCATTTCTGCCTCGGCTCCTCGCTGGCACGGCTGGAAGCGCGGGTTGCGCTCGAAGAGGTCTTCAAGCGGTGGACCGACTGGGACGTCGATTACGAGAACGCCAGCGGGCAAGAACTTCCAGCGTCAGGGGCTGGGCCAGGCTGCCCGTCAAAATCGCATAGTCCACGATCACTGCACACAACGGTTTGGCGCAACACAGGAGGAACTAATGACCGCAGGCAAGCACCGCGTAGTGGTGTGGGCAACCGGAGGAATCGGTTCGATCGCCATACGCACCATCACCAACCGCCCCGAGCTCGACCTCGTCGGGGTCTGGGTTCATTCCGACGACAAGGTGGGCAAGGACGCCGGCGAGCTGGCCAACGGCGACCCGATCGGCGTCACGGCAACCAACGACGCCGATGCCCTGATCGCGCTCAAACCCGATTGCGTGATCTATGCGGCCAGCGGACCCGAACGTGACGCCCTGGCAATCCCGGACTACGTGAAATTGCTGGAAGCAGGCATCAACGTCGTCACCACCAGCACTACCCGGCTGGTCAACCCGCACGCCTATGAGCCGGCCGAGTGGCGCGAACAGCTCGTCGGCGCGGCCAAACAAGGACAGGTGTCGCTCTACGCCTCCGGTATCGAGCCCGGCTTCGCTGCCGACTATCTGCCACTCGTCCTCTCGACGCAATCGTCGTCGATCGAGTCGATCCACTCCTATGAGATCGGTTTGTACGACGACTACGGCGTGCCCGACATCATGATCAACGGACTGGGATTCGGCCAGCCGCTGGACTACCAGCCCTGGATCTCGTTCCCCGGCGCGATCGCCGGTGAATGGGCGGGACAGCTCAGGTTGATCGGCGACGCGTTCGGCGTCGAAGTCCAGGAGGTCCGCGAGAAATTCGACCGCGCCGTCACCGACGAAACACTGGAAGTCGCCATGGGCACCGTCGAGGCGGGAACCTGCGGCGCGATTCGCATGAAAGCCATCGGCGTCGTCGACGGGCGCGAGGCGATCATTGTCGAACACGTCACCCGGCTGGCGCACAGCGTGGCCCCGGACTGGCCCACCGGGATCGGCGACTTGTCCTACCGCGTGGTGATCACCGGAGATCCCGACATCGACTGCACGCTGGCGGCAACGCTGCGGGATCCCGCTCGGGCCGGTATCGCCTCGATGACCTCTGGTGCCGGCGCGATGGTGGCCACTGCGATGCGCGTCGTCAACGCCGTGCCCTATGTCGTCAACGCCGCGCCCGGATTGCTCAGCGCCGTCGACCTGCCCCTGACCATTCCCAAGAATGTCTTTGCGACGCAACAAGTGTGAGCATCGGTGACTGTCGGGGTCTAGTCGTTGTGCAGAAAGGATATTCACGGTCGTGCTGACGTTGCGTTTCGACATGAGAGTTCCTGATTGGACCGGGCCGGCGGCCGGTCACTATGCCGCGGTGTCCGATATGTGTGAATGGGCCGAGACGCGCGGGGTGCCGTTGGTCGTGCTGTCCGAGCACCACGGCGCCAGCGATGGGCACCTGCCGACCCCGCTGATGCTCGCGTCGGCCGTCGCGGCGAGAACGCAGGAAATGGCGATCCTGCTCGCGGCGGTCCCGTTGCCGTTGTGGGATCCGGTGCGGCTCGCCGAGGAGATCAGCGTGCTCGACCTCATCAGCGGCGGCAGGGTTTCCTACGCGTTCGGCGTGGGCCATCGTGAGGAGGAGTACGCCCATTTCGGGGTTGACATGGCCGCTCGGGGCAGGCTGGCCGATGAGTATCTACGGGTACTGATCGGCGCTGCTTCGCGGTGAAGCGGTTGATTTTCGGGGCAGGCGGGTGCGTGTCACGCCACGATGCACATCCCCCAACGGGCCTCCCATGATGATCGCAGGTGGCAGCAAGGCCGCGGTGCGCAGAGCCGCCGCGCATGGCCTGGGCTTCATCTCCCAAGTCGACCGGCCCGAGTTGAGAACCTATTATGAGGAGCAGTGCCGCAAATTGGGGACGGTTCCGGGTTTCGTCCAATTCCCCGTATCTGACTCTCCCACAGTGGTTTTCGTCGCCGACGACGTCGATCAGGCATGGGAGCAGCTCGGCCCGCACTTGCTGCACGACGCCGCGATGGCCGCGTCCTATCGGCACGGAGATGATTCTGTCGCCAGCATCACCCGGGCAAGTACCGTGGCCGAGTTGCGATTGTCCGGCGGGCCGTACCGCATCCTGACGCCCTCGGCGGCAACGGAATTCGTCCGCTCCGGAAGGTCGCTGCCGTTGCATCCCCTGTGCGGCGGCATCGAGCCCGAGGTTGCCTGGCGCTACCTGCAGACTGCGGTGGCGGCCCACCAGCAAGCCCAGATGGTTCACGGATGAGCAAGGAGGAATCGATGGCGTCGCCCATCCGGGTGGTTGTGTGGTCGACCGGCGGGGTCGGTTCGGTTGCCGTTGACGCTGTCCGGAATCGGCCTGATCTGGAACTTGTTGGCGTGTGGGTTCATTCGCCCGACAAAGTCGGCAAAGACGCGGGCGAGCTCGCCGGTGGAGAGCCAGTGGGGTTGGCCGCGACCGATGACGCGGACGCACTCATCGCGCTCGCGCCCGACTGCGTCGTCTATGCCGCCAGCGGTCCGCAACGCGACGCGGGCGCGGTCCCGGATTACCTCAAGCTGCTGTCAGCGGGTATTAACGTCGTATCGACATCGACCACCAGCCTGATCTACCCGCCGTCGTACTTCGCCACCGAATGGCGCGATCAACTCGCTGGCCGCCGCCCGGAGCGGCGGATCGTCGTTCTATGCGTCGGGCATCTTCCCGGGATTCGCATCCGATCAGCTCGCGCTGATGATGAGTACTCAATCCAAGAAGATCCGGACTCTCACAGTCTCCGAGATCGCGCTCAATGACCACTATCCGGTCGCCGATGTCATGGTCAACGGCATGGGCTTCGCCAAGACACTCGACTTCGAACCCATGCTGAAGACGCCGGGGTTCATCGAAATCGCTTGGAAGGCACCGATTCATCTCATCGCCGACGGGCTCGGCGTCGAGGTCCAGGAAATCCGGGGGAGCCTGGACCGCGAACTGACCGACCGCGATATCGAAGTGGCGTTCGGCACCATTCCGGCCGGCACCTGCGGCGCGGTGCGGACCAGAGCGGCCGGCGTGGTCGATGGCCGCGAAGCGATCGTGGTGGAGCACATCATCCGGATGGCACGCGACGTCGCGCCGAACTGGCCGAATTCCGACGCCGACGCCACCTATCGGATCGACATCGAAGGCGACCCCGACATCCACTGCGCGATGACGATGGGCGCGGCGCAAGGGCACGGCGCGGGGCACGCGGCGATGGCCGCGACCGCGATGCGCGTCGTGAACGCCGTTCCCTACGTGGTGGCCGCGCCGGCCGGACTGCTCAGTTCGCTCGATATCCCGATGACGTTGCCACGGCACGTATTCGACTGAGGCCCTTAGCGCGCCGGCTCCAGCGCGGGTCGCGGTGTGAACGTGAGGTGCAGATCGCTGAGCCCACGCAGGATGTAGGTCGGCTCGAAGGTGTAGCGCCGCCCGTCGGCCGGTCCGTGTTGGGTTTCGCTGATGGCGATGTCCGACATCCGGTCCAGGATGCGCTCGATCGACACGCGACCCTCGACGCGGGCCAACGGCGCACCGGGGCAGGAGTGCACGCCGCGGGCGAACGCCATGTGTTCACGGACGTTCTTGCGGTCCAGTTGGAACTCGTGCGGGTTCTCGAACCGCCGTGGGTCACGATTGGCCGCACCCGGCAACACCATCACGACGGTGCCGACCGGAATGTCAACGCCGCCAACGGTGGTCGCCTTGCGGGCCAGCCGGGAGTCACTTTTCACCGGGCTTTCCATGCGCAGCGATTCCTCGATGAAGCCTGGGATCAGGCTGCGGTCTTCACGCAGTTTCTGCTGAATCTCCGGCCGATCGCCGAGAGCCTGCAACGCGGCCGAGAGCAGTTTCGCGGTGGTCTCCTGACCGGCGGCGAAAAGGAATGTCGCCGAACGACTTACCTCGATCACCTCGGGGGTGGAACCGTCGGGGTACTTGGCCGTTGCCAACGAGGTCAGTACGTCGTCGCGGGGAGCACTGCGCCGATCTTCGATATAGGAGCAGAACTTGTCGTCGAGCCACTCCAGCGGGTTGATGCCCACCGACTCGAGATCGAGCGCGCCCACCCGCGCGCCGGGACGGTCCGCCCCAAGAATCGAGCGGAACTGCTTGTGATCCTCTTCCGGGACACCGAGCAGGTCGGCGATCACCAGCGTCGCGAACGGCTTGGAGTATTCGGAAATGAACTCGCACTCACCGTTGTCCAGAAACTCCTCGAGTTGGCGGTCGGCGAGGCGCCACATGAACTCCTCGTTTTCCTTCAGCCGGCTCGGCGTGAGCAACCGGCTCAGAATCGAACGCGCCCTGGTGTGGTCTGGCGGGTCCATGGTGACCATGTGCTCGAACATCGGGAATTGGCTGCGGTGCGCGTCGATCAGGGGAGTGAGGTCGTCACCGTCGACCTCGAACGGCAACGGCGGAAACGGGCCGCCGAGCGCGACGATGTTGGAGAAGGTGTCGGGGTCCTTGTAGACCGCGTTGGCCTCTTCCCATCCGGTGACGGCGACGACGTTGTGGTGCGGGAGCCGCAGCACCGGGTTCTGACTACGCAGGTAATCGAAGTACGGGTGCGGGTCGGGAACGAGCGACTGGTCGGTGAAGAAGTCGATCGAATCGAAGTTGCTCATCTATGCGCGCCTCCCGAGGCTGGCCTACCCAGTGATGTTTGGGCAACCGTGGTGTGTGGGCAGCGGGCTGCTAAGAACCTTAGCGCCGCCCTGGACTGAGATCGACGAATGTGCCGTAATTGCTGAGCACCTGCTTAGCATGACGCTAATGTCGTGGTCAAGGCGAGAGTTGGGGCCGACGCTACGATCGGCACATTCAGCACGTATTCGGCGGGAGTCTGGAACCAGGTCATGACGACGGCGCGCAGGATCGGGGCACCGGACGCCAAGAACCGTGGCGTTCTGCTCGATGCTGCCGAGCATCTGATGCTCGAAGAAGGTTATGCCGCAGTCACTTCCCGTCGAGTGGCGGAGAAGGCGGCGCTCAAACCGCAGCTGGTGCATTACTACTTCCGCACTATGGACGACTTGTTCTTGGCGGCGTTCCGGCGCCGCGCCGAACAAGGCCTCGAGGTGCAAGCCCAGGTGCTGCAGGCGCCTCAACCGTTGTGGGCGCTGTGGCGGTTCAGCACCGACCCGGCGGCCACGGCGATCACCATGGAGTTCATCGCACTGGCGAACCACCGCAAAGCGCTGAAGGCTGAGATCGCCTACTACGCCGAACGTTTTCGCGAAGAACAACGCAAAGCGCTGACAACGATTCTCGATCGTTACGACGTCGCCCGGGTGAAGATCCCGCCGCTGGTGTGGTCGGTGCTGATGACCAGTGTGTCGCGAGTGCTGGTGATCGAGCAGGCGCTCGACATGTCCGCCGGCCACCGCGAGACGGTCGAGATCGTCGAGAGCTACCTGCGCCATCTGGAAGGCGACCCCGAAAGCTAGCCGCTCACCAGTTACGCAGCGAGCAGAGCGCACCCTTCGGCCCATCGTTCGAGGCCTTGACGACCCCGTCGACGATCAGCGCACAGTGGAACATCGGCGTGCCCGGTTCGGTACCGGTACTGACGGAAACCATGGCGTACTGGTCGGGGTTCGTCAGCATCACCGGGGGAGAGACCCAGGGGTGGCCTGGTGCGATGTCCGCCTGGACGTTGGGGGTGTACTGGTACGTGTTGTGGCTGTAGTCCGAAAATTTCGCGGGCTGCTGGTCTAGGTAGTAGATGTCGGCCCAGATCGGGCTGGCTGCCGTGATGACGTATTTGACCTCATGCATGACCGGATCGTCCGCTTGAGCCGGCGCGGCGACCAGCGTGCTGCAGCCGACGGCCGCCAGCACACCCAGCGCCGCAGTGCCCTTACCGACGGTTCTCATGCGCACCTCCGGCCGCCCGTTAAGGGGACGATATCGACATTCTCCGTCACGGAGAATAGCGTGACCACTGCTTTTCTACAGACCCTAACGTTTGCCGGTCGCCGGCTAGAGCCAATGCGCAAAATTTCTGTCGAACCGGTCTCTCGATACGAGGACGCAAGCGTTCAGTGCGGCAAGGCATTGCGGTAGCCTTCGGGTGAGAATACTATTCTCACAAATTGCGAAGGAGGATTTCATGGGTCAGTTGTCGCATCGGGAGGACGTTCCGTTCCCGATCTTTGACGCGGATAACCATCTCTACGAACCGCCGGAGGCGCTGACCAAGTTCCTGCCCAAGGAGTACAAGGACTACGTCCAGTACGTCCAGATCAACGGGCGGACCAAGATCGCGATCCGCGGCCAGATCAGCAATTACATCCCCAACCCGACCTTCGAGGTCGTCGCTCGGCCGGGTGCCTGGGAGGAGTACTTCAAATACGGCAACCCGGACGGCAAGACCAAGCGCGAACTGTTCGGTGAGCCGATGCGGGCCATCCCGGCGTTCTTCGAGCCCGGCCCACGCCTGGAGGAGATGAACAAACTCGGTCTGGACCGCACCCTGATGTTCCCGACGCTGGCCAGCCTGCTCGAGGAGCGGCTACGCGACGACCCCGTTGCGATCCACGTCCTGGTTCATGCGCTGAACGAATGGCTCGATGAGGTCTGGGGCTTCAACTACCAGAACCGGATCTTCACCACCCCGGTCATCACCCTGCCGATCGTCGAGAAGGCGATCGAGGAGCTGGAGTGGGCGGTCAAGCGCGGTGCACGTTGCATCCTGGTCCGTCCGGCTCCGGTCCCCGGCTTCCGCGGCCCCCGGTCGTTCGCGGTACCCGAGTTCGACCCGTTCTGGGAGCGGGTCGTCGAGCACGACCTGCTGGTCGGCATGCACTCCAGCGACAGTGGCTACTCCCGGTACACCTCCGAATGGGACGGTGCCGACCAGGAGATGCTGCCGTTCCAGACCAATGCGATGGGCATCCTCAACGAGTGGCGGCCGATCCAGGACTCGGTCGGGTCGTGGGTGATCCACGGCGCGCTCTACCGCCATCCCAAGCTGAAGGTCGCGATCGTCGAGGCCGGTTCGAAGTGGATGACCCCGTTGCTCGACGGCCTGGCCGAGGTATTCCGGAAGGCCCCGGAGGCTTTCCCGAGCGACCCCGTCGAGATGGTCAAGAACCGAATCCACGTCAGCCCGTTCTTCGAGGACGGCATCGACGATCTGGTCAACCTCGTCGGCGTGGACCAGGTGTTGTACGGCTCGGACTGGCCACACCCGGAAGGCCTGGCGGAGCCGACTTTCTACGTCAACGCGCTGTCGCACCTGTCCGTGGACGATCAGGCGAAGATCATGGGCGGCAACCTTTCTCGTCTCGTCACGGTGTAGCAGCCGGCGCTGCGCCAGATGAACTGGGAGACCATCCCCGAGATGGTCTTGAGCGCGGCGGACCGCTTCGGCGACGCAGAAGCGATTGTCGACGGTCCGCGGCGCTACACTTTTCACGACGTTGTCGATCGGATCCGGTGTGCTGCCGGCGCTTTCGCTGACCTGGGGATCGCGAAGGGCGACCGCGTCGCGCTGTGGGCGCCGAACTCGGCGGAATGGATCATCGCTGCCTTCGGGTTGCTTACCGCCGGCGGCGTGTTGGTGCCGGTGAACACGCGCTTCAAACCAGAAGAGGCCGGCGACATCATCACCCGCAGCGCGGCCAAAGCTGTGCTTGTCCACAAGGGTTTTCTCGGGCAGGATTTCACCGCCCCGGCCGGCATACCGGTGATCGATCTGAAGTCCGACTTCCTTTCCAGCGGTTCACCATTCGAGCGACCGGCCAGCGGCGCGGACATCGCTGACATCATCTTCACCTCCGGCACGACCGGTCGCCCGAAGGGCGCGATGATGAACCACCGCCAAACGCTGCGGATGTACGAGGAGTGGGCCACGCTGGCCGATCTGCGCCAAGGTGACCGCTATCTACAAATCAACCCGTACTTCCACACCTTCGGTCTGAAAGCGGGATTGATCTCGTCGTTCCTGCGTGGTGCGACCATGCTGCCGCTGGCCGTCTTCGACGTCGACGCCGTCGTGAATCTGATTGAACGCGAACGCATCACAATGCTGCCTGGACCGCCGACGCTGTATCACGCGCTGCTGACGGTCCTCGACAAGGCCAAGTTGTCGACGTTGCGGGCCGGAGTGACCGGTGCCGCCGACATCCCGGTCGAATTGGTTCGGCGCATTCACGACGAACTGCCCTTCCAGACTTTGATGACCGGCTACGGCCTGACCGAAGCCGGCAACGTGACGTTGTCGCGACCCGGCGATTCGTTCGAGGAGGTGGCCACCACCGCGGGCCTGCCGTGCGAGGACGTCGAGGTGCGGATCGCCGACGACGGCGAGGTGCTGGTCCGCGGGTACGGCGTCATGCAGGGCTATCTCGACGACCCGGCGGCCACCGCGAACGCGATCGACAGCGACGGCTGGCTGCACACCGGAGATTTGGGGAATTTCGACGATGCCGGCCGGCTGAGGATCGACGGGCGTAAAAAGGACATGTTCATTGTTGGCGGCTTCAACGCCTACCCGGCTGAGATCGAGGGCTACATGCTGGAACACCCCGCAGTTGCTCAGGTCGCGGTAATCGGTGTGCCCGACGAACGGCTCGGCCAGGTGGGCAAAGCATTCGTTGTATCGAAAGCGACTGTGTCGGAAGCGGACCTGGTGTCGTGGTGCCGCGAGCGAATGGCCGGATTCAAAGCCCCGCGATATGTCGAATTCCTCGGCGAGTTGCCACTGAACGCAACCGGCAAGGTGATGAAGGACCAGCTTCGGTGAGCCCGGCAGACCCGTATTCGCATTCGATGGTGATCGCGTCGGACTACCGTGTGCCCGACCCAGAGCAGGTGTGGCCGCTGCTGCAACGCCGTCGGTCGGCGCTCGCCGACATCGGTGCGCACCATGTGCTGGTCTACACCTCGACGCACGACTACGGCCGAGTGCTCGTGACGATCGGTGTGCGTAGCCGGGAACCGATCGTCGAGCTGCTGCGGTCACGGGTGTTCTTCGACTGGTTCGACGCCGTCGGCGTCGAGGATCTTCCGGCCGTCTTCGCCGGGGAGATCGTCGAAAGGTTCGGATCCGTCGCTCCGTCGGCCCGTACGGCACCCGGCGTTGTCGTGGCCGCGATGGCGTCCGTTGACGATGTGGACACGTTGACCGCTGAGATCCGCAGCGCGTTAACGAGATTCGGAGCGGCAGGCATCCGGGAGACGCGGCTGTTCCGGGCCTTCGACGACGGCCACGAGGTGATGATCCTGCAGGAACTCGACGACGAGGATCGCGCGCGGGAATGGATCGAATATCCCGATCCCGCCGCGCCGTGGATAGCGGGTGCCGGGAAGGGCGCTTACCCAACGGTGTTCGTCGGCAAATTCCTCGACATGATGCGAATTGACGAGTGAGCGGACTGCTCGGTGTTCGTCTGCCTGTGTAACGGCATCACCAGCCAGGCGGTGGCGGAAGCGATTGCCGGCGGGGCGACGACAACCAATCAGATCGCCGCCGCGTGTGGGGCGGGAGCCGAGTGTGGGCGCTGCCGGCGCACACTGCGTCTGCTGCTCGGCTCATCGGGAGATCGAAAGGGCTTGCACGCGTAGCCGTTATCGACGCGGGCTGCCATCTGCGGAGGTGGGTGCGACGAGCTCGGTCAACAGCTCGGGAATGTCGAGGCGCGGCACTACCGCCTCGATCAACACCATCCGGTCGCGGTGCTCGGCTGCCGCGACGAACGCGTCGTCGAGTTCGCCGTAGTTCTCGGCGCGAAAGATCAGGTGGTTTGTCACCCCGAGTGCGGTGGGGATGTCGGCCCAGCGCCACGCGACGATGTCGTTGTAGGGCGCGGTCTTTCCGTGAATCATCCGCTCGATGGTGTAGCCGTCGTTGTTGACCAGGACGATGACCGGCGACAGTCCTTCGCGCGAAAAGGTGCCCAGTTCCTGGACGGTCAGCTGCGCGGCGCCGTCGCCGATCAGCAGCACCGGCCTGCGATCGCGTTCGGCCAGACCCGCCCCGAGCGTGGCCGGCAGCGTGTATCCGATTGACCCCCACAGTGGTTGGCCGATGAAGGTCACCCCCTGGGGCAGCCGGTGGGTGGCCATGCCGTAAAACGAGGTGCCCTGATCGGCGAGGACGATATTGCCGGGGGTGAGTGCGTCGCAGAATCTGTCCCACAACACTTTTTGGCTGAGCGGCTGATCGCGGTCGGGCTTGTGTGTGGGCACGGGGTGGGAGGCTGACGTGACGGGAGGCGACGTGATACCGCGTCGGGCCAGGATTGCGGTGAGCGCGTCCAGCGCCGCTGCCATTTCCAGCGGCGCGAACACCTGGTTGCCGACCGTGCTCTGTTGCACCCCGACGTCGATGGTTCTCGCCGAATCGATGCGTTGGCTGAAGAAGCCGCTGACCATGTCGGTGAACACCACGCCCGCAGTCACCAGCGCGGGAGCCTCTTCGATCGCGCGGCGAACCGGCTCGGCGCTGGCCGCGCCGGCATAGATGCCCAGGAATTCCGGGGCGCTCTCGTCCACCAGGCTTTTGCCCCACGTCAACGTGGCGTGCGGAACCGCGTCGGCCGCCAGCAGCGCCTCGAGATTGTCGACGGCGTTCAGGCGGTGCACCAACAGGTCGGCCAGCACGGTCAGTTGGTGGCCGGCGATGAGTTCGGCTGCGGCATCGGTGAATTGCGCGAGCGCCCGCGGACTGGTGCCGCCGGTGTAGCGGGGCAGCGGTGCTGTCGGTGGCTCGGTTTCGAAGCGGGCGACGTCGGTGGGTATCAACAGATACCCGGGCCGTCGCTGCTCGCGCACCTCGCTGAGCACCCGGTCGATCTCCCTGGTTGCCGTCGCGGGCATGAGATTGGCCTGGGCGCAGGTGATTTCCCGGCTGACTCGCAAGAAGTGCTCGAAGTCACCGTCGCCCAGCGAATGATGCAGGGCCCGGCGGGTGCCCTGGGCGTCTTTCGACGGGCCGCCGACGATGTGCACCACCGGTACGTGCTCGGCGTAACTACCCGCGATCGCGTTGGCCGCCGAGAGCTCGCCGACCCCGAATGTGGTTACCACAGCTGATAATCCACGCAGCCGACCATAGCCGTCGGCGGCGTATCCGGCATTCAGCTCGTTGGCGTTGCCGACCCAGCGCAGCTGCGGGTGGGCAACGATGTGGTCGAGGAACTCCAGGTTGTAGTCGCCGGGCACTCCGAATACTTCGGTGACGCCGAGTTCGGCCAGCCGATCGAGCAGGTAGTCACCGACGGTGTAGGACGGGTCAGTCACGAGGACGACGGTACGCGTCTGCGGTCGAAAACGCCGTCCGCGCGGCATCCCCTCGCTATCGTCCGGACATGGCAATCAACGAAACCCGCGAAATCGTCATCGAGGCGAGCCCGGAGGAGATCCTCGACGTGATCGGCGATCTGGACACCGTGACCGAATGGTCGCCGCCGCATCAGAGCGCCGAAGTGCTCGAGAAGGACAAGAACGGGCGCCCGCTCAAAGTGAAGATGAAGGTGAAGGCCGCGGGCATCACCGACGAACAAGTGGTGGCCTACACGTGGAGCAAGAACAAGGTCAGTTGGACGCTGATCAGCTCCGGCCAGCAACGCTCGCAGGACGCGTCGTACACGTTGACGCCCGACGGCGAAAACACCAAAGTCACCTTCAAACTCAGCGTCGACCCGGTGGTGCCATTGCCCGGTTTCGTCCTCAAGCGCGCCATCAAAGGAACGGTCGACACCGGGACCAAGGGTTTGCGCGACCGGGTGCTGGAACTGAAGAAGGGAACGTAGGCACGTTGACCGCCGGTGGGCCCCTGGACGGGGTGCGTGTGATCGAGCTCGGCGGCATCGGACCGGGTCCGCACGCGGGGATGGTGCTCGCGGACCTGGGCGCCGACGTCGTGCGGGTGCGCCGCCCCGGCGGATTGACGATGCCCGCCGAGGACCGCGACCTGCTGCACCGTGGAAAGCGGACCGTGGACTTGGACGTCAAGGCCGACCCGCGGTTACTGCTGGGCCTGGCCGCCAAGGCTGACGTGCTGCTGGACTGCTTTCGTCCCGGCCGCCGCCACCCCGCTCGACGAAATCGGCTGGTGATTGGAGGAGTTGCCCCTCAACACCGGCCACGTTGCTAGCTTGGATGTCAGTGGCCGTACGAGCATCGCGAGAGATTGTCATCGACGCACCGCCGGGAGTGATCCTGGAGGCGTTGGCCGACGTCGGGTCGTTGTCGTCATGGTCGCCGGTGCACAAGCGAATTCAGGTGCTGGACTGGTATCCCGACGGTCGGCCCCACCACGTGAAGGCCACCATCAAGATCTTCGGGCTGGTCGACAACGAGATCCTGGAATACCACTGGGGACCCAACTGGGTGGTCTGGGATGCCGACGACACCTTCCAGCAGCGCGGGCAACACGTGGAGTACAACCTCCGACCCGTCGGTGTCGACCAGACCCGGGTGCGGTTCGACATCACCGTCGAGCCGGCTGGGCCGGTGCCCGCGTTCGTCGTGCGGCGGGCCAGTGAGATCGTGCTCGACGCCGCGACCAAGGGGCTGCGAGATCAGGTGATGGCCGCCCTGGGACCGGAGCCGTCGAGATAGGGATCGCGTCGAGTTAAACGGTGGCCTACCGGCGGGCTGCACTGGCACGGTAGGACCTCGTGCGGGTGTGGCTGAGCGGCTAGGCAGCGGCCTGCAAAGCCGTATACACGGGTTCGAATCCCGTCACTCGCTCCAGAGAATCAGCCGGCGCAGGACAGCAAATCCTGAAAGGCGTGCTCCATGCACTCGGCATATGTCGACGGGTCGGGCAGTGCGTTGCGATCGGCGGTAGCGCTGATCGACAAGATGCCGTTGTAGCTCGCTACGACGTGGATGAGGTTCACGCCACCTATCAGCGGCCCGAGTCCAGCGGCTTGCAGGAGTCGTGCACCGGCGAAGAAGATCGGCTCGGTTGGGCCCGGCACGTTGGTCACGGTCGTGTTGGCGACCGTCGGGCCGGAGAACGGAAGCCCCCTCGCGGCCTTTGCGGCCACTCCGAGCAGTGAGGTCGGCACTGTTCCGATCAGATCGACCAGTTGGGTCCGCGTCGACTGATCCGACTCCGACCGGCTGCCCGCAGTCGACGCGGCGATTGTGGCCAGCCGCTCGAGCGGGTCTGCGATGTCGGTACCGAGCGTTTGCAGCCGACCGAACAGCATGTTCCCCTTGCCGCTATCGTCCGCATCGCGCAGCGAGATCGGGCATGCCGCGACGAGCGACTCATCGGGAAGTTCCCCGTGGCCGTCCAGATATCGGCGGAGTGCGCCTCCCACGTAGGCGAGCGCCACGTCGTTGACGGTCGAACCGGGCACGCGCGCCTTGATTCGCTTGAAGTCGGCGAGGTCGTGGAACCGGGCCTCGAAAACACGGTGCGGAGTGACGGTTTGGTTGAAACGGGTCTTCGGCGGAAACGACGGCGCACTGATCTCGGTCGCCCTGGACGCACCGCGGACCAGCTTGCCGGGCAGGCCCGCTAATCCGCGCACTACCTCGGGGGCACTCGACGCCAGCACTGTGCTTGCCCGCACAGGATAGAGCGCCGCTTTCATCGCCGTGTGCCACAGCAAGTTTGCGGTCGTCGGCAGCGGGGCGGGGTACCACGGATTATCGGGCGCCGCGGGGCGTGGGCTATCGGCGGCGAGGTCGTGCATCGCGGCGATCATCTGCACGCTGGCCATGCCGTCGACCGCACAGTGGTGCAGTTTCAGCGCCATCGCGAACGAGCCCTTCGGCACTCCCGGAATGGCATTGAGCCCTTCGATGACGGTGATCTCCCACGGCGGACGTCGCAAGTCGATCGGTCGGGCGTGCAGCCGCGCGATCTGGATGCACAGCTGACGCCAGTCGCCGGGCTGGGGTAGTCCGATATGACGCACGTGGTACTCGAGATCGAAGCCGGGGTCATCCACCCAGTACGGTCGATCGAACCCGCCGGGCAGCTCGGTCAACCGCCGCCGGAAGACGTCCGCGAGATGCAGCCGCGCGTCGAGTTCTTCGAGAATCCCTTTGAAGGTCACCCTTCCGCTCGGGGCGGTCGAGGGGTCATAGATCAGCAGCATCTGGATTTGCAACGGCGTGGCCGACGTCTCCGCACGCAGCATCATGTCGTCGGTCCACGTCAGCTGTTGCACAAATTTCCTCTCATCCACCCGCCATCCCCGACACTAGGCTCGTCGCCGCGGCGCGGGCAACGTTTCGAAAGCGATGCGCAACCGGGTCCGCGAACGCCGCCGCGTTGCTAACTTTGACGTCAGTGGCCGTACAAGCATCGCGCGAGGTTGTCATCGATGCGCCGCCAGAAGTCATCCTGGAGGCGCTGGCCGACGTGGGCTCGGTACCGTCCTGGTCTCCGGTGCACAGACGAGCCGAAGTCATCGACTCCTACCCCGATGGTCGTCCGCATCATGTGAAGGTCACCGTCCGCGTGGTCGGCATCGTCGACACCGAAGTGCTCGAATACCATTGGGGGCCGGACTGGCTGGTGTGGGATGCCGACAAGACGGTGCAGCAGCATGCTCAGCACGTCGAGTACACGCTGCAGCGCGAGGCCGACGACAAGACGCGGGTGCGATTCGAGATCACCCTGGAGCCGTCGGCGCCGATACCGGAATTCCTGGTCAACCGGGCGCGCAAGAAGGTGCTCTACGCGGCGACCGAAGGACTGCGACGGCGAGTCATGCAAGCCGTCAGCTCGGACCCGTCGACATAATCGGTTGGTCGCGAAGCCGGCCGAGCCGGCGGATCGCTTCGTCGAGGGTGTCCTTGCGCTTGCAGAAAGTGAACCGCACCAAGTGATTCCACCGAGTCCAGTCCTCGGCGGCGGGATCGCAGAATGCCGTCAGCGGGATCGCGGCCACCCCGACCTGTTCGGGCAAGGCCGCGCAGAACGCGGTGCTGTCGTCGTACCCCAGCGGACGCGGATCGGCGCACACGAAGTAGGTGCCCGCGCTGTCGTGCACCCGGAAGCCGACCTCCGTCAGTCCGCGCGTGAGTTGATCCCGCCTGTGCTGCAACGACATTCGCAGCTCGGCAACCCAAGCATCCTCGGAGTTGAGGGCCTCTGCCACTGCCGGCTGAAAGGGCGCACCCCCGACGTAAGTCAGATACTGCTTGGCGGCCCGCACCCCGTCCAGGAGTTCGGCGGGCCCGCACGCCCAGCCGATCTTCCAGCCGGTGCAGTTGAACATCTTCGCCGCGCTCGAGATCGTGACGGTGCGCTCGGCCATCCCGTCGAAACCGGCCAGCGGGATGTGCCGGTGCTCGTCGAACACCAAGTGCTCATAGACCTCGTCGGTGATGACCAGCAGGTCCGCATCGACCGCGATCTCGGCGATGGCCGCCAACTCATCCTCGCCGAGCACCGTGCCGGTGGGGTTGTGCGGGGAGTTCAGCATCAGCGCCCGGGTGCGTGGCGTCACGGCGCGCCGCAGCGCATCGACGTCCAGCGCGAAGCCGCGGCCGTGCGGCACCAGCGGCGCGACGACCCGCCGTGCGCCGGCCATCGCCACCACCGGCGAATAGGAGTCGTAGAACGGCTGGATCAAGATCACCTCGGAGGCGGGCTCGACCAGGCCGAGCACCGCCGACGCGATGGCTTCGGTGGCCCCGACGGTCACCAGCACCTCGGTCGCCGGGTCGTAGTCGATCCCGTACGTCCGCTTGCGCTGGGCGGCGACCGCCTCCCGCAGTGCCTGGATGCCGATACCCGGCGGGTACTGGTTGACGCCCTCGGCGATCGCATCCTGGGCGGCCTTGAGCATCGCGGGTGGGCCGTCTTCGTCGGGAAATCCCTGCCCGAGGTTCACCGCGCCGACCCGGGCCGCCAGTGCCGACATCTCGGCGAACACCGTGGTTGCGTACGGTCGCAGTCGCGACACCGTCATGAGGGTCGAGCTTAGATTGCTTGCCAGAGCCGAGTGAGTGTGCGGCCAGCCGCACACTCGGCGCCGAGTATGCGGCTGGCCTCACATTCGGCGAAGGTTGCGCGGTCCAGCACTCCCAACCAACAGGTTGGACGGGCACTTTGTTAGGGTGGCGTCCAGAGGACTAGCGTCGTAATCATCCGAAACTCAATTTCTGAAGAGGAATCAGCCATGTCCGAAGAAGCCTTCATCTACGAGGCCATCCGCACGCCGCGCGGCAAGCAGCGCAACGGCTCGCTGAACGAAGTCAAGCCGCTGAACCTGGTCGTCGGACTGGTCGACGAACTGCGCAGGCGGTTCCCCGACCTCGACGAGACCCTGATCAGCGACATGATCCTGGGCGTGGTGTCGCCGGTCGGCGACCAAGGTGGCGACATCGCCCGGACCGCAGTGCTGGCCGCCGGGCTGCCCGAGACCACTGGTGGCGTGCAGCTCAACCGGTTCTGCGCCTCGGGTCTGGAGGCGGTCAACACCGCTGCGCAAAAGGTGCGTTCCGGCTGGGACGACCTGGTGCTGGCCGGCGGTGTCGAGTCGATGAGCCGCGTCCCGATGGGCTCCGACGGCGGCGCCTGGGCGACCGACCCGGAGACCAACTACCGGCTCGGTTTCGTGCCGCAGGGCATCGGCGCCGACCTGATCGCCACCATCGAGGGCTTCTCCCGTGAGGACGTCGACGCCTACGCGCTGCGCAGCCAGCAGAAGGCCGCGGAAGCCTGGTCTGGCGGCTACTTCGCGAAATCGGTTGTGCCGGTCCGTGATCAGAACGGCCTGCTGATCCTCGACCATGACGAGCACATGCGGCCCGACACCACGCTGGAAGGCCTGGGCAAGCTGAAGACCGCGTTCGACGGCATCGGTGAGATGGGCGGCTTCGACGATGTGGCGCTGACCAAGTACCACGCCGTCGAAAAGATCAACCACGTCCACACCGGCGGCAACAGCTCCGGCATCGTCGACGGCGCCGCGCTGGTGCTCGTCGGCTCCGAATCGGCGGGCAAGTCGCAGGGCCTGAGCCCGCGGGCCCGCATCGTCGCGACCGCCACCAGCGGCGCGGACCCGATCATCATGTTGACCGGCCCGACGCCGGCCACCCGCAAGGTGCTCGACCGCGCGGGCCTGACGGTCGACGACATCGACCTGTTCGAGCTCAACGAGGCCTTCGCGTCGGTGGTGCTGAAGTTCCAGAAGGACCTCAACATCCCGGACGAGAAGCTCAACGTCAACGGCGGCGCCATCGCGATGGGCCACCCATTGGGTGCCACCGGCGCCATGATCACCGGCACCATGGTCGACGAGCTCGAGCGCCGCAACGCACGACGTGCGCTCATCACACTGTGCATCGGCGGCGGCATGGGTGTCGCCACCATCATCGAGAGGGTTTAAGGGTCTACGGCCATGGCAGAGAACACCATTCAGTGGGACAAGGATGCCGACGGCATCGTCACCTTGACGCTCGATGACCCGACCGGCTCGGCGAACGTGATGAACGAGCATCACGCCGAGTCCATGCACAACGCCGTCGAACGCCTTGTCGCGGAGAAGGATTCGATCACCGGCGTGGTCATCACCAGCGCGAAGAAGACCTTCTTCGCCGGCGGTGACCTCAAAGGCATGATCAAACTCGGCCCGGAGAACGCCGGCGAGGCGTTCGACATGGTCGAGTCGGTCAAGCGCGACCTGCGCGCCCTGGAGGCGCTGGGCAAGCCGGTGGTGGCCGCGATCAACGGTGCCGCGCTCGGCGGTGGCCTGGAGATCGCGCTCGCGTGTCACCACCGGATCGCCGCCAACGTCAAGGGCCTCGTGGTCGGATTTCCCGAGGTGACGCTGGGCCTGCTGCCCGGCGCTGGCGGGGTGACCCGCACCGTGCGGATGTTCGGCATCCAGAACGCGTTCATGAACATCCTGTCGCAGGGCACCCGGTTCAAGCCCGACAAGGCCAAGGAGACCGGCCTGGTCGACGAGCTCGTCGGCTCGGTCGAAGAGTTGGTGCCCGCCGCCAAGGCGTGGATCAAGGCCAACCCCGACTCACACACCCAGCCGTGGGATGTCAAGGGCTACAAGATGCCCGGCGGCACACCGTCCAGCCCCGCGCTGGCCGGCATCCTGCCGTCCTTCCCGGCGCTGCTGAAGAAGCAGCTCAAGGGTGCGCCGATGCCGGCGCCGCGGGCCATCCTGGACGCGGCCGTCGAGGGCGCGCAGGTGGACTTCGACACCGCCAGCCGCATCGAGAGCCGGTACTTCACGCAGCTGGTCACTGGCCAGGTCGCCAAGAACATGATCCAGGCGTTCTTCCTGGACCTGCAACACATCAACGGTGGCGGGTCGCGGCCGGACGGCATCGGCAAGACGCCGATCAACAAGATCGGTGTGCTGGGCGCGGGCATGATGGGCGCCGGTATCGCCTACGTCTCGGCCAAGGCTGGATACGAGGTCGTGCTCAAGGACGTCGAGATCGAGGCCGCCAAGAAAGGCAAGGCCTACTCGGAAAAGCTTGAGGCCAAAGCGCTTCAGCGTGGCAAGACCACCGAGGAGAAGTCCAAGGCGTTGCTGGACCGGATCACCCCGTCCGCAGACCCGGCCGACTTCAAGGGCGTCGACTTCGTGATCGAGGCGGTGTTCGAGAACCAGGACCTCAAGCACAAGGTGTTCCAGGAGATCGAGGACATCGTCGAGCCCAACGCGCTGCTCGGGTCGAACACCTCGACGCTGCCGATCACCGGTCTGGCGACCGGCGTGAAGCGCCAGGAGGACTTCATCGGGATCCACTTCTTCTCGCCGGTTGACAAGATGCCACTGGTCGAAATCATCAAGGGCGAGAAGACTTCTGACGAGGCGCTGGCCCGCGTGTTCGACTACACGCTGGCGATCGGCAAGACCCCGATCGTGGTCAACGACAGCCGTGGTTTCTTCACCTCTCGCGTGATCGGCACCTTCGTCAACGAGGCGCTCGCGATGCTCGGCGAGGGCGTGGAGCCGGCCAGCATCGAGCACGCCGGTTCGCAGGCCGGTTACCCGGCGCCGCCGCTGCAGCTGTCCGACGAGCTCAACCTCGAGCTGATGCACAAGATCGCGACCGCGAGCCGCAAGGGCGTCGAGGATGCCGGCGGCAAGTATGAGCCGCACCCGGCCGAGGCTGTCGTCGAGAAGATGATCGAACTCGAGCGTCCGTCGCGGTTGAAGGGTGCCGGTTTCTACGAGTACGTCGACGGCAAGCGCACCCGGCTGTGGCCGGGTCTGCGCGAGACGTTCAAGTCCGGCTCAACTGACCTGCCGCTGCAGGACATGGTCGACCGGATGCTGTTCGCCGAGGCGCTGGAAACCCAGAAGTGCCTCGACGAAGGCGTTCTCACGTCGACAGCCGACGCCAACATCGGCTCGATCATGGGCATCGGGTTCCCGCCGTACACCGGGGGTAGCGCGCAGTTCATCGTCGGCTACGAAGGCGCGCACGGGACGGGCAAGCAAGCCTTTGTCGCACGGGCCAAGGAATTGGCCGCCAAGTACGGCGACCGGTTCCTGCCGCCGGAATCGCTGTCGTCCTAGCTAGCCGCTGCGCTGGAAGAGGTAATACCGCGTCGGGGTCTGTTCGCCGTCTAGCTCGCGTTCGTCACCGGTGGACAGCATCGTCCAGCCCCGGGTGAATCGTCGTTCCATCTCCTCGGGTTCGACGCCCCGCACGCCGAATCTGCCGCCGGGACGGAACGCTGTGATCAACAGCCGGGCTTCGGGGCCTGCAACGGCGCTGACTTCGCGGACGTATGCCTCGCGGTCGGTGTCGCTCATGTTGTGCAGGCATCCGTTGTCCACGACCAGCCCGAAGTTGTCGCCGAGGCCGGCCGAGCTCAACTGGGTGACATCGGTGCGGGCGAAGTTGACGACGGCGCCGGCGGCGTCGGCTTTGGCGCGGGCCTTATCCAGGGCCTGCGTGACGTAGTCGACAGCGGTGACCTGCCAGCCGTGCTTGGCGAGGTAGATCGAGCAGTCGCCGGTGCCGCAACCCAGTTCGAGCGCTGTCCCAGCGGGCAGCGCGTCGTTGCCCTCGACCAGGGTTCGCAAACTCTCGGCCAGCGGGTGGCCGTCCCACGGCGTGAACCCGAGCCGATAGAAGATCCGGAACAGCGTGTGCTTGGAAGACATGGGCCTACGGTAAGACTTCGTCACATCCGCCACTCGCGTATGTGCGAGGAGGCGGCACACTTTCTGCCCGCCTCTCAGCGACAACGGCCGCTCGCAGAGCCAGCACGCGTTGGTGGATCCGGTATTCGGTCGAGCGTGGAATGTCGCCGGCGCCGTAGCGGCCGCGGCCGAGTCAATGCACTCGACCGTGCCCGACCTCCCACAGCATCGCATCGGAGACGGCTTTCGACGGCTGACCTCGCACGCAAAAGCCGTGGTAGTCAAGGGCATCGATCAGTTCGGCGACGGTCGCAGGACCGTGGACGGCCAGCTGCATGGTGAGCATGTAACGCAAGTCGATGCCTCGAAGGGAGCGCTGATGCATTGCCGCACCGTCGCACGTCGGTCCGACATCGACCGCGGTTGTCGCTCAGAGGCGGGCGCGACGGGTCCCGTCACTCCCAGAGACGGGTGTGACTTGCTAGACGGCGGCCGCCAGTCGACGCCATTGCTCACGGGGCAATGCTTTCGGATCAGCCGTCAGGGCTTGAATACAGACATGGTCGGCACCGGCCTCAAAGTGCTCCGAGACCCGGCGCAGTATCGCCTCTTCGTCGCCCCAGGCGATGATCGCGTCGAACAGGCGATCGCTGACCTGCGCGACATCGTCTTCGGTGAAGCCGATGCGCAGCATGCTGTTGGCATAGTTCGGCATTGCTAAATACGAGCGCAGCCAGCCGGTGCCGATCTCGCGCGCATCGTCGGCGTTATCGCACAGGATCACGGTCTGCTCGGGCAACAGCAGCGGTCCTTCGCCCAGGACCTCGCGAGCCTGATGCGTGTGGTTCGGGGTGACCAGATACGGGTGCGCGCCGCCGGCACGGCTTGCGGCCAGCGACAGCATCTTGGGACCGAGCGCGGCCAGCACCCGGCGGTCGACAGGCACGGGCTGCTCGGTGGCATCGATGGCGTCCAGGAACGACGCCGTCGCGGCCAACGGCTTGCGGTACCGCCCCGGTTCGCGGGCGTCGATCAGCGGAGCGTGGCTGACCCCGATACCGAGCAGAAAGCGGTCGCCGTGGGCACTTGTCAGTCGCGCATACGACGCCGCCACATCGTCCGGCGTGTGCATCCAGAGATTCAGGATGCCGGTGGCGATCACCGTGCGCGTGGTGCCGGCCAGCAGATTTTCCACCGCGTCGAACACCGCGCCGCCGACATCGGGAATCCACAGCGCCGGGTAGCCCAGCTCTTCCAGTTCGGCTGCGGCTTCAGCGGATTCCGCCGGGGCTCCGTAGCGAAGTTGACCACTCCACACGCCCACACCGGAAAGTCGCATGCGGTTCATGTTGCCAGACCGTCGAGGCGTTTCGGCCCGCGGCTAGGCTCCCAACTTATGCGCTTCGGATTCTTCATCCCGCAAGGCTGGCGACTCGATCTCGTCGGCATCAACCCCGCCGAGCACTGGGCGGTGATGCGCGACCTCGCTGCCTATGCCGACGACAGCGCATGGGATTCGGTGTGGGTCTACGACCACTTCCACACCGTTCCGATGCCGACCGATGAGGCCACCCACGAGGCGTGGTCGTTGATGTCGGCCTACGCCGCCACCACATCGCGGGTCAAACTCGGCCAGATGTGCACCGCGATGAGCTACCGCAATCCCGCGTACCTCGCCAAGGTCGCGGCCACCGCCGACATCATCTCCGGCGGCCGTATCCAGATGGGTATCGGCGGCGGCTGGTACGAACACGAATGGCGCGCATACGGTTACGGCTTTCCGTCGGCCGGCGTGCGGCTGGGACGACTCGACGAGGGCGTCCAGATCATGCGCGACGCCTGGCGCGACGGGAAAGTCAGCTTCGCCGGTAAGCACTATCAGGTCGACGGTGCGATCGTCTCGCCGAAGCCGCTGCAGGACAATGGGATTCCGTTGTGGATCGCCGGCGGGGGTGAGCAGAAGACGCTGCGCATCGCGGCCAAGTACGCGCAATACACCAACTTCACCGGCGAACCCGAAGGGTTCACCCGCAAGTCGGAAATCCTTGCCGGGCATTGTCGCGACGTCGGCACCGACTTCGACGCCATCGTCCGCTCGGTCAACGTCAACGCGATTGTCGGCGCAGGCGAGAAAGACGTCGACGACCGCATGCAGCGTATCCGCGACCGGCTGGTCGGTTACGTCCCCGAATCGGCGGCCGACGCGATGCTCGGCGGAACCAGCGGACCGGACTCGGCCGTGGGCACACCTGAGCAGGTGGTCGAGCGGCTGCATCGGTTGCGTGACCTCGGCTGTGAATACGTGATCTGCTACTTCCCCGAGGCCGCCTACGACCGGTCCGGCGTGGAACTGTTTGAGCGCGAAGTGATCCCGGCGTTGGGCTAGACGTCGCTGGTGATGTAGCGGACCTTGACCGGGGGAGCGGCCAACAGCGGAGGGAGCTGCGTGATCTTGCCCTCGCCGGCGCGAAACGCGCGATAGGCCTCGTCGGCTTCGACCGTCTCCCACAGTTCGTAGATGAGCCAGTGCGCCTCGTCGTCCTCATCGAAAAGCACATCGGTTCGCACATTGCCGTCGAACGCACGGGTGTCCTGCAGCACCCTGCCCATCAGCTCGCGGCCCGCGGCGACCTCCTCGGGCTTGAATCTGAGTTCCAGCGTCACCGTGACAGTCATTCTCATCTCCTCGTGTCGTCAGGTCGTGCTGCTGCTCACCGGGAGCACGTTATTGAACCTACGGTCGACCCATTTGACGAAGTCGGGCGCCTCCGGAATCTGGTCTGCCGCGGCGAACAATTCGGCCAGCCCCTGTTCGGCGGCGACCACCTTGTCGTCGAGCGGAACCGGCAGCCGTCGCAGCCTGCTCTGCGCCAGCTCGGCAATCTTGAGATCCAGGCCCACAGCGGTCGCGTACTTCCGGGCCCACGCGGCCGGGTTGTCGCGCGCCCACTGCGCGGCTCGCCGGTAGCGACCCAACAGGTCGGCGAGTGCGGAGTTGCGTTGCCGATCGCTGAGTGCCTTGACCGATGCGCTGCCGAATTGGTAGCCGTTGGCTGCTGACCCGATACTGTGGACCTTCAGTGTCAGATTGGCTTGTGCCGTATAGGGATCCCAGATCACCCACGCGTCGCCCTGTCCGTTGGCGAATGCCGACAGCGCGTCGGCGGGCTGCAGGAACACCAGCTTGACGTCTTTGGGCTTCAGTCCGGCGTCGGCGAGATGCTCGAGCACGTTGGCGTGCGCGGCGCTGCCCTTGGCCACCCGGATCGTCTTGCCCCTCAGGTCGTGAATCGTGGCAATCGACGACGAGTCTCGCACCAGGATCTGTTCACCGGAGTTCGCGCCGTCCCACACCGACACCACCCGGGTCTTCGAGTCGGCCGCTGCGCCGAAAACCGGCGGTGTGTTTCCGGTGATCGCGAAATCGATCCGCCCGGCGTTCAGCGCTTCGATTTGCGGCGGCCCCGAGGTGAACGTCGAAAACGCGACCCGGTACGGAAGATCGTCCAGCGCGTTGGCGGCGCGCAGTAGTGCTTCGGTGCCACCCTTTTGGTCGCCGACGTGCAGGATCACCGCACGCAAATCCGACGGGGGCACCGGCGCCGGTACCCCGACCGGCTGTGGTCCCGTCGATCGCGACACGCAGGCTGTGGCCAGCAGCGCCACGGCAAAGACGAAGCGCCACTTGGCTTTCAAAGCCGAACGCCGAGCTTGTCGAGCAGATCGGCGCGGTGTGCGTCGTGCTGCGCGGTGCGCTCCGCTGCGGTAGGCCGCGGCGCATCGATGCTGAGGGTATGGGCGACCCGGCCGTCTTCGAGCACCAGCACCCGGTCGGCCAGCTCGATCGCCTCGTCGACGTCATGAGTCACCAGGAGCACGCCGAATCCGTGTCTGCGCCACAGGTCGAGCAGCAGTGCGCGCATGGACAGCCGGGTGAGTGCGTCCAGCGCACCGAACGGCTCATCGAGCAGCAGTAGTTGTGGTTCGGCAACCGGCGTGCGGGCCAGCGAAACCCGCTGCGCCTGACCGCCGGACAGCGTCAACGGCCAGGCGTGGGCGTGGTCGGTGAGGCCGATTTCGGCCAGCGCCTGCTGCGAGCGTGTCCGCGCCGCATCGGGTGACAGCGTGGTGCGGTTGAGTCCGTACCGCACGTTGGTCAGCACGTCGCGCCACGGGAACAGCCGTGGCTCCTGAAAGGCCACCGCCGGCGCGCCGGTGACCTCGCGGCGACCGGTATGGTCCGCTGAAAGCCCGGCCAGCACACGTAACACCGTCGACTTGCCGCATCCGCTGCGGCCGACCAGCGCCACGATTTCGTGGGCTCGTATTTCCAGCGAGATGTCGTCGAGGATGCGCCGGTGCCGTACCACTTGTCGACGTTGCTGAGTTTGGCGAGCAGGCCCTCGATGACGCGCACACCGGACACCTCGAGAGCCTCGACGAGCTTGCCGTTCTGGACCAGCTGCCACCCGGCATCGAAGATCAATTGCGGCGCCGGCAAGACGTCCGCGGATAACAGCCCGGTAGCGCTGAGCAGCTGCCAGATCACAACGAGCAACACCGGCGACAACAGCCTGATGATGTTCCGCCGATGGGCGCCCCAGACATGGCCGACGGTCGATGTCGCGGCAGCGTCGGCGACCGTGCGCACAGGACTGCTCACCATTGCCACGACGGTGGCAGACCGGTCGACCAGGCTGAAGAGTTTGACTCCGGGTGAAGGGAAACGGCAGCTCGTCAGCCGCTCTGATCAGCGATGAGAATGCGGTTTCCGCTTTTGCGGAATGCTGTTGTACGGTTTGGTGAGCGCATTATCTTGTCGGCCGGAGACGGAGGACCCTCGGTGCAGAAGGCGATCGATCCCAGCATCTCTACCTGGCCCGACGACCATCCGCAGCTGATCGGCAGTCGATGTGGCGACTGCAATGCCACCACCTTCCCGGCGCAGGACCTGTGCCCTCGGTGCAGCGCCGCGGCGATGAACGAGCACCTGCTGCCACGCAGCGGCACCTTGATCGCCTGGACCACCCAGGGCTTCCCACCGGGTGCGCCCTACGCAGGCCCGACCGGCGACGACTTCGTGCCGTTCGGAGTGGGCCTGGTTCAACTCGGTGACGTGATCCGGGTCGAGGGCCGGCTGACCGAGAACGACCCGGCCAAGCTGAAGTTCGGGCAATCGGTCGAGCTGACCATGATCCCGTTCGCCACTGACGCGGACGGCAACGAGATCGTCACGTTCGCGTTCCAGCCCGTTTAGTGGCGATCGCGATCGCGAGCGCGGCGAAGCCGGGCGAAGCGGGTCGCCACCATCTACCCAGCAGGAGAACTGACATGACTAGCGATGTAGCCATCATCGGCGTGGGCCTGCATCCCTTCGGCAGGTTCGACAAGACCGCCATGCAGATGGGCGCCGAAGCCATCCAGTTCGCGCTGGCCGATGCCGGGGTGGGCTGGAAGGACATTCAGTTCGGCTTCGGCGGCAGCCACGAGGTGTCCAACCCCGACGCGGTGACTCGTCTGGTCGGGCTGACCGGCATCACGTTCACCAATGTCTTCAACGCCTGCGCCACCGCGGCCAGCGCGATTCAGCAGACCGCCGACACCATCCGGCTGGGCAAGTACGACATCGGTATCGCCATCGGGCTGGACAAGCATCCGCGTGGCGCGTTCACCGACGACCCGGCGAAGTTGGCGCTGCCGCAGTGGTACGCCGAGAACGGGCAGTTCGTCACCACCAAGTTCTTCGGAATGAAGGCCAACAAGTACCTTCACGACCACAACATCTCCCAGGCCACGCTGGCCAAGGTCGCCGCCAAGAACTTCCGCAACGGCGCGCTGAACCCGAATGCGTTCCGCCGCAAGCCGATGTCCGAGGAGCAGATCCTCAACTCGGCGGTGTTGAATTACCCGCTGACGCAGTACATGTTCTGCGCGCCCGACGAAGGCGCCGCGGCCGTGATCATGTGCCGGGCCGACATCGCGCACAAGTACACCGACAAGCCGGTCTACGTGCGCGCCACCGAGATCCGCACCCGCACCTATGGCGCCTACGAAGTGCATGCCACGTTCGCCCCGCTGGACGAGGACGTCTCGCCCACCGTCTATGCGGCCAAGGCCGCCTACGAGGCCGCCGGTATCGGACCCGAGGACGTCGACATCGCGCAGTTGCAGGACACCGACGCCGGCAACGAGGTCATCCATATGGCGGAGACGGGGTTGTGCGCCGACGGCGAGCAGGAAAAGTTGGTCGCCGACGGCGCAACGGAAATCCACGGCTCGATCCCGGTCAACACCGACGGCGGGCTGATCGCCAACGGCGAGCCGATCGGTGCGTCAGGGCTGCGTCAGGTGCACGAGCTGGTCCGCCAACTGCGCGGCGAGGCGGGCGAGCGTCAGGTGCCCGGCAACCCGCGCGTCGGCCTGGCACAGGTATACGGCGCCCCCGGCACCGCTTCGGCGACCATCCTGTCGCTTTAGCCGTCCTCGTTTAAATGGCAGGGCCCAGCAGGTCATCGGCGTCACGGATGACATAGCCGTAGCCCTGCTCGGCGAGAAAACGCTGCCGGTGCGCGGCGTACTCGGCGTCCAGGCTGTCGCGTGCCACGACTGAGTAGAACACTGCCCCACCGCCGTCAGCCTTGGGTCGCAACAGTCGGCCCAGTCGCTGCGCCTCTTCTTGGCGTGAGCCGAACGTCCCCGAAACCTGCACCGCGACAGAGGCTTCCGGCAGATCGATGGAGAAGTTTGCGACCTTGGACACCACCAGCGTGCTGACCTCGCCGCGACGGAAGGAGTCGAACAGCGCCTCGCGTTCTGCGGTCTTGGTCGATCCCTGGATCACCGGGGCGCCCAGCACGGCACCGAGTTCGTCGAGCTGATCCAGGTAAGCGCCGATCACCAAGGTCGGCTCACCGGGGTGCCGGCTCAGGATCGACTGGACCACCGCGATTTTCGAATGCGCCGTCGAACACAGCTTGTAGCGCTCCTCCGGTTCGGCGGTGGCATAGATCATCCGCTCGTTGTCGGTCATCGTGACCCGCACCTCGATGCACTCCGCCGGAGCGATCCAGCCCTGTGCCTCGATGTCTTTCCAAGGTGCGTCATAGCGTTTCGGGCCGATCAGCGAGAACACGTCGCCCTCGCGGCCGTCCTCGCGAATCAGCGTCGCAGTCAGGCCCAGCCGTCGCCGGGACTGAAGATCGGCGGTCATCCGGAACACCGGCGCGGGCAGCAGGTGCACCTCGTCGTAGATGATCAGGCCCCAGTCGCGGCTGTCAAACAACTCCAGGTGGCGGTATTCGCCCTTGGTGCGACGAGTGATCACCTGGTAGGTCGCGATCGTGACCGGCCTGACCTCCTTACGCTCCCCGGAGTATTCGCCGATCTCCTCTTCGGTCAGCGACGTCCGGGCGATCAGCTCGCGTTTCCACTGTCGGCCCGCCACTGTGTTGGTGACCAGAATGAGCGTCGTGGCACTGGCTTTCGCCATCGCGGCGGCGCCGACGAGGGTCTTGCCCGCGCCACACGGCAGAACCACCACGCCCGAGCCGCCCGACCAGAAGGAGTCGGCTGCCATCTCCTGATAATCGCGCAGCTGCCAGTCATCCTGCTGCAGGCTTATCGGATGCGCCTCGCCATTGACGTAACCGGCGAGATCTTCTGCGGGCCAGCCGATTTTGAGCAGCATCTGCTTGACTCGGCCGCGCTCACTGGGATGCACCATCACCGTGTCATCGTCGATGCGGGCCCCCAGCATCGGTGCGATCTTCTTGTGGCGCAACACTTCTTCGAGTACCGCGCGGTCCAGGCTGACCAGTGTCAGGCCGTGCACCGGGCTCTTCACCAGCTGCAGCCGGCCGTAGCGGGCCATCGTGTCGACGATGTCGACCAGCAGCGGCTGCGGCACCGCGTAGCGCGAAAAACTGACCAGCGCGTCGACGACCTGCTCGGCGTCGTGGCCCGCGGCGCGCGCGTTCCACAGCGCCAGCGGCGTGATGCGGTAGGTGTGCACATGCTCCGGCGCACGCTCCAACTCGGCGAACGGCGCAATCGCGGCACGCGCAGCGCCGGCGAGCTCATGGTCGACTTCGAGCAGCACCGTCTTGTCGGACTGCACGATCAAAGGTCCGTCAGACATAAGTCCTCCATTAGTCCTTCGTCGCGCGTCGACGACATAACCGACGTGATGCGGTGGATCGCGAACTCGCGGGCGCGGCTGGAGGCGGAGTCGAACGCCATCAACTGGCCGCCGGTGACCGCGATCGGCGCCACCACCCGCTGGGTGGCGACCCCGGCCGCATCGACGTAGCTGATCAGCACCGTCTCTTGTGCCCGGGCGGCCCGCTGCAGCAACGACATCGCCACCGCCGGGATCGATCCGCACGCTGCCGAACGGCGCGGTGGTCACTTTGCGAAGGACCGCGACGACCGCGCTCAGCGTTTCGTTGCTCGGGTGGGACACCGGCCGGTGCGGCCGACGGCGCTGCGGTGCGGCGACCCGCGCGCGGCGGGCCCGGATGTCGACGACGGCTCCGGTGGAGTCTTCGGCGGCGGGGGCGAAACCGGCGTTCTGCAAGGCCGAGAGCACTTCGCTGATCGGCGCCTGCGATATCGCGACGGTCGGAGCCAGCACCCGCAGCCCGAGATGCTCGGCGCCGGCCGCGGCCTGGGCGAGCAACGTCGGGTCCTCGCATCGCACGAATGACGCGGCCATGCCGATCCGTAATTGCCCGTGCCGGCGGGCGACGTCGTCGATCAGATATGTCAAGCCTTGCGGCACAGGTGTTTTGGAATGCCTGGTGAACAGCGAATGCAATTCGTCAGCCGTTTTGCCGATATCCAGGGCGTGCCGGATGGACTGCTCGCTGACGCGGTACACCATCGCTGTTCCGGCCGACTCGACGGCGGCCACCGTCGCCAGCTGTTCGGCCAGGTCGCGTTCCAGCGGGCCGGGCACCACGACGGTCAGGTCCGCCTGCACCAGGAAGTGGTCGATCGGCGTCGGCAAAGCACGCGCCATCGCGTTGACGGCGTGCGCCTCGTCATCGCCGATGAAGGCGCGGCCCGGGGTGCTGATCGCTCCGCGGCCCACCAACCCCAGCTGGTGTGCCTCGTCCAACAGGTCGGCGACCGGGCCGGGCTGGAGTCGTTTGTGACCATCGCGGCCTGCGCCAGATCAACGCCGTCGACGCGGTGTTCTTGTCCACTCCGGCGCCGGCCGGCAGCTGGGCCAGCATGTCCAGCAGCAGACGGCGGTCCAGCGGGGCAGCTGTTGAGTACAGCGAATCCGACAGGGCGGCATAGAGTTTGGCGTCGGGCCCGCGACTACCGATCAATGCCGGCCGCGCGGCCAGGTCAAGCCAGGTGGTGGCCAGCAGATGCCAGCGCTCGGCGGTGGGTGCCTCGGCGAATCGGTCGGCGGTCACGGTCGGCGCCCAGTAGGGCGGATCGCCGCTGGTCGGTGGAGGCTCGGGAACGCCGCTGGCGATCAGGCCGGCGGCGGCGGCCAACTCGAGGATCAAGCCCAGTCGGGCCTCGTCGACGCCGGTCACCTTCGCCAGCCGCCTGACCTCGCGCACGCCCAAGCCGCCGCTGCGCAGCTCGGAAATCGGTGCTGCGCTTAGGGATTCAAGTAGGAGATCCATCTCGCGCAGCAGGTCGATGACGGCGCCTGCCGCCACGGCGTCGACATCGGCGGACGTCGTGGTGGACACCACCGGATCAGGTGCCGCCAGGCGCACCGGCCCGGGCTCCTCGCCGCGTAGGACCTGCCCGACATGGCGCGGCAGGATCACCGTGTCGGCGTCGATACGCCGCAGTAGCCCGACCGCGAGCAGTTGTGGCACCGGGTGATCCGCGGGAGCGCCGGGTGCGGCGTCGCGGGTGCGGCCCAAGGGGGAGCCCTCCAGCAGCCGGTCCAACAGCTCCCGCTGCGGGTCGTCGAGGCCGTCGATCAGCTCGGCGATCTGATCCGGGTTCACCGAGGCGTCTTCCAGGGTCACCTGGCCGGGATGCCAGGGCAGGCCGACGCCGGCATCCGGCGCCACCCGCAGCTCACCGTCCCCCCAGGCGAGGGCGCGGTCCTTGAGGTCGTCGAGTGCGTTGAGCACCTCCGCTTCGGGCGCACGGTCGCCGATCAGCGTGAGCAGCTTGGCGACGGGCACCGGCATGGTGTCCGCCTGCAACACCACCAACGCGTCGATGACCGCCAGCCGCAGAAAATCCAGCTCGTCGGTGGCAGCCTTCAGCGACTGGCGAGCCTGAGCGCGGGCGGCAAGGGCGGCGATGCTGCCAGGCGGTGGCTGGGCCAGGTCAGGCCGCAGTTCCAGCAGACGGATGAGCCGCTCGTCGGGCAAGTCGGCCAGCCAGGACCCCAGCGGGACGCCCGGGGTGTGTTCGGTCATTGCTGACCAGCGTAAAGCAGCCGAGCGGGTCCGTATTCCAGTGCTGGGTGACGACGGGAATCGGAGAGCCGGGCAGTCAAGTTCGCCGCAGACCTGTCAGAATGGAGCCGTGGCTGACAACGGCAAGAAGGCGCAGAAGACCCGGTACGTCGACAACGGTTGGCCGACGACCGACCCCGACGACCATGCGGTGAGTGAACTGGCAACTGACCGGACCGGCGCGCTGTCGCCGTTCGGCGACTTGGTCTTCCCGCTGCCCGCTGACGATTTGCCCTACGTCCATCCCGTCACGGACGTCAGCCGCTGAGCGAAACGCTCGCCCTCTAGGCGAGCGATGACAGCGCGGGATTCCCGGTCACACTCTGTGACTGAATGGCCTTCAGCACGTCTTTGAGGTAGCTCGGGTCCAGGTTCTGCGGCGGTGCGGTCGGCAGCTTGTTGGCGTCGATGCTCGGCACTTTCGCCGGGTCCAGCATCGGCGCGAGCTGCGGCGGCACCTGCAGGTCGTGCATCGACGACCCGATCGCGGCCGGATCCATCGGCAGGGCCGGGAGCGGTGCCGGGTCGCCCGGAGCGGGCGCCTGCGGTACGACGGTCCACTGCGCCACGGTGTTGGCCTGTTGGACGTCCTGCGGTGGGTCTGCCGGTCCCGTCATCTCGACGGTCTCGGCTTGCGGCGCTGGGGCCGGCGGCGCGGAGTCCTCGGCGGGCGGCGGAGGTGCGTCCGGGGCGGGCGCGTCGGCGGCGACTTCCTGCACCGGGGGTGCCGGCGGCGCGGGGTCCTCGGCGGGCGGCGGAGGTGCGTCCGGGGCGGGCGCGTCGGCGGCGACTTCCTGCACCGGGGGTGCCGGCGGCGCGGGGTCCTCGGCGGGCGGCGGAGGTGCGTCCGGGGCGGGCGCGTCGGCGGCGACTTCCTGCACCGGCGGTGCCGGAGGCGCGGGGTCCTCGGCGGGCGGCGGAGGTGCGTCCGGGGCGGGCGCGTCGGCGGCGACTTCCTGCGCCGGCGGGGCCGGAGGAGCGGGGAGCTCGGGCGGAGGGGGCGGTGCGTCTACCGCTGCCGGCTCGGCTGGAGGCGGCGCAGGAGGCTCGGGTGCCGGCGGCGGGGGCGGCGGGTCGGCCGGCGGAGGTGGCATCGGGGCGTCGAACGCGGCGGTCTCGGCCGGCGGCGGTGCGTCCGGGGCAGGCGCGTCGGCGACGACGTTGCGCGGGGTCGCACCGGACAGTCCGCGACCGCAGACCGGCCAGGCACCGCGGCCCTGCGAGGCCAGCACCCGTTCAGCGACGGCGATCTGCTGGTCCCGGGTGGCTTGGTTGGCCGACGTGGCGTACTCGCCACCACCGTGCGAGGCCCACGTGCCCTGCGAGAACTGCAGTCCGCCGTGGTAGCCGTTTCCGGTGTTGATGGCCCAGTTACCGCCCGACTCGCAGGAGGCGACACGGTCCCATTCGCTGTCGGGAGCCGCGGCAGCGTGGCCGGCGAGGGCGATACCGCCACCGCCGAGCACCGCTCCAGTGAAGGCCAGTTTGGCAACGCCGACGTTCGACGTGGTGGGTTTACGATGACGTCCGCTCATACCCCAGTGATTCCTCTCGTAATGCGCCTACGAGGTCAGCTGTCGGGTTCGGGCGGAAGAGGTCGCCCGGCCATCGTCGAATCCGGTGGGAAACGAGTTGGCTTCACCCCAAGGAGCCGGGGGCGGCTCCTGGTCACAATTCGGCGGACCGTTGGGTCCCCCGCCTCCATCCACGGGTTTGCGTTGTCTCACCTATTGGATGGAGCTCGGCGCTATAGGCAAGAAGGCCAGCCGCTCAGGGTGTCTCGGCGGGCCCGTCGACGACGCTAACCTGTGTCAGCGGCAGAGTCATTTTCTGGCGAAAGCAGCGTTTCGCTTGCGGCGAAAGGGGAAAACGCCAGGAGCGTTCGGAGTTTGCGCTGGTTGAGACTGCCCGCAATCGAGCCGTTGCCGCGCCGTGATCATTCCGTTATGTGACTGATCTCACACGATGCAACGCACATAACCCATGGTCACGTGATGCTCAGATTCGCGGAGCGCCCGGAGTGGCCCACGGCGCCGGGCGATCCACCGGAACGATTTCTTTGCCTAGCGGCACCAGCGACACCGGGATCAACTTGAGATTGGCCAGCGCCAGCGGAATTCCGACGATCGTCGCGGCCATCGCCACGGCGCTGACGAGGTGGCCGATCGCCAGCCAGATCCCGCAGAGCAGAATCCAGATGACGTTGCCGATCAGGGCGCCGGTGCCGGCGCCGGGGCGGTCCACGATCGTCCGCCCGAACGGCCACAACGCATAGGACGCGATGCGCAGCGATGCGAAGCCGAAGGGGATGGTCACGATCAGCAGGAAACAGATCACCGCGGCCAACACATAGCCAAGGCCAACCAGAGGCCGCCGAACACCAGCCAGATGACGTTCAGGATCAGGCGCATTGTCTCCTCCGGTGCATGCATCAGCATACCGAGAAACTCCGGTGCTCAGCCGGCAGCAGTCCGAGTAGGATCGGTCGGCATCGCGTCCTGCGTATGCGGGGCGCTTCGTTGTGTTGACCCATTGAGTTATCCGTCAGACAAGCAGGTGAGACCGGTGCCGACTGGCAAGGTGAAGTGGTACGACGCTGAGAAAGGATTCGGCTTCCTATCTCAGGAGGAGGGCGAGGACGTCTACGTCCGTTCCTCGGCGTTGCCCGCTGGCGTCGAAGGGCTCAAGGCAGGCCAGCGCGTCGAATTCGGCCTTGCGTCCGGCCGCCGCGGACCGCAGGCGCTGAGCCTGAAGCTCATCGACCCGCCGCCCACGCTGGCCGGCCGTCCGCGCCGCGAAGGGCCCGCCGAACACAAGCACAGCCCCGACGAGCTGCACGGCATGGTCGAGGACATGATCACCCTGCTGGAGACCACCGTGCAGCCTGAACTGCGCAAGGGCCGCTACCCGGACCGCAAGACGGCACGCAAGGTCTCCGAGGTCGTCAAGGCCGTCGCTCGCGAACTGGACGCCTGATCGCGTGTACCCCGCGGCGCCGCGGGGAACCCTCACAGTCGAATTGTCGCAGGAGTCGATTCGAGTGAGGGAAATCCGATGGCACAGCAGGCGCACGTCAGTGAAGACCAAGCTCGAGCGGTCGCGGAGGAGGCCCGCGAAAGCGGCTGGTCCAAGCCGTCGTTCGCCAAGGAGTTGTTCCTGGGTCGGTTCCCGCTCGACCTGATCCATCCCTTCCCCGAACCCCCGCCGGACGAGGCGGCGCGGACCGACGCATTCCTGGCGAAGTTGCGAGAGTACTGCGCCACCTTCGACGGCGCGGTCATCGAGCGCGAGGCGCATATCCCCGACGACGTACGTCAAAGGTCTGGCCGACCTCGGGTGCTTCGGCATCAAGATCCCGCGCGAGTACGGCGGGCTGGGCTTGTCGCAGGTCACCTACAACCGCGCCTTGATGCTGGTCGGCTCGGTGCATCCCAGTGTCGGCGGCGCTGCTCTCGGCGCATCAGTCGATCGGTGTGCCGGAGCCGCTGAAGCTTGCAGGCACGCCCGAGCAGAAGCAGGCGTTCCTGCCGCGGTGCGCCGCTGGGGCGATATCGGCGTTCCTGCTGACCGAACCCGATGTGGGCTCCGACCCGGCGCGGATGCGCCGCGACGGCCGACCCCGATGACGGCGGAGTCGCCTACCAGCTGGACGGCGTCAAGCTGTGGACGACCAACGGGGTCGTCGCCGAACTGCTGGTCGTGATGGCCCGCGTCCCGAAGAGCGAGGGGCACCGCGGTGGCATCAGCGCGTTCGTCGTGGAAGCCGACTCACCGGGCATCACCGTGGAGCATCGCAACGCCTTCATGGGGCTGCGCGGCATCGAGAACGGCGTGACCCGGCTGCATCAGGTCCGGGTGCCGGCCGAGCAACCTCATCGGCCGAGAGGGCGACGGCCTCAAGATCGCGCTCACCACGCTGAACACCGGCCGGCTGGCGACTGCCCGCGATCGCGCGCCGGCGCGCGAAGTGGAGCCTGAAGATCGCCCGCGAGTGGTCCGGCGAGCGGGTGCAGTGGGGCAAGCCGGTCGGCGAGCACGCGGCCGTCGCCGAGAAGATCGCGTTCATCGCCGCGACGACGCTTCGCGCTGGAGGCGGTGCTGGACCTGTCCGGGCAGATGGCCGACGAGGGGCGCAACGACATCCGCATCGAGGCGGCGCTGGCCAAACTGTGGTCCAGCGAGATGGCTGCAAGATCGCCGACGAACTTACTCCAGATCCGCGGTGGGCGCGGCTACGAGACCGCCGCAGTCGCTGGCGCGCGCGCGGCGAGCGGGCCGTCCCGGTCGAGCAGATGGTGCGCGACCTGCGGATCAACCGGATCTTCGAAGGCTCCAGCGAGATCATGCGACTGCTCATCGCCCGCGAGGCCGTCGACGCCCACCTGAGCGCCGCCGGTGATCTGGCCAACTCGAAAGCCGACATCCGGCAGAAGGCGAAGGCGGCGGTCGGTGCGAGCGGGTTCTACGCAAAGTGGTTGCCGCAGTTGGTGTTCGGCGAAGGGCAGCGTCCAACCGCGTATCGCGAGTTCGGCAACTTGGCGACGCACCTGCGATTCGTCGAGCGGTCCGCCCGCAAGCTCGCCCGCAACACCTTCTACGGGATGGCGCGCTGGCAAGCCGCCATGGAACAGAAGCAGGGGTTCCTCGGCCGCGTCGTCGACATCGGTGCTGAACTGTTCGCCATGGCAGCAACGTGTGTGCGGGCCGAGATGCAACGGGTCGCCGATTCGCGTCGCGGTGAGCAGTCCTACGAGTTGGCCGAAGCGTTCTGTCAGCAGGCGACGCTGCGGGTGGAGGCGCTGTTCGAAGCCCTCTGGACCAACACCGACGGCACCGACGCCGAGTTGGCCCGCAACGTGCTGAAGGGTCGCTACACCTGGCTGGAAGAGGGGATCATCGACCAGTCCGAGGGCACCGGGCCGTGGATCGCGCACTGGGAAACCGGTGAGTCGACCGAAGCCGACCTGTCGCGGCGCTTCTTGACCGTGGCGAAGGCCTGACAGAAGGTCCTGGTGGATTCTTACGTGGCCGAGGCGGGCGAGTTCACCCGGGATAGCAATTGCATCGAGACGCGGATCACTGCCGACGGGCGCGACGGCTATCCGGTGCAGCCGGACCGGTATCGACTCGTGGTGGCGCGGGCCTGCCCGTGGGCCAACCGCGCGATCATCGTCCGGCGGCTTATCGGACTGGAACACGTTCTCTCCATTGGCTTTTGCGGCCCGACACACGACAAGCGCAGCTGGACTTTCGATCTTGACCCCGGCGGCGTCGACCCGGTGCTGCAGATCCCCCGCCTGCAGGATGCGTACTTCAAGCGATTTCCTGACTATCCGAAGGGCATCACCGTCCCCGCGATCGTCGACGTCCCGACCGGCGCGGTGGTCACCAACGACTTCGCCCAGATGACGCTGGACCTGTCCACCGAATGGACGCCATACCACCGCGCCGGCGCACCGCAGCTCTACCCGGGGCCGCTGCGCGACGAGATCGACGACGTCAACAAGCGGGTATACACCGAGATCAACAACGGCGTGTACACCCACCTAACACGTACGACCTAGATGCCCCCGATATAGCAGCCCGCTTGGCTAAAACTGTTGTGGCGCAGACGAATGTGCCACATTCCCTACCGAAGCCAACACCGTTGCCGTAGGCAGCGCGCCGTGGCGTTGACGCAAGTTATGACCCGCATCTCTCTGACGAGCGTCTCCGCGCCTATGTCTTTGCGACCCCCGCCGGGTCGACGGGCGCGGCCTGGTCACGGTCTATCCCGCGGGCGCGGTGGGCGCCTTGCTCGGTGCCTTGCTGGGTGGCGGGCTCGGTGGTGCGGCGGGTGCCTTGTTCGGTGGCGTCACTTGCTGCGGCGGGTGTCCCGGCCCGATGGTGGCGGCAGCGGGGGCATGGCAGCCGTTGACACCCGATCCCCAGACCCCGCCACTGGACTCGCAACACTGGCGCTTGCCGTCGAGCACGTCTTCGGTGGTGTACCAGGGCGGATGGTGGCTCATGCAGAAGTCGTACGCGCCGATGTCCCACTCACCGCCGGTCCCGCCGCCGTTGTTCGGATCGGCGTGGGTAGTGGGTGCCAGCAGGACGGCGCCGGCGAACACTACGGCGCCCATGTACTTGAGCATGAGATCTCCTTCATTGGCCTATGACGTTCTGGACGGCGTCTCGGATGTAGATGAAATCGTCGCGCGACACATCGGTCTACCGGGGAGGAACGCGCAATTCTTCACTGCGCTCCTGGTGGTGGACGCTGCGGTTCCTCAAAGGATCGGTTGCCGCCAAACCCGGCGGCGCAAGTCTGGGGGCGCGGGGGCCGGCTGAACCGCGAACAACCGGGCCAGCCCGCGCCATCAGCGCATCGCGGTCCTGCTCGGTGAGGTCGGCCAGCCGGATTACACAGTGACCGGGTTGGACATCTCACCCACCGCCCTGATCACCGCCGAGCGGCGGGCCAAGGACGCCGGAGTCGACGTGAAGTTCGCGGTGGCCGACTCCACCAAGCTCGACGGCTACACCGACGCGTTCGACGCCGTGATCGACAGCGGCGTGTACCGGTGCGGCTTCGCCGGCTCTCAGCAGGCTTACGACTCGGCCTACGACCGGCTGTTCACCGCATTGGACTGGGTGAGCGAACGACTGGAACAACAGCGCTACCTCGTCGGCGAGACGATCACCGAAGCCGACGTCCGATTGTTCACCACGTTGGCGCGCTTCGATCCGGCCTATCACGGCCACTTCAAATGCAACCGCAGCAAGCTTTCCGAGATGCCGGTGCTGTGGGCTTACGCGCGAGATCTGTTCCAGACGCCGGGTTTCGGCGAGACCGTCGACTTCGTCCAGATCAAGCAGCACTATTACATCGTGCATACCGACATCAACCCGACCCGCATCGTGCCCAAGGGCCCGGATCTCGCCGACTGGTTGACACCGCACGGACGGGAAGCGTTGGGCGGCAATGCATTCGGTGACGGCACACCACCCGGCCCGCCGCTCGAGAGTGAGCGGGTACCGCCCGGCAACGGGTTGCACTGACCGGACATTCTGCTCACAGGTATTTGCGGCAGCTAACAGAGAGGTTTTCGCGTGAACCAGCCGGACACTAACCCTGATCCAATACCCGAGGACGCCAGGAAGACCACCGAGTATCAGCGCGAGGAGCAGGATCAACTGGAGCACCAGGACGAAGACCCGGACGCGCCCGGCTCGCAGCAGTCGCAGGGCGATATCGCGGACGAGAATTCGCGGTAGACCAGTCAGACCACCCTTGGTGTCCGCGTCACTCTCGTCGTACCGCCGCGGCCTCGTGGTCGCTCTGCTCGCCTTCTTGCTCCACCATCACCGGCCGGTTGCCGCCGAGGCCGGGGATCAGCGAGTCACCGTGGAAGCTGACGACCGTCTGCGCCAGACCCAGAATCAGCACCGAGTCGACAACGCTGAAGCCGACCCACAAGTCCGTGTAGAGCAGCACGCCCAGCGCGCCGCCGAGGACCCAGGCCAACTGCAGCGTCGACTCCGAACGTCCGAACGCCGATGCGCGTGATTCCTCCGGCAGGTCGTCTTGCAGCGACGCGTCCAGCGCCGCCTTCGCGATCGCGCTCGAGCCCGACGTGACCAGGGTTGCGACGGCGGCCATCATCAGGTTGCCGGCCACCGCCGCGGCCAGCGCGATGCCGGTGACCGCCACGGCGCAGCGCACCACCAGGACCGACGGCCGACCCAATCGCAGCCGGGCGCTGGCGAAGTTACCGGCGAAGTTGCCGATGGCGGCGGCCGCGCCGATCAAACCCAGCATCCCCAGCTGCACCCAGCCGCTGGCCTGATGAGCTTTCGCGACGAACGCCGGATACAGGAACAAGAAGCCGACCATGACCTTGATCGTGCAGTTGCCCCACAACGAGGTGATGATGTTGCGGCCCAACGGTTGTCGAAGCGCCCCGCTGGCTCGGCGGACCTCCTCGGTCCAACTCCGGCGTTGGTTGCCCTGGCGGTATCTCAGCGTGGCGGGAACTTCGCCGGCGGTCACTTCGACCCACCGCGGAATGTGCATGGACAACATGGCACCCGCCACGGTGACCGCGACAACGACGAAGAGCGCGCCGGGCAATTGCAAGAGGTGGTCGCAGGCGTACTCGATTCCGCTGGCGACGCCGCCGCCGACGATGGTGCCGCCCAGCAGACCGAACATCGTCAACCGCGAGTTCACCCGGACCAGATCGATCGTCGGCGGCATCACCCGCGGTGTGACCGCGCTGCGCAGCACGCTGAACGATTTCGAGAACACCATCATCGCCAGCGCACACGGATACAGCACCCAGGACGGATAACCGCCGGTCGCGCCGTCGTAGTTGGCGATCAGTACGACCGCCAACACAGTGCGCAGCGCGAACGACGCGGCCAGTGCTACCCGACGACCGTGCTGCAACCGGTCCAAGGCCGGACCGATCAGCGGCGCGATCACCGCGAACGGAGCGATGGTGATCAGCAGATAGAGGGCGACCTTGTCCTTGCTCTCACCGGTGGCCGCGGCGAAGAACAGCGTGTTGGCCAGTGCGACGGCCATCGCAGCGTCGGTCGCGAAGTTGGCCACCACCGGCCAGGTCAACGCGGTCAGCCCGGACTTGTCGGCGCCGTCGGCGGTAGCGGCCCGCTGTACCAGCTCGTACATCCGCGAACCCATCTCGCGGCTGCGCTGGGCGGCGGCGCGGGTGACGGTCACCCGCTCACCGTCCGAGGCGGCGCGCGGCGGCTCAGTGCGGCGCCCGGGTTCGGTCCCGCGGTTCAGCGGCGGCAGATATCGATTGGCGCTCGGCATCGGCGCGCGATCGGGTGGGCGGTGGCGGTAATCCGCCTCGTCGGTTGGATAGTTGGCCATGCCGGGGTGTTCGCCCGCGGGTCCGGTACGGCGGCGGCCGGGAGCCGACGGTCGGCCCGCATCCGGGTGATCACGGCGCCGTCCAGACATGTATCGATTGTCACCCACGCGGGCTGCGGGAGTGCGCAGGCGACCGGTGTGGCCGTGCGAGGCGGATGTGCGGCAGAATTGGGGGCCCATGGAGACAACGGACAACATGACCGGATCGCCCGCAGAAGCGGGATCGGCGACCACCGAGGAGTGGTCGCCTGAGTTGGCGACGGTCCTGATCGGTTCGGCCGAGCTGGCCCGAGCGGCCGTCGCCGAGTTCAGCGGCGAAGACACCGTGGGCGACTACCTCGGCGTGGGTTACGAGGACTCGACCAGCGCCACGCACCGTTTCCTGGCCCATCTGCCCGGCTATCAGGGCTGGCAGTGGGCGGTCGTGGTAGCCGGCTACCCCGGCACCGATCACGCAACGGTCAGCGAAGTGGTGCTGGTCCCAGGGCCGACGTCGTTGTTGGCGCCGGAATGGGTGCCGTGGGATCAGCGGGTCCGGCCGGGCGACCTGAGCCCCGGCGATCTGCTGTCGCCATCGCAGGATGACCCACGGCTCGTGCCCGGTTTCATGGCCTCCGGTGACCCGCAGGTCGACGAAACGGCTGCCGAGATCGGGCTGGGACGCCGCCAGGTGATGAGTGCGTGGGGTCGCAGCGAGGCGGCTCAGCGCTGGCACGACAGCGACTACGGGCCGCGCGCGCAGATGGCGCAGTCCACTAAACGGGTGTGCCGCGACTGCGGTTTCTTCCTGCCCCTCGCCGGTTCACTCGGAACGATGTTCGGAGTGTGCGGCAACGAGATTGTCGGCCGACGGCCATGTGGTCGACTCCGAGTACGGCTGCGGCGCCCACTCCGACACCCCCGCGCCGGCAGGCAGCGGCTCGCCGATGTACGACCCCTACGACGACGGCGTGATCGACGTCAGCGAGGAACGCGCAGAGCCCAGCTAGCCGTTCTCGGCGGCGGCTTTGATCCTGGCCAGCGAGGCGTTCATGCCGTCGACCAGCTCGCGCTCGAAGCTCGCCGTTCCGCCGAACAGCGCGTTGACGGCCATGCCGGACACGGCCTTGACCCCGTTCTCGGCGTGCCGGCTCTCGATCACCCTGGTGCCTCCGGGGATCGGCTCGAGTTCATAGCTCCAGATGGTGTTGTTCATGTTGACCCGGAAGGCCAGCTTCTGGTCCGGAATCATCTCGACGACCGTCGAGGTCGTGGGCCAGAACATCCGGTTGCGCCGGTTCAGATTGAAAGTGCGGGTGCCCTGCCGGACCGGACCCAGTGGCCGCATCCACCGACACTGCGGGCTCCACTGCGGCATCCGGCGGAAGTCGCTGATCAGCGCCCAGACGGCGGAGACGGGTGCATTGATGTCCATCGTGAGCTTGCAACAGCGGCGCTGCCATTGACGCATACCTCCTGGTCAGTCGGGGCTGTGCTGTGTCGTCAGCCCCGTTTGGGCGCCGCGCGCGCCCCGGCGGGCAGCTGCACGCTGCCAAAGGAAGATGCTGGTGCCCAGCACACCGACCGCGAGCCCGGCCAGTGTCATCGGTCGCCAGCTGGTCAGCGCCGGTACGGCGAACGCGGCCACTGCGGCGATGAGCCAGGCCAGCGCCCCGACGGCGATGACCGGCCACGGATCCAGCAGCACAGCGGGCAGCTGCGGCGGCTTGGTGCTCTTATGAGGCTCGGCGGACATCGCAATCAAGATAGCCCGACGACGATGCCGGCGGCGTGCGGCGGGGGAGGAGTCGGGCCATCAAGACCAGCCCGACGACGATGCCGGCGGTGTGCGGATCAGTTCGGAGTCGGGCATTCGCTGCAGTCGTGTGGGCGTTCTGTCGTAGCGTTTCCGCTGTGATCGATAGCGATACCCGACTGGCCAGTGACTTGTCGCTGGCGGTGATGCGGCTTTCCCGGCAGCTGCGGTTTCGCCGCCCGCAGTCGCCGGTGTCGTTGTCGCAGCTGTCCGCCCTTGCGACGCTGGCGAATTGTGGCCCGATGACGCCGGGTGCGCTGGCGATCAGGGAACGCGTCCGGCCGCCATCGATGACGCGGGTGATCGCCTCGTTGGCCGATCTGGGTTTTGTGGACCGCGTCGCGCACCCCGACGACGGCAGGCAGGTCCTGGTTTCGGTGTCCCAAGCCGGCGCCGAGTTATTGGAGGCCGAACGCCGGGCCAGCCAGGAGTGGCTCGCGCAACGGCTGGAGATGCTGGGAGCCGCCGACCGCGATACGCTGCGCGTGGCGGCCGACCTGATCTTGGCGCTGGTTGACGAAAGCCCTTGAGCACGAACCACTTTGATCCCATCGACGGTGTGCACGTCTGCGATATCACTGACCCCGACGACGCGCGGCTGGATAATTTCCGGGATCTGAACAGCATTGACCGACGCCCTGACTTGCCCAGCGGCAAGGGCCTGGTGATCGCCGAGGGCGTATTGGTCGTGCAGCGGATGCTGGCCTCACCGTTCGCGCCGCTGGCGTTCCTCGGCACCGACCGCAGATTGACCGAGCTCGCAGCGGATTTGGCCGGCAACCCAGCGCCGTACTACCGGGTGTCGGCAGAGGTGATGGCGGCGGCGGTTGGCTTTCATCTCAACCGGGGAGTGCTCGCCGCGGCGCGGCGGATACCGGAGCGCAGCATCGAGCAGGTGGCCGACGGTGCCCGGACCATCGCCGTGCTCGAGGGGGTCAACGACCACGAGAACCTGGGCTCGATCTTCCGCAATGCCGCCGGTCTCGACGTGGACGCCGTCGTCTTCGGCAGCGGTTGCGCCGACCCGCTGTACCGCCGCGCGGTGCGCGTGTCGATGGGCCACGCCCTGCTGGTGCCGTATGCCCGGGCAGTGGAGTGGCCTGCTGATTTGAACACGTTGCAGCAGAATGGGTTTTCGATTGCTGGCTATGACGCCCGCGCCCGATGCGACAACGCTGCCGGCGGCGATGACGGAGATGTGCGGTGAGCGGGTCGCCATTCTGGTCGGTGCCGAAGGGCCGGGCCTGAGCCACGCCGCGCTGAAAGCGAGCGATCAGCGGGTGGGCATCCCGATGTCTCGTGGCACCGACTCGCTGAACGTCGCCACGGCGGCGGCGCTGGCGTTCTACGAGCGGGCCACTTAGGCTCGGCTGGTGACCGACGAATCCACGCCGTGGGCAACGGGTTTGACCGTTGCGGGATTCGTCGCCTCGGTCACCGCGGTCGCGGTCGCGGTGTTGAGTCTGGGGCTGATCCGGGTGCATCCGATGCTCGCCGTCGTGTTGAATCTCGTCGCGGCCGGCGGGCTGGCGCCGACGCTGTGGGGCTGGCGGCACACGCCGGTGTTGCGCTGGCTGGTGCTCGGCGCGGGAGTCGGCGTGGCGGGTGCGTGGATTGCGCTGCTGGCGATGACCCTGCTGGGTTAGCGCTGCCCGCTGGAGCGCACGCCCAGCAGCACGTCTTCCCATGCCGGCACGGCCGGCTTGCCGCGACGGGCGCGTGCCGCCGGCTCGGCCTTGGGTTCGGGCTCCGGGGAATTGCCGCGGGCTCGGGCGCGGGCGCGGGCACCGGCTCGTCGAAGTCCAGTTGGGCGACCGCAGCGACGGGCCGCAGCGGACGGTCGAAATTCGGGTCGATCAACTCACTGGCCGCATCGTCGACGGCGGTGACGGTGCCGCCGTGCGCGCCGGGGCAGAAACGGAAGTGCGCGACGTTGTCCGAGCGCCCGGCCTTCCAGCCCAGCTGAACGGTCCAACGGCCGTCCTCGTTGCGCCAGGCGTCCCAGCTGCAGTTGTCTGGGTTGAGGCCGCGCGCCACCAGTGACGACGTGACGGACTCCAGCAGCGTCAGCACGGCCGGCCCGTCGGTGAGAACCGGATGTGCGGCGGTTGCCAGCTCGGCGGCTCGCGAGCGCTCCAACAGCACCGGGTGGGCAAACCGTTCCACCCGTGCGATGTCCACCCCGTCGGCCTCCGCAAGCTGCTCAACCGACGCACCCGACCGGATGCGGGCTTGAATCTCCTTGGGACTCAGCATGTTGGTGACCTCGATCTCGATATGAGTTTGAGCCACCCGGGCCCCGTCGCCGCGCAGCGCGGCACGCAACCGGTCGTCGACGCGGATCTTGAACTTGTCGGCGGGGTTGTCACCCTCGCAGATGATGTGTTTGCCGTCGAGATCGAGTCCGACGATCTTGAGTTCCCGCATGGCGTCTCCTCGCAGGTTCCTCGCAGACCAGCGCGGCAGGCCTGTCAGGGCGCACTGTAACTCAGGCAGCGGCTCCGACGTGGCCGGACACGCGGTAATACCTGGGCTTTTTGCCTGAGCGCGCTCAGAGGCGCTCGACCACCCAATCGATGCACTCGGTCAGTGCGCTGACGTCATCGGGTTCGACGGCAGGAAACATCGCGACCCGCAACTGGTTGCGCCCGAGTTTGCGGTACGGCTCGACATCGACGATGCCGTTGGCGCGCAACACTTTGGCCACCGCTGCGGCGTCGACGTCGTCGTTGAAGTCGATGGTGCCCACCACCTGGGAGCGCAACTTCGGGTCGGCGACGAACGGCGTCGTGTACTCCCGGTCCTGGCCGCCCAGCGTGTACAACCGCTGCGACGAGTCGGCGGTGCGCTTGACCGCCCAGTCCAGCCCGCCGTTGCCATTGAGCCAGTTGAGCTGCTCGGCCAGCAGCACCAGCGTCGCGATGGCGGGGGTGTTGTAGGTCTGGTTCTTCAGGCTGTTGTCCACCGCGATCGGCAGCGACAAGAAATCGGGCACCCAGCGGCCGGACTCGGCGATGGCGTTGATCCGGTTCAGCGCGGCCGGGCTCAGAATCGCCAGCCACAAGCCGCCGTCGCTGGCGAAGTTCTTCTGCGGCGCGAAGTAATAGGCGTCGGTGTCGGCGATGTCGACTGGCAGACCGCCGGCGCCGGAGGTGGCGTCGATGACGACCAGCGCGTCGCCGGAGCCGGCCGGTCGTGTGACCGGCACCGCGACGCCCGTCGAGGTTTCGTTGTGCGCCCAGGCGATCACGTCGACCGACGGGTCGCTCTGTGGGTCGGGCGCGCTGCCGGGCTCGGCTTTGACGATGATCGGGTCGCCGACGAACGGGTTCTTGGCGACCGCGGAGGCGAACTTCGCGCTGAATTCGCCGTAGCTCAGGTGAAGTGACCGCTTGTCGATCAGGCCGAACGCCGCGGCATCCCAGAACGCCGTCGCTCCGCCATTGCCCAGCACCACCTCGTAGCCGTCGGGCACCGAGAAGAACTCCCGCAGCCCACTGCGCACCCGGCCTACCAAGTCCTTGACCGGGGCCTGGCGATGCGACGTGCCGAACAGCGGGGCGGCGGTGGTCGACAGGGCTTGCAACTGCTCGGGCCGGACCTTGGAGGGCCGGACCCGAAGCGTCCGTCGCTGGGTTTGATGCCGTCGGGGATCGTCAGTGCCTCAGCCATGATCACCAGGCTAATGCCCGCCATTGTGTGAGCCAGACCACACCAAAACAGATGTTCCCGGCCTCAACCACACCGCGGGAGAGGGCTAGTAAGTTTGCGATACCTCCGGTACTGTCTTGGACATAGCACGTCCAAATGTAAACCTCGTTGGGGAGGCTAAGTAATGGCCCAGGCAGGGACGGCCCAGAAGCGGGCTCGGACGAAGATCGTGCGCCGCTGGCGCCGCAACATGGATGTCCTGGACGACCCGAAGTACGTCGAGATGCTGAACACGCTGTCCGAGGGGTCAGTGCGTCGCAACTTCAACCCGTACACCGACATCGATTGGGACTCACCCGAGTTCGAAGTCATTGACAACGACCCGCGCTGGATACTGCCGAAGACCGACCCGCTGGGCCGACACCCCTGGTACCAGTCGCAGCCGCAAGACCGTCAGATCCAGATCGGCATGTGGCGTCAGGCCAACGTGGCCAAGGTCGGTCTGCACTTCGAGTCGATCCTGATCCGCGGGCTGATGGAGTACGCGTTCTGGGTGCCCAACGGTTCACCGGAATACCGGTACTGCCTGCACGAAGCCGTCGAAGAGTGCAACCACACCATGATGTTCCAGGAGATGGTGAACCACATCGGCCGCGACGTTCCCGGCATGCCACGACTGCTGAAGTGGATCCAGCCGGCCATCCCGTTGGTGGCCGGACCGTTGCCGATTCCGTTCTGGTTCGGCATCCTGGCCGGCGAAGAGCCGATCGACCACACGCAGAAGAACGTGTTGCGTGAGGGCAAGGAACTGCACCCGATCATGGAGCGGGTGATGGCCATTCATGTGGCCGAGGAGGCTCGCCACATCTCCTTCGCACACGAGTACCTGCGTAAGCGGGTGCCGGAACTGCCGCGACGCAAGCGTTTCTGGCTGTCGCTCTTCGTGCCGCTGACGATGCGGATCTTGTGTTCGGCGATCGTGGTGCCGCCCAAGGCTTTCTGGCGCGAGTTCGACATCCCGCGTCAGGTCCGTAAAGAGGTGTTCTTCAAATCGCCGGAATCGCGCCAGATGTTGCGTGACATGTTCGGTGATGTCCGGATGTTGTGCCGCGACACCGGTTTGATGAACCCGCTGGCCAAGCTGATCTGGCGAATCTGCAAGATCGACGGCAAGCCGTCGCGCTACCGCAGCGAGCCACAGCGCGAGCACCTCGTCGTCGCGGCCTAGAGAACTCTCTACATGCCGCACGTTATTACCCAGTCGTGCTGTAGCGACGGGTCCTGTGTTTACGCCTGCCCGGTCAATTGCATCCACCCGTCGCCGGACGAGCCGGGCTTCGCGCACGCCGAGATGCTGTACATCGATCCGGTCGCTTGCGTGGATTGTGGGGCCTGTGTGAGCGCCTGTCCGGTGGGCGCGATCGCGCCCGACGCCCGGCTGACGCCCGAACAGCAACCGTTCATCGCGCTGAACGCGTCTCTTCTACTCCCCGGCCCGCCCGGCCGGTGAGAAGCTGCCGCCGACATCCAAACTGGCGCCGGTGATTCCGGCGCCGGAGGTGCACGCACACCACGGCGGCCCGCTGATGGTGGCCATCGTGGGATCCGGGCCGGCCGCGATGTACGCCGCCGATGAACTCCTCACCCAGCAGGGCGTCCGGGTCAACGTCTTCGAAAAGCTGCCCTCCCCTTATGGATTGGTGCGCGCCGGGGTCGCCCCGGATCACCAGACCACCAAGCGGGTCACCGAGCTTTTCGATCGGATCGCCCGTCGCCGCGAATTCCGGTTCTTCCTCAACGTCGAGGTCGGCAACCACCTGAGCCACGCCGACTTGCTGGCCCACCATCACGCGGTCATCTATGCCAGCGGCGCGCCCAACGACCGACGGCTGGACATCGACGGGATGGATCTGCCCGGTACCGGTACCGCCACCGAGTTGGTGGCCTGGATCAACGGTCACCCCGACTTCAATGATCTGCCAGTCGATTTCAGCCATGAGCGGGTCATCGTCGTTGGCAACGGCAACGTCGCCTTCGACGTGGCCCGCGTGCTCACCGCAGACCCCGACAAGCTCGCGCACACCGACATCGCCGATCATGCGTTGACCGCACTGCGCGCCTCGCAGGTGCGGGAAGTGGTGATCGCCGCTCGGCGTGGACCGGCGCATTCGGCTTTCACGCTGCCCGAGTTGATCGGGCTGACGACCACCGCAGAGGTGGTGCTCGCGGCCGTCGACCGCGAGGCGGTACGCAGCGACCTTGCCACCGTCTCGGACACCTTGACCAGGCAGAAGCTCGAGGTGTTGAGCACACTCGGCGACGCCTCGGCGCCGGCAGCGTCGCCCCGGCCGCGGATCCGGCTGGCCTACAACCTGACGCCCAAGCGCATCGTGGGCGAGCAGCGAGCCACCGGGATGCTGTTCGAGGTCACCGGCACCGACGAGGTGCAGCAGCTCGACGCCGGCCTGGTGTTGACGTCGATTGGCTACCACGGCAAGGCAATCAAAGACCTACCGTTCGATGAGGAAGCGGGCGTGGTGCCCAACAACGGCGGCCGCGTCGTGGATTCGGACTCCGGCCAACCCGTACCCGGGGCGTATGTGGCGGGGTGGATCAAACGCGGGCCGACGGGCTTCATCGGCACCAACAAATCGTGCGCGGCACAGACGGTGCAGCGGCTGGTCGACGACTTCAATGCCGGCGATTTGCGTGCACCCGGCGGCAAATCGTCGGCATTGGACAAACTCGTCCGCTCGCGTCAGCCCGACGTCGTTGACGCCGACGGCTGGCGTGCCATCGACGCCGCCGAAGTGGCCCGCGGCGCCGTCGACGACCGTCCGCGCAACAAGTTCACCTCGATCGACGACATGCTCGACGTCGCGGCCGCCGCGCCGGCACCCTCACTGCGGCACCGGCTCGCCGACCGACTGCGCGAGTTCGCCTAGCCTGCCTCGCTCATTGCCGCGGCGATCTTGTCGTAGCTGACTTCACGCACGGGCTGACCGAGCGACCAGCGGTGACCGAACGGGTCTTCAACCATGCCGTAGCGGTCGCCCCAGAACTGCTCGTCGAGCGGCATGACGACGGTGGCGCCCGCGTCGAGTGCCCGCTGGAACTTGGCGTCGACGTCGGTCACCGTCAAATGCATGGTGACCGGGGTTCCGCCTAGCGCTGTCGGAGTCATCGACTTGCCGTCGGACATCTCCGGGAAGTCGTCGTTGAGCATCACCAAGAAGCCGTTGATGCGCACCGCGGCGTGGACGAGTTTGCCGTCGGGCCGGGGCACCCGCCCGAGTTCGACGGCGTCAAAAGCCTTGACGTAGAAGTCGATCGCCGCGGCGGCGTCGTCGACGGTCAGGTGCGGGGACAGTGCGGGTTCGACGGGAATCGCCATGGTGGCCTCCTTGGTGGCTGCGGATGAGTCGGTCGGGCATATGTATATGACTCCGGCCGCGATGAAATCTCATCACCGGCCACCGACACCGCGCGCGGCGTCAGGCCTGCTGAAGCCGATCCCAGCCTTCGACGGACTCCGGGCTGCGTGGCCCGGGGCCGACGTAGATGGCGGCCGGGCGAACCAGCTTGCCCAGTCGCTTCTGCTCCAGGATGTGAGCGCACCACCCGGCGGTGCGTCCGCAGGTGAACATCGCCGGCATCATCCTGGCCGGAACCTCGGCGAAGTCCAGGATGACCGCGGCCCAGAATTCGACGTTGGTCTCGATCGCCCGGTCCGGACGTCGCTCCCGCAGCTCCGCGAGCGCGGCCTGCTCGACGGCCAGGGCAACGTCGTAGCGCGGTGCACCCAGCCGTTTGGCGGTCGCGCGCAGCACGCGTGCCCGCGGATCCTCGGCGCGGTAGACGCGGTGACCGAAGCCCATCAGCTTGTCGCCGCGGTCGAGGATCCCCTTGACCAGACCGCGCGCGTCGTCGGTGCGCTCGACCTCTTCGAGCATCGGCAGCACCCGGGCCGGCGCGCCGCCGTGCAGCGGGCCACTCATCGCCCCGACCGCCCCCGACAGCGACGCGGCGACGTCGGCGCCGGTGGACGCGATCACCCGGGCGGTGAAGGTCGATGCGTTCATTCCGTGCTCGGCGGCCGAAACCCAGTATGCGTCTACGGCCTCGACATGCTTGGGATCCGGCTCACCCTGCCAGCGGGTCATGAAACGTGCTGTGACCGTTGAGCATTCATCGATGGTCCGCTGTGGAACCGCGGGATGGTAGATGCCCCGGGCCGATTGGGCGACGTAGGACAGCGCCATCACCGAGGCTCGGGCCAACTGCTCGCGGGCGGTGGCATCGTCGATGTCGAGCAGCGGCTGGTAACCCCAGATCGGCGCCAGCATCGCCAGGCCGGCCTGGACGTCGACGCGGACGTCGCCGCTGTGGATGGGCAGCGGAAACGGCTCGGCGGGCGGCAACCCGCGGCCGAATTTTCCGTCGACCAGCAAAGCCCAGACGTCGCCGAATGTGACGCGCTGACCGACCAGATCTTCGATGTCGACACCGCGGTAGCGCAGGGCACCACCGTCCTTGTCGGGCTCGGCGATCTCGGTGGTGAACGCCACCACGCCCTCGAGTCCGGCAACGAAATTCTCCGGGACCTTGTCCGAGATGACAGTCATGGCCGAATTCTCCCACGCGACCCCCAATCGATCGCTACCGGTCGGTAACTAACTCCCCGGAGTAGCGTGGGCGCGATGGCGCGACCAGACGACGATCACCTGGCGACGATGCGGACGGAGTACGGCTCGACGGAGAAGGACGGCAGTCCCGACCTCGACATCGACTGGCTCGACGACGGTTGGCTGGCGTTGTTGCGCAGCTGGATTTCCGACGCCGAACGCGCGGGCGTCGCCGAACCCAACGCGATGGTGTTGGCGACCGTCAAGGACGGGCGGCCGGTGAGCCGGTCGGTGCTGTGCAAGGGCGTCGACGAGGCCGGCATCACCTTTTTCAGCAACTACGACTCGGCCAAGGGCGACGAGCTGGCGGCGACGCCGTATGCGTCGGCGACCTTCCCCTGGTACCTGCTGAACCGGCAGGTCCACATCCGCGGTCCGGTGACCAAGGTCGACCCGCAGGCCACCGAGAGCTACTGGTCGAAGCGGCCGCGGGGCTCGCAGCTGGGCGCGTGGGCGTCGCGTCAGTCACACCCGATCGCCTCCCGCGCAGCGCTGGTCGATCAGCTCGCCGAGGTGACGGCCCGGTTCGCCGACTCCGAGCAGGTCCCCGTGCCGCCGAACTGGGGCGGTTATCGCATCGCGGCCGCCGAAGTCGAGTTCTGGCAGGGGCGAGAAGACCGCTTACACAACAGGATTCGTGTCATCGACGGACGGATCGAACGCCTGCAACCTTAGCCCGGTGACAATGCGCATTACCGGCGGCGCGACGAGAAGTCAGGCCTTTAAACTAGCGCGGTACGATGCGCCGGGCGGTGGGCCCACAGCCCCCGAGAGGGGACATTGCCCCCGCGCAGGCGCGCCGCCTGGATAACGACTACCTTCACTTATACGCATTCTTGTAGGGCCAGCATCAGCCGAGACCGCAAAGGGGTTCCCGTGGCCGCAACCGACGAGACCGCCACTCTCAAGTACCCGGGTGGTGAGTTAGATCTCAACATCGTCCACGCGACCGAGGGGGCCGATGGCATCGCGCTCGGCCCGCTGCTGGCCAAGACCGGCTATACGACGTTCGACAACGGCTTCGTCAACACGGCCTCCACCAAGAGCGCCATCACCTACATCGACGGCGACGCGGGCATCCTGCGCTACCGCGGCATCCCGATCGATCAGCTTGCCGAGAAGTCGACGTTCATCGAAGTGAGCTACCTGCTCATCTACGGCGAGCTGCCGACCACCGAGCAACTCGCGGATTTCACCCGGCAGATCCAGCTGCACACCATGCTGCACGAGGACCTGAAGCGGTTCTTCGACGGCTTCCCCCGCAACGCCCACCCGATGCCGGTGCTGTCCAGCGCGGTCAACGCGCTGTCGGCGTACTACCCGGACTCGCTGGAGCCCCACGACACCGAGCAGGTCGAGCTGTCCACGATCCGGCTGCTGGCCAAGCTGCCCACCATCGCGGCTTACGCCTACAAGAAGTCGGTCGGCCAGCCGTTCCTCTACCCGGACAACTCGCTGACGCTGGTGGAGAACTTCCTGCGGATGACGTTCGGCCTGCCCGCCGAGCCCTACGACGTCGATCCCGAGATCGTCCGGGCGCTGGACATGCTGCTCATCCTGCACGCCGACCACGAGCAGAACTGTTCGACATCGACGGTGCGTCTCGTAGGGTCGTCGCAGGCGAACTTGTTCACCTCGATTTCCGGCGGCATCAACGCGCTCTGGGGCCCGCTGCACGGCGGGGCCAACCAGGCGGTGCTCGAGATGCTCGAGAAGATCCGCGAAAGCGACGACGACGTCAGCGAATTCGTCCGCAAGGTGAAGAACCGCGAAGAAGGCGTCAAGCTGATGGGCTTCGGCCACCGGGTCTACAAGAACTACGACCCCCGCGCGCGCATCGTCAAGGAGCAGGCCGACAAGATCCTGGCCAAGCTCGGCGGCGACGACGACCTGCTGGACATCGCCAAGCAACTCGAAGAGGCAGCGCTCACCGACGACTACTTCATCGAGCGCAAGCTCTACCCCAACGTCGACTTCTACACCGGGCTGATCTACCGGGCGCTCGGCTTCCCCACCCGGATGTTCACCGTGCTGTTCGCGCTGGGCCGGTTGCCCGGCTGGATCGCGCACTGGCGGGAGATGCATGACGAGGGCGACAGCAAAATCGGCCGTCCGCGCCAGATCTACACCGGCTACACCGAGCGCGACTACACCACCATCGACGCTCGCTAGCCCTCCAGTACCGCCATGGCGGCGTTGTGACCGCCGATACCGGAGACCGCTCCACCGCGTCGCGCACCCGATCCGCACAGCAGTATTCGATCGTGCGCGGTGGCCACGCCCCATCGCCGCGCCGGGGTGTCCAACGGCTCGCCGTCGTCGGCGAACGGCCAGCACAAGCCGCCGTGAAAGATGTTGCCGCCGGTCATGCCCAGCCGCTGCTCCAAATCCAGGGTGGTCGTCGTCTCGATGCAGGGCAGCCCGTTTGCATCGATCATCACGACATCCTGAATCGGTTCGGCGAGAACAGAATTCAGCGATGACAGCACGGCGTCGGTGAGCGCGTCATGCGCGGCGCCGAATGCGGGATGCGGCGTGTGCAGACCGAACACCGTCAACGTGTGGGCGCCGGACTCGCGCAGGGCGGGTGAGACGATGCTCGGGTCGGTCAGCGAATGACAGTAGATCTCGCACGGCAGCGGATCCGGTAGCACCCGCGCGGCGGCCTGCGAATACGCCGCGTCCAACTGCGTCCAGGTCTCGTTGACGTGCAGCGTTCCGCCGAACGCCTGCTCGGCCGTCACACCGTTGTCGCGTAGTCGCGGCAGCCGCTTCAACACCATGTTCACCTTGACCTGAGCGCCCGGGGCGGCCGTCGGCACCGGTTCACCCAGCAGTCCGGACAGCGTCGCGGGCGTGACCCCGGCCAACACGAATCGGCCGCGCACCACATGCTCGTCGTCGTGCCGGCGGTAGCGCACTTCGCCGTTCGGGTCGACGGCGAAAACATCCGCGCCGGTGATGATTTCGGCGCCATTCGCCGCTGTAGCCAGGGCTGTACTGACGGCGCCCATGCCTCCGATCGGGACATGCCAGTCGCCGACGCCGCCGCCGAGCAGGTGATACAGGAAACACACGTTCTGCTGCAGCGACGGATCGTCGAGCCGGGCGAAGGTGCCGATCAGTGCGTCGGTCGCGACGACGCCGCGGACCAGATCGTTGCCCAGCGCCGCGGTGATCGCCGCACCGATCGGCTGCTCGACCATCGTCCGCCACGCCGCGTCCGCCTCGGCACCGCCGCCGGTGACGTGCGCGCGGGCCTGCTCGCGGCTGCGCAGCGGTTCCAACAGCGTGGGCCAGAGTCGGCCGGTCACCAGCCGGCAGCGCCGGTAGAACTCGGTGAAGGCGGCCTCGTCGCCCCGGGCGCCGATGGCACCAAAGGTGCTATGCGGCCCGACCAGCAGGCCGGTGCGTCCCGCGGTCGCCGGGTCAGGGGTGTACGACGAATACGCCCGCCGGGCCAGCCTGATCGTCGCGCCCAAGTCGTCGACGATGCGCGACGGCAACAGGCTCACCAGGTAGGAGTACCGCGACAGCCGGGCATCGACGCCGTCGAAGATCTGCGCCGACACCGCCGCGCCGCCGACCCGTTCCAGTCGTTCCAGCAGCTGGACTCGCAAACCGGCCCGCGCGAGATATGCGGCGGCGACCAGACCGTTGTGCCCGCCACCCACGATGACGGCGTCGACATCACGCGGGTCGGCAGTCACCTCCTCAGCCCAGGTAGCCCTCGACCTCGTCGGGGGGCCGCACCTCGGCGTCGCCGGGGTCGCCGCCGGTCTCACGCAGAGCGCGGCGCTGCCGAAGCAAGTCCCAGCACTGGTCGAGCTGGACCTCGAGCTGGCGCAGCCGCTTGTGCTCCTCGGATTCGCTGATTTCGTGGTGCTGTAACTGCTCTCGGAGCGCCTTCTCGTCGGCGACGAGCTCGTTGATACGCGACAGGGCGTCTTGGTCGGTCATGTCTGGTTCCCTTCCACGCGTCAAGTGTGCCCGACTAGGGTCTTTTCCGTGTCAAGCAAACCTGAGATCGAATTTCCCAGTGGCCCAGCTCCCGCACAACTCGTCGTCGAAGACCTGGTGGTCGGCGAAGGACCCGAAGCGGTGCCCGGCGGCACCGTCGAGGTGCACTACGTCGGCGTCGACTACGACAGCGGCGAAGAATTCGACAGCTCGTGGGGTCGCGGCCAGCCGATCGCGTTCCCGTTGCAAGGCCTGATCCAGGGCTGGCAGGATGGCATTCCCGGCATGAAGGTCGGGGGTCGTCGCCAACTCATCATCCCGCCGGAGCAGGCGTACGGGCCGGCCGGCTCAGGTCACCAATTGTCCGGTAAGACACTGATTTTCGTAATCGACCTGCTGAACACTCGGTAGCGCTTCAGCGCGGCGGGGGCAGCTCGAGCAACAGGCGGAGCCCGCCCATCGGGCTGTTTTCCAGGGCGGCGGTGCCGCCGTGCAGATGCGCCTGCTGGGCCACCAAAGCCAGGCCCAGCCCGGAGCCCGAATGCGACGCGGTCGAGCCGCGGGAGAACCGCTCGAACACGATTTGGCGTTCCTCTTCGGGCAGCCCGCAGCCGTTGTCGTCGATGGCGATCTCGACGCCGGCCCGCGAGCTGACCGCCGATAGTTGGACGCGGGTGGCCCCACCGTGTTTGACGGCGTTGGCGATCGCGTTGTCCACGGCAAGGCGAAGCCCGGCGGGCAGCCCGACGATGATGCAGGTCGGCGACGGCGCCAGGGACACATCCAAGTCGGGGTAGATCCGCATGGCGTCGTGCGCGGCGCGGTCCAGCAGTTCGGTGATGTCGACGGGCACATGGTCTTCCGATGTCGACAGCTCGCCTTGGGCCAGCCGTTCCAGCGCCGACAATGTTGCCTCGATGCGGGACTGGGTGCGGATCACGTCGTGCAGCACCTCTTTACGCTGCTCGTCCGGAAGTTCAAGGGTGGACAGCACTTCCAGGTTGGTGCGCATCGCGGTCAGCGGCGTGCGCAACTCGTGCGAGGACACTGCGGCGAAGTCTCGAGCCGAGGCCAGCGCCTCGATCGTTCTGTTCTGCTCGTCCCAAATTCGTTGCAGCATGCCTCGCATGGCTTCGGCGATCTCCACGGCCTCGCTGGCGCCGCGCACCTGGACCTGTGGCCGCTCGTCGCCCACGTCGATCGCCCTGGTCTGCTGCGCCAGCCGTTTGAACGGTCGCACCGCGAAAGTGGCCAACACCCATGCGAATACGGCCGCCGCGCCGATCGAGAACAGACATATCAAGATCACTCGTCGGTGCAGATTGTTGGTGTCGGCGATGGTGGCGTCATAGGTCGCGCCGACTGCCACCAACATCGGATGCGGCGCAGGGATATTCACCGTGCGCACCCGGTAGCGCACCCCGTTGACGTAGGTGTCGGCATAGCCGGCGGGCAGCTCAGGCAGCGTGACCGTCGTATTGGAGGTGACCTCGCCGTTGACGTGGCGCACGGTGATGACCGCGTCCTGGTCGCTGGGGGACTTGGGAATCTGGCCGAGGCCACGGGGCAGGAACGGGATCGCGAAACCGGCCGCCTCGTCAAGACGGCGGTCCAACCGCTCCTTGCGGTCGTTGGTGATGCCGACCCAGACGACCACACCGACGATGAGCACCGGAATCGCCGCACCGATGGCCGTCGCCACCACCACCCGGGCCCGCAGCGACGGGGTCCGGGTCAGAATTCTAGACAAGAAATTCATGTTCGCCTCCCGTCACTGCATGCGCAGCACGAACCCCACGCCACGCACGGTGTGCAGCAGCCGGGGGCCGCCGTTGGCTTCCAGCTTGCGGCGCAGGTAGCCGATGAACACGTCGACGACGTTGGTGTCGGCGGCGAAGTCGTAGCCCCAGACCAGTTCCAGGAGCTGCGCGCGGGACAGCACCGCGGTCTTGTGCTCGGCCAGCACCGCCAACAGGTCGAACTCGCGCTTGGTCAGGTCGACGTCGACGCCGTTCACCCGAGCGCGACGGCCCGGGATGTCGACCTCCAGCGGTCCGACGGCGATGGTTTCTGACGACGACGTTGCGGTGGCTCCGCGGCGACGCAGCAGTGCACGCACCCGCGCGACCAACTCGGCCAGCACGAACGGCTTGACCAGGTAGTCGTCGGCGCCTGCCTCCAGACCGGCCACCCGGTCGTCGACCGAGCTGCGCGCCGACAGCACGCAGACCGGGACGTCGTTGTCCATCGCGCGCAGCGCCGTCACCACGCTGACGCCGTCGAGCACCGGCATGTTGATGTCGAGCACGATCGCGTCGGGCCGGGTTTCGGTGGCGCTGCGCAACGCCTCGGCGCCGTCGACGGCGGTCGACACCTCGAAGCCGGACAACCGCAGTCCGCGTTCCAACGAGGCAAGCACGTCGGAGTCGTCGTCGACAACTAATACCCGGGGCGAAGTCCCAGCAGCGTCCATGTCGCCCATGATGCCTGATTATCCCGCTTAGCTGTGGGAACAGCCCTCGGAGCGAACCCGGCGCGGCGACTTCAGCGAAGCCCGATGTTGCGGTAACGCCGTAACCGGGTCGCCATCCGGTCGGGCATCGCGCGCAGCGCGTGCAGTTCGACCGCGATCGCCGCGGACAGCCGTTCGGAGAACTCGACAGGCTCGTCGGCGGCATCCGGGTGCTCAGGCACGACGGCGTCGACGATGCCGGATGCCAACAGCTCGACCGACCGGATGCCTTGTTCGGCAGACAGCTCGGGAGCATGTGCGGTGTCGCGGAACACGATCGCGCTGGCGCCTTCGGGCGGCAGCGGCGCCAGCCACCCGTGCAGCGCGGCCAGTACTCGGTCGGCAGGCACCATTGCCAGCGCGGGCCCGCCGCTGCCCTGACCGAGCAGCACCGACACGGTCGGGGTGTCCAGGGTGACCAGCTCGGCCAGGCAGTGCGCGATCTGGCCGGCCAGCCCGCCCTGCTCGGCCTCGGCTGACAACGCCGGGCCGGCGGTGTCGATGACCAGCACCAGCGGCAGCCGCAAACCGGCCGCCAACGTCATACCGCGGCGCGCCTCGCGCAACGCGGCCGGTCCGACGAGTCCGCCGACGACGCGCTGTTGGCCGAGCAGCACCGCGGGCTGGCCGGCGAACCGTGCCAGCGCCAGCAGCATCGTCGCGGCTTCGCCCTGCCCGGTGCCCGACAGCAACACCTGGTCGGTGCAGCCGTACCGCAGCAGATGTTGCGACGCCGGGCCGGTCCGGTCGCCGCGAGGCCAGCACGGATTCCCATGCCGGACGTCCGGCAGCGGCCCCCGGCGACGATAGAGCGAGAAAGCGTGTGGGGGCACCTCCCGCTTGCGGGGAGAGGAGCGGCGCAGAGTTCCTGGCGGCTCCGGCGCAGGGCCCGCGTCGTCCGCGACGACGGTCAGGGCCCGGTCGAGGATGCCGCGCAGTTCGCCGAGCGGTACGACGGCGTCGACCACCCCGTAGCGCTGCAGATTCTCGGCGGTCTGCACGTCGGGCGGGAACGGTTCGCCGTAGAGCTGCTCGTACACCCGCGGCCCCAGAAAGCCGATCAGGGCGCCCGGCTGCGCGAAGGTGACGTGGCCCAGCGAGCCCCACGACGCGAACACCCCGCCAGTGGTCGGGTGGCGCAAATACACCAGATACGGCAGGTGTGCTTCCTTATGCAGAGCGACCGCCGCGGCGATCTTGACCATCTGCAGAAACGCCACGGTGCCCTCTTGCATCCGGGTGCCGCCCGAACACGGCGACGCCAGCAGCGGCAGCCGCTCGGCGGTAGCGCGCTGCACGGCCGCGGTGATCCGCTCGGCCGCGGCGACACCGATCGAGCCGGCGAGGAAGTCGAACTCGCAAACCACCACCGCCACCCGGCGTCCGAACACCCGGCCCTCGCCGGTCAGCACCGACTCGTCGCGGCCGCTGGCGGCGTGCGCCTCGGCCAGTTCGCGGGTGTAGGTCTCGCTCGTCGATACGGCGATGGGCGTGGTGTCCCAGCTGACGAATGATCCGTCGTCGAGCACCGCGTCGCGCAGTTCGTCGGTCCCGATCCGGCTCACCCGGCTGAGGCTACATATCAGCCTTGCGCGAGATCCAGGATGACGCCGGTGTCTTCGACGTAGCGATCCCACAGCACCAGCAGCTCGGCCAGCTTGTCGGGCCGCGACGAGGCGAGGTCCTCGATTTCGCCGGGGTCGGTGGACAGGTCGTAGAGCTGCCAGTCACCCGGGCCGTACGGCTCGGGCAGGTGTAACGCTTTCCAGTCGCCTTGGCGAATGGCGCGGCGGCCGAACAACTCCCACCCGGTTCCGGTGACCTCGTCGTGCACCGACTCGGCGTCGCCGGACAGATACGGCAACAGCGACCGGCCGCGCACCGGCGCCACTTCACGGCCGCGGTATTCGGTGCCCGGATGTGCCACCCCGGCGAGGTCGAGCACGGTCGGCGCGATGTCCATGACCGTGCTGAACGCGGTGCCGACCTGATGCTGCCGGTCGAAGCCCGGCCAGGTGACGAAGCCGACGACCCGGATGCCGCCCTCGGTGGTGAACGCCTTGTGCAGGCGGGACGGCGCCGTGGCGGCCTGCGCCCAGCGGGGGCCGTACCAGATGAACGAGTTGGACGCTCCGGCGTTGTCGAGGCTGTTGTCCCAGTTCTTCTCGATCTCGGCGGCGATCGCGCCGCCGAGGATCGGCAGCGACTCGAGGATCGCTCCCTCGGCGCCGTTGTCCGACAGGAAGATCACAACGGTGTTCTCGAGCTCGCCGGTATCGGTGAGGTAGTCGATGACTTTGCCGATGTTGTGATCCATCCGGTCAACCATGGCCGCGTAGACCTCCATGGCACGGGCCGACAGGGCCCGCTGCTCGGCGCTCATGCCGGCCCACTCCGGTTCGCCATCGGCGACCACCGGGTGCGCGACGACGTCGGGTGGGCACAGTCCGAGCTTTTTGAGCGCGGCCAGTCGCTGCTCGCGCAGCGCGTCCGGTCCGGCGTCGTAGCGACCGCGGTATTTCGCGATGGTGTCCTCCGGCGCCTGCAGCGGCCAGTGCGGCGCCTGGAACGGCAGGTAGGCGAAGAACGGCCGTTCGGAGTCGTTGCGTTCGCGGAAGTACCTCAGCAGCGTGTCGGCGTAGAAGTCCGACGAATAGAAGTCGTCTGGAACGGTGACGAACTGGTCGTCCTCGGTGTACCGCGACATCATCGGTATGAAGTCGCCCGGTACGTTGCTGTAATGGCTTGCGCCGCCCGGCAATAGCGCGAACGACCGGTCGAATCCACGGGACCACGGCGATGTGTCGATGGTGTTGCCCAGATGCCACTTGCCGGCCATTAGCGTCAGGTACCCGGCGTCGCGCAGCAGCTCGGGCAAGGCGACCACCCGGTCGTTGAGGTATCCCTCGTAGCCGGGCTGTCCGCGGAACTGCGGAGCAACCTCGAGCATGGTGCCGATGCCGGCGATGTGGTGATCGGTTCCGGTCAGCAGCATCGACCGAGTCGGTGAACAGGCGGGTGCGGAGTGGAAATCGGTCAGCCGGATCCCGGCGTGGGCCAGCCGGTCCAGGTTGGGGGTCTCGATCTCGCCGCCGAAGGCGCCGATATCGGAGAACCCGAGGTCGTCCGCCACGATCACCAGGAAGTTTGGCCTTGTCACGGTGAAGCATCCTGTCAGGTCTTACAGCCGATGGGAACGGTCTTGATACCGCCGATTCGATAGCCCCGGAAACGCTCAGCTAGGTCCGGCTTCTCCTCGGGCCGTGCCGGCCCGCATCGTCGCCGAACTAAGCTGGGCCTCCATGATCGGTCTCACCCGCGTCGAAGACGTCTTGACCATTGAGTTGCAACGTCCCGAACGACGCAATGCGCTCAACTCCCAGCTGGTCGAGGAGTTGCGCGAGTCGGTGGAGAAGGCCGCGGGGGAGGATGTCCGGGTCGTCGTGTTGACCGGGCAGGGCACCGTGTTCTGCGCGGGCGCCGACCTCAGCGGTGACGCGTTCGCCGCCGACTATCCCGACCGGCTGGTCGAACTGCACAAGGCGTTGGACGCGGCACCGATTCCGGTGGTCGGCGCGATCAACGGGCCCGCGATCGGCGCGGGTCTGCAGCTGGCGATGCAGTGCGACCTGCGGGTGGTGTCGCCGGAAGCGTTCTTCCAGTTCCCGACATCGAAATACGGTCTGGCACTGGATAACTGGAGCATCCATCGGCTGTCGTCGCTGGTCGGACACGGCCGTGCCCGGGCCATGCTACTGACCGCGGAGAAGCTGACCGCCGAGACCGCGCTGCAGACCGGAATGGCCAACCGGATCGGGACGCTGGCCGACGCGCAGGCCTGGGCCGCCGAGATCGCCGGCCTGGCCCCGCTGGCCCTGCAGCACGCCAAGCGGGTGCTCAACGACGACGGCTCGATCGAAGAGCCATCGCCGGCGCAGAAGGAACTGTTCGACAAGGCGTGGGGCAGTCAGGACGTCATCGAGGCGCAGGTCGCACGGGTGGAGAAGCGACCGCCGAAATTCCAGGGGGCCTGATCGGATGTTGCGCGGGGCGCTGCGATTCGCTGTCGGCACGGTCTCGCTCGCGACGGGCGGGTGGGTGCTGCGTGCGCTGCACGGCGCGCCGGCCGCGCTCGGCGCTCAACCGAGCGACATTCGGGCGGTCGCCGATCGCTCACCGAACTTCCGCGACGGCGTGTTCGTCAACCTGGAACCGGCCTCGTTCAACATCGACACCGAAGAACAGCGAAACATCCTGTGGGAGTTGATCAGTAGCCGCACCCAGCTCGGCCCGCGGCCGAGATTCCGTTGGACACCCCCGAGCCGCGAGCCTTCGACGCTCCCGCCGGCCAGATCGCGGTCAGCTGGTTCGGCCACTCCACCGCGCTGCTGGAGATCGACGGATACCGCGTCCTGACCGACCCGGTGTGGAGCGAACGCTGTTCACCCTCGCATGTGATCGGCCCGGGGCGCATGCATCCGCCGCCGGTGCCATTGGAAGCACTGCCTGCGCTGGACGCGATCGTCATCAGCCACGACCATTACGACCACCTCGACATCGACACGATCATCGCGCTGGCCCGAAGCCAGTGGGCGCCGTTCGTCGTCCCGCTGGGAGTTGGCGCGCACCTTCGTGATTGGGGCATCCCGGACGAGCGCATCATCGAACTCGACTGGAACGAGCACGCGAAAGTCGACGAGCTCACCCTGGTCTGCACCCCGGCCCGGCACTTCTCCGGCCGGTTCCTGAACCGCAACGCCACCTTGTGGGCGTCCTGGGCGATCATCGGCCCGGCGCACCGGGCGTACTTCGGCGGCGACACCGGCTACACCAAGAGCTTCGCCGATATCGGCACCGATCACGGACCGTTCGACGTGACCCTGATGCCCGTCGGCGCGTACAACAAGGTCTGGCCGGACATTCACATGAATCCCGAGGACGCGGTGCAGGCGCACATCGACGTCAACGGCGGACTGCTGGTGCCGATCCACTGGTGCACGTTCCGGCTGGCCCCGCACCCGTGGGCCGAACCGATCGAGCGGCTGCTCGCCGCGGCCGGACCCGCCGGCGTGAAGGTGGCGGTCCCCAGGCCGGGTGAGCGCATAGACCCCACGGCGGTGAGCGAGTCGGATCCGTGGTGGCGGCTCGCGGATCAGTCGTCATAACCCTAAGCACACACCGCCGTAGAAGAAGGACGCAACATGGGATTCTTGGACAAGGCCAAGGAGGTGTTGGCGCAGAACGCCGACACGGTCGGCTCCGCGATCGACAAGGCGGGCGAGTTCGTCGACTCCAAGACCGACGGCAAGTACAAAGACACCGTCGGCAAGGTGCAGGAGGCCGCGAAGAACGCGTTAGACGACGGCACCAAGGACGATCAGTAGAAGTCACCCATGGCGAAACTTTCCGGATCCATCGATGTACCGCTGCCACCCGAAAAGGCTTGGGCGAACGCGTCTGATCTCTCCCGCTACAAAGAATGGCTGACCATCCACCGGGTGTGGCGCAGCACGCTGCCCGAGCAGTTGGAGAAGGGCACAGTCATCGAGTCGATTCTCGAAGTCAAGGGCATGGCCAACCGGATCCGATGGACGATCGTGCATTACAAACCGCCGGAGTCGATGACGCTCAACGGGGTCGGCGTCGGCGGGGTCAAGGTCAAGTTGCTGGCCAAGGTCAAGCCCAAGGGCCCTGAAAACTCCGACAGTAAGAACTCGGTTGTCAGCTTCGACGTGCACCTCGGTGGGCCCGGCGTTGTTCGGTCCCATCGGCATGCTCGTCGCCGCCGCATTGCGCAGCGACATCAACGAGTCGCTGAACAAGTTCGTCACGGTGTTCGCGCCCGCGTGAGGCGAAATCGCGGCATCGCGATGAGTTTCCGGCGTGGCGACGGTCGGTATCGGTGAACCCCGCTTCGGGGCCTCATCACGCACTAGGAGGTCATCGTGCCCACCCGTGACGGCGCGCCGCTGGGCGCTCCCTGCTGGCTCGATCTGACATCGTCGGATGTCGAACGCGCCCAAGACTTCTACGGCACGGTGTTCGGCTGGACGTTCGAGTCCGCCGGACCCGAATACGGCGGATACGTCAACGCCGCCAAAGGCGGCCATCCGGTCGCGGGGTTGATGGCCAACCGGCCGGAGACGGGGGCGCCGGACCACTGGACGACCTATTTCCACACCGCGGCCTCGTTCGGTGACGCGCTACTGTCGCGGTATGTCCCGCCTACGCCCCGGTTGGCTGGTTGCGCTGTTCGCCGCGATGGTCTCGGTGAGCGCGTGGCTGCCGTGGTTGACGACCGGTGTCAACGGTGGCGGTTGGGCCAACGCGATCGGCGGCAGCATCGGCAGCCTGCACCTGCCGCACGGATTCGGGCCGGGTCAGCTGATCGTGTTGCTGTCCTCGGCGCTGCTGGTGGCCGGCGCGATGGTGGGCAGAGGCCTGTCGGCGAAGTCGGCATCGGTTGTCGCGCTGTCGGTTTCGCTGGTTGTCGTCGCGCTCACGGTGCGCTACTACGCCGTCAACGTGAAGCCGCCGGTCTCGGCTGCCTACGGTCTGTATATCGGCGGCGTCGCAGCCGCCGCTGCGACGCTGTGTTCGATGTGGGCATTGGTATCGTCGCTGCGCGGCAACCGCTAGTCGACGACGACCTGGGTGCCTGTCAGTGGTTGGGCGCACTGGTCGCAGGTCAATTGCCCGACGAACGGCGTGCCGCAGCCGATATGAGTGAGCAACACCGCCGGCCCCTCGGGTGCGCGGAACCAGTGCTGGCCACACTGCAGCGCGGTGACGATGACCGGGAAGAACGCCCGGCCCTTCTCGGTGAGCTGGTAGCGGGCACGCGCCTGGCCGGCTTGGCGCGACACGCGCAGCACACCGTTGGCGCAGAACGTCTGCAGCCGGCCGGCCAGCAGCGACGGCGGCGCCCCGAGCTGTGTCTGAAAGTCGGTGAAGCGGCTGGTCCCCAGGAAGGCGCACACCAACAGTGCTGCCGCCCAACGGTTTCCGAAGACGCTCATCGTTTCGGGAAATAGTCCGGCCTGACCGCGGCTGTTGTCGCCCGCCGATCGGCGACGGGTGACCGCCGCGGGCACCGAGCGCGGCCACGACCCACTGGGACCCCAGCGCGCCGTCACCTCTTTCTCGGTGACCACCTCGCCGCACGATCGACAGCTCAGCGTCGGCGCGAAATCAGCGCCGCATGCCGTGTGGCGCATGCCCGGAAGGTGATCGACTTGGTCGGGCACCCATCGTCGTTCCCACTCCCAGATCGACAACAGCACCGGCCACAGCGCCCGTCCGCGTTGGGTGATCAGATACTCGGCGCGCATCGGCCGGGTCCGGTACGCCGTCCGATCCAGCAGCCCGTTCTCCGTCAGCGCCCGTAACCGCTTGGTGAGCACCGAATTCGAGATGGGAAGGCGCTCCATGAACTCGCCGTAGCGGGTCGCCCCCAACAAGGCCTGCTGGATGATCAGCAGCGTCCACTCGTCACCGAGCAGACCCAGGATCCGGCCGACGGCGTTGGTGCCGCCGGGCGCCAGCGTGGTCGGCTCAGCCGCGGCCGAGGGTGTCGGCATTCACAGCCCGATCGCGCCGGCGGGGGAGTCGACCTCGTGCCAGCGACGCAACTCCGAGCCCGGTGCCCAGGTGGCGTGGGTGCCGCTGGAAACCCGTTCGGGCAGAGCCAGTTTGCACACCGGCCCTTCGCCGACGCTGGCCGCGTCGAAGATCAGGCAGTAGGAGGCGTCGGTGTTCATGTCGGTGGTCAGCGTGATCAGGTAGCCGTCGTCCTCGCCGGTGGCGCCCGGTCGCGGAGCCATCGCTGCTTCACTGCCGTAGACGCCGTCGTCGAACCGGTAGTGCTCCTCGCCTCCGGTGCGCAGATCGTGCTTGACCAGTCCGTCGAACAGGAACCAGCCCGGCTTGCCGGTGGCGGCATAGGCGTAGCGATAGTCGCCGGCCGCGTAATCGGGGTTCATCACCCCGAATTCGGTTATGGACTCCGACAATTGCTCTTCTTTGACCGCGCCGGTAACCAGGTTGAACCGCCACCGGTGCAGCCGGGCCTGCAGACGATCCAGCGCAAGGAAGCGAAAGAGCTTGTCCCAGTTGGTTCCACCGGTGTCGAGTGGCTGGGGTGCTCCTTCGAAGAATCCGTCGAGCACGATCTCGTCGCCGTCCTCGTAGGCGTTGACGAAGTGCAGCACGAACGTCGGGTCGGCCTCGAACCAGCGGATCTGGTCGGTGCAGCCGCGGCGCGGCAGCACCGCGAAACGTGACGGCATGTCGGGATAGAACCGCGGCAAGTGCACGTCGTGCTCCAGCAGCTGCGGATCCCAGAACAGCGGGAAATCGTTGAGTATGACGTAGTTTTCGGTGAACGCCATGTCGTGCGGCAACCGTGGTCCGGGTAGCGGAATGTCGACGTAGTGTGCCAACTCGTTGTTCTCGTCGACGACGCCGTAGTGCATGTACGGGGCCTGCTTGCTGTAGTTGAAGAACAGCAGCTCGCCGGTCTTACCGTCGACCTTCGGGTGCGCCGAGACTCCCCAGTCGCTCGGGAAGTGTCCGTTCCAGGTCTCCTTGCCCAGCGTGTTCGCCGAGAACGGGTCGACGCGGTACAGATCGCCGCACTGGTAGAAGCTGGTCAGCGCGACGCCGCGGTGGACGATGACGTCGGTGCTCGACGCGTCCTTCATCCGGGTGCGGGCACCCCAGCCGTGTTCGCGTTTGGCCAGTTGCACCGGCTCGGCCAGCCCGGGCCACAGCGCCTCGCCGGCCTCGTTCTCAGCCAGAAATCCGTCGGTGCGGACAAACCGGTTGCGGTAGAACGCTTTTCCGTCGCGGAATCCGACGACGTGCACCATGCCGTCACCGTCGAACGGGTGATACGTCTTCAGCGACGGGTGCAGCGGGTTCTCGGTGTTGCGCAGATAGACGCCGTCGAGATCATGCGGAATCTCGGCCTTCCACGACCGTCAGGTCGTCGGCGTCCCACTCGCTGGTCTGCGGCCGCCACGGACCGGTCCGGTACGGGTGGTCGTCGTCTTCGGGCAGGGTCGACAGGAATTTGCCGACGACTTCGACGTCCATGTCACGATCCTTCGGTTGTGCTGACGACGAAGCTGACCGTGGTGGCCGTGCTGCCGCCAAAGTTCAGCGTGCCAAAGGTTTTGGCGTCCTCGACTTGGTAATCGCCGGCGGCGCCGCTGACCTGCTTGGCCGCGTCGACGAGCATGCGCACCCCCGACGCACCGACCGGATGGCCGCCGCCGATCAGCCCGCCGCTGGGGTTGATCGGCAGCCGTCCGCCGTTCTCGATCTCGCCGTGTTCGATGGCCTTCCACGATTCGCCCGGCCCGGTCAGCCCGATGTGGTCGATGGCCAGATATTCGCTGGGGCTGAAGCAGTCGTGCACTTCGAAGCCGTGGATGTCGTCGAGGGTCGCGTTGGCGCGTCGTAGCGCGTCGAGCACCGCGGAGCGCACATGCGGCAGCACGTACGGGTCGTCGGCGGCTCGGTCGAGCTTCTGCTGAAGACCGAGTCCGACGGTGCGGTGACCCCAGCCGGCGATGCGGGCGATCGGTCCCGCGTCGGGATGCTCGCGCAGATATCTGTCGGTGACCAGGACGACTCCCGCTCCGCCATCGGTCATTTGGCTGCAGTCGAAGCGCCGCAGCCGGCCCTCGATGAGCGGGTTGTTCATGTCGTCGTCGCTGATCGGTTGCGGCACAGTCCATTCGCGGGTCTGCGCGTTGGGGTTGCGTCGCGCGTTGGCGAAGTTGAGCTGTGCGATCGCGCGCAGATGGCTGTCGTCGAGGCCGTAGCGACGGTCGTATTCGTCGGCGACCTTGGCGAACATCGACGGCCAGAGGAATTTCGCGTCGGCCCCTTCGTGGCCCGTCCACGCCGCGGCGCCGAGATGACGCGCCGCGGTATCGCCGGGAACCGTCTTCTCGAGTTCGACGCCGAGGACCAGCGCGGTGTCGTAGTTGCCGGACCGGAGGTCGGCCATCGCCGCCAACGCCGCCACGCTTCCCGACGCGCAGGCGGCTTCGTGCCGCGACGCCGGCGTGTCCCACAGCTCGTCGCAGACGGTTGCCGGCATCGCGCCGAGGTGACCTTGTTCGGCGAACATCTCGCCGAATGCGTTCGCGACGTGGACGACGCCGATGTCGCCGGCGTCGACCTTGGCCGCGGCAAGGGTGGCGTCGACGATCTCGCGGGTCAGGTCCGCGAAATCAAGGCCTTCACGGGTGAGGTTGCGGGCGAAGTCACTCTGATAGCCGCCGAGGATCCAGACGTCAGTATCCATAGCCGCACGTTACTACAACTAAGAGAGTGACACAGCGCGGATGCGGGCATAAGGACGGTCCCATCGGCTCTCGGCTGAACCGACAGGACCTAGGCGAGCGCATAGGTCGACCTAAGCGCCTGCCTCTCAAGGCGCATTGCCGTCGACGGCACATGACAAACCTCTTCGACGGAACCGGAGTTATTCGTCTCCGCGCGCAATGGCGCGATCGGGATCGGAACTCCACTCCGACCACGAGCCGGGGAACAGCGCTGCGTGGTAACCCATCGTGGCGAGCGCGGCGACCGTGATGCTCGCCGTCACACCCGAGCCGCAGTACGCGCCGAGTTGCCCGTCGTGGTCGGGGAGCAGTCGCGCGAGCTCATCGTCGGCCAGGAACGTCCCGTCGTCGGCGAGCACGCTGCCGCTCGGCAGGTTCGCCGCGCCGGGGATGTGTCCGGCCACCGGATCGATCGGCTCGACGTCGCCGCGGAAGCGTTCCGGTGCGCGGGCGTCGAGCAGCGCGACGTCGCTGACCTGCTGTGCGGTCAGGGTCGGCAGCGCGCCGGCGTACAGGTCGTCGTGCGCCGCGGTCACATCGCCGGGCGGTGGCGTGACCGGGCCGGTGTCCACGCCGCCGCCGGCGGACCGCCAGGCGGACAGGCCGCCGTCCAAGATGTGGACATCGCGGACACCGGCCGCGGTCAGCACCCACCAGGCCCGCGACGACCCGGCGCGATTCGAGTCGTCGTAGACGACGGTGGGCACCTGCTCGCGGACGCCCCAGCGACGTGCGGCGGCTTCGAGACTGCGACCCGACGGCAGCGGATGGCGTCCACGTCCGGTGACGGTGTGGTCGCTGAGCTCGTCCTCAAGGGACACGTACACCGCGCCCGGAAGGTGGCCTTGCAGATAGGCCGCCTGACCGTGGGGCTCGTCGAGCCGCCAGCGCACATCGAGGATGGTCACCGGATCGCCGGCATCGATGAGGCGGGACAACTCTGCGGCGGTGATCAGTACCTGTGAGCGGGTGCTCAAGGCTTGAAGCCCAAGTCGTGCAGGGCGTCGACGCAGCCGGCCAGCCAGTCGGCCATGTTCGCCGGCGGCGGGCCGCCACCGACCTCGACTTGGCACGCCAGCCCAGCCGTATACCCCTGCCTCATCTCGGTCGCGAGGTAGGCGTGATTCTGCGGCGTGGAGAAGTAGTCGTGTTCGGCTTTGTAGCCGTCCTGATACGACGGGCTGTGTGCCTGGCCGTGGGGACACCCGCTGGGTGGGCAGGCCGGATCCGCGCCGGCCGGTGTTGCCGCGCCCAGCGCAGCGACGGCTATCGGAGCCGCGACGAGAAGTGCGTAGCCCAAGCGGTCGAACATATCGGGCATCATCGCATGGTCCGAGGTAGGCCTAGCAGAGAATCAGGGGCGTGACCAACCGCATCCAAGCGCTCCTGGGCGTCCAGTATCCCGTGGTCCAGGCGCCGATGACGTACATCGCCAGGGCTGAACTGGCCGCCGCCGTCTCCGAGGGTGGCGGCTTGGGCATGATCGAGACCCTGACCCCCGAGGGGCGCGCTGACCTGCGCAGGGTGCGCGAACTCACCGCCCGCCCGGTCGCGGCCAACCTGATGATCCAGGGCTGGAAACGTGACCCGTCGATCGTCGACGAGTTGGCCGCCGCCGAGGTACGCCACGTCTTCACCTCCGCCGGTGATCCGGCCCTGTTCACGGCACGGTTGCATGACGCGGGCATGACCGTCGTGCACGTGGTCGGATCGCTGAAGGGCGCGATGAAGGCCGTGGATGCCGGCGTCGACGCGCTCGTGGTCGAGGGCGTGGAAGGCGGCGGGTTCAAGTCGGCGCTCGGAGCGTCGACGCTGGTCTTGCTTCCGCTGGTGGCCGACCGGGTCGATCTCCCGATCATCGCGGCGGGCGGGATCTGCGACGCCCGGTCCGCCGCGGCCGCCGTTGTGCTGGGCGCCGAGGGTGTGCAGATGGGCACTCGGATGCTCGCCAGCAACGAAGCCGCCGTGCACCACAACTTCAAGGACGCAATCATGGCGGCCGGCGACGACGGCACCGTCATGCTGGATCTTCCCGGCAACCCGACGATGCGGGTGCTGCGAACCGGTCTCGCGGCCCGCGTCGCAGCGGCCGACCCCGAGGTACAGCTACTGGGCCGGATCACCGATCTGTACTTCGACGGCGACATGGAAGCCAGCGTCGCGAACACCGGTCAGGTGTCTTCGCGGATCGTCGATCTGCAGCCGGCGTCGCGGATCGTCGAGCAGACCTGGTCGGAAATCGAGACCGCGTTGAGCGAGAGCCGATCTCGGCTCGGTCAGCGCGGCGCCGCGGAGTAAGGCCGCTCCGCAGGCGTACGCTGCCGTTGGTCAATCGAATTCGCTCAGTCCCCGGTGTGGTCTCTGAGCTTTGGGTTGTCGGTAGCGCAGAGATCGGCTTTATCCGCTCCACACCGAGACAGAAGAGTTCACATGCCAGTACCCAGCCCGTTCATCGATCACAAGACTGGGCGGATCAAATTCCCCGAAAAAGGCAGCCTCGTCCGTCACGTTGAGCGGTGGGCCCAGCTGCGCGGGGATCGTTTGGCCTATCGCTACCTTGATTTCTCGACCGAGCGCGATGGCGTCTACCACGACCTGGCCTGGTCGCGGTTCAGTGCGCGCAACCGCGCCGTCGGCGCCCGGCTGCAGCAGGTCACCAAGCCAGGCGACCGCGTCGCCATCCTCGCTCCACAGGGCCTGGACTACATGGTGGCGTTCTACGGCGCGCTGTACGCCGGCGTCATTGCGGTCCCGCTGTTCGATCCCGCGGAACCAGGGCACACTGGCCGACTGCACTCGGTGCTCGGCGACTGCGCGCCTTCGGTCATCCTGACCACCGCCGACTCCGCGGACGGAGTTCGCAAATTCTTCCGCCAGGACCGTCCAGCCTCGGAACGACCCCGTGTCATCGCCGTGGACGCCATCCCCGATGAGGTCGCCCAAACCTGGCAGCCGCCGTCAGCGGACCCCGACGACATTGCCTACCTGCAATACACCTCCGGCTCCACCCGCGCCCCCGCAGGTGTGAAGATCACCCACCGGGCGGTGGCCACCAACCTGGCGCAGCTCATCACCGCACTGCAGGTCGAAGAGGGCCAGCGCGGGGTCATGTGGCTGCCGCTGTTCCACGACATGGGCCTGGTCACCGCGATGGTTCCGTCGGTCGTCGGACACTGCATCACGATCATGAGTCCGACCGCCTTCGTGCGCCGCCCCAACCGATGGATACGGGAGCTCGCGGTCCAACGCGACGACGACGGCCCGACCTTCTCGGCGGCGCCGAACTTCGCCTTCGAGCACGCCGCATTACGTGGCCTGCCGAAAGACGGTGACCCCGAACTCGATCTGAGCAACGTGTTCGCCTTGCTCAATGGCAGCGAGCCGATTTCGACGGCATCGATGCGCAAGTTCAATGAGGCGTTCGCCCCGTACGGCCTTCCGGATACGGCCATCAAGCCGTCCTACGGCATGGCGGAGGCGACGCTGTTCGTCTCGACCACCGACATGAAGCAGAAGGCCACCACTATTTATGTGGACCGCGACGAACTGGGCCGCGGCCTCTTCCGCACCGTCGCCGAGGATGCACCCACGGCCGTTGCACAGGTGTCGTGCGGCGTGGTCGGGATCGACCTGCGGGCCGCCATCGTCGATTCCGACACCGCCACCGAGCAACCCGACGGCCACGTCGGCGAGATCTGGCTGCAAGGCAACAACATCGGTGCGGGCTATTGGGGCCGCGAGCGCGACTCGCAGGACACCTTCAACAACATCCTCAAGACGCGAGCAACACCGTCGCACACCGAGGGTGTGCCGGACGACGGCCAATGGATGCGCACCGGCGACTACGGCACCTATTTCGAAGGCGAGCTGTATGTCACCGGCCGGGTCAAAGACATGGTGATCATCGACGGCCGCAATCACTATCCACAGGATCTCGAGTACACGGCGCAGGAAGCCAGCAGTGCGCTGCGGGCCGGATACGTGGCCGCCTTCTCAGTGCCGGCCAACCAGTTGCCGTCCCAGGTGTTCAACGGTCACTCGGGGCTGAACCATGACCCGGAGGACTCCTCGGAGCAACTGGTCATCGTCGGCGAACGCACCCCGGGCGCGCACAAGTCCGATATCCAGTCGATCGCCGACGACATTCGCGCCGCGATCGCGGTGCGCCACGGCGTCACCGCGCGTGACGTCATCCTGGTGCCGGCTGGTGCGATCCCGCGAACCTCCAGCGGCAAGGTCGGCCACGCCGCGTGCCGGGCCGCCTACATCGACGGCACCCTGCGCGGCGGCTATGTCGCCGCTGTCGACTGACCTCGCGCAGGGCCCTGCGATCGCTTGGTCAGTGCAAAGCTCTCGCCGATCCGCTCAGTAGTTGTTGCAGGTGTTGGCGACCTGCACGGCAAATCCGGCATACAGCGGAATGTACTGCTGAGATTGCGGGTATCTGCCCTCTAGCTCCTGGAGTATCTGCTGGCGCTGATCCGGCGATGAGTCGAGGAATCCGCGCAACGCGGCCTGCGCCGACGGCGATCCGTTCAGTTGCGCGGCAGCTGCCGGCGTTTGGGCATTCAGCGCCGAGACCACCTGGGAGTAACTGCATGTGGTGTTGATGACCGGACCCAGGTCGGGATCTGCAGACGCAACGCCGGCCCCGGCGGTCAACGACAACGCGAGACCGCCAACTGCGGCAGCCAGTTTGGTCAGCGACAGGGTGACCATTTGTCATGACCTTTCACACCAATACACCGCCTGAAGCTGGACGGCGAAAATACCAGCTTAGCGCGGAAAATTGCCACCAGCCGCGTACCGGCCGGTCGAAGGTCTGCTCGACGAATGGCTGAGCAGCACAACGCTTTCCGGCAAAGGCTCCGGCTTCGCCGCCGCCTCCTGGCCACCGTTGACGCCGCAGCAGAAGGCCACGCTGGCGGTCCTGTTCGACCGTGAGCCGGACACCGCACCGTAACGGCGGCGCGTTAGTCACACCGCAAGTGTGAGCGGCCCCTGTTAGTGCTGGTGAGCGCCGGTAGATGCTGTGGAAGATTGCACGTTAATCGCACGGCCCGGTTTCAGCGGGGGGCAAATATGGCCTCTGACCAGGCGCTTGATACCTGTGCCCCCGGCAGGATTCGAACCTGCGACACCGGCTTTAGGAGAGCCTGAAAGCGCTCCCGGTTGTGGTCTCGAAAAGTGTTCTGAGCTGGCGATTTAACGCCATTCGGCACTGTTGGAAACCACGGCGTGTCGCGGATTCACCGACCAAGCACCGACCATAGGTGGGCGTTGGATGGACCGGCTGGCAGGCGAGCGTGGCGTCTTCCCGGGTTGGTGACCGACGGACCCGAATATCCTATGGCGCCATGGCCGATTGGGCGGCCGGTCGTCAGCTCACGGCGCGAAACACCGGCACCCCCGCTAGGAAAAGCCGGGCCAGCTCGACAAACCGGTGCAACTGATAATAACGGTAACTCTTATTATCAGTTAGCGACCTAAGTGATGATAAGGTACGTCAATGTCATCAGTTAGCTCAGGCACCGCAGTGGGGTACGAAACCCTCAACTGGGGTATGCCGACCGAGGCAGGCTACCAGCGCTCCGACCTGCGGGCCGCCCAGCGCCAGTCCGGTGAGTACCAGGCCGCCATCCCTGCCGAGATTGCCAGCCTCGACGTCAGCCTGCCGTCTGCTGTTCTCGCTGACGCCGAGGAGGCCAGCCAGGAGATCGCGCGGTTCGATACAGAACTCGGTGGCGAGATCGCCCCATTCGCCTCCGTGCTGCTACGCACAGAATCAGCAGCCAGCTCCAAAATCGAGAACTTGACAGCATCTGCGCGCGCGATCGCCGAAGCCGAAACGCTGGGAAACACCAAGCGCCGCAACGCTTCAATGATCGTCGCGAACACCAAAGCGATGCAGGCGGCCATCGAACTAGCCGACCAGATCAGCGACGAGGCCATTCTGGCGATGCATTACGCGCTGATGCACGAGAGTGAACCGAGTATCGCCGGCAAATGGCGCACCGAGCAGGTATGGATCGGTGGAGGCAACTTCGGCCCACGCGGCGCCGATTTCATTGCCCCGCACCAGGACCGGGTCACCGGCGCTATTGATGACCTAGTCCGATTTGCCAAGCGCAGTGATATCGCGGTACTTCCGCAAATCGCAATTGCGCATGCGCAATTCGAAACCATTCACCCGTTCCCCGACGGCAACGGGCGCACCGGCAGGGCCTTGGCCCAGTCGATGTTGCGCAACAAGCGGTTAACTCGTCAGGTCACGGTCCCCGTCTCAGCTGGCCTGCTAACGGACACCAATTCGTACTTCCAGGCACTGACTGCTTATCGCGAGGGCGACCCCGCCCCGATAGTCGAGAGAATATCGGAGGCATCGATCCTGGCCGTCGTGAATGGGCGACACCTAGTGGATGATCTGCAAACGATCAGAGGGCAGTGGGAATCGAAGATCACCGCCCGCCGCAACTCGGCCGTGCACCGTGTGGCGGACTTGCTGATCAAACGCCCAGTGATCAACGCGCAACTGGTCAGCGATCAACTGAACGTCGCGATTAGCAACGTCTACCGATACTTGGACCCGCTTGTCGAGGTCAAGATCATCGTCGAGTTCACCGACCAGGCCCGTAATCGGGCCTGGCGCGCGCCCGAAGTTCTTGGCGCCCTAGACGCTTTCGCCGAGCGCGCCGGTCGCCGAGCGCTGCTCGCGTGACGTTGACGGTTGTCTGCTTTTCCGTTTTTTGCGGTAAATAGATAATCGTCGACTCGGTGTCGCCCGCCGCGCTCCGCCGCCGTTCGGTCGCCGCTCGCGCGCCGTTCGGTCGCCACCGGGTCACCGCCGTTCGGTCGCCGGCCGGCTGATGTCTTACGGGCCGACCTGCCACGTGCCGGAACCATCGCGCGACGACCCAACGTACAGCAGGCCGACGCCGCCGGACGACACGGCCGAGTTCTCACCGCTGCGGCACCGCGAACCGATCTCGTGCACACCGGAACCATCCGGACGTTAGCGTCCACTGGCCGAACGGCGCGCTATTTAACATATGACCCGTGGCCGGGTTCACACGCAGGTGGCTGATCTCCTTGACCGAACCGTCGCGGCAGCGTGAAGTCGACCGAGTAGTCCGCAGTTTGGTGACCATGGTGGCGGACCGCAGTGGTGCAGTTTTCATCGATGGTTTTTGGGACGCGTGGTCGGTCGAGGAATTCGTCGATTGCGGTGTCGATGTATCAGTCACGACCGGCGCATCGACTTAAACCAGAAGCGATTACGCCACCCTTTGCCTTCAGACCCCATTGTGTTCACTCCTCGTGGGCGACGACGCCGGCGCCGTGGTTCTGGATGGCGATGCCGGTGCGGTCTTCGAGGATGTCGAACAGGTCGGTGGGGTAGTAGGCGGTGCTTTGCATCAAGCGTCGGGCGGTGCGACTGAAGCCGAGGGCGTCGAAGGCCACGAACGGCGCGTCTGATACTTCGTGGGATGTGACGAGGGCTGGGGTGATCCCGGACGGAGTGCCGATCAGGAGCGCGTCGGAACCCCTTTTGGCGTTTGCCATTTCGACGACCGATCCCTTGACTCGTGATGCTGCCGCCAGGCAGATGGATCCGGTACCGGGGACGCTTTCGTGCAGCTTGTTCATGAAGATGACGCGCGAGCGCAGGTCCATGTCCACTGCGGGCGCCGGTTGTCCGTTGAGGGTTTGGTAGTCGGCCGGTGCTGCGATGAGGGCCAGCATGGGCAGCCCCGGAGATTCCGTGTCGACTTTCTTCCAGTCGGTGCAGAGGCCGATCATCTGCGCGGCCTTTCCGCGTGCCTCGCGGGCCGCGTCGATCAGGGCGGTGTTGCCGTCAATCTCGTCGACGAGTTCGCTGACCGAGATCCCGAAGTCTTCGGCGTGGACGAAGACCAGCGGGTTGGCCGCGTCGACGATGCTGACCTCGATCTGGCGGCCGTCTTCGAGTGTGATCCTGTCGACGGGGTTGCCCGTCGGGAGCAGATGACCGGTTTTCGCGCCGACGGTTCCGACCCAGTTCATTGCGATCTCGGCGCCGGTGCCTGGCACCCCGGGAACGGCGTACGAACCCACCACGCGGGCTGGCCGTTGTGGACCGGGACGTCGGAGACGATTACTGCGTTGGTGTTGGTGTTGAAGATGCGAACGCGGGTGTTGCCCTCGGACACGGTGACGAGCCCCTCGTCGACGGCGAACGGCCCTACTCCGGAGGAGATGTTGCCGCAGTTGCCGGCGTATCCGACTCCGTTGGTGTCGATGGAGACCTGGACGAATGTGTAGTCGACGTCGGCGTCGGCCCGCTGTGAGGCCGACACGATCGCGATCTTGGACGTGATCGGTCGCGATCCGCCCAGTCCGTCGATCTGCACGACATCCGGTGACCCCATCAATCGTTGGAGCAGCAGATCACGACGCGGCCCGGGCAGTGGCAGGTCCTCGTTGTGCATGTACAGGCCCTTGCTGGTCCCACCCCGCATCAGTACGCATCGGATGCCCGTCTGGTCTCCGAATGTTTCGTGGGTTGTGCTCATTGGGCGTGCTCCGTTCCGGTGTATTTGGTGTCCAGCATGGACCACTCCCGCAGGCACACCAGGTTGAAGAAGTCCTCAGGGCTGTCCGGCGTGTAGTCGGCCGGGTTCGCTTCGTTGAGTTCGCAGAGTCCCTACACCATGGCGACGGCTGTATACAGGAGTGCGGGAGTGTTTGCACCGCGGCCACGAATCGAGGACTGCGTGTCGACCAAGGACCATGTATCTGCCTCAGGAGGCCGCCGGCAGAAGCCGGCACGACCGGCGTCGGCGCCTGACGGCCCAACCGGCCGCATCGCCACTTGGGTTGCGGGATTGCAACTCGACGACGTGCCCCCCCGTGTGCGGGACCGTGCGGGCCATCTGTTGCTCGACGGCGTCGGATGCCTGCTGGTGGGATCCCATCTGCCCTGGTCCGAGGTTGGTGTCGAAGCGCTCACCAAACTCGACAGCGGCGGCGGCGCCACCATCGCGGGGTGGGGCAGCCGGACCACCAGCGCGCCGACGGCGACACTTCTCAACGGCAGTTTCATCCAGGGTTTCGAACTGGACGACTACTACCCGCCTGCGCCGCTGCACGTGAACGCCATCGTCCTGCCAGCGCTCCTAGCCGTCGCAGGCCAACACGACGTCACGGGCGCGGGGTTCCTCCTCGCCGCCATCCGCGGGTACGAGGTTCCCGGTCGGGTCGGGCGCGCCCTGCGCGGACCCGACATGCTCACCCGAGGCTGGCACTCAGGGGTCGTATTCGGACCGGCCGCCTCTGCGGTCGCCGCCGGCACCCTGTACGGACTGGACGCCGCGGGCTTCGAAGACGCCCTCGGCATGGCGATGACGCAGGCATGCGGCCTGATGTCGGCCCAATTCGAATCCATGGTGAAACGGATGCAACATGGCTTCGCCGCCCGCAACGGACTGACCGCCGCTGCGCTCGCCGCGGGCGGCTACGTCGGCATCAAGCAGGTGTTCGAGCGGGACTACGGTGGATTCCTCGGCGTGTTCGGTGAGGGGCACGACCCTCTGCCACAGGAGATCTCGGCGGAGTTGGGCACCCGGTGGGATACGGAGTTGTACGCAGTCAAGCCCTACGCAGCCATGGCCGGATTGCACGCAGGAATCGACGCCGTCCTGAAGCTGTCAGCGCCGAAACCCATCGATCCGGGCGACGTCACCGCGATCGACGTCACGGTCGGGCCCGCCGCCTTCGGTCACGGCGGGTTCCCCATCGAACGGCCGATCACGCCCATCACCGCGCAGATGAGCTTGCGCTACGCAATCTGCGTCGCACTGCTGGACCACGGTGCGCTAATGGCGCAATTCCGCACCGACCGCGTCAACCGCGACGACGTCTGGGACCTGATCGCCAAAACGACTGTGCACCAGGACGACGGCGGCCAGACCTACAAAACGACCGTGCGCATCACCGAACACGGCGGTCACCACAGCGAGCAGACAGTCGAGTCCCCCAAGGGCGGGAACGACAATCCGCTGTCGAACGAGGAAATCGTGAAGAAATTCGATTCGCTCACAGAACATCTCGTCGACACCGGCCGACAGGAAGCGATCCGAACGACCGTGCTCGGCATCGCCGATCACGACGACGGACCCCGCCGGTTGCTCGACCTCCTCGCCGCGGAGGTCCCCAATGCTCTCGCCTGAGTCGTCGATGGCGCTGCGGGAATCGAAGCCGAGAGTGGCTGCGACACATAAGACGCCGAGCTTGGCGAACCTTGACGACATCGCTTCGCGACTCGACGCTGCCGCGCGACTGACCATCGCCAGCCAACGCGAGTCATCTGATGCCAAACAATCACCGACCAAGCACCGACCAGACGAAGCTGAGACTGAGGGCTAAACTCAGAGCTAACCGCGCTGACCTGCAAAAACAGTAGTGCCCCCGGCAGGATTCGAACCTGCGACACCGGCTTTAGGAGAGCCGTGCTCTATCCCCTGAGCTACGAGGGCTGATGACTTCGTCAAACCTAGCCGCTCACCCGCGTCGAGCGAGTGCGGGTCTTAGATCCAGACGAAGATTCGCGGGTTGACGAGACCGTCGGGTGCCGGCTCCCGATGGAAGGACACCGGCGCCTCGATGCCGGCGAGCTTCACATTGATCGCCGTCGCATCGGCGACGATGGCGACGATCTTGCCGATGTCGTACGTGCGCTCGTCGTCCCACTTGATCGTCGCGCTGCGCCCGAGGTGATGCACGGAGAGATCTTCGGGCGCGACCTCCGTCGACTCCGGGGGCGCGGCTCCGTCAAGCTCTTCGTCGGCCGGCGCCGGCCCGGCGTCCTCTGCCCAGGCCATTTCGTCGCCGAAATACTCGCCGTCGTCGCCGGCCTGCTTGAGTCGCCCCAGCGCCGGTTTCGCCGGCTGGTCGTCCGGGGTCTCCTCGTCGATCCACAGCTGCCAGCCCGGCGGTGGCGGCGGCCAGGACGGATCCGGCGACCATTCCGGATGCGGCACCCAACCTTTCGGCGGCTTCGGCCAATTCGGGGGCGGGTTGTAGCGCATCAGACCACCATACGGAATGCGGCGGTCAGCGCAGTTCAGCGATCACTTTGGCGATCGTGTCGACGTGGTTTTCCTGGAAGGTGAACGACGTCAGCCCGTAGGTGTCGCGGTATCCGCCCAGTGTGTCGGCGATGTCGCGCGGCGATCCGCTGAGCACGGCGGGCAGCGCGAGCAATTCGTCGTCGGACAGGTTCACGAACCTGCGGGTGAGGGCCAGATCGGGCTTGCCGGAATTGTCCGACGGCACCGCGGTGATCGCGAGATTCAACTCCAGATCGTCGAACCGGTCACCGGCGGCGGTGCGGACGAAGTCGATTCGTTCGGCCAGCGGGTCGGCCGCCTCAGAGTTGCTGGCGCCCGTCAACCCGATGATGTCGGCGTGCTGTGCGGCGATCGTCAGCAATCGATTTCCGTTGCCGGCGATCAGGATCGGCACGCGGGGTAGGTGCTTTTTGAGGTAGGTGGTGACGTGCTCTAGGTAGTCGACGCGCTGCCGGGCGGTCGGGTACGGCAGCTCGGCGGCCTCGAACTCCTCGCGCACGTAGCCCGCGCCGAGGCCGAGGTCGAGACGGCCGTCGCTGAGCTTGTCGAGTTCGCCGGCATCGCGCGCCAGCAGAGCGGGCTTGTAGAAGCCGGCGTTGAGGACGTAGGTCCCCAGCCGCACCGTGGACGTCGCCGCCGCGATCGCCGTCAGAACCGGAAACGGTGCCGGCGCCCCGAGGTGATCCGGCAGATGCAGAACGTCGAACCCGATGTCCTCCAGCCGTTTTGCCTTGTCCCGCAGTTCAGCACCTGACTTGGCGGAATGGATACCTACCGCAAAGCGAAAACCTTGTGTGGCCACTGGCCACCTCCGATCGAGTCGTTATGGGGATTGCAATTTCCAGGTGCGGGCGGCAGCTGCCAGACCCCGCACCAGAGCCGAGGTGACCGGCGACAACCCGTCGTCACCGGGGAGGGGGCTGCGTGGGCTGATGCCCCGCACGCGGGTCGGCAACTCCAATTGTGTTCCGCCGCTGCGGGTCTGGTTGACCGGGTTCTGCGGATGCAACCCGCGCAGCTCGACGGGAATCTCGTCGAGGTCGGTGATGACGTGGTAGCCCGGCAGGTCGAGGTGATCGGCCAGGTGGGCGGCCAGCGCGCGGTTGCCGCCGCCGGCCAACAGCTGGGTGGCACGCCCGATCCGCCCATAGCCGTGCAGTGACACCGCGACGTCGACGTGGTCGAGGAATTCCGCGAGCCGTGCCGACTCGTCGCGCTGGAATCGCGCCGACGACAGGTGGTGCGGATAGCGATCGGGGTGCCGGATCAGATACACCGACGCGTCGGCCGCGTCGGCCGCCCGTTCGGCGATCACGTCGGTCATTTCTTCCAGACCCCCACCATGGATCGCCAGAAAACCGAAGCGGGATCGCAGCAGGCTGCTCTCGACCACCCCGGTGTCGGACAGCAACTCGGAAAGTGATTGCGGCGCGGGCGTTGTGGGCCGCGATCGTGGCCGAGGCCAGCGGGCCGGATCCCACCGGCGCAGGAAGTCGATCCAGCGTTGCGGCAAGCCGTGATGCTCGGCGCCGTCGATGATGCGTTCCAGGTAGTCGGGCCGCGGCGGGCCGGGATTCACCCGGTGGTCGATGTAGACCCACGCGTCCGACGGCCCGTCTTCGGTCTGCACGGTGAGCTGGTTGCGTCGGTAACGCGCCGGCACGCCCTCGGCCCTGTCCAGGGCGGCCAGATCGTGGTCCGACAGCCGCCAGACGACACCGTGCACCTGCGTGCCGTCGAACGGCTCGACGGTGGCCACGCCGCGCTGGTTGATCAGCCAATCGTGGTCGGCGAGCACCGCCCGCCGGGGATCGGAAGCATCGGGACAACGTGCCGCCATCTGCCGCACGCACAGGTTCGACCCGTACGCGAAATAGGAATGACGGCGCCGCTGCGTCACGCGTTCGATGTTAGCCGAGCGAAGTATGCGGGCGGCGGTGCGGCGACGGCGATCTGAGCCGGTAGTGACCGCGAGGTTAATTCCGCGCGTCACCGTGTCGGCACCGCCAGGATCGGTGACAGGATCGATCGATGATCGACGCGGACGACGACGACACGCGAGATCGGGGTGCCATCGAGCGTGAGTTGCGACTGTTGGCCAGTGTCCGCAACGCCTACCGCGAACGCGGCGGAGCGATGCCGTCGATAAGCCAGATGGACGCGCTGCTGGACGAGCTCCTCGAGCTGGACCACCCGGCAGATCCCTTGCAGGACAACGGGACTCGCGGCCCTACGTCGAACCCCTGCCGCTGATCGTGAGGCAGATCAGCGCCACGTTGAGCAGACTGATCAGCACGCCGATCGCCCAGCCGACGCCGGTGGTGACGCGGTGATTGGCGTCGACTCCCATCAGCGCCCGATCACCGGTCAGGCGAACCAGCGGCAGCAGTGCGAACGGGATGCCGAACGACAAGACGACTTGCGACAGCACTAACGTGCGCGTCGGATTAAAACCCAGGGCCAAGATCACCAGCGCGGGCACCAGCGTCACCAACCGTCGCACCGCCATCGGGATCGATCGGTACAGCAACCCCTGCATGATCATCGCGCCGGCGTAGGCGCCGACGGACGACGACGCCAACCCCGACGCCAACAGTCCGACCGCGAAGAACACGGCGATCACCGGGCTGAGCGTGTCGTGCACGGCGTTGTAGGCGACCTCGATGGAACTGACGCCGCGCCCTTGCATGTTCAGCGCAGCGACCAGCAGCATCGCCACATTCACCCCGCCCGCGACGACCATCGCCAGCCCGACATCCAGCCGGGTGACACGGAGCAGTCGGTGCCGCTGCGGGCCGGCATCGGGGTGACCGTGCCGATCCCGCGCCAACCCGGAATGCAGGTACACCGCATGCGGCATCACCGTCGCTCCCAGGATGGCCGCGGCCAGCAGCACGCTTTCCTTGCCGTGAAACTGCGGCACCAAACCGCCGAGCACCTCCCCGGGTGGCGGGGTCGCCACGAAGAAGCTGGCGGTGAAGCCGATCGCGATGACCAGCAGCAGTCCGGTGATGACGCGTTCGAACAGTTGCTGGCCCCGCCGGTCCTGAATCAGGAGCAGTAACAAAGATGCCGCTCCGGTGATCACACCGCCGAGCAGCAACGGCAGGCGAAACAAAATGTGCAGAGCGATGGCACCGCCGATCACTTCGGCCACGTCGGTGGCCATCGCGACGATCTCGGCCTGCGCCCAGTAGACCAGCCGGGCCGGGCGACCGAGCTGCGCTCCGATTGCCTCCGGCAGCGTGCGTCCGGTCACCAGCCCGAGCTTGGCCGATAGGTATTGCACCAGACCCGCCATCACGTTCGCGATGACGATGACCCACAGCAGAGAGAAGCCGAACTGCGCTCCTGCGCTGACGTTCGCGGCCACATTGCCCGGGTCGACATAGGCGATGGCAGCGACGAACGCGGGTCCCAGCAGATACCAGCCCGCCTTGGCCGGGGCACGGGTGTCCTGGGCCACCTAACTCACTTTCTGTCAACGAATAAGAAAGTTAGGTTAGCCGAAATCTTCAGCCCGCCGAATACAGGCCGCGACCGGTGATCAGCGGGAGATCCAGCGTGGTCCGGATGCCGGCGGGTGCGGCCACCACCGCGGGGATGGCGTTGACGACGCGCATGGCCGTCGCCACCAGACCGGCGTGGTTGTGGTCGCCGTTGGGACTGCCCAGGCAGACGTCGACGCCATACGACGGCTCACCGGCGATTTCGACGCGGTAGGAACCGCCGGGCTGGGCCGGCTGCGGCCAGTCCGGGCAGAGGTCTTCGCGCAGTCGCGTGACGTGTTCGAGGACGACCACCGGGTCGCCATCGACCATCCCGAGCACCTCGAACCGCAGTGCCGCGGCGCTGCCTTTGGGGATATGTCCGGACGCGATGTCGAAGTCTTCGGGCGCCGGGATCCGGTCGTACCGTTCGGTGACCTGGTCGAGTTCGACGCCCAGGCCGGCCGCGAGTTGGCGCACCACCGATCCCCACGCCAGGCTCAGCACGCCCGGTTGCAGCAGCATCGGGATCTCGTCGAGCGGCTTGCCGAATCCCATCACGTCGAACATGACCGTCGCGCTGTCGTAGGTGGCGTAGTCGACGATCTCCATGCAGCGGATCTGCTGGATGCTCTGGCAGGTGCCGGCCAGCGCCAGCGGGATGAGATCGTTGGCGAACCCGGGGTCGATGCCGTTGACGAACAGGCTCGAATTACCTTCTTGCGCAGCATCTTCGATCGGCTTCAGCATGTTGTCCGGCAGCACCTGCCAGGGGTACTGCAAAAAGACGGCGCTGCTGCCGACGACGTTGACGCCCGCAGCCAGGATGCGCCGATAGTCCTCGAGTGCATCGGGCAGCCGGTTGTCTGCCATCGCGGTGTACACCGCGCACTGCGGACCGGTGGCCAGCACCGCATCCAGGTCGGTGGACGCGGCGATGCCCGTCGAGATATCAAGGCCGGCAAGCTCTCCGGCGTCTTTACCTGCTTTGGAGTCCGATGACACCCACACCCCGGTCAGCTCGTAGTCCGGATTGGTGATCAGTGCCCTGAGCGCGTGAACGCCGACGTTGCCGGTGCCGATCTGCGCGACGCGAATGGCCGCCCTCGCTGAGCCGGTCACAGGTCCGGGATCGGCAGGTCGAGGTTGGGAAAGGTGATGCCGCCGTCGACTTCGATTACCTTGCCGGTCAGGTAGGCACCGGCCGGTGATGCCAAATACACGGCAGCAGCAGCGATCTCGTCAGGCTGACCGAGTCGGCGCATCGGTGTCGCTTTCTCCATCGGCACGCGAAACTCCTCGTTGGAGGCGACGATGTCCAGCGCGGAGGTGGCGATCGAGCCCGGCGCGATGGCGTTGACCCGGATCCGCGGGCACAGGTCCAGCGCGGCCAGCCGCGTGTAGTGGGCGAGCGCGGCCTTGGCGGTGCCGTAGGCGGCGAATCCGCGGCCGGCCACCCGTCCCATCGTCGAGGTGATGTTGATGATGTTGCCGCCGCCGGAGTGCTCCAGCATCAGCGGCACGGCCGCGGTGGTCAGCGCGTGGGCGGTGGCGACGTTGAAGGTGAACGCCGCCTTGAGGTCCTTCGTCGACGTGGTCAGCAGCGCGTTGGGCATGGTGCCGCCGACGTTGTTGACGACGATGTCCAGCCGCCCGAACGCTTCGACGGCCTGCCCGGCCAGCTCCGCGGTGGCCTCTGGCGTGGCCAGGTCCGCTCTGACGATGTGGGCGCGACGCCCTGCGGCGCGGACCTTTTCGGCGACGGCCTCTAGTTCGGCTTGCGTGCGGGAGGCGATGACGACGTCGGCGCCCACGTCGGCGAACGCCAGCGCGATGGCGGCGCCGAGACCACGCCCACCGCCGGTGACGACGGCGACTTGGTCGTCGAGTCGGAATTTGTCCAGGATCACGGGCGTCACCGTAACAACTCGCGGACGGCCGGGGAACCCCATTTCTGAAACGCGTTCTAGTTTTCTGACCGGTTCGAGGCGTGACGGGTCGATGTCGGAGGCACGCGATACAATCGAATGTATGTTCGATTCCGTGGAGCTGCCGACGACGCGCGAGTCGGCTGCATTGCTCGAACAGGCTTGCGCCGCATCCCGAATGGAAGCGCAGGCCACGGCGCGGCGTCTCGTCGCGATCGCCGATTTCATGCGGTTGCGGGAGCGCCAGCATGGTGACCGGGCGGAGTGGGTCGCCGACCCGTGGGATGCGATTGCCGCCGAACTGGCAGCGGCGCTTCGGATCAGTCGCGCTCTGGCATCGAGCTACATGCGCGATGCCGAAGTGCTGCGGGACCGTCTCCCCAAGGTCGGGGAGTGCCTGGCGGCCGGCGAAATCAACTACGCCATGTTCAACGTGATCGCTCATCGCACCGCGCTGATCACCGACGAGAAGGCACTGGCTGCGGTCGACGCGCAGGTGGCGTTGCGAGCGCCGCGCTGGCCTTCGCTGACTCGCGGCAGGCTGGCGATGCGGGTCGACACCATCGTGCTGCGTGTCGATCGAGACGCGATTCGCCGCACCAACAAAGAAGTCAAAGACCGCTATCTCAATGTGTCAGCGTCGATGTCGGGCATCGCCGAGGTGTATGGCAACGTATTCGCCAGCACTGCCGTCGCATTGGACCGCCGATTGGATGAGTTGGCGGGCACGGTGTGCGAGGCCGATCCGCGAACGAAGGCGCAGCGACGGGCCGACGCGCTGGCCGCCCTGATTGCGGGTGACGTCCGGATGATGTGTACCTGTGGAGATTCGGCCTGCATCGAGACCCGCGGCCGGATGCGCAATCGCAATGTGGTGATTCACGTAGTTGCCGAGCAGGCCAGCGTCGACGGCACCGGAACTGCGCCGGGCTACATGGCAGGCGTGGACGAGCTGATACCAGCGCAGGTGGTCGCAGAGCTGGCCAAGTCGGCGACGTTGCAGCCGTTGACCTTTCCGGCCGCGACGGCGGAGCCGCGGTACACGCCGTCGGCCGCGTTAGCCGACTTCGTGCGGTGTCGGGACCTGACCTGCCGAGCGCCTGGTTGTGACGTGCCCGCGATGCACTGCGACATCGACCACACCATTCCGTACACTGACGGTGGCTCCACTCATCCGTCCAATCTCAAGTGCCTGTGTCGAAAACATCATCTACTCAAGACTTTCTGGGGCTGGCGCGACAGGCAGTTGACTGACGGCACAGTGATATGGATCCTGCCGTCTGGACAGACCTATGTGACCAGCCCTGGCAGCGCGATCCTGTTTCCCGCGCTGGCGGCGCCTACCTGCGACCTGCCTGAACCTTCATCGGCTCCTGACGACCGCTGCGGCGATCGGACCGCGATGATGCCGACCCGTCGGCGCACGCGGGCGCAGCAGCGATCGCAGCGGATCACCGCCGAGCGCAACCTCAATCGCAATGACAGGCTGGTTCGGCGACGGGCCCACACCTATGCGCGCGCCGCGTCCGACGACGAACCGCCGCCGTTCTGATATGGGGGGTGTTTTGTCAAGGGGGCAGGGTGAAGCGGCGGCCGGGACCGTCGTCGTCGGCCGCCGCTTCGTGTTGACCGGATGGGTTCGCAGTTTGGTTGTCGAGCGTGTCGATGTCGACGCGTTGTCAAGTCTGATATGCGCGGGTTGGTTACCGCAGGACCGAACTTTCGAGTCGGAGTTGACCGCTGGTCTAGAGATCGAGCGTGATCTGTTGCAGGGCAATGTGATTGCTCATAGAACTGACGCGGGTCACTCCGAGACGCTTGCCGACACCAGATGAACCCATCCGGACAGTTGTGGGTGTGGTGTTAGCCGTCGAGGACGGCCAGTGACCAGCACCAGCCGGCCAGCTCGCGCGCGATCGCAGCGTTGGCGACTACCGGACGTTTCTTGCGGGTGTCGAAGCCGACCCAGCGGGTGTGCAGGCGGTGATTAGCGGCATGCCCGCGGGCGCGGGCAGCCGGGGTGGCGGCCTCCCAGCGGCGCCGCAGATCCCGGCTGGGCCGATACGGGGCGCGGTGATGCCAGGCGGCCTCGACCAGCAGGCGGCGGGCATGCGTGTTGCCGGTCTTGGTCAGCCCGCCCTGAGCGCGAGTATTGCCCGAGGAGTACTCGGTGGGCACCAATCCCAGGTAGGCCCCGATCGAGCGCCCGGTCAACCTGCTCCAGTCCCCGATCTCGACGGCCAACCCGAACGCGGTCAATGTCGAGACTCCGCGCAGACACCCCAATCGGCGCACTACCGGGGTGAACTCGCTATCAGCGGCCAACCCGACGATCGCTTCATCGAGGCGGTCACGGCGGTGCACACAGCAGACCATGGCGTCGAACGCCGCGTCATAGGCCAGCTGCAACCCGGCTGTGTCGAACCGCTGCGCCCGCAACCACATCTCGTGCTTGCCCGTCCACGCTTGCCCACCGCAGTAGACAATCCCTTGGCGTAAAAGTAGTTTCGATATCCGATGCCGTGCCCCCATCAGATCCCCGCGGCAGTCCTCACGCGCACGCACCAGATCCCGCGCCGCCTCCTGAGCCGGGCTGGGGATGACCACCTCCACGACCTGACCCAAGTGCAGCAACCGGGCCAGATGCGCCGCATCACGGGCATCGGTCTTAACCCGATCCCCACTCGGCCGCTGCAGCTTTGACGGTGCGGCCACCCGACAATCAACCCCGGCGTAGATCAACGCCCGCGCCAGCCCGAACCCCGTCGGACCCGCCTCATAGGTGACCGCCACCGGAGCCGGCAACCCCTGGATCCATTCCAGGATCTCCTGGTGATCCGGGCACAACCGCCGCTGAAACACTTCACCGGTGTCCCCATCCAAACCGCACCCAACCACTGAACGTGCGTGCACATCCAGGCCAATACTCGTACGCTGAACCTTCACTGGGGCCTCCCACATCTTGTGGCTCTACCGGCCAGGACCACCCTGTCGGCAACCCACGTTCACATGTGAGCGGAGGCCCCAGCCCCCATACGGTCTAGGCCTCAAAGGCAGCAAACATCTCGGACTCAAGCGGTAGCGTCTGTTGACGGGAGGCGACCATGTTGCGCTGCATCGTCGGAGGACTTGCCGCCGTGCTGATCGCCGCGGAGTTGCTCGCTTCAGCGCCGCCGGCCAGCGCGGGCTGCCAGTACGGGGGTCCCGTCCTCAGCAGGTGCGACGGACCTGTCCAGCCTGACGGCACGTGGCAACGTTGCGTAGCAGTGCCGCACTTGATCTACAGCGGGGCCAGTTCCTTCCTGGCGCCCGAGCGGCATTGCGATGTGATGGGTCCTGACCAGCACCCGGGGGATCTCGGCTTCGCCGACCCGCCGACGCACATAGATTGAGTCGAGCCGGTTTTCTAGCCCCAGCTTCCCGGGGTGCCCTGGGGCACCTGTTGGCCCATCCAGTTGCAGGGCATCATCATCCGCCACGCGGTCAATGCGCACTGCTGTTCCGGGGTCAGCGGACTCGGTCCGGCACACGGCACCCCGGGGCCGCCGCACGGTGGCGGTGGATCGGCGTGCGCTGCCGGCGGGGCACCGATCACGCCGAACGACGCGGCTGCTGCCGCGATCGCGGTACCCGCTATTGCTGTTCGGATTCGACCCATGTCGAGCTCTTCCCCACCGCGGCCTGGATCCGGCCGCACTGCGCATGAGGTTACTAGCGGATGCATTGTTGCGCAGGGGCGCAGTGACCTGGTGCGCGCTGCGCTCTTAGGGCCGATCGGCTCTACCCTGCGGCTCATGCGGCTGCCAACCTTTGGAATATGACCGAAGCTTCTGAACCTGCGGCCGGGCCGACTACCGCGACTGCGAATTCCGGGAACGACTACGGATCCGGCGCCCGTGGTCGCCTCTACCAGGCGGCGGCGTGGGTTGTCGTCGTCGCCGGAGTCGTGTTTGTCGCTGGGGTCATTTTCTTTGCGGGACTGAGACTCGGCTCGTCCTCAGATTTCCACGATGGCTGGCACCCGGGTTATGGCGGTAGCCGTGACGGCACCTGTCCGATGATGGGGCCCGGCAGAATGATGGGTCCTCGGTAGTCGTCTCCGACGGCCGCCGACCGCGCCGCAACCTAGCGGGTAGGCGAGCAAGTGACGCGGTGCCGGAACAACCCCACGGGCTGACTGAATCGGGCTGACTGAATCGAATTCCTGGGGCTTTGTTTTCCGCGTAGCGGGTCAGGACTTGGACGCCGCCTTTGCCGGTGCCTTCTTTGCGGCGGTCTTATTCGCCGGTGACTTTTTCGCAGCCGTCTTTTTCGCGGGAGCCTTTTTGGCGGTTGACTTTGCGGCGGTTGACTTTTTGGCCGGTTCCTTGCTGTCGTTGGAGCGCGCCTTCACGCTGGCTTCCAATTTGGCCAACAGGTCCGAGACGTCTTCGGTCTCATCCAGTTCCTTCGGCTGCTCCTCGGAGGTAAACGCCTCTCCGCCTTCGAGTTTGGCTTCGACTAATTCCCGCAGCTGGTCCTGGTAGTCGTCGTGGTAGCGATCGGGATTGAAGTCGTCGGCCATCGAGTCGACGACCTGTCCGGCCATCTTGAGCTCTGCCGGTTTGACGTCGACCTTCTTGTCCAGAACCGGAAAGTCGGGGTCGCGGATCTCGTCGGGCCACAGCAGCGTGTGGATCACCATGACGTCGCGCTTGCTGAAGTCCTTGACCCGCAACGCCGCAAGCCGGGTCTTGTTGCGCAACGCAAAATGCACGATGGCCACCCGATCGGTGTCGGCTAACGTCTTGGCAAGCAGCACATAGGATTTGGTGGACTTGCCGTCGGGCTCGAGAAAGTAGCTGCGGTCGTACAGCAGCGGGTCGAGTTCGGCGGCCGGGACGAATTCCAGCACTTCGATCTCACGGCTGCGTTCCTCGGGCAGCGTCGCGATGTCGTCATCGGTGATGATCACCGACTGGCCGTCGTCGGAGTCGTATGCCCGCGCGATATCGCGGTACTCGACGACTTCGCCGCACACTTCGCAGACCCGCTTGTACCGGATGCGGCCATTGTCCTTGGCGTGCACCTGATGGAATTTGATGTCGTGATCTTCGGTGGCGCTGTAGACCTTGACCGGGACGTTGACCAGCCCGAAAGAGATCGAGCCCTTCCAGATGGAACGCATAGAGCCAGTATGCCCATACTGCTAGCCGGATATGCGGCTAACCGCGCTGGGACGCGGCGGCCAGTGCGGCCCGATCCGGCAGGTCAGCACCCGCTCGTCCGATGGTGAGCGCCGCCGTGGCGCTGCCCGCCTCCAGTACCGTCGTCAGCGCGTCGATGCTGATCCCGGCAAGCTCGGCACGCCGCTCGGCGCCCAGCAGGCCAAGGCCCCACAGCGCGTCGAGCAGACCGACCATGAACGAATCGCCGGCGCCGACGGTGTCGACCACGTGCACCGCGCGAGTGGGCACGACTGCCTCACCGGCTGCGCAGACAGCAATCGCGCCCTGGTCGGCCAGCGTCACCACCACCAACGCCGGACCCAGCGCCAGCCAGGTGCGGGCGAGCTGCTCGGGCGAACGGTCGGGGTCGAGCCAGTGCAGATCTTCCTCGCTGACTTTGACGATGTCGCTGCGCTCGACCAGATGCTCGATGCGTTGACGGGCCAGCTGCCCGTCGGCGATCAGTGACGGCCGCACGTTGGGGTCGTAACTCACCGTGGCCGACAGGTGGTAAGCGTCGACGAGCGCTGCGACCGCCAGGCAGCCCGGCTCTTGCACCGCTGCAATCGATCCGGTGTGCACGAGGAGCGGCGGCGCCACCGGCGGTGTGCCGGACAGTTGCCAGTCCAGATCGAATTCGTATTCGGCCGAACCGTTTTCGGAGACCGTAGCCCGCGCGGTGGATGTCCGCTCGGCGGTCTGGCTTCCGGGAACAAGTTGCACGCCTGCTGCATTGGCGTATTCGGCGATGCGCCGACCGTAGTGGTCGTCACCGATGCGGGTCAGGAAATCGACGTCTCGACCCAGCCGGCCCAGTCCGACAGCAACATTGAGCGGGCTGCCGCCGACATGCTCGCCGCCCCCGACGATGTCGATCAGAGCTTCGCCGATCACCAGCCCGCGGGTCATTGCACTAATTCCTCCAAGGTCGCGCGAGCCCCTTTGTTGTGCAATGAATCCAGCGCCCAGCTGTATGCCTGGACGAAGCGCGGCTGATGGGCCAGATCGCCGAACACCGAACCGATTTCGATGAACGCGCAGGGATTCTCGTACTGCGAGCGAGCGATCGGGACGAGCGAGTCCGCGAGCTGATCCACCACCTCGTATGGCTCGCCCCATTCGTCGGTGCCCTCGGCATAACGGGCCCAGCTGGCCACCACCGCTGCGGCGAACCGGACCGACCCGTCGCCGGCCAGGTTGTCGCAAATGACCGGGATCAGCCATTTGGGGATGCGATCCGACGAGAAGGCGCACAACCGCGCCACGGTGTCGCGCACGCCCGGGTTGGAGAACCGCTCGACCAGGGTGCGGCTGAACTCGTGCAGGTCGATCCCGGGCACCGGTGGCAGCGTCGGGATGGCCTCGTTTTCGAAGTAGGCAAGCAGAAAATCGGCGAACACGGGGTCACTTGCCGCCTCGTGGACGAACTCGAATCCGCACAGATGCGCGAAGTAGGCCAAGCACTGGTGGCCGGCGTTGAGCAGTCGCAGCTTCATCAACTCATACGGGGCGACATCGTCGACCAGCAGCACGCCCGCCTGCTCCAACGGTGGCCTGCCGTCGGCGAACTTGTCTTCGAGCACCCAGGCCGTGAACGGCTCGGCCACCACCGGCCACCGGTCGTTGACACCCAAGTCGCGCCGCACTTCTTTGGCCATTTCCAGTGTCGTGGCCGGGGTGATCCGGTCGACCATCGAACTCGGGAATTCGACGTGGTCTCCCACCCACTCGGCGAGTTCGGGGTCTCGGCTTTCGGCATTCGCGAGGACGGCCCGCCCGGCGATTTCACCGTTGTTCTCGATGTTGTCGCACGACACGATGGTCGGCGCGGCGATCCCGCGGCGACGACGCCGGTCCAGAGCCTCGACGATCAACGCAAACGCAGGCCCGTCCGCGTCGCGGTAGCCACCTTCGGTGATGGTCAGCGAGATGATTCGGGTGGTCGGCGCGGCCAACATCTCCAACGCCGACTCCGGATCGTCGGGCGCGTAGCGATAGTCGATGATCGAGCCGATCACGTGGGCGTCGCGGCTGCCGTCGGGCTTCTCCAGGACCAGCGTGTACAGCCCGTCTTGATCGGTCAGCACGTCGCGCATGGTCCAGTCGCCGGGCATCACTCCCACCCCGCAGATGCCCCACTCACGCGCCAGGCCCTGCTGCAACAGCCGGTCGATGTACATGGCTTGGTGCGCCCGGTGAAAGTGACCGGTACCGATATGCGCAATACCGATGCCAATGCTGCTGCGGTCGTAGTTCGGCGCCTCGATCGGCAGCTTGGAAAGCGACGCGTTGTTCAGGTCTATCGCATCAACCACGATGCTCAACTCCTCTCAGGGCCACGGCCCGGTTCGTCACCGGACTCGCAGTACCTTGTCAACGGTACGGCGACTGGGCCCTCCTGCGGCCCGGCGACGACTACGCGAGAGAAGATTCGGCAGCCGTCACCGCTGACAACAACAGGACGTCGGCGAGCGCGCGCCACGAGTCGGTGATCGCGACTGCGCCCGCTTCGATCAATTCCGCACGGCGGCTTGCTTGTTCGTCCGCCGGAACGAACATCACGTTACCGACGGCGAGGTAGCCGGCCGCGACCGCAGAGGTGACACCTGGCACCGAGTCCTCGACCGCCAGACCCTGATGGGCTTCGACGTTCATCACCCGGCCGGTGTGCAGATACACCGCCGGATCGGGCTTGCTGGTCGGCACCGGAAGCGAGTCTTCCGCGCTGAACCGCAATGCCGTCGGGATGAGCGGATCGAGGCCGGTCGCGGCGAACGACGCGTTCAGCCGCGCGCTGGCGCTGGAGCTGACCGCGGTCAGCAGATAGCGCGACGAGAGGTCTCGCAGCGGCTCGAGTACCTGCGGATCGGGCTTGAGCGTGGCACCCAGATGCGCGGTGACCTGCTCGCGTTCCTGACGCACCCAGTCCTCGAGCTCGTCGGCGCACAGCGCACGACCGGCGGCCACGTCGCTTTCGGATGCGACACGTGCATCGGAACGCCCTTCGGCCAGGGCCTTCTCGAAAGGCACGCCGGCCAGCGCGGCCAGGTCGGTGGCGGTACTGCGAAAGTTCTTGCCAACGGCCTTCTTTCGCAGCTCGTCACCGCTGAGCGGTGCGGTCACGCCGAATCTGGCCAGGAAGCGACTGGTCACATCGGCCGAGGCGTCGAACGCCGGTCCTTCCGAAGGGAAGAGGTTGTCATCGGCGTCGCACAGCAGCGTGGTGATCGGTGCGGGATCGAAATCGCGCACAAACGTCAGTCCTTCAGTGTTCATCACGACACCATTTCCCGTATGTCGTCGCCCAGCGCCCGGCGCAGCGTCGGAATCACGCCGTCCTCGTCGATGTCGGCGACCAACTCGCAGAAGCGATCGGTGAAGCCCGGAATCACGCGCAGCTCGGCGAACATCTCGTGGCGCAGCAGCGCGTCGGCGTTGTCCATGTTCGCCAACTTAGTGAGCAATTCCGATTCGGGATCGTCGATCTGGAATTGGCGGCCCTTGACGTCGTAACCGCGCAGGTAACGGGCCCAGCCGGCGACCGCCAGCATCAGCAGCTGATGCGGCCGGTCCGCAGCGATCGCCTCGTGCAGCGACGGCAGGATGAACGACGCGATCTTCGACGAGCCACGGCGGGCCAGCCTCGACAACTGGTCGCTCATCTGCGGGTTGCTGAGCCGGCTGAGCAGCGTATCCCGGTATTCGGCGTTGTTCATGCCGGGAACCGCCGGCAGCAGCGGCTGGATCTCGTCGGCCATCAGCTGCTCGATGTAACCGAAGTACACCTGATCGCGCATGGCTTCGTCGGTGCGCTGGTAACCGGCCACCGTGCCCAGGCACGCCATCGCGACGTGGGTGCCGTTGAGCAGCCGGGTCTTGACCGTCTTGTGGTCGCTGACATCGGTGACGAACTCCGCGCCGACCTCGTCCAGCGGCGGCCGGCCGTTGCTGAAGCTGTCCTCGATGATCCACTGGCTGTGCGGCTCGGTGACGACCGGCCACTTGTCGGCGATACCGAAGGTGCGTTCGACGAACTCACGCTCGGACTTCGAGGTCCTAGGCGTGATGCGGTCGACCATGGTCGCCGGGAATGCGACGTTGGTGTCGATCCAGCTGGCCAGGCCGGGATCCTTCAGCGCGGCAAACGACACCAGCGCAATGCGCGCGGCTGGAGTGTTGTCGGGAAGGTTGTCGCAGCAGAGCACGGTGAACGGGGCGATACCGTTGCGGCGACGATGATCAAGTGCCTCCACCAGGTAGGGCCACGCGGTCGCATAGCTGTCGGTCGCGGTGAGGTCAGCCCGCACCTCGGGGTTGTCGGCATCGAACTCGTGCGTGACCGGGTCCAGGAAGTACCCGTTGCTGGTGATCGTCAGGCTGACGATGCGGGTCTCGGGATCGGCCAGGGCGGCTCGGACCGCCATGCTGTCGTTGGGTGCGTAGTGAATCGATCCGATCGAGCCCACCACCCGCGCCGTCGGGTCGTCGTGCCCGCGCTCTACGACGGTGTACAGGCCGTCCTGAGTCGACAGCAGGTCCCTGGCATCGGGGGAGTGCAGGCTGACGCCGGTGACGCCCCAATCCGTGTTGCCCGAGCAGGCCAGGTCGTCGAAATAGACGGCTTGGTGCGCGCGGTGGAAGTTACCCGCGCCGATGTGGACCACACCTCGCTGCAACGACGACCGATCGTAAGTCGGCACGTCGATACGTTGAGAGTGCAGGCGGAGAGTCGCGTCACTTAAAGGGACGCCGTTTTTTGGACGCCAGGGAATTACATTGCGCATGCGCTCCCGCATGCCCGGTGCCCGAGCGCCTAAACGTGCAGTGCCTTTTCTCACAATTGTTAACGGCTAGGACATAATTCGTGGTCAGAGGCCATAATCGATGCTCAGACGCGTACTTTGGCAGGTATGGCGCGGGTGAAGCTCACAAACGCCGACAAGGTGCTGTATCCCGCTACCGGAACCACCAAGTCCGACATCTTCGACTACTACACCGATATCGCGGAAGTGATGGTGCCGCATATCGCCGGGCGTGCGGCGACCCGTAAGCGTTGGCCTAACGGCGTTAACCAAGCGGCGTTCTTCGAAAAACAGTTGGCCGCTTCGGCTCCCGACTGGTTATCGCGGGCGAGCGTCGTCCACAAATCCGGGACGACCACGTATCCGATCATCGACAGCGTCGACGGGCTGGCCTGGATCGCCCAGCAGGCCGCGCTGGAGGTACACGTGCCGCAGTGGCGCTTCGAGGCCGAGTGGACGCGGAAAGGCGAGCAACTCAAGCCCGGTCCGGCCACCCGTCTGGTGTTCGATCTCGACCCCGGCGAGGGTGTGACCATGGCGCAGCTCGCCAAAGTTGCTCGTGCAGTGCGTGATCTGATGGCGGACATCGGACTGACCACCTTTCCGCTGACCAGTGGCAGCAAGGGCCTGCACCTCTACAGCCCGCTGGACAAGCCGGTGAGCAGCCGGGGAGCAGTGGTGTTGGCCAAACGTGTTGCGCAGCAACTGGAAACGTCGATGCCCAAGCTGGTGACCGCCACCATGACCAAGAGCCTGCGGGCGGGCAAAGTCTTCGTGGACTGGAGCCAGAACAGTGGTTCCAAGACCACCATCGCGCCGTATTCGCTGCGCGGACGGGAACATCCGACCGTCGCCGCGCCGCGCAGCTGGGATGAGCTCGACGACAAGAAGCTCCGCCAGTTGCGCTACGACGAAGTGCTCGAGCGGGTCCAGCGTGATGGCGACCTGCTGGCGTCGCTGGATGCCGACATGCGCACCGCCGACCGCTTGACGAAATACCGCAGTATGCGCGACGCGTCGAAAACACCGGAGCCGGTACCGAGCTCCAAACCGACTGCCGGCCAGGGCAATTCCTTTGTGATCCAGGAACACCAAGCTCGCCGGCTGCATTACGACTTCCGCCTCGAACGCGACGGCGTGCTGGTGTCCTGGGCGGTACCGAAGAATCTGCCGGAGACCACCGCGGTCAACCACCTGGCGGTACATACCGAAGACCACCCACTGGAGTACGGCAGCTTCGAGGGCACGATCCCGAAAGGCGAGTACGGCGGAGGCAAAGTGGTGATCTGGGATTCCGGCACCTACGATGCCGAGAAGTTCAATGTCGTCCCCGAAAAAGGGGAAGTCATCGTCACGCTGCACGGCCAACGGATTTCGGGTCGTTACGCGCTGATTCAAACCAACGGCGACCAGTGGCTGGCGCATCGGATGAAAGACCAGCACGTATTCGCGTTCGACGAACTGGCCCCGATGCTGACCACTCACGGCTCGGTGGCGAAACTCACGGCATCGCAATGGGCTTTCGAAGCCAAGTGGGACGGTTACCGGCTGCTGGTCGACGCCGACCACGGCAAGATTCGGCTGCGATCACGCAGCGGCCGTGACCTCACCAAGGAGTTCCCCCAACTGCGTTCAATCGCAGACGATCTCGCTGAACACCATGCCGTGCTCGACGGAGAGGTCGTCGCCCTCGACGCCTCCGGCGTGCCCCGATTCTCCGAGATGCAGAACAGGGCGCGCGCCACCCGGATCGAGTTCTGGGCGTTCGACCTGCTGCATCTGGACGGGCGCTCGCTGTTGCGGGCCCGTTACCGCGACCGGCGACAACTGCTGGAAACCCTGGCCGCGGGCGCTGAGGGCCTCATCGTCCCGGACTTGTTGTCCGGTGACGGCGCGCAGGCGCTGGACTACTCACGAAAACACCAGTGGGAGGGCGTGATCGCCAAGAAGTGGGACTCGACCTATCAGCCGGGCCGCCGTTCGGCGTCGTGGATCAAGGACAAATACTGGAACACCCAGGAAGTCGTCATCGGCGGCTGGCGTGCCGGCGAGGGCGGGCGCAGCAGCGGGATCGGCTCACTGCTGATGGGTATCCCCGCCGCTGACGGACTGCGCTTCGTCGGGCGCGTCGGCACCGGGTTCACCGAACGCGACCTGGCGAATCTGAAGAAGACGCTGGCACCGCTGCACACCGACGAATCCCCGTTCGATACAAGGCTTTCCACCCAGGATGCCAAGGGTGTGACGTTCGTGGAGCCGACCCTGGTCGGCGAGGTCCGCTACAGCGAGTGGACATCGGATGGTCGGCTTCGTCAGCCCAGCTGGCGTGGCCTGCGTCCCGACAAGAGTCCCGGCGAGGTGGTCCGGGAGTAGGCAGCCTCGATTGCTTCCAGCAAACCCCGGGTCGCCAGCTCGTCGGCCAGCTCGTTGTCCGCGACTCCCGAGTGCCCCTTCACCCAGAACCACTCGACCTGGTGCCGCGAGCAGGCCAACTGAAGGCGCATCCAGAGGTCGACGTTCTTCACCGGCTGCTTCGCGGCGGTCTTCCATCCGTTGCGCTCCCAGCCGAGCACCCACTTGGTGATGCCGTTCCGGACATAGGTGCTGTCGGTGTAGAGGTGCACCGTGACGGGTCGGGTCAGTGCCTCCAGCGCCATGATCGGTGCGGTCAATTCCATCCGGTTGTTGCTTGTTTCGCCGGGGTCGCCGCCGCACATCTCGCGGACGTGCGCACGATGGCGCAGCACCGCCCCCCAACCGCCGGGGCCGGGGTTGGGTCGGCAGCCGCCGTCGGTATGGATGACGACGGCGCGGTCGGCTGGATCGGTCACGAGCCGACAATAGGCGCTGAGATCATCGCCGACCGGACCGACATCCCGAGCTCGTGGTGCCGGAGCGTCGTGATCCGGCGTCCGGGCTGCACCGCCCGTTTGACCGGAGCTGTGCGATCACCGAAATAAGCGGCGGTGGCGTCGATGTCGGCGACGACGTATGTGATGCCCCAGAGCGTCGATGGACCCTCGGTCGACGTCTCCGGCGAACCGACGACCTCGATGATGACCTCGCCGAACCGGACGAAGATCTGGCGGATCGGGCGTCCGCCGAGCTCGCCGTCCCGCTCGCGGCGCGGTTCAACTCCGACGTCGGCCAGCGCATCGACCGTTCGGCTGAGGTCTGGTGACAACAGGACGATGTGGTCGATCACGGTGACGCCGTTCGCGTGCTCGGCCGGCGCCGCGGCGACCGCGTCCGACCGTGTCGTCGGGATGCCGTCGAGATCAACGTGCCGGGCGTCCGACGGCAGGCCGCGCAACGACCACCCGACGATGCCGGTGCCGCGGTCAGACCCGGCCAGCCGGATCCGAACGCCCCCGATCCGGCAGACGGCATCGGAGTCCACGCTGAACCCGGCTCCCAACCAGGCGTCGGCCGGATCGGCGACCTCGATCTCGTCGACTGTGATGGTCATCAGCCTCCGAATATTGCACACTTGAATCACGATGCGGTGGCTGACCTTTCGAGATGGCGATGGCGAGCGGGCCGGAGTGCTCTCCGGCGACGGCGCGGCGGTCCACCCGCTGCAGCAGGGTGTGAGCCTGCTCGAACTGATCGGGCGCGGGGCGGCGGGACTGCGGGAGGCGGGGGAGGAGGCGCTGCGATCGGCTGCCACGGTGCGTCTGGATCAGGTGACGTTGATGGCGCCGATCCCGCGACCGCCGTCGATCCGCGATTCGCTGTGTTTCCTCGACCACATGCGCAACTGCCAAGCGGCGATGGGCGGCGGCCGGGTTCTCAAGGACAGCTGGTACCGGATCCCGGCGTTCTACTTCGCCTGTCCGACAACCGTTCTCGGTCCGTACGACGACGCCCCGATGGCGCCCGGAAGTGCTTGGCAGGATTTCGAATTGGAGGTCGCCGCGGTCATCGGCGCAGCAGGCAAGGACCTGTCGGTCGCGCAAGCCGAACAGGCGATCATCGGCTACATGATCTTCAACGACTGGTCCGCGCGCGATCTGCAGATGCTGGAAGGTCAACTGGCGATCGGGCAGGCCAAGGGCAAGGACAGCGGCGTCACCCTCGGCCCCTATCTGGTCACGCCCGACGAACTGGAGCCCTATCGCCGCGACGGCAAGTTGGACCTGCAGGTGACCGCGTCGGTCAACGACGAGATCATCGGTTCGGGCTCGACCGCCGACATGGATTGGAGCTTCGCCGAAGTGATCTCCTACGCGTCGCGCGGAGTGACACTGACCCCCGGCGACGTGTTCGGCTCCGGCACTGTGCCGACCTGCACGCTGGTCGAACACCTCGATGCCATCGCGCCGGAATCCTTCCGCGGCTGGCTGCACGACGGCGACGTCGTCACGCTCACCGTGCAGGGTCTGGGCGAGACTCGCCAAACCGTGCGCAAAACGCCCGCGCCGCAACCATTGCCGCCGCGGCGCAACCCCGATGCCGCACCTGGCGTGCGGCGGGTCAACCGGGCGCCCGCCAAGATTCCCTATACCCGCGGGCTGCACGAGGTCGGCGACCGGGTGTGGGCGTGGATGTTGCCGGACGGCGGATACGGCTGGAGCAACGCCGGACTGGTCGCCGGCGACGGTGCGTCGCTTCTGGTCGACACGCTTTTCGACCTGCCGCTGACCCGCGAAATGCTGGCGGCGATGGCGCCCGTCACCGACCGCGCCCCGATCTCCGACGCGCTGATCACTCACTCCAACGGTGACCACACGCATGGCAACCAGCTGCTGGACCCCGCGGTGCGGGTGATCGCCGCCACCGGCACCGCCGAGGAGATCGCGCATGGGATGGCGCCCGAGATGCTGGCGATGACGCAGTCAGCAGACCTCGGCCCGGTAGCCACCCCGTATCTACGAGAACGGTTCGGGCCCTTCGACTTCAGCGGCATCATCGTGCGCAACGCCGATCAGACCTTCGACGACCGGCTCGTTATCGAGGTCGGCGGCCGCGAGGTGAGCTTGTTGAACCTCGGACCGGCGCACACTGCCGCTGACTCGGTGGTGCACGTGCCCGACGCCGGGGTCCTGTTCGCCGGCGATCTGCTGTTCATCGGCTGCACACCGATCGTGTGGGCCGGCCCGATCGGCAACTGGATCGCCGCCTGCGACACGATGCTGGCGCTGGACGCGCCGACTGTCGTGCCGGGCCACGGTCCGGTCACCGACGCGGACGGAATCCGCGCGTTCCGTGGATATCTCGTCCACGTGGTCGAGCAGACCGACGCCGCACACGACAAAGGCCTGTCGTTCGTCGAGGCGGCCGACAGCATCGACCTTGGTGAGTATGCGAACTGGCTGGACGCTGAGCGTGTGGTCGTGAACGTCTATCAGCGTTACCGCGAATTAGATCCGGCCACACCGCAATTGCCGGCGATGGGGCTGCTGGCTATGCAGGCCGAGTGGTTCGACAAACACAGGTAGGCGCAGCGCCTATCGCCGGGTTGCCCGGACGAAGCCGAGCGATGCGGGCGTGCCCGCCCGGGCTTCGGCGTCCAGCGGCGCCAGCCCGGCCGCGGCAAACAGATCGGCGAGTCCCGACCTGTCGGCGTCCCAGCCGTGGTCGCGCAGGTAGGCCGTGACGTCGGTGTGCTCACCGGGATAGGTCAGGTCGGGAATGTGTAGTTCCAAGCCGTGTTCACGCCAGCTGTCGGTCATGATCCGGGCCTGCTGCTGCTCCTGCTCGGTCTGACCACGCACCGTCCCGTAGTCGGCGGCGAAGGTGCTGCCTGCGGCGCTGAGCTCGATGATGTGATCGAGCAGCCGGACTTCGGCCTCGGGCGGTAGAAATCCGATCATGACCCCTTCCGCCAGCGGGTCGTCGATCACCGGGTCGGGGCGTCGGCTGGCTGCCGCGCGGGCGGCCGCGACCATGGTGGCGGTGGCACCGACGCTGCCGGCCAAATCCCAACTGTCGCGGTCAGTTCTTGCCATGAGGCTCCTTCTGTTCCGACTTTCGAGCCAAAGGTAGGTGCCGACGCTGTGCATTCGCTTAGGTTGCTTCATGGCACGCGCCGACGACGATGCGGAGCGGAGCGACGAGGAGGAGTGGCGCTCATGGCGGCTGTGGAATTGGAATCTCTCGACGACAACATCGCCTGCGTCACGCTGAACCGCCCCGAGAAGTTGAATGCCATCGACGGGTCGTTGATCGACGGCATGGACGAGGCGCTGGATAGGCTCAGCGGCGGCGAGTTCCGGGCGGCGATCCTGACCGGCGCCGGTCGCGGGTTCTGCGCGGGCGCCGACCTGAGCGGCACCGGAACGGCGTGGACGAACAACGCGCCGAACACCCCGGCGTTCAAGATCAACTATGACGCCCAGGTGCGCCTGGCCGATCTGTATGTCCGGCTCTACGAACTCCCGATACCGGTGATCGCCGCGGTCAACGGTGTGGCCGTCGGCGGTGGGCTGGCGTTCGCGCTGCATTCCGACATCCGGATCGCTTCGGCGCAAGCCAGATTCGGCTCAGTGTTCATCAAGGCGGGATTCTCGTCGATGGACATGGGCACCAGTTACCTGTTGCCGAAGATCGTCGGCGCCGGGGTGGCGCGCGAGCTGATGCTGACCGGCCGCATCATCGACGCCGACGAGGCCTACCGGATCCGGCTGGTGCACGAGGTGGTGGCGCCTGACGAGTTGATGGCCGCCGCGCTGACGATGGCCCGCTCGATCGTCGAGAACAACGCGTACGGAGTGTGGCAGACCAAGATCGGACTGAACACCGCGCTGGACGCACCCAGCCTGCGGCACGCCATCGAGATCGAGAACCGTACCCAGATCCTGAGCGGGTTCACCAACAACCCGCTGGAGGCGGCCAGGGCGCACCAGGAGAAGCGCGCGCCGGTGTGGGATCCGCTGTAGCCGTTAGATTTTGGCGAGTTTCGATCACCTTCTCGGCGAACATCTCCAGGTTGCGAATCTTGGTCTCCAGCGGCTCGGTGTCGGGTCCCATGATGTAGGGAATCCGGAAGCCCACGATGACGTCGGTGACGCCCTTGTCCTCCAGCCGCTTGACGCCGTCGAGGGTGAACCCGTCCACCGAGATCACGTGGATCTCGAACGGGCCGGTCTTGCCTTCCTCTTCGCGAAGCTGCTTGACCCGCGCGATGAGCCGGTCGAGTTCTTCCGCGTCGCCGCCGCCGTGCATCCAACCGTCGGCGCGTGCCGCGCGCCGCAGCGCGGCATCGGCGTGCCCGCCGATCAAAATCGGAATCGGTTGTGTGGGCGCGGGAGTCATCTTCGTCTTGGGGATGTCGTAGAACTCACCGTGGTATTCGAAGTAGTCGCCGGTGGTCAGCCCGCGGATGATCTCGATGCATTCGTCAATCCGCTTGCCGCGCTTGGCGAACGGGACACCCATCAGCTCGTAGTCCTCCGGCCAGGGACTGGTGCCGACGCCTAGGCCCACCCGGTTACCGATCAGCGCCGCCAGCGAACCGGCCTGTTTGGCCACCAGCGCCGGCGGGCGGATCGGAAGCTTGAGCACGAAGAAGTTGAACCGCAACGTCGACGTCACCGCGCCGAGCGCAGCGGTCAGCACGAACGTCTCGATGAATGCCTTGCCGTCCAGGAATTCGCGGTTGCCGTCAGGTGTGTACGGGTATTTCGAGTCAGATTCGAATGGGTAGGCGACGCTGTCCGGAATCGTCATGCCGGCGTATCCGGCGGCCTCGGCGGCCTTGGCCAACGGGATGTAGAACGTCGGGTCCGTCATCGCCTCCGCGTAGCTGAACCGCACATTGTCTCCTGTCTCCGGGGCCGCCAGAATGATCCAGATGGTAGAACGTGCGGCAGTTGCCGAACGAGCATCGGGCAGGACCGCGGCACCTGCCTGGCGATGGGGGCGTTGCCCGCGGTTCGGAGGCGGCGGAGAATGAAGGCTTCGCTGTCGATGTGATCGGAGCGAAAACGATGACGCGGGCTGAACGCGACCCCGCCGACGATCGGGGCGAGGTGGCTCGGCGGCGCGGCGCACCGGCGCAGCGCCGCCGCGCACGAGAAGGTGGCGCTGCGGGCCGATGACGCCAGCGTCGGGGCTCATCAGGATGCGGCCGAAGTGCATCGGGCGGCCGCGGCCATGCACGACGCTGCCGCCCTCGAACAGCGACATGAAACGGAATAGCCCGTCAGGACTGCGCTTCCATCAACAGCAGTGCTCCGTTGACGCTGCCGCTCGGCGATGCTTGAAAAGCTGTGCACAACAACCGGATTCGAGTGGAGCGACCGCGCCTGTTGACGGCCTCGATAACCGCTTCGCCGGGATTCTCCGGGTCGACGAAGGCGTGGCCGATCAGCGGCCGGATATCGTCCATCGGCAGCCCGATGTCCAAGCTGGTCAGCACAATTCCGGTCGTCTCCTCCGCGCGCAGGCCCCACAGTTCCTCGCAGCCGCGATTCCACACCACCACGCGCATCTCGTGATCCACGACCACCACGCCGAGATGAACCGCATAGATCACGGAGTCCAGGAAACCGTTGGCGTGATCGAGTTCTTCGCTACGCTCGCGCAGATCGTCGTTGATCGCCTGCAACTCCTCGTTGGTTGACTGCAGCTCCTCGTTCATCGTCTCGAGTTCTTCGTTGGTGGACTGCAGCTCCTCGTTCGTCGTTTCCAGCTCCTCGACCGTTGACTGCAGCTCCTCGTTGGTGGTCTCCAGCTCTTCGTTGGTGGATTGCAGCTCTTCGTAGGCCGTCTCCAGCTCGGCGGTTGGTGCGACTGCAGCTCGTCGCGCAGCTCGCTGTGTCTGCGGTGACGTCGATGAAGATGACCGATGACGCCCGAGCAGCGCGTTCTCGGCCGTCGAAGCAGCGGGTACGACGTCAATCTCGAGAAACAGCGGCTCGCTGCCCGGCCGCGCGCCATTCGACGTCATGGCGATCCTGGACGGTCGGCGCTCGACCATGGCCTGCTCGAGGCATCGAGCGCAACTCGACCGGGCGGTAGGAGATCTCCAGGTCCCGGAACGGCCGGCCGATGTCGCGGCGTCGACAGGCCGAACAGCGTTCGGGCCTGCTGGTTGGCGATCACCACGGTGTCGTCACTGGTCGACCACGATCTGGGCCACCGGGCTCGCGTCGAAATGCCACCTCGCGCAAGCGTCATCGCTGTCGACAGGTCGCCGCTGTCGCTCGTACGATTGCCGCGGCCGTGATCGTAGCGTTCGCAGGCGCGCTGTGCGGCACCCGGCGCTTTGCGCGAAGATCCGGTGCTTGAGGTTCGACCGGCGTGAACCGATTGCTATGGCGTCAGCAGCATCTCGGCCTTGCCCGAGGAACAGGACACCATCCGTCGCCAAGGCGAAGTGCAAGCGCGTCAGGATACGTGTCGTTGCGTCTCGGCGTTGAAGTACATCAGCGTGTTGCGGCAGACCAGCAGATCGACGCGCGAGATCGGCGCGTCCTTGACCAGGTCGTGGCGGCCGAAGATCATCGAGCGACGCAGATCCTTGCTGAAGATGTAGCGTGCCGTTGACGTCGCTCGAAGTATCGCTCGCAGCAGGTTCGGCCGGCACCGGCTCGACGGCCTTGGCGTTGTAGGTGGCCTGCGCGCGCCTGCGTTGAGGGCGTCCTCGTCGACGTCGGTCGCGTAGATCTTCACCCGCTGCCGAAACGCCTCCGGCGCCCATCGCGTCGGCCAGCAGCATGGCCAGGGTGTAGGCCTCCTCGCCCGAGGCGCAGCCGGCGCTCCACACCCGGATCGGCTCGCTCGCGGGCTCGCGTTCGCGAGCAGATCTGCGGGATGACCTCGGTTCGGAGGTACTCCCACGCCGTCGGGATCGCGAAAAAATGCGGTGACGTTGATCAGGATGGTGTTGAATAATGCCGAGAATTCCTCGGAACTGGCCTGAAGCTCGTCGAGATACTGCTCGTAGGTCTCAAAACCGGCCTGCGTCATGCGGTGACGCACTCGCCGTACCAAAGTGGCGCGTTTGTATCCGGTGAAGTCGAATCCTCGTGAGTCGCGCATGAATCGCAGGAGAGCCTCGAAAGATTCGTCTACCTTCGGGTCCATTTCGTCTTGTTCCCCCGACTGTCGTGCGAATCTGAAGACTACCCGCCGCGCTTGATCGCGCCGCGGGGTTACAGCCGGTTCTCCGGGCCGATCACCGCCCATACCGTCTTGCCCGACGGTGTGGGGGTACTGCCCCAGGCCCGGCACATGGCCGTCATGATCGCCAAACCGGACACTTGTTCGCCGCCGCGGAACGCGTCCTCGTGACGGGCGGCCGGTGTCGAGCTGTTGTCCTGCACCGAGACGATGACCAGCGCGCCTTCGCTTTCCAGGATCACCACCGGGGCGCTGACGGTGTGTTGCAGGACGTTCTCGACGAGCACGTTGACGACCACTGTTGCCGCCGGGATGAGGTCGGCCTGCGACCAGATCGCCAGTCGATCGGCCACCAGTTCACGGGCCATGCTCAGGCTGGCCAGGGAACCCGGCAGTTCGGAGCGAGATCGTTGTCGGAAAGGTCGTGCGTCGCTGGTGAGAGCCCGCAGCGCCGACTCGATCCCGGGGTAGACCGGCACGTAGCGCGTCACACCGCTGCGCGCGATGGTGACGCGCCGGCCGGCCTGGGCACACACCAGCACGATCGGAACATCGGGCCAGGTGCTCACGTGCCAGCGGGCGCTGGTGAAGACAGACCATGCCGAGGACGCAAGGACTTCGCAGACCGTTGACGTCGACAAGGACAACACGCGGTTCGTCCAGGGCAGCCTGATGACTGCGTCGCGCACCTGCTGGTAGGTGCTGCTGTCGAGGACACCGTTGACGGTCAGCAGACAGGCTGTGCCCGCGGTACCGACCTCGACGGCCACCTGACTGGCCGGCCTAGGCATCGGGCCCGCGATCTCCGGATTGGGCCAGTTCCATGAGCAGTTGACCCACCTTGCCGGCCGCAGTTGTAGTCGATACGCCGCATCGATCGCGTTGCGCGCATTGCGGGAAACAGCGCTTCGTCGGCAGTTGGCGATCGTTGTGCCGCCACTGGATCGGATGCGCTGATCCCAGCGTGCCGTCATCAAGCACGCCTACAGCAGACGCTACCGCGCGTCACCGCGCCATCGCCACCAGCGAAAAGCGCGTTGATGCGGGACGTTGCTGTTCTCGCGGCCCTCCGACAAGACCGTTCGTCACCGTCACCAGCAGATGCGATCTCTACCGCACCCGGATTGTGCCGTCACCAACGTTCTCCATCAACGCGTCAGCCGCCCAGCCCCCTTCGCTCAATGCCGCCAAAACGCTCCGCGTTGCTCACGTCAGCACTACCAACGTATATCAGATCGCGCAGACCTGCGCGAGATTTTTCAATGCCTCACCCCGCTACGCTCCACGCACCACATCCGCGATTCTATTCATACCGCTTCCCACCATTCCATTACCCACAGCTTAGTCAATCGCGTTCATTGCTTCTACACTATCGCTTCTCCCATCCCAAGCCAATCGCATTACACCCTAGATTTCGTCGGCCAGCGCGAATGGCGGTGCGCCCACGCCGGCGATCGAGTGGGTGCCCTGCGGTGTCTGCTCGGTGATGCGCGCCGACGCGCTGCGTTCGCCCACCGCCAGAGTCAGGGGCCGGGCACGCACCAGGGCGTCCGCGAGCTGACCGAAAACGGTTCCTTGCCAATGATATTTGCCGTCGATCGGATCGACGTGGCCGCTGAGCAGCACCCGTACCTGCTGATAGGTTTCGGCCCCGGCCAGGATTGCCGGTCCCTCGTAGATGTCGTCTTGCACAGCGAGGGCGGACGACAGGTCGAATGCCGACGCCACCGGGCGTCGAGGTGGGCGGCGCAGGTGAACCCGCTCATTGAACACTTGTTGGGTGCTGTGGCGAACTTCGACGCGAGTGTGACTTTCCACCAGTCGTAGGCACTCGATGACATCGTGCAGGGCGGCCTCGAAGTCCGGCCCGTTGATGGTGAAGTAGTTCGGGAAGCCGTACATGGCGATGCCGAGATAGGGCTCGGCGCCGTCGCGCCAGACCTGGTGAAGGGTCAGGCCGCGGTTGCCGGTCAGGGATGGGCCACGGTCGGCGACGGCGAACCCGGTGCCGTAGACAATGGTGTCGGCCTCGTGATGAACACCGTCGGCGGTGCGGACGCCCGCCGCGGTTACCTCTTCGAACGGCGATGCGACCACCTCGGTCGGACGACGGCGCGCGAAGCGTACGGTGCGCCGCAACCGTGGCACAGCCCGCCTGGGCGCCAGCGGGAAAACCTTGACCTCTGCCGCCGAACCGGCCATCCGCTCGATCAGCTGACCGGCAGCGGCGTCGGCGCCGATCACCGCGACGCGAAGGCCGGCCGGGTCGAAATCAGCGGCGGGGGTCGCCGCATGAAATGCGACGCCGCGAAAATCCCTGCGGCCGAACAGATCCGGAATATACGGCACGAATGGCGACTCGTAGGGAAGCACGATCCGTCCATGGCAGGTTTCGCCGTCGTCGGAGGTCAGTGTCCAGGTGTCGGTGCTGTCGTCGAATACCGAACTGGTGACCGTGCGGTCGAAGATCACGAAGTCGTCGATGCCTGCGGAAAGCAAGTCAGCACCAACGGCTTTGTCGCCGACGACAACGACGTCGTGGCAGCGTTCGGTCACAGGAACCTGGTGCGCGCCCAGCCGCGGCGCGCGATCGGGCCCAGCAGGTTGACCTCGGTCAAAAATGCGGCCAGCGGAGCGAATCCCGCCACCTGGACTTCGTGACGATGCGGGCTCGTGCGCGCCATCCTGCGTGCCTGCCGGGCATCCAAACCCGCGCGCGCGTATTGAACCTTGTTGGTGAAAAGGTAGCGGAAAAACCACCCGCCCAGCCCGTTGACGTTGCCGACGAACCAGCGCTCCGGTCGTCGCATCTTCGGCCTGCGTTTGCGCAGGCCGTCGCGCGCGAACTGGATGTGCCGGGCCTCTTCGGTAACGTGAATTCGCATGAGCCGCTGGATGATCGGCTGCAGTTCGGGATCGTCCATCATCTGACGCTGCAGCGAGTCGAAGATCTCCTCGCCGATCAATGCGGCAACCCAGAGCACCGAGCCGCGGAAGAAGAACGGCAGGGTGTTGATGATCATCCGGTGGTAGAGCCGCGGGCGCACCGGCTTGGCCCCGACCCGCTCGATGGCCTTGCCGAACATCACCATGTGGCGCGTCTCGTCGCCCAGTTCGGTCAGGGCATAATGGGTCGATCGGCTGGTCGGGTCGGTGTGCATGATCTTGCGCAGCAGCGCCTGGTTGAGGATGTTCTCGAACCAGATGCCGGCCGACAGCGTGTTCACCAGTTCCTGGCGGGACAACTCGATGCGCTGGGCCCGGGTCATGCTGTCCCACAATGGAGTTCCATAGAGCGACACGGTCCGGGGCGGCAGGAAGAACTTGTCCGGGTCCAGCGGCGCGTCCCAGTCGATGTCGACGACGGGTTCATACGACTTCTTGACCGACCCCTTGAGCAATCGATCGGAGAACTCCTCGCGACCGGATCCGGTCGGCCTTACCGCGGTAGTCATCGCGCCGCTCCTCCTCATCGAGTCACGCTGCTCTGTCGCCGGCGCAGGTCGTCATCGACGTCCCGACTTGGCGTTACTCCAGAAGGTAGGGAGCGACGACGAGTATGTCAATACCTGCGGTACCGGGTACTTGCGGTTCCAGGTCTTCCGACGACCCGTCGGGCACGGTTGGATCACGAACGCCTGTTTCGAGCCTGCAGCCGAGTAGGTTCACCCGCATGGGGCCATTTTTCATTCGCGCAGCGCTCACCGGATTCGCTCTCTGGGTGGTCACCCGACTGGTCCACGGCCTCGACTTCGTCGGCGGCGACACCCGCCTGCAGCGCGTCGGCATCATCTTCGTCGTCGCGGTGATCTTCGGCTTGGTCAACGCGTTTATCAAGCCGATCGTGCAGATCCTGTCGATCCCGCTCTACATCCTCACGCTGGGCTTGTTCCACATCGTCGTCAACGCGCTGATGCTGTGGATCACCGCGCGGATCACCGCTCACACCACCCACTGGGGACTGGCGATCGATCACTTCTGGTGGACCGCGATCAAGGCCGCCATCGTGTTGTCGATCGTCAGCTGGGTGTTGTCGCTGGTGTTCGGCAACGTGCGGCGCACCGCCCGGCGCTGACGGCACACTGGAGACATGCCTGAACTGCCCGAAGTCGAAGCGCTGGCTGACTACCTTCGCCAGCACGCCGTCGGCCGGACGGTCGGGCGCATCGACATCGCCGCGCTGTCGGTGCTGAAGACCTTCGATCCGTCGATCAATGTGATGCACGGTCTGACCGTCACCGGCGCCGATCGGTGGGGTAAATACCTTGGCCTGCATGCCGGTGAGCTGACCCTGGTCACCCACCTGTCCCGGGCCGGCTGGCTGCGCTGGTCGGAGAAGTTGACCGCGGCCCCGCTGAAACCCGGCAAGGGCCCGATCGCGTTGCGCGTCCACCTCGGCAATCCCGGCGAAGCGCCGGGCTTCGACCTCACCGAGGCCGGCACCCAGAAGCGGCTGGCGGTCTGGCTCGTCACCGACCCCACGCAGGTGCCGGGCATCGCCACGCTGGGGCCCGACGCCCTACAACTGACCGCCTCCGACTTGGCCGGGCTGCTGGCCGGGAACACCGGACGGATCAAGTCCGTCATCACCGACCAGAAAGTGATCGCCGGCATCGGCAACGCCTACAGCGACGAGATCCTGCACGTCGCCAAGCTTTCGCCGTTCGCCACCGCGGGGAAACTCTCGGAGGGACAGCTGGCGGGGTTGCACGACGCGATGGTGTCGGTGCTGAGCGATGCCGTCAGCCGTTCGGTCGGCCAGCAGGCCGCAACGCTGAAGGGCGAGAAGCGCTCCGGGATGCGGGTGCACGCCCGCGCCGGTCTGCCGTGCCCGGTATGCGGAGACACCGTGCGGGAAGTGTCGTTCGCCGACAAGTCGTTTCAGTACTGCCCGACCTGCCAGACCGGTGGCAAGGTGCTGGCTGACCGTCGGATGTCGCGTCTGCTGAAATAGTCGGATGACTCGGCAGAAGATCCTCATCACCGGAGCGAGTTCCGGCCTGGGCGCCGGAATGGCCCGCGCCTTCGCGGCCAAAGGGCGGGACCTGGCGCTGTGCGCCCGTCGCACCGATCGGCTTGACGAGCTCAAAGTCGAACTCGCCCAACAGTATCCGGATATCACCATCGCCGTCGCCGCATTGGACGTCAACGACCACGAGCAGGTGCCGAAGGTGTTCGCGGAACTGTCCGACGCGCTCGGAGGCATCGACCGGGTGATTGTCAACGCCGGAATCGGCAAAGGCGCACGGCTGGGATCGGGCAAGCTGTGGGCTAACAAGGCGACCATCGAAACCAACCTGGTAGCCGCCCTGGTCCAGATCGAAACCGCACTGCAGATGTTCGCCGAGCAGGGGTCGGGGCATCTGGTGCTGATCTCATCGGTGCTCGGCGCCAAGGGCGTGCCCGGCATTAAGGCGGCGTATGGGGCCAGCAAGGCCGGCGTGCGATCGCTCGGGGAATCGCTGCGCGCCGAATACACCAAGGGTCCGATCGCGGTGTCGGTGATGGAGCCCGGCTACATCGAGTCGGAGATGACCGCGAAGTCGCAGAGCACAATGTTCATGGTGGACAACGAGACTGGCGTGAAGTCACTGGTCGCTGCGATCGAGCGCGAACCGGGCCGGGCCGCGGTGCCGTGGTGGCCGTGGGGGCCGATGGTGCAGCTGATGCGGATGCTGCCGCTGTCGCTGACCAAGCGCTTCGCCTAGCCGTACCTCTGCCGAGCAGACGCAAAGTCGCGTTCCCGCGGCCAGTCTCGTGCGATTCTGCGTCTGCTCGCGGGAAAACTCAGCCGGCCCGGCCCCGCTCAGCGCGATACCGGCGGACCAGCGTGTCGGTCGAGCTGTCCGACTGCTTTTGCGGCGCAGCGTCATCGGTGATGACCGGCAACAGCGCCTTGGCCTGAGTCTTACCCAGTTCGACACCCCACTGGTCGAACGAGTCGATGCCCCACACGACACCCTCGGTGAAGACCTGATGTTCGTAGAGCGCGATCAACTGGCCCAGCACCGACGGGGTCAGCCGAGTGGCCAGGATGGACGTGCTCGGACGGTTACCGGGCATCACCTTGTGCGGCACAACGTCTTTCGGTGTGCCTTCCGCGGCGATCTCCTCGGCCGTCTTGCCGAACGCCAGGACCTGGGTCTGGGCGAAGAAATTACTCATCAGCAGGTCGTGCATGCTGCCGGTACCGTCGGCGGTCGGCAGGTCGTCGATGGGCTGGCTGAATCCGATGAAGTCGGCCGGCACCAGCCGCGTGCCCTGATGCAGCAGTTGATAAAAGGCGTGCTGGCCGTTGGTTCCCGGTTCACCCCAATAGATCTCACCAGTGTCAGCGGTCACCGGGGTTCCGTCGGCGCGCGTCGACTTGCCGTTGGATTCCATGGTCAGCTGCTGCAGGTAGGCCGCGAAACGCGACAGGTCGTTGGCGTAGGGCAGCACCGCCCGCGATTGCGCGCCGAAGAAGTCGGAGTACCACAGCCCGATCAAGCCGAGCAACGCCGGCGCGTTGGCTTCCAACGGCGCCGTCCGGAAGTGCTCGTCGACGAGGTGGAATCCAGACAGGAAGTCCGCGAAGGCTTCTCGGCCGATGGCAGCCATCACCGAGAGTCCTATGGCCGAGTCGACCGAATACCGTCCACCGACCCAGTCCCAGAAACCGAACATGTTGTCGGTGTCGATGCCGAACTCGTCGACCAGCTTCTTGTTGGTGGAGACAGCGGCGAAATGCTTCGCCACCGCGTCGTCGCCGAGCGCGTCGGTCAGCCAGCGCCGCGCCGCCGTGGCGTTGGTGAGCGTCTCCAGCGTCGTGAACGTCTTGGATGCGACGATGAAAAGCGTTGTGGCCGGATCTAAGCCGTCCAACTTCGCGATCAGGTCGGCGGGGTCGACGTTGGAGACGAAACGGGCCGAGATGCCGGCGTCGGCGTAGTGCCGCAACGCCTGGTAGACCATCACCGGTCCCAGGTCCGAGCCCCCGATCCCGATGTTGACCACGGTGCTGATCCGCTTACCGGTGGCTCCGGTCCACTCGCCGCTGCGCAGCCGGTCGGTGAAGTCGCCCATCGCGTCGAGCACCTCGTGGACGTCGGAGACCACGTTCTGCCCGTCGACGGTCAGCGTGGCGTCGCGTGGCAGTCGCAGCGCGGTGTGCAGCACCGCTCGGTCCTCCGAGGTGTTGATGTGCACGCCCGCGAACATCTGGTCGCGGCGCTGCTCGAGGTCGACGGCCTTCGCCAGGTCGATGAGCAGTTTCACGGTCTCGCGATTGATCCGGTGCTTGCTGTAGTCGATGTAGAGGTCGCCGACTGTGAGGGTGAACTCGCCGCCGCGGTCGGGGTCGGCGTCGAACAGTTCGCGCAGGTGGGTGTGCTCGATCTGCGCGTGATGCTCGCGCAGCGCGTTCCAGGCCGGGGTCGCCGTTACATCGGGGATCTGTTCAACCGCAGTCATGCTTTCCGACCCTAGTCAGGTTGACCAGGCCGCGCTGTCGGCGGCGTTGAAGGCGGAGTGAACGGGCGGCTAATCAGCCGGATCAGTGACCGAGCCGGCCGCGGCCCAGCCTGAGCAGCAGCATGGCGAGGTCTTTGCCTTCGGGGCCGATCTCGCTGTAGCGCTCGATGACCTTCATCTCGCGGCTGTGCACGAGCCGGGTGCCGCCAGAGGCCATGCGGGCTTTGCCGATCGCCCGGGATACCTCGGTGCGACGCTTGACCGCGGCCAGGATCTCGGCGTCGAGGCGGTCGATTTCGTGGCGCAGATCGTCGATATCGGTGAGTTGTTCGGTCTCGATTGTCATTTCAGACTCCGGAATCTCATGGTGTGGAGGGTTGTGCGGTGTCATCCGGTTTCGGGCCTCACACAAGAGACGAGCCCCGGATCCAGAAGCGGACCGCGGGGCTCTGGGAAGCAGCTACACCACGGGCACCGCTGGCCGGTACCCGTAGAAAAATCGCCGCTGCGCATTGAGCACAAAAAGAGTGTGCCACTTGGGGGCGTTCCAGCGCAAAGGTGTCGGCGAACAGCGGTAGGTTTGGACGAGTTATGCCGCCGGCGACGATGCAGCGCGGAGCAATGAGGAGGAGCGGCGCAGTTTTGAGTGTGCAGCACGTGACCGAGGCCGGGGCGGATCTTCTCGACGGCCTCAACCCCCAACAGCGCCAGGCGGTGCTGCATGAGGGCTCGCCCCTGCTGATCGTCGCGGGCGCCGGCTCCGGCAAGACGGCCGTGCTGACCCGTCGCATCGCCTACCTGTTGGCCGCGCGCGACGTCAGCCCCGGCCAGGTTCTGGCGATCACGTTCACCAACAAAGCCGCCGCGGAGATGCGCGAACGGGTAGCCAAGCTGGTCGGCCCGCGGGCTCGCTCGATGTGGGTGTCGACGTTTCACTCGACCTGTGTGCGGATTCTGCGCAACCAGGCATCGCTGATCGACGGGCTCAACTCCAACTTCTCCATCTACGACGCCGACGATTCGCGACGCCTGCTGCAGATGATCGGCAAGGACATGGGCCTCGACATCAAGCGGTACTCGCCGCGGCTGCTGGCCAACGCCATCTCCAACCTGAAGAACGAGCTGATCGACCCGCAGCAGGCGGTCGCCAACCTGTCCGATGAAGAGCATGCCGACGAGCTGGCGCGCACCGTTGCCGCGGTCTACTCCGAATATCAGCAACGGCTGACGGGTGGCCAACGCGCTCGACTTCGACGACCTGATCGGCGAGACAGTCGCGGTGCTGCAGGCATTCCCGCAGATCGCCGACCATTACCGTCGACGGTTCCGGCACATCCTGGTCGACGAATACCAGGACACGAACCACGCGCAGTACGTCCTGGTTCGCGAACTGGTCGGCCGCGCAAACCGAAGACGGCGTCACACCCGGCGAGCTGTGTGTCGTCGGCGACGCCGACCAGTCGATTTATGCATTCCGCGGGGCCACCATTCGCAACATCGAAGACTTCGAACGCGATTACCCCAACGCCAAGACCATCCTGCTCGAGCAGAATTACCGCTCCACGCAGAACATCCTGTCGGCGGCCAACTCGGTGATCGCCCGCAACGCCGGGCGCCGGGACAAGCGACTGTGGACCGACGCCGGTGAGGGTGAGCTGATCGTCGGCTACGTCGCCGACAACGAGCACGACGAGGCGAGGTTCGTCGCCGAGGAAATCGACGCGCTGGCGGCCGGCAGCGACATCACCTACAACGACGTCGCCGTCTTCTACCGCACCAACAACTCGTCGCGATCGCTGGAAGAGGTGTTCATTCGGGCCGGTATTCCCTACAAAGTCGTTGGGGGAGTGCGGTTTTACGAACGCAAAGAGATTCGCGACGTGGTCGCGTATTTGCGGGTGCTGGACAACCCCGGTGACGCGGTCAGCATGCGACGCATCCTCAACACCCCGCGGCGCGGCATCGGCGACCGCGCCGAGGCGTGCGTGGCGGTGTACGCCGAGAACACCGGTTCCAGTTTCGCCGACGCGCTGGAGGCTGCCGCCGAAGGCAAGGTGCCGATGCTGAATACGCGCTCGGCCAAAGCGATTGCGAGTTTCGTCGAGATGCTCGACGAACTCCGCGGCAAGCTCGACTCGTCAGAAGGTGATCTGGGCGAACTGGTCGAAGCGGTACTGGAGCGCACCGGATATCGCTCGGAGTTGGAGTCGTCCTCCGACCCGCAAGACCTGGCCCGGCTGGACAACCTGAACGAACTCGTCAGCGTCGCACACGAATTCGCGACTGACCTGGCCAACGCCACCGCGCTCGACGACGCCCCGGATGACGAGGACGTACCCGACACCGGTGTGCTGGCCCAGTTCCTGGAGCGGGTGTCGCTGGTCGCCGACGCCGACGAGATCCCCGAGCACGGTGCCGGTTTGGTGACGCTGATGACGCTGCACACCGCCAAGGGGCTGGAATTCCCGGTGGTGTTCGTCACCGGCTGGGAAGACGGAATGTTCCCGCACATGCGGGCTTTGGGCGATCCCCGCGAACTGTCCGAAGAGCGGCGCCTCGCCTACGTCGGGATCACCCGTGCGCGTCAACGGCTGTATGTGAGCCGGGCCAAGATCCGGTCGTCGTGGGGACAGCCGATGCTGAACCCGGAATCGCGGTTCCTGCGCGAGATCCCGCAGGAACTCATCGACTGGCGGCGCACCGACCCCACCCCGTCGTTCAGTGCGCCGGTGAGTGGGGCCGGCCGATTCGGCGCGCCGCGCCCGTCACCGACCCGCAGCGGCGGCGGTAGCAAGCGCCCGCTGTTGACGCTGGCACCCGGGGACCGGGTCACCCACGACAAGTACGGGCTGGGCCGCGTCGAGGAGGTGTCCGGCGTCGGCGAATCGGCCATGTCGTTGATCGACTTCGGCAGCTCGGGGCGGGTCAAGCTGATGCACAATCACGCGCCCGTCGCGAAGCTCTAGTTTTCGATCAGCCAATCCCGGGTGCGGGGCAGCAGCGTCAGCACCGCGCTGGTGATCGGCAGTATCGGCAGGGTGTGCACGACCCACGCGACGCGTGCTCCGGCGATGAACACACCCAGGTACGTCAGGATCGCGACGACCGCACCGGCCACGATCAGGTAGCGGCCGAGGGGTTGACGCAACAGCAGCAGGATCACTCCGCCGACTGTGGCCAGTGCGAACACCAGCGCCAAGAACGCCACCGCGACGCAGAACAGCCGGTCGGACCGCCACCAGCCGGCGATCAGTTCGGTTGCCACCACCGACGTGGCCCAGCCGCTGATGATGCTGACTGCCGACGCGGCTATCGCCGTCGCGCCGCTGGTCGCAATGCCCGGTGCGCCGGCAAAACCGGGGGGCGGACCTGGCGGGACGGGGCGCGGAGGCGGGGGTGGTTGGCGCGGAATGTGGGTGGTCCGAGCCTCGTCGACCATCTGCGGCATCGGCCCGGTCGGCGCTCGCCGGATGATGCGCGTCTCGGGGCCTCCACCGGCCCGCACCGGACCGCTTGGCGGTTGAGTGGGCGGGCGATCGACTGGTGGGGGAGTGTTCGGGTCAGTCACCGGTCAACCGGCGAAGGTGCCGACGCTCAGGCCCCGCTTGGCCAGCCACGGCACGGGGTCGATCCGCTGCGAGCCGCCCAGCAGCACCTCGAAATGCAGGTGCGGGCCAGTGGAATTGCCGCGATTGCCCATGGTGGCGATCTGGTCGCCGGCCATCACCCGTTGACCGACGCTGACCAGCGTGGTGTTGACGTGGCCGTACAGCGTGACCGTGCCGTCGGCGTGGCGGAGCTTGACCCACATGCCGTAACCCGCGGTCGGACCGGCGTCGATGACCAGGCCGTCGGATACCGCGTGGATCGGGGTGCCAATGGAGTTCGCGAGGTCGATGCCGGCGTGCAGGACGCCCCAGCGGTAGCCGAAGCCGGAGGTGAAGATTCCCTTGGTCGGCATGACAAAGAGCGGCTGCTGCAGCCGGGCCTCGCGCTCGGCGCGCTCCTGGGCGAACGCGACGCCGTGCGCCAACTCGGCGTTGTGCACTGCGACATTCGCGGCGGGTCGCACGGCGACCATCTGCACGCCCTGGGACGAGGTGCTGATCGGCCCGCCGGTCAACGCCGCGGCGTCGGAGGCCAGCACGGTCTGGGCCCTGGAGTGATCAGGAGTCTGGGTGGCGGAGTGCGCAGCAGCGGCAGCGGCGCCGGCCGCCATCGCGCCGATCAACACTCGGCCCCGGGTCGGCCCGGACAGCTGTTTGCGGTGCTGCGCCCGCCGGGCCCACGGCTCCGAGTCGTCGCGGCCGCGCCGGTGCGGTGCGATCAGGCGTTCGGTGCGGGCGTCGGCCTCACTCGGGCCGTCGAGAACCATGACTACGAGATCGTCGGTGTCGTCCAAGTCGTCGAGCTCGGGAGCCCGCAGGACCTGTGCTTCTTTGTCGAAGGTGGAGTTGTCGCTGAAGTCCAAGTCGTCGAGGTTACCGAGCTCCCCAAACTCATTGAACGGAATGATGTCCGTGACTTCGTTGCGATGAAGCTGTGACCTGCGGTCGCGCGACGCCGAGAGCTCTCCTCGTGAAGGAGATGGTGTCGGGATTAGCTGGGTCAACCTGAATGTCCTTCGGGCCGTAACCATAACGTTATCTGGACCCTGAGACGTTAACCGGCGGGCGCGGGGCATCGCAAGCTAAGGCCGAAATACCCTAGGGAAAGTGACTTGAATCACTTCCCGCAGGCCGGTGAGATCTGCCACATCGACCGGTGCCGACGACAGAACCTTCCGCGCGTCTCGATACAGTTCCCGCTAGCGGGCGTCGGAAAACCCGGCCCGCCTCCAGATAGGCCGACACACAGAAGTGAGCCCATGGATCTTTTCGAGTACCAGGCGAAAGAGTTGTTCGCCAAGCACAATGTTCCGACGACACCGGGCCGGGTCACCGACTCCGCTGAGGGCGCGAAGGCCATCGCCGAGGAGATCGGCAAGCCCGTCATGGTGAAGGCCCAAGTCAAGGCCGGCGGCCGGGGCAAAGCGGGCGGCGTGAAATACGCCGCGACCGCCGACGACGCCTACACCCACGCGAAGAACATCCTCGGTCTGGATATCAAGGGCCACATCGTCAAGAAGCTGCTGGTAGCCGAAGCCAGTGACATCGCCGAGGAGTACTACATCTCCTTCCTGCTCGACCGCGCCAACCGCACCTACCTGGCGATGTGCTCGGTGGAAGGCGGCGTGGAGATTGAAGAAGTCGCGGCCACCAAGCCGGATCGGCTGGCCAAGGTCCCGGTGAACGCCGTCAAGGGTGTCGACCTCGCGACCGCCCGCTCGATCGCCGAGCAGGGCCACCTGCCCGCTGAGGTGCTCGACGCCGCAGCCATCACGATCTCCAAGCTGTGGGAGGTCTTCGTCGCCGAGGACGCCACCCTGGTCGAGGTCAACCCGCTGGTGCGGACCCCCGACGACCAGATCCTCGCGCTGGACGGCAAGGTGACGCTGGACGGCAACGCCGACTTCCGGCAGCCCGGCCACGTCCAATTCGAGGACCGCGACTCCACCGACCCGCTGGAGTTGAAGGCCAAGGAGCACGACCTGAACTACGTCAAGCTCGACGGGCAGGTCGGCATCATCGGAAACGGCGCCGGGCTGGTCATGTCGACGCTGGACGTGGTGGCCTACGCCGGCGAGAAGCACGGCGGGGTCAAGCCTGCCAACTTCCTGGACATCGGTGGTGGCGCGTCGGCCGAGGTGATGGCCGCCGGGCTCGACGTCGTACTGGGTGACCACCAGGTCAAGAGCGTCTTCGTGAACGTGTTCGGCGGCATCACCTCGTGCGACGCCGTTGCCACCGGAATCGTCAAGGCGCTGGAAATCCTCGGCGACGAGGCCAACAAGCCGCTGGTCGTCCGGTTGGACGGCAACAACGTCGACGAAGGCCGCCGCATCCTGGCCGAAGCCAGCCACCCGCTGGTGACGTTGGTGCCGACGATGGACGAAGCCGCCGACAAAGCCGCCCAGCTGGCGAGCGCCTGATCAAGGAGACATGACCCATGGCTATATTTCTGACCGCAGAAAACAAGGTCGTCGTCCAGGGCATCACCGGCTCTGAGGCCACCAAGCACACCGCGCGGATGCTCGCGGCCGGCACGCAGATCGTCGGCGGGGTGAACGCGCGCAAGGCAGGCACGACCGTCGCGCACAAGGACGTCAACGGCGACCCCATCGAACTGCCGGTGTTCGCCCATGTCGTCGAGGCCATCGAAAAGACCGGCGCCGACGTGTCGATCATCTTCGTGCCGCCGGTGTACTCCAAGGATGCGATCATCGAGGCGATCGACGCCGAGATCCCGCTGCTGGTGGTCATCACCGAGGGAATCCCGGTGCAGGACAGCGCATATGCCTGGGCCTACAACCTCGATAAGGGCGCCAAGACCCGGATCATCGGGCCGAACTGTCCCGGCATCATCAGCCCCGGTCAGTCGCTGGTCGGCATCACGCCGGCCAACATCACCGGCGCGGGCCCGGTCGGGCTGGTGTCCAAGTCGGGCACCCTGACCTACCAGATGATGTACGAGCTGCGCGATTTCGGCTTCACCACGTCCATCGGCATCGGCGGTGACCCGGTGATCGGCACCACCCACATCGACGCGATCGAGGCGTTCGAGAAGGACCCCGACACCAAGATCATCGTGATGATCGGTGAGATCGGCGGTGACGCCGAGGAGCGGGCGGCCGACTACATCAAGGCCAACGTGTCCAAGCCGGTCGTCGGATATGTCGCGGGATTCACTGCGCCAGAAGGCAAGACGATGGGCCACGCCGGCGCCATCGTGTCCGGCTCGTCGGGCACCGCCGCCGCCAAGAAGGATGCTCTCGAGGCGGCCGGAGTCAAGGTCGGCAAGACCCCGTCGGAGACCGCCGCGCTCGCCCGGGAAATCCTGGAGAGCCTGTAAGGCTGAATTGGAACACGCTACGGCGTCTGGCACGTTACAGGTTAGCCTGACGAACTAACACTTGTCAGGAGGCCTGTGATGGCGGTGGATCCGCGCCAGGCTGGCGCCGCAGGAGCGGCGCAATGAGGAGGAGCGGCGCCATCGACGCCCGTACTCCCGTCGTCGTCGGAGTCGGCCAGTTCACCGAGCGCATCGACGATCCCGGTTACCGCGGCATGTCCTCAGTCGACCTGGCGACCGAGGCCGTGCGCGCGGCTCTCGCCGACACCGGCGCGGACGTGAGCACGGTGGCGGAGGCCATCGAGGTGTTCGCCGGCCTGCGTCAGTTCGAGATCTGCACCCCGTTCACGAAGCCGCCGCTTGGTTGCTCCGACAACTACGTGCGATCGGTGGCCGAGCGCGTCGGCGCCGATCCGGCGCGTGCGGTGCTCGAGCCCATCGGCGGCAACGGTCCGCAGAAGCTGATGACGGAGTTCGCGGGGGCGATCGCCACCGGTGAGATCGAGGTCGCGTTGATCCTCGGGTCCGAGCCCGGGTCCACGGCGAAGTACTTCGCCGGGCGTGACGACAAGCCAGACTTCACCGAGCACGTCGGCGGCCAGCTCGAGGACCGTGGATATGGTTTCGAGCAGTACATGAGTGAGTACACCGCGAAGCACGGGCTGACCGGAGCGCCCGTGCAGTACGGGCTGCTCGACAACGCGCGCAGAGGACGGCTCGGGCTCAGCGTCACCGACTATCGGCACGCGATGGCCGAACTCTTCGCGCCATTCACAGAAGTTGCTGCGAAGAACCCGTTCTCGTCCTCACCGGTGGAACGGTCGGTGGAAGAGATCGAAACGGTCACCGACGAGAACCGGATGATCTGCGATCCGTATCCGCGGCTGCTGGTGGCGCGCGACACCGTGAATCAAGGGGCTGCTGCGCTGGTGATGTCGGTGTCGGCGGCCCGCCGGCTCGGGGTGCCCGAGGAGCAAGTGGGTCTATCTGCGCGGGCATGCTGACCAGACCGAGCAGGACCTGCTGGACCGCGTCGACGTCAGTATCAGCTACTCCGCCAAACAGGCTGTGGCAGAAGCACTCCGGGTCGCAGACATCGGTATCGACGATGTGGCGACATTCGACCTCTACAGCTGCTTCCCGTTTCCGGTCTTCGCGGTGTGCGATGACTTCGGGCTCACCGCCGACGACCCACGCGGTCTGACGCTCACCGGAGGCCTGCCCTATTTCGGCGGCCCCGGCAACAGCTATTCGCTGCACGGTATCGCCGAGACCGTGGCAGCCATGCGCGACAAGCCGGGCTCGTTCGGTCTCGTCGGCGCCAACGGCGGTGTGATGAGTAAGTATTCGGTGGGTGTGTACTCGACGAACCCCGGCGAGTGGGCGGTCGACCGCAGCAAAGAACTACAGCAGGACATCGCTGCACTGCCGAAGGTGCCGGTCACTCGAAACGCCAACGGCGCGAGCACCATTGAGACGTACTCCGTGCGGTACGACTGGCCGACGACGACCGGTGTCATCATCGGTCGGCTCGACGCCGACGGCTCGCGGTTCATGGCGCTTACCGAGGACGAAGACCTGGTGGCGTTGATGACCGACGGCGACCCGCTGGGTGCCCCGATCACCGTGAAGTCGACCGGCGAAGACATCAACCGGGCATCACTGCGCTGACTAGCCCGCGCCGGTGATCGCGTCGACCAGACCCTGGCAGTCCGCGACCGTCACAGTCAGCGCCGAGTGATCCCGTAGACCCAGCACGCGGCGGATGCGCGGCTCGAAGTGGATGCACGCACCCTCGGCGGCGTTGGTGCCGAACGTGAGCCCGTCGTCGGCCAACGACAGCCGCGCGCCCACCGCGGTCCACCACCGGTACGGGCCGGTCACGTGGGCGTGCACCACCTGCGACAGCGGCGCCTCGACATGCAGCGGCCCGTATCGGGCGATCAGCCGGCCGTCCTCGGTCACCGTGACACCCTGCTCGCCGGGCCAGACGCGGAACGGCAGCCAGATCGGAGCCAGCCGGCTCTCGTATCGGTAAGGGAAGAACCGGCCCTGCGCGTCGTCGGCTGTCACGATGCGCCTAAGGCTAGACCGCAGCGGCGAGCTTGCCGGCCAATCGCTCCACGTATGCGGCGACCTCGTCCGCGCGATTTGTCGGGCAACCCGAACAGCACCTCGGTCACGCCGAGTTCGGCCCAGCGCGCCAACTTCTCCGGCACCGGCTTGAAGTCCAGTGCGACGATCTGCGGTGCGCCGTCCCGGCCCGCGTTGGCCCAGGTGTCTTGCAGCAACTTCACCGGCCCGTCGATGTCGAAGTCGCGGGGCGTGGTGATCCAGCCGTCGGCGCTGCGCGCGATCCATTTGAAGTTCTTCTCGTTGCCCGCCGCCCCGACCAGCACCGGGATGTGTGGCTGCACCGGCTTCGGCCACGCCCAGCTCGGCCCGAAGTTGACGAACTCGCCCTCGAAGGAGGCCTCTTCTTGGGTCCACAACGCGCGCATCGCCTCGATGTACTCGCGCAACATCGTTCGGCGCCGACCGGGCGGGACGCCATGGTCGGCGAGCTCGTCGGTGTTCCAGCCGAACCCGACGCCCAGGCTGACCCGCCCACCGGACAGATGATCGAGGGTCGCGATGGATTTGGCCAGGGTGATCGGATCGTGTTCGACCGGCAACGCCACGGCGGTGGACAACCGGACCCGCGAGGTCACCGCGCACGCCGCGCCGAGGCTCACCCACGGATCCAACGTGCGCATGTAGCGGTCGTCGGGCAGCGATTCGTCACCGGTCGTCGGGTGCGCGGCCTCACGCTTCACCGGAATGTGGGTGTGCTCCGGCACATAGAACGTCTGAAACCCGTGGTCATCGGCGAGTTTGGCAGCCGCTGCCGGAGGGATACCGCGATCGCTGGTGAACAGCACGAGCCCGTAGTCCATGGATGAATTAGAACGTGTTCCAATCTTGCGGGCAAGCGCCGGGGTGAGGTGGCGGGCCGCGGCATCCCGCCGAGGTGCGCTAGCGTGGATGATCGGCTCGCCCCGCAACCTCTCGCGCCAGCCGTCGCCACGGCGTTCAGCGAGCGTTCCGAGGTAGCCTCGCGAGGAGCGGCGCGCGGGACGCAGCGCCGCATGACAGTGGCGCCGCAACAGCATTGGAAGGCACAGGAGAAGCCATGACCTACCCGCCCGGCAGTCCCGGATATCCGCCCGCGCAGTCCTCGGGCTCCTACGGGGCCCCCGCTGCGCCGTCGTTCGCCAAAGCCGACGACGGAGAAAGCAACCTGCAGCACTACCTGACGATCGCGGTGCTGGCTCTCGGCCTGGTGATCTATTTGGTGAGCTACGGCCCGCTGATCACCCACGTGCTTCCCAACGGCGACGAGCTCGTCGAGAAAGACCCGATCCCGATCGGCCTGGCGCTGCTGGCGGGCCTGCTGGCCGGCGTGAGTCTGCTGCCCAAGGCCAAGAACTACGCCGCGGTGATCACGGTGGTCGCCACCGTGGGTGCCCTGCTGTTGATCGAGGACGCGATCGGCGCCACCGGCCGCGGCTGGGCGCTGTGGGCCGCGGTGGCCTCCGCCGTCGTCCAGGCCACGATCGCTGCCAGCGCGCTGTTGCTGGACGCCGGCGTCATCACTCCACCCGCGCCGCGACCCAAGTACGACCAGTACGGGCACTACGGCCAGTACGGCTACTACGGCCAGCAGCAGGCTCCTTACCAGCAGTCCGGATACGGGACGCAGTACGGCGGCTACCCGTCCGGTCCCACGACCGGCGGCTTCAGCGCGCAGCCCGGACCGCAGCCGAGCTCGCCGCAGAGCCAGCAGCACGGATCGCCCACCCCGCCAACGGGATTCCCCAGCTTCAGCCCGCCGCCGTCGTCGTCCGGCTCCGGTGCCCCCGGTCAGGGAAACTCCGCGGACCACAGCGGCTCCAGCCACGGCCAGCCCTCCTACGGCCAGGGTCAGCAGCCGCAGACGCCGTCCTCGCCGTCGGGCCCGTCGCAGTCCTGACGGTGCGCTGTCGGGCGCGGCGCCTCGCCTACCAGGGGATCTGTCGGTAACGTGCTCGAAGCGTGACGCCGGTGCAGGACAGTCGAACCGCGGGCACCCGGCAGGCCCGTGATCTCCTTCGGGTCGCGTTCGGCCCGGCGATGGTGGCGTTGATCATCATCGCGGCAGTGACGCTGCTGCAGTTGGTCATCGCCAACAGCGACATGACCGGCGCCCTGGGCGCGATCGCCAGCATGTGGCTGGGTGTGCATCAGGTGCCGATCTCCATCGGTGGCCGCGAATTGGGCGTGATGCCGCTGCTGCCGGTGCTGCTGATGGTGTGGGGTACCGCGCGCACCACTGCGCATGCGACGCCGACGACGGCGTCATGGTTCGCCATCCGGTGGATCGTCGCGTCGGCGGTGGGTGGACCGCTGCTGATCGCCGCGATCGCCCTGGCCGTCATCCACGACGCCGCATCGGTGATCACCGCGCTGCAGACGCCGAGCCCGTTGCGGGCTTTCGTCAGCGTGCTTCTCGTTCACGTCGTCGGCGCGTCCATCGGGGTCGGCTCGCGGGTTGGCCGGCGGGCGCTGGCGGCGTCGCCGCTGCCGGGCTGGCTGGCTGATTCGCTGCGCGCCGCGACGGCGGGGGTGCTGGCCCTGCTCGGATTGTCGGGTCTGGTCACGGCCGCCTCCCTGGTCGTGCACTGGGGAACCATGCAGGACCTGTACGCGATCACCAACTCGGTCTTCGGCCAGTTCAGCCTGACCGTTTTGTCGGTGCTGTATGTGCCCAACGTCATCGTCGGGACCGCGGCGATGGCCGTGGGCTCCAGCGCTCATCTGGGTTTCGCGACGTTCAGTTCGTTCACCGTGTTCGGCGGCGACATTCCCGCGCTGCCGGTGCTGGCCGCGGCCCCACATCCGCCGCTGGGCCCGGCCTACGTCGCGCTGCTCATCGTCGGCGCTTCGGCGGGAGTCGCACTCGGACAGCAGTGTGCGCGACGGCCGCTGCCGATCTTCGCGGCGATGGCGAAGCTGGGGACCGCGTCGCTGCTGGCGGCGGTGTCTGTGGCCGTGCTGGGTTACGCGGGCGGCGGCCAACTGGGCAACTTCGGCTCCGTCGGAATCGACCAGGGCACTTTCGGGTTCGCGATCTTCTTGTGGTTTGCCGCGGTCGGCTGGGTCACCGTCGCGATGGCCGGCGGGATCCGGTATCGGCGCAGGAAACCCGAGCCGGCGCGGCCCATCGAAGAGCCAATCGAAGAAGCCATCGAAGAGCACGTCCCCGTCGACCCGATTCCCGACGTCGAGGACGACGATCTGAGCGTCCGCCGCTGAGTCGCGACGGCGTCGACCCGCCGCGCCCGGCTTCGCCGCGCCCGCGATCGCCGCAAGGCCTGATGCCGACGACCCGCCCGCGCCCGGCTAGCCTTGGCCTGTGCAGCAACCGTTCCGCGTGCCTCCCAGCGCACCGGCACGGGTGGTGGTGCTGGCATCGGGTACCGGTTCGCTGCTGGCGTCGCTGCTGGACGCCGCCGCCGGTGACTACCCGGCGCGGGTGATCGCCGTCGGCGTGGATCGCGACTGCGCGGCGGTCGACATCGCGGCCGCGGCATCGTTGCCCACATTCAAGGTCCGGCTGGCCGACTATCCCAACCGGGCTGCCTGGGACGCCGCGCTCACCGAGGCGACCGCGGCCCATTCGCCCGACCTGGTGGTCTCCGCCGGCTTTATGAAAATCCTTGGGCCACAATTTCTCTCGAAATTCGAAGGCCGCACCATGAACACGCATCCGGCACTGCTGCCGGCATTTCCGGGTGCGCACGGGGTGGCCGACGCGCTGGCCCACGGCGTGAAGGTCACCGGCTGCACGGTGCACCTGGTGGACGCGGGCACCGACACTGGCCCGATACTGGCTCAGCAAGCCGTCGCGGTGCTCGACGATGACGACGAGCAGACCCTGCATGAACGCATCAAGGTCGTCGAACGACAACTCTTGGTGGATGTGATCGCCGCGGTCGCGACCGGCGGTGTGACGTGGATCGGACGAAAGGCGATATCGGATGAGCGACACAGACGACGGAAGACGGCCGATCCGGCGCGCTTTGATCAGCGTGTACGACAAGTCCGGGCTCGTCGAACTCGCGACCGGCCTGCACGAGGCCGGTGTCGACATCGTCTCCACCGGATCGACGGCGAAAACCATTGCAGACAAGGGCATTCCGGTGACCCCGGTGGAGAAGGTGACGGGTTTCCCCGAGGTGCTGGACGGCCGGGTCAAGACCCTGCATCCCAGCGTGCACGCCGGCCTGCTCGCCGACCTGCGCAAGCCCGAACACGCTGCGGCGCTGGAGAAGCTCGGGATAGCGGCGTTCGAATTGGTGGTGGTGAACCTGTACCCGTTCAGCGAGACGGTGGAGTCCGGCGCGGGCGTCGACGAATGCGTCGAGCAGATCGACATCGGCGGACCGTCGATGGTGCGCGCCGCGGCGAAGAACCACCCCAGCGTCGCGGTGGTCACCGACCCGCGCGGTTACGACGGTGCGCTCGCCGCGGTGCGCAACGGCGGATTCACGCTTGCCGAGCGTAAGAGGTTGGCGTCGCTGGCTTTTCGACACACCGCTGAATACGACGTCGCGGTGGCCGGTTGGATGGAGTCGACGCTGGCGCCCGAGCAGCCCGCCTCGGAGTTTCCGGAGTGGTTCGCCGCGACGTGGCGACGCTCGACCCAGTTGCGTTACGGCGAGAATCCGCACCAGCAGGCCGCGCTCTATGTCGACGACAGCGGCGTGGCCCGGCTTGGCGCAGGCCGAGCAGCTGCACGGAAAAGAGATGTCGTACAACAACTTCACCGATGCTGACGCCGCCTGGCGGGCCGCCTTCGATCACGAGCAGACGTGTGTGGCGATCATCAAGCACGCCAACCCGTGCGGAATCGCGGTGTCATCGGTCTCGGTGGCCGACGCCCATCGCAAGGCCCACGAGTGCGACCCGCTCAGCGCGTTCGGCGGCGTGATCGCGGCCAACACCGAGGTGACCGTCGAGATGGCCGATTACGTCAGCACGATTTTCACCGAGGTGATCGTGGCACCGGCCTACGCGCCGGGCGCCGTCGATGTGTTGGCCCGTAAGAAGAATGTCCGAGTGCTGGTGGCCTCAGAACCACTCGGCGACACGACCGAACGTCGTCAGATCAGCGGTGGGCTGTTGATTCAGCAACGCGACCGGATCGACGCCGAGGGCGACGACCCGAACAACTGGACGCTGGCGACCGGCGACGCAGCCGACCCGGCCACGCTCGCGGATCTGGTCTTCGCCTGGCGAACCTGTCGCGCGGTCAAATCCAACGCGATCGTCATCGCCGGCGGCGGCGCCACCATCGGCATCGGCATGGGACAGGTGAACCGCGTCGACGCGGCGCGACTGGCGGTCGAGCGTGGCGGTGACCGGGTCAGCGGCGCGGTCGCGGCCTCGGATGCGTTCTTCCCGTTCCCGGACGGCCTGGAGACGCTGACCGCCGCGGGCGTGAAAGCGATTGTCCACCCGGGTGGTTCGGTGCGCGACGACGAAGTGACCGCCGCTGCCACGAGGGCCGGGGTGACGCTGTACCTGACCGGCGCCCGGCATTTCGCGCACTGACAGTCAGGCGCTGATTTCGTCTTGCACCGCGGTCGCGTAACGGATGAACGCGGCGACCTCGTCGACCGCGCGACGGGCATCGGGGTTGACGTCGAAGCCGAGCTGAAACATGTGCATGGCCTTGTGCCACTGCTGCACCCAGACTTCGACGTTGTGCGCGCGCAGCCGATCGGCCAGCACGAACGTGTCGTTGAGCAGCATCTCGTGGGTGCCGACCTGTAGCAGGAACGGGCCGAGACCGTGCAGGGCAGCCTCCGGCGGCATCAGCGGCGGCGGCCGGGTGCCGTTGACGGTGGCGAACACGTCGTAGATGAACTTCACCGTCATGAACGGGAACATCACGTCGCGGTGCTCCTTGAGAGCCCGATATTTCAGGCTCATGTCCGACGACGTCAGCGGCGACATGAGCGCCTGGCCGGCCGGCACCGGATGCCCGGCGTCGCGCGCCGCGATCGCGACAGCGGCGGCCAGCAGACCGCCCGCCGAGTCGCCGGCCAACACGATGCGTTCGGGGGCGAACCCCTGCAACAGCACATGCCGGTAGGCGTCCAATCCATCGGCGACGGCCTCGTCGATGCTGGCCTGCGGTGCGAGCCGATAGCCGACGTTGAACACCTTGGCGCCGGTCGAGGCGGAGAGTCTGCTGACGAAGCGGCGGTGCGAGTTGAGCCCGAGGGTGATCAGCGCCGAGCCATGGAAGTAGACGATGACGGTGTCGGACCCGCCTGCCTGCGGTGCGACCACCCATTCGGCGGGGCAGTTCGGCAGCGCAAACCGGCTCACATCGGTGCCGGGCAGCGCCCGGATCAATCCCAACGGCCCGTCGATCCCGTCGAGTCGCACCCGCTGCAGCAGGTCCGGGTTCACCCGGTTGATCGCGATGCCGATGACGGTCAGCGCGGCCAGCACGGGCCGGACGAAGATCGCGGTGAGCAGCGCGAGCAGGCTGGACTGCCACGCCGCAGGGCCGAAGTGTGCTGTCTCGGGTCGATGTCGCCAGTCGGGTGGGTTCACGGTACCGAGGGTATTAGGTAGCCGAGGATGGCCGGCTGTGAGCCAGGCATCGAAGTGCACCCTTAGTTGCGTGGGCCACTCAATTGCGCGGGCTTTAACGCCCGCCGACCTGCGAGCAAAGCGTTGCTGATTGCCGTGGTGGGTCGCCCGATTCCGTTCCGGACAAGATCAGATCGGCCTACAGTCAAAAATTGGGCGCGCCGATGGCGGTGAGTCCTTGCGACAAAAGGTATTCGAGAGGAAGAAATGCGCGCGATAACCAAAAGAACAGCGTCGTTCTCAGTCGCAATTGCAGTTTCGCACTGGTCGGTGCGGGTTGTCACCAGACGAACAACTCCAGCAATTCCACGAGCTCGTCAGCTGCGTCGTCCTCGTCATCCGCAATGACGTCATCGGCCGCCATGGCGCCGTCGTCGGCCGCGGCGGCACCGACATCGACGCAGATCGCCGGAAAAAACGGCACCGAGTACACGGTGGAGGGACCGATTCTCGCGAAGTGGGAAACCCTCAACGACGAGCAGAAGAAAGACCTGGGCGCTCCGTACGACAACCAGAAGAACACCTTGGACAACAGCGGCGTCTACCAGCAGTTCGACGGTGGCGTCCTGATCTACCGCAATGGCGGCCCCGTCTACCTCGTCTGGGGCAAAATCCGCGACGCGTGGAATGACAACCAGGCCTCGCAGGGCAAGCTGGGTTACCCGACTGCCGACGAGATGACCGAGCCGGACGGCACCTACAAGTCGACGTTCGAGCACGGCACCATCACCTGGAAGCAGGGCGACGAGAAGGCGACCGTCACGGTCAGCTAGCCACATAACTCACCTCGGCAAGGCCGGGCAATCCACGCGGTTGCCCGGCCTTGTTTTGTCCAAGAAGACCGGGGCCGGTGCCGTATTCGCTGAGCCGTCGTAGCGTGGAGTGGTGACCGCTGCGAATAATCTGCCCCGTACCGTCGGCGAGCTTCGTGCCGCCGGGCATCGCGAACGGGGAGTCAAGCAAGAAATCCGGGAAAACCTGCTGGCGCGCCTCACTGAGGGTGCAGAGGGTGGAGCGATCTGGCCAGGCATCCTGGGCTTCGAGGACACCGTTCTGCCGCAGCTGGAGCGGGCCCTGATCGCCGGCCACGACTTCGTCCTGCTCGGCGAACGCGGGCAAGGCAAGACCCGATTGCTGCGCGCACTGACCGGGCTGCTCGACGAGTGGACGCCGGTGATCGCCGGCGCCGAGCTCGGCGAGCATCCGTACTCGCCGATCACGCCGGAGTCGATCCGTAAGGCGGCCACACTCGGCGACGACCTGCCGGTCGAGTGGCGACACCGCAGCGAGCGCTACACCGAGAAGCTGGCCACCCCGGACACCAGCGTGGCCGACCTGGTCGGTGACATCGACCCGATCAAGGTCGCCGAAGGCCGCAGCCTGGGCGACCCGGAAACCATTGCCTACGGCCTGATCCCGCGGGCACACCGCGGCATCGTCGCGGTCAACGAGCTGCCCGACCTGGCCGAGCGCATCCAGGTGTCGATGCTGAACGTGATGGAGGAACGCGACATCCAGGTCCGCGGCTACACCCTGCGGCTGCCGCTCGACGTGCTCGTCGTAGCCAGCGCCAACCCCGAGGACTACACCAACCGCGGCCGCATCATCACCCCGCTCAAGGACCGGTTCGGCGCCGAGATCCGCACGCACTACCCGCTGGAGCTCGACGCCGAGGTCGGGGTGATCCGCCAGGAAGCCCACCTCAGCGCCCAGGTGCCCGACTACCTGATCCAGGTGATCGCCCGGTTCGCCCGCTACCTGCGGGAGTCCAACTCGGTCGATCAGCGATCCGGCGTGTCGGCGCGGTTCGCGATCGCCGCCGCCGAGACGGTCGCCGCCTCCGCGCGCCACCGTGGCGCGATGCTGGGCGAGACCGATCCGGTGGCCCGGGTGGTCGACTTGGGAACCGTCATCGACGTGCTGCGCGGCAAGCTGGAATTCGAGTCCGGCGAAGAAGGCCGCGAGCAGGCCGTGCTGGAACACCTGCTGCGCCGCGCCACCGCCGACACGGCATCGCGGGCGCTGGGCGGTCTGGACGTCGGTCCGCTGGTGGCCGCGGTCGAAGGCGGTTCCGCGGTGACGACGGGTGAGCGGGTGTCGGCCAAGGACGTGCTCGCGGCGCTGCCGGATCTGCCGGTGATCGAGGCGATCGCCAAGCGACTCGGCGCGGAATCCGAGGGTGAGCGCGCCGCGGCGCTCGAATTGGCCCTGGAGGCATTGTATTTGGCCAAGCGCGTCGACAAGGTGTCCGGGGAAGGCGAAACCGTCTATGGCTAAAGGTCACTCGTCGCGGTATTCGGCGTACACCGGTGGGCCGGATCCACTGGCTCCGCCGGTGGATCTGCGCGAGGCGCTCGAGCAGATCGGGCAGGACGTCATGGCGGGCACGTCGCCGCGCCGGGCACTGTCCGAGTTGCTGCGCCGTGGCACCAAGAACATGACCGGTGCCGACCGGCTGGCGGCCGAAGCCAACCGTCGACGACGAGAACTACTGCGCAACAACAACTTGGACGGCACGCTGCAGGAGATCAAGAAGCTGCTCGACGACGCGGTGCTGGCCGAGCGCAAGGAGCTGGCCCGGGCTCTGGACGACGACGCCCGCTTCGGTGAGCTGCAACTCGAGGCGCTCTCGCCGTCGCCGGCCAAAGCGGTACAAGAACTGTCCGACTACGACTGGCGCAGCGACGAGGCGCGCCAAAAGTACGAGCAGATCAAGGATCTGCTCGGCCGGGAGATGCTCGACCAACGCTTCGCCGGCATGAAGCAGGCGCTGGAAGGGGCCACCGACGAGGACCGTCAGCGGGTCAACGAGATGCTGAACGATCTCAACGAGTTGCTGGACAAACACTCGAAAGGCCAAGACTCCGCCCAAGACTTTCAAGACTTCATGAACAAGCACGGCGAGTTCTTCCCGGAGAACCCGCAGAATGTCGAGGAGCTGCTGGATTCGCTGGCCAAGCGGGCCGCGGCCGCGCAGCGGTTCCGCAACAGCCTCAGCCCCGAGCAGCGCGCGGAGCTGGATGCGTTGGCGGAGCAGGCATTCGGGTCGCCGGCGTTGATGGAGGCGCTGGGCCGGCTCGACGCCCACCTGCAGGCGGCCCGGCCGGGAGAGGACTGGGACGGCTCGTCGCAGTTCTCCGGCGACAACCCGCTGGGCATGGGCGAAGGTGCGCAGGCGCTGGCCGATATCGGCGAGCTGGAACAACTCGCCGAGCAGCTGTCGCAGAGCTATCCCGGCGCCACGATGGACGACGTCGACCTCGACGCGCTGGCCCGCCAGCTCGGCGACCAGGCCGCCATCGACGCCCAGACGCTCGCCGAACTCGAGCGCGCGCTGATGAACCAGGGGTTCCTCGACCGCAGCTCGGATGGCCAGTGGCGGCTGTCGCCGAAGGCGATGCGGCGGCTCGGCGAAACCGCGTTACGCGATGTCGCACAACAACTTTCCAGCCGCCGCGGCGAGCGTGAGCACCGGCGTGCCGGTGCCGCGGGTGACCTGACCGGCGCCACCCGGCCGTGGCAGTTCGGCGACACCGAACCGTGGAACGTCACCCGGACGCTGACCAACGCGGTGCTCCGCCAGGCCGGAACGTCGCCGGACGGCCGCGGGCCCCATCTCGATCACCGTCGACGATGTCGAGGTGTCGGAAACGGAGACCCGCACCCAGGCCGCGGTCGCGCTGCTGGTGGACACCTCGTTCTCGATGGTGATGGAGAACCGCTGGCTGCCGATGAAGCGCACCGCGCTCGCGCTCGATCATCTCGTGCGCACTCGATTCCGCTCAGATGCATTGCAGATCATCGCTTTTGGCCGTTACGCACGTACCACGACCAGCGCGGAGCTGATGGGCCTGGAAGGCGTGTACGAGCAGGGCACGAACCTGCATCACGCGCTGGCGCTGGCCGGCCGGCATCTGCGGCGGCACCCCAACGCGCAGCCCGTGCTTCTCGTGGTCACCGACGGCGAGCCGACCGCGCATCTCGAAGACGTCGACGGCAGCGGACGTTCGTCGGTGTTTTTTGATTACCCGCCGCACCCGCGGACGATCGCCAACACCGTGCGCGGCTTCGACGAAATCGCCCGGCTGGGCGCGCAGGTGACCATCTTCCGGCTGGGCAGCGACCCGGGGCTGGCCCGCTTCATCGACCAGGTTGCGCGCCGCGTCGAGGGTCGGGTCGTCGATCCCGATCTCGATGGGCTGGGCGCGGCTGTGGTCGGCGACTACCTGCGGTCCCGCCGACGGCGGTAGCCGGGCGTCGTCAGCGCTGGGTCTTGCGGTTCTTCCGCTTGATGCCGACGCCGCCCCACAGCGAGAAGCCGTGAATCCGCACGGTCGGCGCGCCGGGCGTGCCTTCGCCCGGCACGTGGTGCTCGAAGCCGCCCATCACGCCGTGACCCTTGATCTCGACGTTGACCTCGGGCGGCAGCAGGATGGTCTGGCCGCCCATGATCGACGTCGCGTGAATGTCGACTTCGGTGGAGGTGAAGTCGGCGTAGCGCAGGTCGATCACGCCACCGCCCCACAGCGCGAATGTGGTCAGCTTCTTCGGCACGTTCCAACGGCCCCGCCGCTCGAATGCACTCATGATGGCCAGCAGCAGCATCGACGGCGCGGGTTTGGCCGGGCTACCGCATCGGGGACTCACCGACGAACCCAGCAGATCTGACCGCAGCCGATCGAGATCTTCGTAAGTCTGCGCCGCGTACGCCTTGGTCAGCCGGTCTTCATAGTCGCTCATCTGCAGCTTGCCCTGAGCGGCGGCATCGGTCAGCAGCTGAGCTACCTCGATACGGTCGGTCTCAGCGGCACGCGTCATCGCGTTCCGCTGATCCTGCGCCCCTCGATGGGCCGATTTGCTCATTAGTCACGAGCCTACGTCGAACATATTTTGCTGCAAGGGATCTTCGCTAAACTGCGGCGCCGTCCTCAGAATTCACTCAGCTGGCGCGTTCGAACTGTTCGACGCGCGATCGGTCAGCCGGTCGTAAATGGGTTGCGATCGCAGCGCGACAGCGATGAGCATCGCGACGGCGCAGGCTCCGAGCATGGGTGGCAATTGATTGGTGTTGCCGGTCATTTCGGTCGCCAGGATCAAGCCGGTGACCGGGGCGTGCACCGAAGCGGTGAAAAAAGCGGCCATACCGATCACCGCGCAGGCAGCCAGGCTCGGCATGGCGTGCGGCGTCAGATGCACGGCGACGAGCCCCACAAGCAGCCCAGCCTGTGATCCGAGCACGAGCATCGGCGCGAACAGCCCGCCGGGGGTGGCGGCGGCGTAGGAGACGACGCCGAGCGCGAACCGCAGGACGAGAACGCCGGCGACAGCCAGCAGGGTGCCACGGGCCAGCAGAGCGTTCTGGGTCAAGTTGTCGCCGCTGCCGGCCAGATCCGGCGCCGTCCAGACGAGCAGCCCGACCAGCACGCCGGTCAGGGCGGCACGCACCTCTTTAGGCCAGCGGCTGGCGTCGGCGCGGCGCAAGGCGCGCATCACCGCCTCGTTGTAGAGCACCCCGAGCACGCCGGTGACGAGTCCGATCGCCAGCACCCAGCCCGACTCGACGAGCCGCGGGTCGGCCAGCGGCTTCATGTGGAAGTCGTATTCCGGTCGCATCAGCAGCCGGGCGGCGGCAAACCCGGACGCGGACGCCACCAAGGTGGCGACCGTGGTGCGTGGATCGAACCGTTTGACGAGCTCTTCGAGGACGAACACCCCACCGGCGATGGGCGCGTTGAAGGCGGTGGCCAATCCCGCCGCGGCGCCGCCGGCGACCAGGATGCGAAGGTCGGCGATGTTCCGCCGGGTCAAGGTGGCGACGATGACCGCCGCGGTACCGCCCATCTGAACGGAGGGCCCTTCGCGGCCCAGCGCCATGCCGCTGCTGATCGCCAGAAGTCCGCCGACGTATTTGACCGGCAGGATCCGGAATCGGTCGGGTCGGACGCGGCCCTCGGCGACCGCTTCGACCCGCGGAATTCCGCTGCCCTCGGCGTGCGGTTCGACGCGGTGCACCAGGGCCGCCGCGATGGCGGCGGCGGCCGTGCAGACCAGGACGACGACGACCAGCCCCCACCAGGTGCCGTGCGCCCAGTCGGCGAGGGCGGCGCGCAACCGTGCGCCCTGTTGGAGGAGGAGCCGGAAGCTTGCCGCGCTGATCCCGGTGAGCACGCCGACCAGGGCGGCCGCGAGCACGAACCCGATCAGGCTGTCGGCGCTTTCGCCCCGGGAGTCCACCGGATGGGTGGTCGGACGCTGCCATCCGGTGAACAGGCTGCGAAGCACATCCCGGGCGGCCACGTCAGGATCCTATTGCCCGGCTCCTCATCCGGCGGGGTCGACGGCCGGACTCCTCAGCGGGCCGTGCCCGGCCCGCATCGTCATCCGTGGCCCGATTGCCCGGTTCCTCAGCGGGCCGTTACCCGGCCCGCATCGTCGCCGGCGGGGTCTGATGGCCGGACTCCTCAGCGGGCCGTGCCCGGCCCGCATCGTCATCCGGCGGCCCGATTGCCCGGTCTCCTCAGCGGGCCGTTACCCGGCCCGCATCGTCGCCGGGCGAAGCCCAGCGCGGCGGTCGCTTCTCCAGGAACGCCAGCATGCCCTCGCGGGCCTCGTCGGAGACGAACAGCCGCGCCGACTCGGCGGCGAGTCGTTCGGCGTCGCGGTCGAACCCCTCCAGGATGGCCGCGGTGGTCAGCGCCTTGGAGGCGGCCAGCCCCTGCGGCGAGCCGCTGCCCGATATCGGCGACCAGCGATGCCACCGCGGCGTCGACGTCGTCGGCGGCGATCGTGATCAGCCCGATCTCGGCGGCGACGGCGGCGTCGAACTTTTCGCCGGTCAAGTAGTAGCGGGCGGCGGCCCGCGCCGACAGCTTCGGCAGCAGCGTCAGCGAGATGATCGCCGGCGCGACTCCGATCCGGGCCTCGGTCAGCGCGAAGGTGCTGCGCGGACCGGCGACCGCGATATCGCACGCAGCGACCAGTCCCATGCCGCCGGCGCGGACGTGGCCGTCGACGGCGACGATCACCGGCAGTGGCGACTCGACGATGGCGCGCAGCAGAGCGGCCATCTCCCTGGACCGCTGTGCGGTCGCCTCGGCGGGATCGTTGCTCGCTGCCGCCGACCCCTGGGAGAGGTCGGCGCCCGCGCAGAACGTGTTCCCGGTGTGGCCGAGCACCACCGCCCGCACCGCCGGGTCGTCCGCCGCGTCGCGCAGGCCCTGATGCAACTGGCCGACCAGCGCGGCCGACAGTGCGTTGCGGTTGTGCGGCGAATTCAGCGTCAGCCGGCGCATACGGTTTTCCGGTGCCGTCGGCCGCTCGTATTCGACCAGCCGTGTCCATCAGTACGACTTCGGGGCAGGCCGAGCGATGTCTGCGCGACGAAGTTGAGCACCATTTCCCGGCTGACCGGTGCGATGCGGCCCAGCCGGGCCGAGGCCAGCATCGCGGCGACGCCGTACTCCTTGGTCAGCCCGTTGCCGCCCAGCGATTGCACGGCCTGATCGACCGAGCGCGTAGCAGCCTCGGCCGCAGCGTATTTGGCCATGTTGGCGGCCGTGGCCGCGCCCCCGTCGTCGCCGCTGTCGTAGAGCGTCGCCGCCTTCTGCATCATCAGCTTGGCCAGCTCCACTTCGATGTGGCACTGCGCCAACGGATGTGACAACCCTTGATGCGTGCCGATCGGCGTCCCCCAGACCTGACGGGTCTTGACGTAGTCGGCGGCCCGGTCCAGCGCGTAGCGCCCCATGCCGACGCTGCTGGCCGCACCCATGATGCGCTCCGGGTTCAGGCCCGCGAAAAGCTGTGCGATCGCGGCGTCTTCGGCGCCGACGAGCGCGTCGCTGGGCAGCCGCACGTCGTCGAGGAAGACCTGGAACTGTCGCTCGGGGCTGATCAGCTCCATCTCGATCGGGGTGTAGGTGAAACCGGGCGCATCGGTGGGCACCACGAACAGCGCCGGTCGCAGCTTGCCGGTTTTGGCTTCCTCGGAGCGGGCGACCACCAGCACCGCCTGAGCTTGATCGACGCCGGAGATGTAGACCTTCTGCCCCTTGAGGATCCAGTCGCTGCCGTCGCGACGAGCCGTGGTGGTGATCTTGTGCGAGTTGGATCCGGCGTCGGGCTCGGTGATGGCGAACGCCATCGTCAGCGTGCCATCGGCGATACCGGGGATCCAGCGCTTCTTCTGCTCCTCGGTGCCGAACTTGGAGATGATCGTGCCGTTGATGGCCGGCGACACCACCATCAGCAGCAGCGCACTGCCCGCGGCCGCCATTTCCTCCATCACCAGTGACAGCTCGTACATACCGGCGCCCCCGCCGCCGTACTCCTCGGGCAGGTTCACCCCCAGGAAGCCGAGTTTGCCTGCCTCGGACCATAATTCGTCGGTATGTTCCTGTGCGCGCGCCTTCTTCAGGTAGTACTCGCTGCCGTAACTGGCGGCCCATTCGGCCACCGCCTTGCGTAGCGCCTGGCGGTCTTCGTTCTCGATGAAGCTGCTGTCGGTCATGGTAAAGCTCCTTCTACTTGCGAAATTACGAATCCTCGGGCGCATCGACTCGTGCCAAGACGGCGCCCACTTCCACTTGCTGGCCGGTGTCGACGTTGAGTTCGGCGAGCACGCCGTCGGCCGGTGCGGTGATGGTGTGCTCCATCTTCATCGCCTCCAGCCAGATCAGCGGCTGACCAGCCGTCACGGCATCGCCGACTGCGGCACCGAGCCGAATCACGTTGCCGGGCATGGGTGCTACCAGCGAACCTTTCTCGACGGCCGATCCCGGCTCGGGGAAGCGGGGCAGCGCGGTCAGGTGAACCGGCCCGCGCGCCGAGTCGACGTAGACATCTGGACCTTCCGAGCCGTATCGCTTCACCGCGAAGCTGCGGGCCACACCGTTGCCGTCGGCCAGCACGACCTCGTCGACGCGAGGCCGAGACCAAGTCAATCGACTCGTCGCTGGGCAGTATCAAACCCGTTCGGGTGAATCGGTATTCGATACGATGCTCGTCACCGCCGTCGTCGACGTAGGTCTTGACCTGATAGCCCGACGCCAGGTTGCGCCAGCCGCTGGGTATGGAGCCGAGCACCCCGGAGGTCTTAGCCGTCGACCGGTTGTAGGCCGCGTCGGCCAGCGCCGCTGCAATCGCCGACAACCGAATGTCCTCGGCGTTGACCAGCGGACAGGCCAACTCGGCCAGATCGTGGGTGGCGAAGAACGCCGTGTCGGTCGCACCGTCCAGGAACGCCTGATGCCGCAACACATTGACCAGCAGATCGCGGTTGGTGCGCACACCGTGGATGCGGCTGCGGGTCAGCGCGTCGGCCAGCACCATCGCGGCCTGGCGGCGGGTCGGGGCGTACGAGATGACTTTGGCCAGCATCGGGTCGTAGTGGATCGACACGACCGACCCGTCGACGATGCCGGAGTCCAGCCGGATCCCGGTGCGCTCCCCGAGCGTGGTGAACGCGGTCCGCGCCGCGGGCACGTCGACGTGCTGCACCAGGCCGGCCTGGGGTTGCCAGTCCTTAGCGGGATCCTCGGCGTACAGCCGCGCCTCGATCGAATAGCCCGTGCGCCGCGGGTGGTTCAGCGTCCAGCCGGCCACCGTCGGCGACCTGGATCTGCAGTTCGACCAGGTCGAGCCCGGTGGTCTCCTCGGTGACCGGGTGCTCGACCTGCAGTCGGGTGTTCATTTCCAGGAAGTAGAACTCGCCGTCGTTGTCGGCGAGGAATTCCACGGTGCCCGCGCCGGTGTAGCCGATCGCGCCGGCTGCCAGCCTGGCGGCGTCGAACAGCTTGGCCCGCATGCCCGGTACGCGCTCGACCAACGGCGACGGCGCTTCTTCGATGATCTTCTGGTGGCGACGCTGGATCGAGCATTCCCGCTCGCCGACGGCCCATACGGTGCCGTGGGTGTCGGCCATGACCTGAACCTCGACGTGGTGTCCGGTGGGCAGGTAGCGCTCGCAGAACACCGTCGGGTCGCCGAAAGCAGATTGCGCCTCACGCTGAGCGGCGGCGACTTCGCTTGGCAGCGCGTCCAATTCATGCACGACCCGCATTCCGCGTCCACCGCCGCCGGAGGACGCCTTCACCAGCACCGGCAGCTGGGTCGCGGTGACGGACTCCGGATCGAGTTCGTCGAGCACCGGAACTCCGGCCGCCGCCATCAGCTTCTTGGATTCGATCTTGGAGCCCATCGCCCGCACCGCGTCGATCGGCGGACCGATCCAGGTCAGGCCCGCGTCGGCGACGGACTTGGCGAATTCGGCGTTCTCCGAGAGGAATCCGTAGCCCGGATGCACCGCGTCGGCCCCGGCCGCGCGGGCCGCGGCGATCAGCGCCTCGGCGTTGAGATAGTCGTTGACCTTCGCCAGCCGCACCCGGGCGTCGGCCTCGGCGACGTGTGGGGCGTCGGCGTCGGGGTCGGTGTAGACCGCGACCGTGCCCAGGCCCAGCCGTCGGCAGGTGGCGAACACGCGCCGGGCGATCTCCCCGCGATTGGCGACCAGTACTCGATTAATTCCCACGGGACATCACATCCGGAAGACGCCGAAGTTCGACGTCCCTTTGATCGGGCCATTGGCGATGGCGGACAAACACATTCCCAACACGGTGCGGGTGTCGCGCGGGTCGATGACTCCGTCGTCGTAGAGCATGCCGGACAACACCATCGGCAGCGACTCGGCTTCGATCTGGCCTTCGACGGCGGCCCGCATCGCGGCGTCGGCCTCTTCGTCGACTTGCTGTCCGCGGGCCTCGGTCGCCGCCCGGCTGACGATGGACAGCACGCCGGCCAGCTGGGCGCCGCCCATCACCGCGGATTTCGCGCTGGGCCAGGCGAACAGAAACCGGGGGTCGTAGGCGCGTCCGCACATGCCGTAATGGCCTGCGCCGTAGGACGCCCCGATCAGCAGTGAAATGTGCGGCACCGTGGAGTTGGACACGGCGTTGATCATCATCGAGCCGTGCTTGATCATGCCACCTTCCTCGTAGTCCTTGCCGACCATGTAGCCAGTCGTGTTGTGCAGGAACAACAGTGGCGTGTTCGAGCGGTTGGCCAACTGGATGAACTGGGTGGCCTTCTGCGACTCCTCGCTGAACAGCACGCCGCGCGCGTTGGCCAGGATGCCTAGCGGGTAGCCGTGCAGCCGCGCCCAGCCGGTCACCAGCGACGAGCCGTACATCCCTTTGAACTCGTCGAACTCGGACCCGTCGACGATGCGGGCGATCACCTCCCGGGGATCGAACGGGATACGCAGGTCCGAGGGCACGATGCCGATCAGTTCCTCGGTGTCGAACAGCGGCTCGGTCACGAGCGCCGGAGTCGGCCCTTGCTTCACCCAGTTCAGCCGGGCGACGATGCGACGGCCGATGCGGATCGCGTCGAGTTCGTCGACGGCGAAGTAGTCCGCCAGACCTGAGATGCGGGCGTGCATTTCGGCCCCACCGAGCGACTCGTCGTCGGACTCCTCACCGGTGGCCATCTTGACCAGCGGCGGCCCGGCGAGGAATACCTTGGAGCGTTCTTTGATCATCACCACGTGATCGGACATTCCCGGCACGTAGGCGCCGCCCGCGGTGGAGTTACCGAAAACCAATGCGATGGTGGGAATCCCGGCCGCCGACAGCCGGGTCAGGTCGCGGAACATCTGGCCGCCGGGGATGAAGATCTGCTTCTGGGTGGGCAGATCTGCACCGCCGGATTCCACCAGCGAAATCACCGGAAGCCGATTCTCGAATGCGATCTGGTTGGCCCGCAGGATCTTCTTCAGCGTCCAGGGATTGCTGGTGCCACCTTTGACGGTGGGGTCATTGGCGACGATCATGCATTCGACGCCCTCGACGACGCCGATTCCGGTGACCGTGCTGGCGCCCACCTTGAAGTCACTGCCCCAGGCGGCCAACGGGCTGAGTTCGAGGAACGGGGAGTCCGGGTCGACCAGCAGTTCGATGCGTTCCCGCGCGGTCAGCTTGCCACGTTCGTGATGACGCTGAACGTATTTCGGGCCGCCGCCTTCGAGCGCCTTGGCCAGCTCGGCGTCGATCTCGGTGAGGCGAGTCTCGGCGGCCTCGGCCGCTGCGGCGTAGACGTCGGCTTTCGGATCCAGGGTGGACTGCAGACGGTCATAGCCACCGCCGACGATGCAGAGCGAATCGATGGGCAGGAGGCGGAGAGATCATGATTGGTAACCCAAGCGTCTTGGCGGCCAGTGCGGTCATGATCTCGGTGGTTCCGCCGCCGATGCCGAGGATCCGCATATCGCGGTATTGGCGTTCGATTTCGGACTCGGCCATGTAGCCCATCCCGCCGAATAACTGAACACCTTGATTGGCGACCCATTCCCCAGCCTCCACCGCGGTGTTCTTCGCGAAGCACACCTGGGCGATCAGGTTGGTCTCGCCGGCCTGCTGGCGTTCCACCACGTTGCGCGCGTAGACCCGGGCGACGTCGATCCGACGCGCCATCTCGGCCAGCGTGTTCTGCACCGACTGTCGGGATATCAGTGGCCGGCCGAAGGTCTCGCGGTCGCGGCACCACTGCACGGTGATGTCCAGACATCGCTGTGCACTCGAATATGCCTGTGCGGCAAGGCCGATGCGTTCTGCAACGAAGGCCTGCGCGATCTGGGCGAAGCCGCTGTTCTCAGCGCCGACGAGATTGTCGGCGGGAACCCGCGCGTCGACGTAGGACAGCTCGGCGGTGTCCGAAGAGCGCCAGCCCATCTTGTCCAGTTTGCGGGTCACCTCGAAGCCCGGCGTGCCCTTCTCGACCACGCAGCAGCGAGACACCGGCGGCGCCGGGGCCGCCGGTCCGCACCGCGGTCACGACGTAGTCCGCGCGGACCCCGGAGGTGATGTAGGTCTTGGCGCCGTTGACGATGTAGTGGTCCCCGTCTTTGACCGCGGTGGTCCGCAGGTGCCCGACGTCGGAGCCGCCGCCGGGTTCGGTGATGGCCAGTGAGCCGATCAGGTCGCCGGCCAGCGTCGGGCGGACGAACGTGTCGATCAGCCGTTCGTCGCCGGACGCGATCATGTGCGGCACGGCGATGCCACAGGTGAACAGCGACGCGAACACACCGCCGGGGACGCCGGCCTCGTGCAGTTCCTCGCAGATCACCACGGCGTCGGCTCCGTCGCCGCCCCCGCCGCCGACCGATTCGGGGAAGCCGGCGCCCAGCAGGCCCGCTTGCCCTGCGCGGCGGTGCAATTCGCGTGGCAAGTCGCCGCTGCGTTCCCACTCGTCGATGTGCGGCAGTATTTCCCGATCGGCGAACGAGCGGGTGGTCTTGCGGAGCTGGTCGCGCTCCGGGGTGGTCCAGATGTTCACAACAGCCCTTCGGGAATGTCGACATGTCGGCTGCGCAGCCACTCACCCAGCCCTTTGGCCTGGGGGTCGAATCGAGCTTGGTAAGCGACGCCCTGGCCGAGGATGCCTTCGATGACGAAATTCACTGCGCGCAGGTTGGGCAGCAGATGCCGGCTGACCGGCAGGTCGGCTGCCTCGGGCAGTAGTTCCTTGAGCAACTCGACGGTGAGGGTGTTGGCCAGCCAGCGCCACTGCTCGTCGGTGCGCACCCACACCCCGACGTTTGCAGACCCGCCCTTGTCGCCGCTGCGGGCGGCCGCGATCCGGCCGAGCGGCATCCGCTTGGTCGGCCCCGCAGGCAACGGCTCCGGCAAGGCCGGCGAGTCCGCGGGTTCGAGCTCGAGAGTCTCTGTGGCACTGGCAATCTCGACCCGGGTACCGTCGGCGTGGACGGCGATGTGCGGCACTGCGGCGGCGTCGACGTAGCCGGGGGTGAACACTCCGTACACCTGACCGTCGCCGGGCGGAGCGGTCACTGTGAACCCCGGGTAGCTCGCCAAGGCCAATTCGACTGCCGCCGAGGAGAACTGGCGACCGACATTCGCCGGGTCGGGGTCACGGACCACACAGCGCAGCAGCGCGCTGGCCGCCTCTTCGGTGTCGGCGTCCTCGTGGTCGGTGCGGGCCAGCGTCCACTCCAGCTCGGCCGGCTTGACGGACAGCGCATCCTCGAGTTGTCGTCGCACCAACGCTGCCTTCTGGTCGATGTCCAACCCGGTCAGCACGAACGTCATCGAATTGCGGAATCCGCCAATGCTGTTCAGCGACACCTTGAGCGTCGGTGGCGGAGGCTCGCCGGCCACGCCGCTGACTCGAACCCGATCCGCGCCGTCGGAGGACAACTCGATGGTGTCCATCCGGGCCGTGACGTCCGGGTTGGCGTAACGCGCGCCGGTGATCTCGTAGAGCAGTTGCGCGGTGACGGTGTCGACGCTGACCAGCCCCGCCGTGCCGGGGTGCTTGGTGATCACCGACGAGCCGTCGGCGTGGATCTCGGCCAGCGGGAAGCCGGCGTAGCTCAGGTCAGGGATTTCCGTGAAGAACGAGAAGTTGCCGCCGGTGGCCTGGATGCCGCATTCGATCACGTGGCCGGCGACGACTGCGCCCGCGAGTTGGTGGTAGTCGGTCCGCCGCCAGCCGAAGTGCGCGGCCGCGGGGCCGACCGTCACCGACGCGTCCGTGACCCGGCCGGTCACGACGACGTCCGCGCCGTCGTTGAGGCAGTCGACGATGCCCCAGGCGCCCAGGTACGCGTTGGCGGTCAGCGGCTTGCCCAAGCCGAGTTCTTCGGCCCGGGCGGACAGGTCGTCGCCGTCGACGTGGGCGACCCGTACCGGCACGCCCAGCCGCTCCGCCAGCGCGCGTACGGCGTCGGCGAGCCCGGCGGGATTCAGGCCGCCGGCGTTGGCGACGATGCGCACCCCGCGGTCCTGTGCCAGTCCGAGGCACTCCTCGAGTTGGGTCAGGAAGGTTTTGGCGTAGCCGCGTTCGGGATGTTTCATCCGGTCGCGACCGAGGATCAGCATGGTCAGCTCGGCCAGGTAGTCACCGGTCAGGTAGTCCAGCTCGCCGCCGACCAGCATCTCGCGCATCGCGGAGAGCCGGTCGCCGTAGAAGCCCGAGCAGTTCCCGATACGAACTGGAGCAGGGGCACCCGAAGAAGACGCCACCCGTGTACTCCCTCCGTCGGACGTACCAACCAACCGGTAGGTTAGCGGGTACCGGCGGTGTCACGTCAAGGCTGCCCCTCCGATCTCGCGCATTCCAGAGCCGATTTTTGCCTGCAGCGGGTCACCGATTACTATTAGCGGTAATCGTCGCTGCCGAGTCTTCTTCCGCGGCGACCCCCCTACCAGGAGTAAGGCCTGATCATGGCTGTGCCAAAGCGCAGAATGTCGCGCAGCAACACCCGGAGTCGGCGCGCGCAGTGGAAGGCTGCCAAGCCTGAGCTCGTCGGTGTGACCGTGGCCGGCCAGCAGCACAAGGTGCCCCGCCGGCTGCTCAAGGCGGCGCGCCTCGGTCTGATTGACCTCGACCGCCGCTAAATTCTTTGCCGTGAGCACTGTCTCCCGGCGTATTTCGAGCAATTTGCGGCGGTTAGTTTGCCGACCTCTCAGCCGGATCTCAGGCGATTGGATGAAACTGGTGGCCGTGCGAATTCTTGTCGTTGACGATGATCGCGCAGTGCGCGAGTCACTGCGTAGATCTCTGTCCTTCAATGGCTACTCCGTTGCGCTAGCGGAAGACGGCGTTGAAGCCTTGGAGATGATTACTGCCGACCGACCCGACGGGGTCGTTCTCGACGTGATGATGCCGCGGCTGGACGGCCTGGAGGTGTGCCGACAGCTCCGCAGCACCGGGGATGATCTGCCGATCCTGGTCCTGACCGCCCGCGACACCATCTCCGAGCGGGTCGCCGGCCTGGATGCCGGTGCCGACGACTATCTGCCCAAGCCCTTCGCGCTCGAAGAGCTGCTGGCCCGCCTGCGGGCGCTGTTGCGCCGCACGAGAATCGACGACAACACCGAATCCGTCGCGATGACATTCGCCGACCTCACCCTCGATTCGGTGACGCGGGAAGTCACCCGGGGCCAGCGCCAAATCAGTCTTACCCGCACAGAATTCGCTTTGCTGGAGATGCTGATCGCAAATCCGCGACGGGTTTTGACCCGCAGCCGGATTCTCGAAGAGGTCTGGGGTTTCGACTTCCCCACCTCGGGTAACGCCCTGGAAGTGTATGTCGGATACCTGCGTCGAAAGACCGAAGCGAACGGCGAACCGCGACTGATCCACACCGTCCGCGGAGTGGGTTACGTGCTTCGCGAAACACCTCCCTGATGCCACTGACGACCCTGAAGACGCTGTTTCGTCGCCGAAGTCGGGTCCCGCTGCGGACCAGCACCTCGTTATCGCTTCGGTGGCGGGTCATGCTGCTCGCGATCTCGATGGTGGCGATGGTCGTCATCTCGATGGCTGTCGCGGTGTACGCGGTGATCTCGGCGGCGCTCTACAAAGACATCGACAACCAGCTGCAGAGCAGAGCGCAGCTGTTGATCGCGAGCGGATCGTTGGCCGCCGACCCGGCCAAGGCGATCGAGGGCACCGCATATTCGGACGTCAACGCGATGCTGGTGAACCCGGGCCGGTCGATCTTCACCGCCAACCAGGAAGGCCAGTCCCTTCCGGTCGGGCAAGCGGAGAAGGCGGTCATCCGCGGCGATCTGTTCATGTCCCGTCGAACCGCGGCCGGCCAGCGGGTGCTCGCCGTGCATCTGCCCAATGGCAGCTCGCTGCTGATCTCCAAGAGCCTGGCACCGACCGATGCGGTCATGACCAAGCTGCGTTGGGTGCTTCTGATCGTCGGCGGAGTAGGAATGGCCGTGGCCGCGGTCGCCGGTGGCATGGTCACCCAGGCCGGGCTCCGTCCGGTGGGCAGGCTCACGAGGGCGGCCGAGCGGGTGGCGCGCACCGACGACCTGCGCCCCATCCCGGTGTTCGGCAGCGACGAATTGGCCCGGCTGACCGAGGCTTTCAACATGATGCTGCGGGCGCTGGCCGAGTCCCGGGATCGCCAGACGCGCCTCGTCGCCGATGCCGGCCACGAACTGCGCACTCCGCTCACGTCGCTGCGCACCAACGTCGAGCTGCTGATGGCGTCAACGCAGCCGGGCGCTCCACCGATACCAGAGCAGGAAATGATCGACCTGCGTACCGATGTGATCGGGCAGATCGAGGAATTGTCAACTCTGGTAGGAGATTTGGTGGATCTCACCCGCGACGACGCCGGTGGGACGGTACAAGAGCCGGTCGACCTCACCGAGGTCATCGACCGCTCTCTCGAGCGAGTTCGACGGCGTCGCAACGATGTTGAGTTCGACGTCAAGGTGACGCCGTGGCAGGTCTACGGCGACAGCGCGGGCCTGTCCCGGGTCGTGGTGAATCTGATGGACAACGCCGCCAAATGGAGCCCGGCTGGCGAGCACGTCGGGGTGAGGCTTCGGCCGTTGAACGCCACGCACGCTGAGTTGGTGGTCTCCGATCACGGGCCAGGGATCCCGGAGCACGAGCGTGATCTGGTGTTCGAGCGGTTCTTCCGCTCGACCACGGCGCGGGCGATGCCCGGTTCGGGTCTGGGTCTGGCGATCGTGAAGCAGGTGGTGCTCAAACACGGCGGAGCGCTTCGCGTCGAGGAGACGGTTCCGGGCGGCCAGCCTCCTGGGACGTCGATATTCGTCTTGCTGCCGGGGCGACCGATACCGGTCTCGCATTACCCCGCAGATGAGACAGACGCGCTGGATGTGGACCACCCGGCGACGCCGGGGAACTCTCCAACTCCAGCGAACGTTATCTCAGTCGACTCTCAGACCACGCAGGCAAGGTAGTTATCGAGTTACTGTTTGAGTCTGAACCCTCTGCACGAGAAAGAGCGACCTAGCGACATGACGAATCACCCGAGGTATTCGCCACCGCCGCAGCAGCACGGATACCGACCTGTGTCCGATCAGCGCGGGGCCACAGGCTATGGGCAGCAGCAAACGTATCCGCAGGGTTATGACTGGCGCTACGGCCAGCAACCGCAGCAGCGACAGCCTTACGGCCCATTCGCCGGCGGTCCGGCCGGGCCGCCGCCGCCCCAGCCGGGGGGACCGCGAAAGCGTTCTCGCGCAGGCGCATTGACTGTTGGCGCAGTGGCGGTTGCCGTGGTGTCGGCGGGCATCGGGGGCGCGGCCGCATCGGTGATCGACCACCACGGGCAGCTCACCGCGGCCGCCGATGGGGCGCTGCCGGGCGGCGGCGCGACTCCGGGCCTGCCGACTGCGAATGCCCCGGCGGGCAGCGTCGAGGCGATCGCCTCCAAGGTGGTGCCCAGCGTGGTCATGCTCGAGACCAACATCGGTCGTCAGTCCGAAGAAGGATCGGGCATCATTCTGTCCGCGGACGGCTTGATCCTGACCAACAACCACGTCGTCGCGACGGCGGCCAATCCCGGGAAGCCGCCTTCGCCGCGCGACCGCGAGCAGCGGCCTGACGACGAGGCCCCTCCTGGCGGCCCAGAGCCTGACCCGGCGCCCCCCGGCGGAGCCAAGCCGAAGACCACGGTGACGTTCTCCGATGGACGCACCGCTGAGTTCTCCGTCGTCGGTACGGACCCGACCACCGACATCGCAGTGGTTCGCGTGCAAGGCGTTTCGGGGTTGACACCGATCAACCTCGGGTCGTCGGCGAACCTGCGGGTCGGCCAGCCGGTGATGGCGGTCGGTTCACCGCTCGGCCTGGAGGGCACGGTGACCACCGGTATCGTCAGCGCGCTCAACCGGCCGGTGTCGACGACCGGTGAGACCGGTAACCAGAACACCGTGCTCGACGCCATTCAGACCGACGCCGCGATCAACCCCGGTAACTCCGGTGGCGCACTGGTCAACATGAGCGGACAGCTGGTCGGTGTGAACTCGGCGATCGCCACGCTCGGCGGCGAGTCGCCGGATGCTCAGAGCGGCTCGATCGGACTCGGCTTCGCGATCCCGGTCGACCAGGCCAAGCGCATCGCCGACGAGCTGATCAGTAGCGGCACCGCCGCGCATGCCTCGCTGGGTGTTCAGGTCACCAACGACAAGGCGACACCCGGCGCCAAGGTCGTCGAGGTGGTGCCCAACGGTGCGGCGGCCGCGGCCGGCATGCCCGGCGGCGTCGTCGTCACCAAGGTCGACGACCGCACGGTCAATAGCGCCGACGCGCTGGTCGCGGCGGTGCGATCCAAGGCACCCGGCGACAAAGTGACGCTGACGTACAAGGACCCGTCTGGAGACACCAAGAAGGTCCAGGTCACGCTGGGCAAGGCCCAGCAGTGATGAGAGTCGCCGCGCCGCGGTTGGACCCCAGATATACGGTTGCACCCATGGAACAGGGCGCGGAATTGGTGGGCAGGGCACTTGTCGTCGTCGTCGACGACCGGACCGCCCACGGCGACGAGGACCATAGCGGTCCATTGGTCACCGAGCTGCTCACCGAAGCAGGGTTCGTCGTCGACGGCGTCGTGGCCGTCGCCGCCGATGAGGTGGAGATCCGCAACGCGCTCAACACCGCGGTCATCGGGGGAGTGGACCTGGTGGTCTCCGTCGGCGGCACCGGCGTGACTCCGCGCGATGTCACCCCCGAAGCGACGCTGGACATCCTCGATCGCGAAGTCCTCGGCATCGCCGAGGCGATCCGCGCCTCGGGCCTGTCCGCGGGCATCATCGAAGCGGGGCTATCGCGGGGTCTGGCCGGGATCTCGGGCAGCACGTTGGTGGTCAACCTTGCCGGTTCGCGGTACGCGGTGCGCGACGGGATGGCGACGCTCAACCCGCTGGCGACCCAGATCATCGGCCAGCTCTCCAGCTTGGAGATCTGACACCGCATGAGCGGGCCGGCCGGCGATCAGCGCGAGGTGCTGCCGCAAACGTCGGCGGACGAGCGTGACCCGGACGCCAGTCGCGACGTCGAAGCTCACGAGCAATGGCTGCGGGACAACGCGCCCCCGCATCACCTCTGAAGCGCCCGGCGGAAACTACCTGTCTTCGATGCTGGGGCTCTCCGGGGCGTTGGCGGAGTGATGCCCTGACGGGCCGCCATTGGATTCGGCGAGCTGATCCCGGATCTGCGTGAGCAGGCTGAGTTCGGTGTCCTCGGCTTGCTTGACCTCACCACGCTTGCGCAGCGTGTTGTAGGGCAGCACGACCAAGAAGTACACCACCGACGCGATGATGATGAAGTTGATGGCGGCGGACAATGCGACGTTGAAGTCGATGAATTGGCCTCCGCCGATGCCGATTTTCAAGATCCCGACGTCGGACTTTCCGCCGGCACCGATCCGGTCGACCAACGGCTGAATGACACTTTCCGTGAACTTGGTGACCAAACCGGTGAAGGCGGTACCGATGACGACCGCTACAGACAGGTCGATGATGTTGCCGCGTGCGAGAAACTCCTTGAAGCCCTTCAACATCGGGGTGCCCTTTCTGCGCGGGTTGCCGTAAATGAAATTGGAGCTCACGAAAAACGCTAGCCGAGTCGTGCCGGCGGTGCGAGAGTTTGCTGGTTCTCACGCCATACCGTCAGTGCAGGGTAAGTGTCACCGTCTGCACTAACGTGGCGCCGGCCACCGCATTGGCCGAAGCGGCAGGCAGCGCGATCAGGACCAAGCGGTCGTTCGTCGCGCCCTGAGCCTTCTGCCTCGCCGAGACCAGGACCACGACCGCGTCGGTCGCGACGACGCGTGAGTTGGGTTGCGAGCTGCCTTCTGAGGCGGCCACGACGTCGACAATGTCGCCCGGGCGCACCAGGTCGATCAGCGCGCTGTCCGCCGGATGCACGGGCACGATTCGGGCATCAGGCCCCGCCGCCGACTCGGCCAGTCGACGGCCCAACAGCCGGACGTCGGTGAGCACTTCGCCGCGCCGTGTCGGCCCAGCCAGTGTCGAGCCGACCACGGTGTTGATGTCGGACTGCGAGCCATCGGGAATGGTTGGGGCTAAACGGCTTTCGAGTCGCAGATCGTCAGCGGTCAGTTCGGCGCCTGGGCTGAGGTCGTGGGCGGCGACCACCACGTGGGCGTGGTCGCCGGCGGGGTCGGGTCGTAGTGCGGCGACGCCGGCCAGCAGCACGAGCCCGCTCGCGACAATCCGGCGGGCCAGCACGGTTCGCGACCAATCCGGCCGCAGCCATTGCGAAATTCGGTCCGGCAGCGACGGATTCAACGATTTCGATGAACCGCCCACGACGCAACCGTAATCGCGTTACGGCAAAGGGTGCGGCCATGGACAGGCCGCTTGTGGATAACCGGTTAGCTCGACGTGGTGGCGGGCGACTTCGACGTCGTCGACGAGCTCGAACTGTCGCCGGCAGAACCCGAGCTGTTCGACTTCTCCGACGAACCAGACTTGTCGCTGGAAGAGCTCGAACTTTCGCTGCTCGGCTTCTCCGACGGGCTCGACGTCGAAGAGCCGTTGGTCCCCGAACTCTTCGTCGACTCGCGGCTGTCGGTGCGGTAGAAACCGCTGCCCTTGAACACCACGCCGACGGAGTTGAACAGCTTGCGCAGCCGGCCCGAGCACTTCTCGCAGGTCGTCAGCGAATCTTCGGAGAAGGACTGGACCACATCGAAGCGATCGCCGCACTCGGTGCAGGCGTAGCTATAGGTCGGCACACAAACCTCCGTGATGGTCTAAACACTTAGCACTCTACAGACTCAAGTGCTAGAACCGCTATGTGGCGCGTGTCATTCCCGTGGGCGGGCGCAGCTGGTGGAGGCTTCCCGAACGCCGCTTGAAGTTCGCTGGCCTTCCGAGTTGAGGCAGCGCTGGGTCTCGGGATATCGGCGCATGTTTTGCATGCGCATCGGATACTGCTAGTCGGACGCGTGAGGGGAGGTGTTGTGGGCGCAGCCAAGGCCGGATCGATGTTCGGCAAAAGCCGGCTCAACCGACTGCTGGGGCAGGGCGGGATGGGTGAAGTGTACGAGGCCCACGACACCAGCAAGGATCGGACGGTCGCGCTGAAGATTCTGCGCGAGGAGCTTTCTCGCGACGACGGGTTCCGCACCCGTTTTCAACGCGAATCTCGCGCCGCGGCGATGCTGGAAGAACCGCACGTCATCCCGATTCACGACTGGGGTGAGATCGACGGAAATCTATACATCGACATCCGGCTGGTGCGTGGCCAAGATCTGCACGAGCTACTTCAACGCGGGCCCCTTGAGCCTGAGCGCGCGGTCGGGATCATCCGGCAGATCGCCGCAGCGTTGGATGCCGCTCACGCCCAGGGTTTGATCCATCGCGATGTCAAGCCACCGAACATCCTCATCACAGCGGTCGAAGACTTCGCCTACTTGATCGACTTCGGCATCGCCGAAAACCGTGGCGACACTCGGTTGACGGTCGCGGGCAGCGCAATCGGCTCGTTCGACTACATGGCGCCCGAGCGCTTCGAGAATCGTCCGACGACGCCGGCGGTCGACACCTACTCGCTCGCCGGTGTGCTCTTTGAGGCGCTCACCGGGCAGCCGCCATTCAAACCTGGCTCCATGGAGCAGGTTATCGCCGCCCACCTGTCCTCACCGCCACCGCAACCCAGTGCTATCAATCCGCGCGTGCCGACCGCCTTCGACGACGTGATCGGACGCGGCATGGCCAAAGATCCTGACGACCGCTACGGCAGCCCCGGAGCACTGGGCCGCGCCGCCCAACGCGCGCTCGGGGCAACCCCGTCAGGCCCCAGCACCGGACCGACCGCGGTCACCCAAGCCGCGCCAGTGAAGCCGGCTGTGTACGCACCGGGGAACTCGGGGCCCACGCTCGCGGCATGGCAAGTCGCACAAACACGCCCACCGAGCCCGCAGCAACCCTCTACCAGCCCCGACCCGACCGTGGCTGCTGCCGGCCGTGATTATCGTGGCCGCCGCGCTGATATTGGGAGGCATCGGTGTCGTGATCGGCCTACTCGCTCGCCAGAACTCCGTCCCACCAGCCTCTAGCTCGTCACCATCAACCGGATATGCCGCCCCGCCTCCATCACCGTCATATCAGCCCGAAGAACCACCCTCCCCGCCTAACCCGCCGGGGCCAGCGGTGCCGCCCGCAGTGACCGGCCCGGACAACAGCGCCAGCCACGCATCCTGTGATAACGGATTTTCGTTGACCAAGATGACCGGTTTCGGCACTCGCTCCCAACGAGGTAGCGGCGGAACGTCGTGCTTCTTCGCCCGCAGCGTCCTGGTCTCCTACTGGAACCGCTACGGCAACGCCACCCGAGATCAGCGCAGCGTCTCAGCGCCTGGCGCGGTCGACTGCCGAACCGTGGACGGGAACGCAGTCTGTGACGGCAGCAACTTCGTCCTGCAGTGTGCGACCGAGGGTTCCGACAACTGGATCACCTGTCGCGGGGGCAACGACGCTGTCGTTTATCTGTATTGAGACCCGTTCAGCTTTGGCACTTCGCCGCAGGTAGAGCGCCCATGTGTGCCTGCAGCCAATTGCCGATTTGGGTGAGAACCCTGGTGCCGTCGGCGAACGACCCCGAGTCAGGTAAAGCGGCCATCGCGACCACCGTCGAACCTCTGGGTCCCGTGGGTACGACGGCGATCTGGCGCACCAGGTACCGCCCTGATGGCGAGGGACCCCAGCCGCCTTTGATCTTCGCGTCGGGCAACGAGCCCAGACCCCAACGTTGATCGCCGGTCACCTGCCCCATCAGGTCGATCACCGGCTGGTTGTGCGGATCGCATGCGGCCGACGCGAGAAAATACGCCTGGTTGGTCAGCGACCAGTTGGTCTGACCGAACGCGGTGTATTCAGGGCGCAGCTTTCGCGACTCGACCGTTGTCGTATCCCCGACGTCATGCAATACCTTGCCCACGGCGGCGGCCGCAGCGGTCGGGTCGCCCAGGCCCTCCCAGATCGCTTCTGCGGCAGCATTATCCGACTCGGTGATAGCCGCCACCATCGACGCAGTGGGATGGTCACTGTTGTGCAGGCGCATCGACGCGATCACTAACGGAATTTTGATCGTCGACCACGCAGGCTGGTCGGAGAAATCCGACCCGCCAAATGACAGCGGGGCTACCGGGCCGGTACCAACGGCGCGCACCACCACGCCGACCCTCGCGTGTAAGTCGGTCTGAAACTTAGTGAATTCGCCCACCAAACCCGCGCGATCCTGCACCGCAGTCAGCGTCGGGGGAGCAGGCGCGTTCGCGGTCGCCGACACCTGCGGCGCTGGGCGCGCAGGTCGCGTCGGGGCAACGTAAAACGCGACGATCGCTGCTCCTACCAAGATCAGCACCCCACCTAGCGCGAGCACCCACACGCGAAGATGCGAAGCGCGTTTCGCCGGCACCGTCGCACGCGCATGCCGGGCACCGGCCCGATTCATTCCGCGGCCTTAGCCACTGGCGCGAAGGCCGCACAATGTGACGACACCGCGACGTGGGCTGCCGTCACGCGCAATAGCCGTCCGTAAGCCACTGCGCTGCAATGGTTTACCGATCCGCGCCGTCCCGCGCTGATAGTTGACCCAGGCATTAGTGGACTCACCATAACCCGCTCACACCGTTGCGAACAGTCATCACGACGTCCGTCCACAGCCAAAGATTAAGCGGATCCCACCTCCCGCCGCCCAGTATGATTCAAGGAATGCGCACTGGCATCGCTATGACAGCTCACGTGCCGCACCGCACAACCCTCGAACTGGGGATACGCGCGGGCACAGGACTGATCGCGATGCTTGTCGCATTGAGCACCCCAGTCGTCTTGTGCGGTCCGCGGGCATCCGCGGCGGGGAATCTTGCCGGTATGACGGTCGTCCTCGACCCGGGCCATAACGGTGTCGCCGACTCATTAATCTCGCGGCAAGTCCCGAACGGCCGGGGCGGCACCAAAGCGTGCAACACGAGCGGGACGGCGACCAATGATGGCTACCCCGAACATAGCTTTACCTGGGACGTCACCCTGCGCATTCGCGATGCACTGGAACAACAAGGTGTACGAACCACGATGACGCGCGACGGTGACAACGGAGTCGGACCTTGCGTCGATCAACGCGCCGCTGTGGCCAACGCAGCCAAGCCTGATGCGATCGTCAGCATCCACGCCGACGGCGGCCCCCCATCAGGCCATGGTTTTCACGTCAACTACTCCAGTCCGCCGTTGAGCGATGTCCAGGCCGGGCCAACCGTTCAGCTGGCAACCACGATGCGTGACGCGTTGGTGGCCTCCGGGCTTCAAGAGTCGAACTACATTGGCTCGCAAGGCCTGTACGGGCGAGCAGATCTCGCTGGGCTAAACCTGGCGGAATACCCCGCTATCCTCGTCGAACTCGGCAACATGAAAAATGCCGGTGACGCAGCACAGATCGAAAGCCCGGACGGTCGCGCAAAATTCGCCAGGGCCGTAACCGACGGCATCGCAACGTATCTAGGCAACAAGGGTGCGACACGATAGATCGAAACGATGCCTTCATCGACCGACGAGGCCGTGGCCGCAATATGCCGAGGTTCAGCGGGCGAGGAGGCGATCCTTCTCTTTGACGAATTCCTCGTCAGTCAAAAGCCCGGAGTCGCGGAGGTCACCGAGTTTTATTAGTGCTTCGGCGAACTCGTGTACGTCGGCGGCCATTGCCGCCTTCTGTCCGGTCGGCGACGCGGGCGTCGCCGACACAGGGCGAATGCCGGCAAAGGACGCGATCCGCTGTTGGGCTCGTCCTGGAGTCGGAGTGCCGCTGATGGCGCGCCCGGCCATGTTGGCCAGGGTCATCTCACTGAAGAGGCTCCCGGGGCTACTGGCCGCCATGACTTCTGGGGCGGCGCCCAGGCTGGCGGCCGGCAACGTCATTGCGGCGAGCCTGATCTCCGGGGCCGCTACAGTCCATGCCGGTGGCACCGACAACCTTCCGACCGATGGTGCCTGACCCAGACCCGCCGTCACCGACGGGACCTCCGCCTGGCCCAACGCCATCGCCTGGCCAGGCGTCGTGCTCGGGAGGTAACCGGGGATTTTCAGCGCGGCCGCGATTTCGTCTTCGGTGCCTTTCAACGCCTCATCCCGGACTTCCGCGTCGTCGTACGATAAGTCGGCAAATATAGAGGTGGTGTTCAATGGCGCCAGCCCAGCCTGGGCCACATTGGGCAAGAACAGCACGACGTCAATTAGGTTCGCCAGCGAGTTCAAAGGGTCAGTAACCGCCGCCGTCGATGTGAGGCCCTGCAGTGCCGTGGAGGTCGCCTGAGACGCCGCCGCCTGCGTGCTCGCCGCGGCCGAAGTCCCGTTCGTGGTTTGCGGTGCTGGGGTGAACGGAGTCAGCGATGTCGCGGACGCCGACGCGCCCGAGTAGCCGTACATCGCCGTGGCGTCTTGTGCCCACATCTCCGCGTAAAGGGTCTCGGTGAGCGCGATCGCCGGGGTGTTCTGCCCAAACAGATTGGTCGCCACCAGCGCCTGCAGCAGGGCGCGGTTGGCTGCGATCACCGGCGGGGGCACCATCGCGGCGAACGTCACCTCGTAGGCCGCCGCCGCCGCTTTGGCTTGGATAGCTGTCTGCTCAGCCTGGATGGCAGTGGATCTCATCCACGCCATAAAGGGTGCGACCGCGGCTGTCATCGCTGCCGACGCGGCGCCCAGCCAGGGCCCCGCGCTCAGCTCCGAGACCACCGATCCGTATGAGGTTGCCGCCGAGTGCAACTCGGTGGCAAGCCCGTCCCAGGCCGCCGCGGCGGCCAGCATCGGCCCTGATCCAGGACCGACATACATTCGCCCGGAGTTTATCTCCGGTGGCAAAAAGGCGAAATCCATTGCTGCACAACCTCCTAGCTGATCGTCGTCGCGTCGGTAGCCGCGCTGGGCGGATTCGGCGTTCGCGCACCTATCGCTGCACAACTGCAGCTTGCGCCTGTATCGGTTGATTGCGTCGACAAATGTTTGGATTAACTCGACCAGAACAGAAGACCGTGCGCGAGAGTCATACAGCATGAGAACGCGCCGCCGCTTCAACGATGCGTTGGCGATGCTGATCGTGCTCGCTATCGCTGCCGGCGTCGGCTGGATGTGCTACCGCGACAACGTGGACCGGCAACCGGATGCGGAGCCGTCGCCGGCGGCGACGCCGAGCTTCGACGCGGCCCGCAGTGAGATGGAAGCACTGCCGATGCGGGCCTGGGACCCGGTGCGCGACTTCGACCGCTTCCGGTTCGGTGAGCGGTGGAGCGACGACGTCAACGTGCAGTTCGGCCACAACGGCTGCAACACCCGCGACGACATCCTGCGTCGCGATCTGGCCGATCTGCAGGTGCGGCCCGGAACCTGCTTCGCGCAGCGTGGCATCCTGCATGATCCCTACACCGGTGCAACCATCGACTTCGTCCGCGGCCCGGATACCTCACCGGCCGTGCAGATCGATCATGTGGTGTCGCTGTCCGACGCCTGGTACACCGGCGCGAGAGTTTGGGACGACCAACGCCGCCGCGACTTCGCCAACGACCCGCGGAATCTGCTGGCGGTCGGCGGTCAGGTCAACTTCGACAAGGCTTTTCGCGACGTCGCCTCGTGGCTGCCGCCCAACGCCGCGTTCCGATGTTCGTTCGTCGCGCGGGTGGTCGAGGTGAAGACCGGGTATCAGCTCGGGGTGTCGGGCAAGGAGAAGGACGCGATGCGACGGGTGCTGCGCGACTGCTAACCGGCCAGCTCGACCAGACCACGGCCCGGGGTCAACGCGTGCGTCATCGGTACGTCGTGCGGCTCGTGCGGCAGCTCGTCGAGCAACTCCTCGTCGCGGACCACCGCGATCAGACGCGCACCAGGGTCTCGCAGCACCAGCGTGCGGTCGTAAAAGCCACGACCCCGGCCCAGCCGGGCTCCGGAGCGGTCGACGGCCAGCGCCGGGACGACCACGATGCCCGCCTCGGCCAACGTCGTAGCAGGAAGCCACGGCCCGGCCGGTTCGAGCAACCCGAACCGCGCGGTCACCAGCTCCCCGGGCCGGTATTCGCCCCACTGCATCGCCGTCGCGGAGTCGTCGGCGGCGGTGCGTGCGACCGGCAGCAGCACCCGGTCGGCGTGCCGCAGCAGCGCATCCAGCATCTCGATGGACCCCGGTTCGGCGCCGATCGGCACGTAGGCGCAGACCACCCCGCCGCCGTTCAACTGGGAATCGACGTGTTCGACCAACGAATGCGCCTCGGCAGCCCGGACGTCGTCGTTCACCAAACGACGAGCTGCCAACAGCCGTTCTCGCAATGCGGCCTTGCCCGCGCTCGCCACAAGGTCAACGATATGGTTTCAACGATGTCTCGCTCACAGGTTTCGGTTCCACGCACCGCGATAGTGCCCGCGGCCGGTTTGGGCACCCGTTTCCTGCCTGCGACCAAGACCGTGCCCAAAGAGCTGCTACCCGTCGTCGACACCCCCGGCATCGAGTTGGTGGCGGCCGAGGCGGCCGCGGCCGGCGCCGAGCGCCTGGTGATCATCACCTCTGAAGGTAAAGACGGCGTCGTCGCGCACTTCGTCGAGGACCTGGTGCTGGAAGGCACGCTGGCGGCGCGCGGCAAGGAGGCCATGCTGGCCAAGGTCCGTCGGGCGCCAGGGCTGATCAAGGTTGAATCCGTCGTGCAGACCGAGCCGCTGGGCCTGGGACACGCGATCAGCTGTGTCGAGCCGGTGCTGTGGGCCGACGAGGATGCCGTCGCGATCCTTCTTCCCGACGACTTGGTGTTGCCGACGGGCGTGCTGGAGACGATGTCGAGGGTGCGTGCCGAGTACGGCGGCTCAGTGTTGTGCGCGATCGAGGTGACGCCCGAGGAGATCAGTGCGTACGGCGTTTTCGACGTCGAATCGGTGCCCGGCGCCGACAAGGACGTCCTGAAGGTCAAAGGCATGGTGGAGAAGCCGAAGCCGGAAGACGCGCCGTCGCTGTATGCGGCGGCGGGCCGTTATGTCTTGGACCGCGCCATCTTCGGTGCGCTGCAACGGATCGACCGAGGCGTGTCCGGCGAAATGCAGCTGACCGATGCCATCGCGTTGCTGATCCAGGAAGGGCACCCGGTACACGTCGTCGTGCATCGCGGCTCCCGACACGACTTGGGAAATCCCGGCGGCTACCTCAAGGCTGCGGTTGACTTTGCCTTGGACCGTGACGACTACGGGCCGGACCTCCGGCGATGGCTGGTGAAGCGGTTGGGTCTGGCCGAGGCCGAAGACTAGCGGCTGGGTCCGTCGCACCTCGACGGCAGAAAGGCGCGCAGTGCGTTCGGTAGAAGAGCAACAAGCCCGGGTATCGGCCGCCGCGGTGGCGCCGAGGCCGGTGCGCGTCGCCATTGCCGAGGCACAAGGCTTGCTGTGTGCCGAAGAGGTCGTCACCGAGCGCCCGCTGCCCGGTTTCGACCAAGCCGCGATCGACGGCTACGCGGTGCGCAGCGTCGACGTTCTCAGCGTCGGGGAAGCCTCCGATGATCACGTCGACGAAGAGGGCGAGCCGGCGGCGCGCGGCGGAGTGACGCTCCCGGTGATGGGCAGCATCCAGGCCGGCACCCGGACGCCCAGCAGGCTGCAGCCGGGGCAGGCCGCGCGAGTGCAGACCGGTGCGCCGCTGCCGACGCTGGCCGACGCGGTGTTGCCGCTGCGCTGGACGGACGGCGGACAGTCGAAGGTGCGGGTGCTGCGCGGCGTGCGCTCGGGCGCCTACGTGCGACGGACCGGTGACGATGTCCAACCCGGCGATGTCGCCGTGCGCGCCGGCACGATCATCGGCGCCGCGCAGGTCGGGCTGTTGGCCGCGGTGGGCCGGGAACGGGTGTTGGTGCATCCGCGTCCGCGGGTGTCGGTGCTGGCAGTCGGTGGCGAGCTGGTCGACATCTCCCGCACTCCCGGCAACGGTCAGGTCTACGACGTCAACTCCTATGCGCTGGCAGCGGCCGCGCGGGATGCCGGCGCCGAGGTGAACCGGGTCGGCATCGTCAGCAACGATCCCAAGGAGCTCGGCGAAGTGGTCGGGGGTCAGGTCAACCGCGCCGAGATCGTGGTGATCGCCGGCGCGGTCGGGGGTGCGGCGGCCGAGAGCGTACGTTCGGTACTCGCGGAACTCGGCGACATGGAAGTCACAAGGGTCGCAATGCATCCCGGCTCTGTGCAGGGCTTCGGACAGTTGGGCCGCGACGGTGTGCCGACGTTTCTGTTGCCCGCGAACCCGGTCAGCGCGTTGGTGGTTTTCGAGGTGATGGTCCGTCCACTGATCCGGCTGTCGCTGGGTAAGCGCCAGCCGATGCGCCGAGTCGTGCAGGCCCGCACGCTGTCGCCGATCACGTCGGTGGCCGGCCGCAAGGGCTTTCTACGCGGACAGCTGATGCGCGATCAGGACACCGGCGAATACCTGGTGCAGGCGTTGGGTGGCGCCCCGGGCGCTTCGTCGCATCTGCTGGCGACGTTGGCTGAGGCAAACTGTCTGGTCGTGATTCCCCGCGATGCAGAGCAGATCCGCACCGGCGAGATCGTCGAAGTCGCGTTTCTGGCTCAGCGTGGCTGACCGACGCGGTGGACTGCGCTCGTGACCCTGTGGGGCTCGAGCTCTCAACATCCCGGCTGGCCGACCCGGGTGGGACCGCTGCGGGTCGCCGCCGGTGTCGTGCGGCTGCGCCCGGTGCGCCTGCGCGATGCGTCGCAATGGAGCCGCATCCGGCAGGCCGACCGAGCTCATCTCGAGCCCTGGGAGCCGAGCACTGAGTCCGATTGGTCTGTGCGACACTCGATCTCGGCGTGGCCAGCGGTGTATTCCAGTCTGCGGTCAGAGGCCCGCAAGGGTCGCATGCTGCCCTACGTGATCGAACTGGACGGCGAGTTCTGCGGACAGCTGACCATCGGCAACGTGACCCACGGTGCGCTGCGGTCGGCGTGGATCGGCTACTGGGTGTCCAGTTCGGTCACCGGAGGCGGCGTCGCGACCGGGGCGCTGGCGCTGGGCCTGGACCACTGCTTCGGCCCGGTCATGCTGCATCGCGTGGAAGCCACGGTGCGACCGGAGAATGTGGCCAGCAGGGCGGTGCTGGCAAAGGTCGGATTCCGTGAAGAGGGCCTCCTGCGCCGCTACCTGCAAGTCGACGGAGGCTGGCGCGATCACCTGCTGGTGGGCCTGACGATCGAGGAAGTGTACGGGTCGGTGACGTCGGCGCTGGTGCGTGACGGACACGCCGGTTGGGTCTAGCTGGACATAGTCGAGCAAATATGCGCGGCGTGTCGTGTTACGAACGTGACGTTAGTGACCAATGATGCTTGTCAGAGGTAAATTACAGGCGTGTAGTTGTCCTGGATGCCTCGACCGGATGCGTCGGCTACCGGTCTTGCCTGGCGGGAAAGGAGCGGGTCACGATGCCAAGTATCCCGCAATCGTTGCTATGGATATCGCTCGTGGTGCTCTGGCTGTTCGTGTTGGTTCCGATGCTCGTCAGCAAGCGCGACGCGGTGCGCCGCACCAGCGACGTGGCGCTGGCGACCCGTGTGCTGAACAGCGACGCGGCCGGTCGGCTGATCAAGCGAGTCGGGGTGTCGGCAGGACATCGCACTGACCCGGACTGGCGACCCGAGGAAGGCGAATACGACGAACTCGACGACACCGACGACGAAGACGAGGGCGACGATGCCCCGACGTCGAGCGTCGTGATGGTCGCGGCTGAGGCCCCCGCCGAGGAGATGGTTCCCGACTATCTGGACGTCGACGTCATCGACCCGGACTCTCCGGCGCTTCCAGCGGGCGAAGCCGTGACCGACGAGGAGACCGCCGACACCGACGTGACTCTGGCCGTCGAGCATGACGGCGACGAGGAGGCGTCGACGACGACGATGCTGACCAATACGAGTACGTCGACGACACGTCAGGGATACCGGTCGCCGCCGAGGAACCGCTGACCGGCGCCAGACCGTCGTTCTCGCGGCGGCATCAGCATGACGCGGACGCCGCCGCCGCGGTCAGTGCTCGCAAATACGCCTTCCGCAGGCGGGTGTTGATGGTCATGGCGTCGTCGTTGGTGGTCTCGGCCGCGATGGCCTTCCTGCTGACCTCCTCGGCATGGTGGTTCTTCAGCGTCACCTCCGTGGCGACCGTGCTCTACCTGGGATACCTACGCCGGCAGACCCGGATCGAGGAGCGAGTGCAGCGCCGCCGGATGCAGCGGATGGCGCGCTCGCAGCTGGGCGTCGAGAACGCGTACGACCATGAGTTCGACGTGGTTCCGTCGCGGCTGCGACGCCCGGGGGCCGTGGTCCTGGAGATCGACGACGAAGACCCGATCTTCGAGCACCTCGAGTACGCGCCGTACGCGCGGGATAACAGCTGGCACCGGGATCTGCCGCGGGCGGTAGGGCAGTAGACGGTTCGGCTAGTTCGGCCGCGACTGGTAGCCTGCTACCGATCAGGGGCTATGGCGCAGTTGGTAGCGCGACTCGTTCGCATCGAGTAGGTCTGGGGTTCGATTCCCCATAGCTCCACAAGAAAGCCCTGGTAGATGGGGCCTTTCGGTGGCTAGCCGTGGTCTTGTAGCTTTGCGGTACGCAGCGGGTACGCACCACTTCGGATCGCCGCGTCCAAGTTGGCGGCAACGCTGTCCAGATCCTCGTCAAACAGGTCGGTGTACACGTCCAACGTCATGGATGCCTTCGGCGCCGGGGCTTCTAAGCCGAAGCTGACCGCGATCCGGCAGATGACTAAGGCGCAGAAAGGTCAAGCACGAAAACCACTAGCAATCATGCCGCAGGTCTCCCTCACCGCGGCGGTCCGTAACCGTATGTAAAGCCGCCGGTGTCCCAGTTCGCGGTGGCGTCATTAAATCTCGCCGCTGAACGTGCCATTGCTAACTGCTCTTAGCGGGCGTCCGCCCACGGGGCGAAGGTGATACCCGCTGCCAGGACTGCGAGTGCCACTCGTGCCTGCATGCCACTCATCATGGGCAGAGGTAATGGTGGGCGGCGTAGACGATATCTTGGGCCCCGGCACAACCTAAGTTCACTGACGTACCTGGGTTCAACGGTCCCGGTGAGCCCTCGAGCTGGCCGATCACAGACATGTCACTGACGCCCTGGGCAAAGGCGGCGCAGGCTTTGTGGCCCTCCTGAAGCAGGAACTCCAGCGGCTGCCCGCGTTGGGGTTAGCCGGGGCACAGTTAGCTCCGGCCCCGCTGACCATTCCGTGACTGATCATGTACTGGTCGTTGTCGCTGGCGGGATCGGCCTGCGCCAGTGGGGCGCAGGCGATACCCGCCGCCGCCAAGACGACGACGGGCACCACTGCGGTCTTCATTGGCCCATCAACGCAATCCCCTCGGGGGCCCTTATTTCTTTTCATCTCGTTGGGGTAATGCCTGCAGTACCCGTGGGGCTGCGCGGGTATCACCCGATAGGCGCCTAACCTAGTGGCGTGTTCCCCGGCGGCGGAGTGCAGTCACCTGTAATGATTCCCGCAGTTCCACATGTCGGCGGGGGGGCTTGCACGTTGGCGGGAGGCGTGATTGTGCCGTCCCAATTGCAACTCGACCCCGGATATAACGCCTGGCCGTTGACGTCTGGTCGGTTGCCTGTGGCCCCTGCGGCCCTGCTTGTGCTATCTGCGGTGGCGCTGGTGCCGCAGGTGGTGCTGGTGCCGCAGGTGGCGGGGGAGCCGCTGGTGCGGGTGCCGACGGTGCCTGCTGGGGCGGTGCTCCCTGCAGCAGCGGTGAGCAAAGCGACGGATTGGCAGGGGAACACACACCGGCCGCTGGTGGAGTGCCGCCGGCGGCAACCCCTGCGTGCGCCGCCGTCGCCAGACATTGTTGATATGCGCCCGGGATGTTTGCCACGTAAGAGCACGGGTCGGGAGAGGCGTGCGCGCTAATCAACGAAAATGATGCGAACGCGGCCGCTACTGACGCCGCGAACTGATTGCTGTCATCTTTTTCATGATTGGCTCGTTTCAGCATCCCAGGTCGTGCTGCCCGATTAGCAACGGCGACGGGCAACCTGGTCGGCGTCGGGTGACGCCGTTACTTGCCGCTATTCGACGAGCGTGGCACTGCGCGGCGAGGGTCGCTGTGTTTTGTCGATTTACCTTGACTTTCATTGCCCGATCCGGTGGTAGGACGGTCGTACCAGAGTTGCCGTTGATTTCGGTTTGAGACTCGAGTCGCAGAAGATTCGCGGGGTTTGTCCACCCTGGGCGAGCTACCGTGAGCCCGTCAGGCCCCGATCCAGAGGAGAAGTGATGGCGGCCAAGTTCGAGATCAGCAAGGACCATGCCGGCAAGTACAGGTTTCACCTGAAGGCCCCGAACGGCGAGATCATCGCTGCCAGCCAGGGGTATGAGACGAAAGCCAACGCGGAGAAGGCATTGAGGCGATTAAGACGCACGCGCCCGGTGCCGTGGTGGAGGACCACTCCGGATAGTGCCTTTCAGCGTCCGGTCAACTCGTTTCGCTCGTCGAGTAGTTCGTCGACCAGACAACTTGACGGCTCGCCACCGTGCACGCGGATCGACCAACGCATCACCGCGTCAGACCGTAGCGATTCGACAAAGAGTTACTAGCCCATCACGTACGGGTCAGCACACGCAGAAAAGTTCAAGATGTCGCGATAATGTTGGCGCGCGCTTTTGCATACTCATCCGGTTTGAGCTGGCCTGCGTTCTTTGCCGCGTCCAGTTGCGCGAGCCGATCAGAAAGACTCGGTGGCCCATTAAGCGTAGGCCCTGCAGCAGGCCGAACCAGTGGGACTGAGAGAGGCGCTGGTGGATGCCCTCCGCGACGGCGGGCGTTCCGAGCGTCTTCCTTGGCCTGTGCCTCGGCCCTTACCTTTCGCCGCCTGGCCTCATATTTAAGGTTGCGCCTCTCCTCAGCGACATCCCGTTTGAAGAGTCTTCGGAGGAAGAGCGAGAGGAACATAAGGCCCGGCAAAAAGCCGATAAGCAACAGTGCTTCCAAGAATTGCATGATATCCTCCCGCAAGGCCCGCTCCCAATCCCTGCCACTCGAGAACGATCAGATGTTATCCCTAGAATCGGCGTCTGGCCAGGCTCGGATCGCTCGCCCACATACGGGCAACTCACGGTTCGCCGCCGGAGCGCAGCCCGCGCACTCGATAAGCGGGTGAGCTCGTTCGTTTGTCTAGCTGTTCGTCCGCAGTTCTGAGTCGATTGTTTGGAGATCACGCATTGTCGAGCAGCGTTCCGCGTGTTGGGCAAGCGCAATTCAGCGCGTCACAAGACAGACATAGATGCTGCCCCCAGGGAGATAGCTCTTGGGTCGTCGTTCACCGCTTGGTGCCCGTCCAGGTCGGCTGCCGCATGGAGCCGTCAATTTGCCGTCGCGGGTGATGGTGGGGTCACCTTCGGTGGCGAAGACGCCCTGTCTCGTGGAGTATCCATTGCTGACCGAGAACGATCCGTCGGCGTTCAGTGATCCCTTGTAAGTGTCGCCGTTTTGAACAACCAAGGTCAGCCAGTCGCCTTGGTGGGTGATAGTGAAAGTACCGTCAACGGTCGGCCCGCAAGACGAGGCGACCTGGTGGACCGCGTAGGTCCCGTCGATATCCAGTTGGGGGGCGTGTCCAGTCGTGGGTTGGCCTTGGGGGGTGGCGGCTCCGGGCTGTCCAGTGACAACGTCGGCCGACTTGAACGACAGGACGTAGCGGAACTTGCGGCCGCGATGAGCACGACGGCCAGCAATGGGACCAACCAATTGCGCTTCTCACCCACCGGCCAGGCCCTTCCTCGCACTCCGCGTGACGAGATGCTATCGACCCGCTGGCGTTGCTGGATTGGAATGCGTGAACACAAAAGCGTGATCGTTTACGCTGCCCATCACTATCTGTGCCTCGACGCATAAAAGGAAAACAAGTAGGAGCAACTTTCGCTACCTCGGCGGGGCCGGTCGCATCATCGAGACCCCACCCCTAAGCGGGCAGTCACGGCATACCGCACCTGTTTAGAACAGCAGCACCCGACCCTTTGACAGGGCGTTGGCGGTGACCGTCCTGACGCCCAAGGTGTAGGACTTGTACTTTCTTCGGGGTCGAAGCGCGCACCGCTCACATTTGACGAGGTTCAGACCTTGACGGCGCGCTTCGCGACAGAGATGAGATACAGAATGCCTAGCGGCGCTACACCAGCCGGTACGCAATGGGTACGCAGCAGTGCTGCCGACAGTTACCGACGACCAACAGAGCCAACAGTTTGGCCTGGCGATTTATAGCGCGGTCAACACAGCTTGAGGTAGTAAACGCCCAGGTAGTCTCGTTCGCATCGAGTAGGTCTGGGGTTCGATTCCCCATAGCTCCACCGAGATTGATGAGTTCAGGGTGGTCGTTGGCCGCGATCAAGCTTCGGCAGCCGTCTGCAGTAGCTCGGCGACTCCCTCTCCCCGAGCGTGTCTAAGGCAACGTCGTGCCAGATGCTGAACGCGGTCGACATTCACCTTCGCGGCACCCGGATCGTGTGGGTCTCGCCTTCGGTGGAGGCCGCCCTGGGCGACCCGCCTCAGCGGTGGATCGGCTCAGACTTCAGACGTCAGATCCATCCCGACGACCTCGACACACTCGCAGCCACGCTGCAGAGGATCGCCGGCGGCGAATCGGTTCTGCAACGGTTCCGGGTCGGTGCCGTCCACGGTGGTTACCACTGGGTCGATGGCCACGGGAAGCCCTACACGGATGCTGAGGGCAATACCGATGGGCTTATCGCCGCGCTGCGTATCGTCGATGATCGGGTCCAGGCAGAGCAGCAACTCGAACGGTTGGCCCGGTTCGACACGCTCACCGGACTCGCAAACCGTGCAGAGGGATTGGACTGCCTTCAATCGGCTCTGGAGCGCCCGCCCGCCCCGGGAACGCATCTGGGCATCCTGTTCTGCGACGTCGACCACTTCAAGGACATCAACGACACCTGGGGACACGGCATCGGCGATACCGTGCTGACGACGTTGGCGGCCCGGATTTGCGAGTCTGTCCGCCAGGGTGACACGGTTGGACGCACGGGGGGTGACGAAATTCTGGTCGTCTTGCCCGGCCTCCACAGCAGCGACGAGCTCGCCCGGATCGGCGAGAAGATTCGCTGTCATGCCGCCGAACCGATCCAAGTGTCCGGGAACACGATCCACGCGACCTTGAGCATCGGCGCCGCTATCGCCCTCACCGGCGAATCCGCTTCCTCGATCACGGCTAGGGCCGATGCGGCCATGTACCAGACCAAGTTAGGCGATAGGAACGCAGTCACATTGTCGAACCTGACCGGGTAGCTCTGCTGCGGGAAGCCCCGGGGATCCGCGTCGGGGGAAGACGTGAGACCCGGGGACAGTTGCACCAGGCATCCTCCGAGATCACGCCGAGCGTTGAATCTGCTCCCGCAGCGCCTTGCCGATTGCATTCATTCCCGAAAGCGCCGTATTCAGCAGACTGAGCTCCGATGAATCCCAATTGGCGATGACTGCGTAGGAGAGCCAGAATCTGTGCCGCCCCACCGTGCCGACGTCTGCTCGGATCCCTGGATCGCTGCCTGTCTTGTTCCGCAGAAACAAGGCGCGATCCGACGTCGCGTGCGACAGCGGGTCAAGACCAAATGCGGACGCCACCATCGACAGGTCGACGTTCATCGCCAGCCAGGAGTTCATTTGTTCTGAGACTGCCTGCGATACCAATTCTTTCGTGGCTAGTTGACCCATCAGGCGCGACAGTTCAGATGCTGAGCCGGTAGCGAATGTCGCCGGGTCATCAGGACCGCGATGGTCCCGAACGAAATCGAGCAACGCTGTCTTGGCGAAGCCCAGTGATACGGAGAGGTCGCGAAGCCGTTGGAAGCCAACGCGTTTCAGAAGTGCATTCGCCGCTAAGTTGTCACTGACGCCGGCAACCAAGACGCAGAGATCATGAACTGACAGTTCGTCGATGTGCAGGTGTTGCCAGATGCCAGAGTCGGCGACCAGGAGAGTCATGTCCCGGCAGAGCATTTCGTCACCGACAAGATTTCCCTCGCTGCATTGTCGCGCGACCTCGACGAGTAGCAGAAGCTTGCCGACGCTTGCTATCTCCACCGGGCTGTCGGCGTTGGAGCGTGCCAGTTCGTCACCCGAAGCGTCTCGAATGGATATCGCCCAATCGATGCCCGTCGCGGCGCTGACCAAGTCGTCGATCGACGCCTGCAACGTGCGGTGCGGCATGTGTCTCCAACCTCCGGGCTGTGCTTGTCCGAGAGCATTGTTGTACCGTCGCAGGCGCAACACCAAGGTGTTGGCGGACGAGGGAGCAGTACCCGCTCAGACAAGACTGACTCGCAGGAGGTCTTGTCATGGGTTGGCCGATACTCGTGCTCGCCGGCATTTTCGAGTCGGTATGGGCGATCGCCTTGGGCGAATCCCACAGCTTTCGTCGTCGCATTCCCACGCTGATCTTTGCGGTGGCTCTGCCGGTGAGCATCGTCGGTCTGGCGGTGGCGATGAACTCGCTGCCGACCGGCACCGCGTATGCGGTGTGGGTGGGTATCGGGGCCAGTGTGACTGTGCTGTGGGGGATCTCGACCGGCAAAGAATCGGCTTCGGCGCCTCGCGTGCTGCTGTTGGCGTTGCTCGTTGGATCCGTGATCGGGCTCAAGGTGGTGAGCTAGCGATGGCGTGGATTGTGCTCATCGTCAGTGCGGTCTTCGAGGCTGTCTGGGCGACGGCGCTGAGCGTGTCTGGGCACTTCACCCGGCTGGTTCCCAGCGTCGTGTTCCTGGTCGCGTTGATCGTCAGCATGGCCGGCCTGGGGTGGGCCGGCAAGACCATCGCCATCGGCACCGCGTACGCGCTGTGGACGGGTATGGGCGCTGCGCTCACGGTCGGCTATGCGATGTTGTCCGGAGTCGAGTCGGTCTCAGTTGGCAAGTTGGCTTTCCTTGCCGGGATCATCGGCTCGGTCATCGGCCTGAAGCGTGCGCATCACGGCCCAGATCACGTTGCGGCCCAACGGCTTTCGAATTCCCAGGCTGGACCGCGTTCGGCCAGGCCAACGGATTGAGCTTGCGGAACGGATCGTCGGCGCGCACCGCCTGCAGGTCGACGAGAATGTTCTCCAGCGACTGTCGGGTGTTTTCCCGCACGCTGTCCAGCCAGGTCGCGGCGCTGGTGCGGTCGGGCCGGGTGGTGCTGATCGGTTCTCCGAACGCGAGATACATCCGCTGCGGTCGGGGGATCAGCGTCGGACCGACGCCGCGCACGAGTGGCATGGCCATATCGACGCGACCGGACAGTCGCTCGCTCAGCGATAGGTTCAACCGGCCCCAGGCGCTGTCGCGGGCGAACAGGCTCTGGTACACGTCGTCGCCACCGACCAGTCCGACGGGAATGATCGGATAGTCGCTCTCGATGGCCACCCGCGCGAAGCCGCTGCGGCCGTCCCATCGCAGCCGGTACTCCTCGCCCTTGAATTTGGCGATCTCGCGGCCACCGCCCGGGTAAACCAGCACGGTTTCGTTGTGGCGCATCAGTTCTCGCGCACTATCCGGGTGACCGACAACTCCGCCGTAGGCCGCGATCAAGTCTTTCGCGAGCCCGCGCGCCTCGCCCATGCCCCGCTCGGCCAGCGGCCTCACCCGAACGCCCAATTCGCGGCGAACGAAATACGAGGTGAGAAATACTTCAGTGCCGGCCTGAGTGTGGTTGCCGACGAGAAGGAACCGGCCGTCGCGCGGCAGGTTCGCCAACCCGTCGACGTAGGGACGGTACAGGTCGATCAGGGGATTGAGGTTGTCGCCGACACTGCCGAGCAGTTGTTTCAATGCCCGGACGCGGCGGGGCTGATTCATGATCGCTTCGAGTTCCTCGGCCGTAACCGTCTTCTTGCCTTCCGGCGGTCCTAGCCTCACGCGCTGCCTCCCCTGAACATGTGCAACGACATGCCACCAACCTTACAGACGAACTAGTTCGTTTGGCTAGGATGCAGCTGTGCGATCCACGACAGAGTTGCGCGACGAGATCCTCGCGGCCGCCCGCGCCGAGTTCGCCCAATACGGACTGGCCGGCTCCCGCATCGACCGGATCACGGCAGCCGCGCGGGCGAGCAAGGAGCGGCTGTACGCGCATTTCGGCGACAAGGAGACGCTGTTTCGCGGCGTCGTCGCCGCGGACGGTCGGCGATACTTCGCCGCGTTTCGCATGAGACCCGACGCGTTGGCGGAGTTCGTCGGCGACGTCTATGACCTGGCGTGTAGCCACCCTGAACACCTGCGAATGCTCACCTGGGCCAGGCTGGAGGGGCTGACGATCGAACCGCCGGCGTTCGACGACGAGGCCCCGCCGGACGATGCGCTCGCGACCATCGAGGCCGCCCAGGCCGACGGGCTACGTCGACTCGTCCTGGGCGCCGGCCGACCTACTCGTCCTACTTTTCGGAATCGGCCTGGCATGGGCGCAATTTCCCGATCCGCATCCTGAGGTGGCTGACGACCCTGCCGTCGTCGCGTCGCGGCGCGCAGCCGCCGTCGAAGCGGCTTCGCGGATCATCGCACCGACCGCCCGATAGCCCCTCGCGATGCCCGCGAAACCGACGCCTTCATCCGACTAGATGTTCGAAGTTCCGGACTATTGTGTAACTAGCGCACGTGCGACCGTCTCGATGAACCATAATCAGGACGTGGAGCGACGACGGAACGGCCGCTCGGGGCAATCGCCGATGGCGACCTTGAAGCAGTTGCCCGCTCTCGTCGTGCTCGAAAGGATCCCGGTTCCCGTACTCGCGATCGCGCACGACGGCGCTCTGGTGTTCGCCAATTCCGCATTCTCGGAAATGGTCGGCCGCGCTCCCGAGGACGTGGTGTCGCTGAGTTTCAACGAGATCTTCCAGCTGCCACCTACCAACGAATCCGTGGTGTCGGTCGTTCAGTCGCTGGCGAACGAGGTCGTCGAGTTGGCTCATCGAGACGGATCGAGCGTGCGCGCGTTGATGAGCAGGTCAGCGTTGATTCGCGCCGATGACGACATCGCCTTGGCCACGTTCCAGGACTTGACCGAACAGTTGTGGCTTGACGAGCGCTAGTCCGCCGTCAGATCGTCCGGCGGGGTGATGGCCTTGACCGCCAGCCCCGCGCGCCGCTTGAGGAATTGGGCGAAGTAGTTCATTCGGTCGGGTTGCACAATTGCGCGCAACACCGTCGACAATGCCTTCTCGAAGTCGCGCAGCAACACCACCGGGTCGTCCAGCGTGCTGGCCTGGCGCATACCCATGTAGATCGATACCAGCAGGCGCCCGATATCTTCCGGATCCCCGTGCTCGACGATGTCTCCCTCGCGAATCCCGCGCCCGGCGATCTCCCCGAGTAACTCGATCCAGCCACCAAGCAGTCGCTCCTGCAACTTCTCGGTTCTGCCCACTGACTCGAGGAGATTGAAGGCTGCGCGCGTGACGTCGTGGGTGATGTCGTCGATAGCCACCAGGTACGCGACGTCGATGAGACTTTCCAGTCCGGACAGCTTTCGCGCGAGCAGATCTTTGATCTCGCCGGCCGATTTGGCGGTCTGCTCGTCGACGATGGCCAAGGCCAGCGCGTGCTTGGAGCGGAAGTGAAAGTACATCGCGCCCTTGGTCAATTGCGCTTCGGACAGAATGTCATCGAGGCCGACGGCGTAGTAAGGACGCTGGGCGAATTGGTGGGCGGCGGCTCGCAGAATCTGGTCGCGAGTCGTATCGGACCGCTTGTCTGTGGGCTCGGTCATCGGTGGCATCTCTATCTCAGTTAGATCGTGCTCGAGGTGAGGGCCTGGCTGTCGGCCAGGAAGGGCATGGGCATCCAGCGGGACGACAGCAATGACTCCATGGCGTTGCCGGGCAGCGGGCGCGACAGCAAGTATCCCTGTGCCCGGTGGCAGCCGTGCCGCATCAGTGTCAGTGCCGCCGCGGGGGTTTCGACGCCCTCGGCTACCAGCTGCAGGTCGAATGCTTCGGCAAGACCGATGATCGCACGGACGATCGCCAGATCTCGGCTGCTGGTGCCCAGATCGCGAACGAACGACGTGTCGATTTTGAGGGTGTCGACCGGCAGCGATTTGAGGTGCGACAGAACGGCGTAGCCCGTGCCGAAGTCGTCGATGGCGATTTGGACGCCGACTTCTTTCAGCGCCTCAAGGGTTTTGCGCGTGGTGTCGATGTCGCGGACCACGGCACGTTCGGTGATTTCCAGACATATCGAGCTGCCGTCGATGCCGAATTCGTCGATGGTCTCGGCCACGTCGCTGACGAAACCTCGGCTGACCAACTGGCCGGGGGACACGTTGATGCGCAGCGTGATGTCCTGGCCGACGCCGTGCGAGCGCCACCGGCTGAATTCCGCGATGGCCTTGCGCATCACCCATTTGCCCAAATCCCCACCCAAATTGGCGGATTCGGCCACGCCGATGAACGACTCGGGCAGCAGCAGGCCCCACGTTGGATGGCGCCACCGGACGAGTGCTTCGGTGGCGACGATCGCGCCCGTCCACAAGTCGACCTCGGGCAGATAGTGCAGGAGCAGCGCGTCGTTGTCGATCTCGCCGCTGAGGTGAAGCTCGATGTCATTGCGGAACAGGCGTTGCAGCGACATGTCGTCACTGGACGCCGCGACGCTGTTGCCTCCGGCGCGCTTGGCTGACAGGACGGCCTCGTCCGCGCGATGAAGGACGTCGCTGGTGGTGTCGCGCCCCGGCATGCCGACCGCGACACCCACGCTGATCGTTCGGGTGATCATGTGGCCGCCCAGCGTCATCCGATCACGCAGTGCGGCGCACAACTCTTCGCCGGTCTTCTCCGCCATTTCAATCGACATCGATCGATCGGGGACGACGACGAACTCGTCGCCGCCGAGTCGCGCGGTCATACTTTTGGCGCCGGCTTTCAATCGAAGTTGCTCGGCGAATGTCCGGATGAACCAGTCGCCGGCGGTGTGGCCGAGGTAGTCGTTGATCGACTTGAGGCGATCGAGGTCGAGGTACAGCACTGGTACGGGACCGGGTCGACCCGGCGCGAGTCGTTCGGACAGATGGGCGATCAGCGCGCGGCGGTTGTGCAGACCGGTCAGATCGTCGTGCTCGGCGAGGTTGCGAAGTTTCTCTTCGGCGGTGATGCGGGCAAGAAGTTGCGCAAGCAGGGACGCGACTGTCTGGATGGTGTTCAGCTCGTCGGCGCGCCACTTCTTGCGCCGAAACTTCATGCAGGTCAGTTGGCCGGTGGTGACGCCCGCGGAGATCAGTGGCGCCGCGGCTGCCGACGGCGAGGTGACCTTGGAGGCGTCGTAGCCCCATCGTTCGCGCACGCCCGCGACCCATCGTGGGTAGTCGGACGGTTCCGGTCGAATCACCGTCAACGTCTTGCCGTGCTCGCACAACGCCAGAATCGGGTCGGCGCTGCTGAAGTGGGTAACGGCCGCCCAATCCGGGACCGAGCTGTCGCGCCGTGGCGGCCACACCGCGACCAGCTTGGAAACCCTGACCTTGTGGTCGTTATGGCGCAGGAACGCGGCATCGATATCGAGATGCTCGACGAGCTCGGCGAGGATTTGTTCATTCACCTCGGCAACCGTCGACGCCGTCGTCTCCATCAGCTGGGTGGCGACGCGGGCGACCAGGTTGCGCGGCAAGGTCTCCTCCGATGTTGAGGCGTAGCTCGGGGTGCCGCGTCTGAACTGTGGCTTTGAAGTGTTAAGGTGTCGGTCTAATTCGGTATCGAAACTGGAGCGCAGCAGTTCGCGAAGTATATACGCCGCCGATGCGCAATGCCGCGCTACGCGAGATGACGGCGACTGCCCGCATTGCGCCGCCGATATGGGCTTTTCCGTCGCTGAATTCGAGTCCGGACTAGTAGATAAATTGCTTGATTTAACTCGAACGCGGGTGTTCACTGGGGCGGTGACCGCAGCCAGAGTCCTGCGAAACGATCGATCGACGGGTACGCGAGAAGCGATCCTGTCCGCTGCCGAGCGGCTGTTCGCCGAGCGCGGCATGTACGCGGTGTCGAACCGGCAGATCAGCGAAGCGGCAGGCCAGGGCAACAACGCCGCAGCCTGCTACCACTTCGGCAGCCGAACGGACCTGCTACGCGCGATCGAGAGCAAACACCGGGTGCCCATCGAGAATCTGCGTGCACAGATGTTGGCCGGTATCGGGGGCTCGACGGAATTGCGGGGCTGGGTGGGTACCTTGGTGCGCCCGCTCACCGACCATCTCACCGCCTTGGGCAACCCGAGCTGGTATGCGCGCTTCGCGGCGCAGGCGATGGCTGACCCCGCCTATCGGCAGGTGGTCACCAAGGATGCTCTCGGGTCCCCGCTGCTCGTGCAGGCGATCGACGGCATCAACCGCTGCCTGCCCGATTTGGCGAAGCGAGTGCGCTTCGAGCGGATGGTGATGGTCCGAAATCTGCTGATGCACACCTGCGCCGAGCACGAAGGCGAGCTGGCCGAGCACGGGCCGCGAGCGCGATCGAGCTGGCCGATCGCCGCCGAGGGACTGATCGACGCGATCGTCGGGCTGTGGCGGGCACCGGTTCACCCCGTCGTCGTGAGCGCCTCGTCGAAGGAGCGACATGTCTGACACCCTGACCGGTCGAGCGGATGAGGCTACGGGATTTACGAACTACCCGTGACGTGGTGAGTAGCCGGGAGTAATTCCGACTCGCGATACCGCAGCTGTCCAAAGGTTAATCTGCAGATATCTCGCTGATTTGAAACTGATTGGTGCGCTGGAAAAATGACCAAAGCTACTGTGCTCTACCCACCCGGCGGCTTCGGTGCGCCGAAGAATCGCCGCGGCCACGCCGGCGGAGACGTCGGCCTTCCGGCGGGCACCGAGGTTTTCTCGGCTGACACCCACATCTCGCTGGCGGCCGACATCTTCTACGAGCGCCTCCCCGACGACCTCAAGGACAGCGCGCCGCGAATCTGGTACGAAGACGGCGCCTACCAGATCGGCCACCAAGGCCAGTCGTTCCTGCCGGATGTGTTCAGCGCCGTGCTGATGCAGTACGACGATCTGGCGGGCGCGGCCACCAACAACATCGAAGCCCGGGTACGCGAACTGCGCGAAGACGGGGTCGACCGAGAACTGGCCTTCCCCAACGCGCTACTGGCCATGTTCGGTTTCCCGGACAAACCGCTACGCGAACGCGTCTTCCGCATCTACAACGAGTACATCGCCGATCTGCAGGAGCGGTCGAACGGCCACTTCCTCGGTGTGGGGCTGATCAACTGGTGGGATCCGGCCGGCACCCAGCGGACCCTTGCCGAACTGAAATCGCTTGGCCTGAAGACGTTCTTGCTGCCGCTCAACCCGGGCAACGGCGCGGACGGCACCATGATGGATTACGCGTGCGGCGCGATGCGCCCGGTGTGGGACGCGATCGAGGAATCCGGCCTGCCGGTCACGCACCACATCGGAGAAACGCCGCCCAAGGCGCCCTGCGAAGTCAACAACGTTGCCGTCGCCATGATGGTCAACATCGACGGATTCCGGGAGATGTTCTCCAAGTACATCTTCGGCGGCATCCTCGACCGTCACCCCAGCCTGCGGATCGGCTGGTTCGAGGGCGGGATCGCCTGGATTCCGCCGGCACTTCAAGACGCCGAGCATGTTCTCGCGTCCTACCAGCACATGCTGGATCACCCGTTGGAACACGACATCCGCTACTACTGGGACACCCACATGAGCGCATCGTTCATCGTCGACCCGCTCGGACTGAACCTGATCGAACAGATCGGCGTCGAGAAAGTGATGTGGTCGTCCGACTATCCGCACAATGAAAGCAGTTTCGGCTACTCGGAGAAGTCGCTGGCTGCGGTTGTCGAAGCGGTCGGACCGGAGGATGCCGCCAAGATCGTGAGCGGCAACATCACGAAGTTCCTGGGTGTGTGAGATGACGGCCCCTACCAGCGCGCCGAGTTTCGTGATCCCCGACGAGCCCGACCGGGCGCGTATGCATCGCGACACCAGTGCGCGACTCCACACGGCGATGGCCGATCACGGCGTCGACGCGCTGATCCTTTTGATGAACGACAACGTCGTGTACGCCACCGGCGCGAGCTGGCCGGTGCTGGATGCGGGGCTGTCGCACGTCGAGCGGCCGGTCGCGATCGTCCTGGCCGGTGACGAACACCCTCATCTGTTCATCCCGTTCCGGGAGGGCGCCGCATCGGAGTCGCAGGTGCCCGACGACCACCGGCACGATGCGCTGTATCTCGAATTGGACGAGGGCGTCGAACAATTCGCCCGGGTGATCGCCGAACTGATACCGCCGGGCGCGAATGTCGCGATCGACGAGATCACCGGTGCGATGCGCCGCGCCGCGGACCGGATCTTCCCGGGCGGCCCGCCGTCCGATGCCACGGTCGTGGTCGGCGCCGCCAACCTGGTGAAGACGCCGGACCAGGTCGCCTGCCTCCGCAAGGCCAGCCGCATCACCGAGCGCGCGATGGTCGACGTGCAACGCCAGTTGGTGCCCGGCGTACGCCAGACCGACCTGTCAGCCAAGCTGGTGCGCCGGGCATTCGAATTAGGCGCGACGGCCAACATGCTGGAGGCGATCTGGCAGGTGATGCCGCCGTCACGCGCCGAGGGTGTGTGGACGACGCACGGCGACCTCGCGCTGCCGCTGCTGACCGGCGAACGCGAACTCGCCCGCGGCGACGTGCTGTGGACGGACGTCAGCATCAGTTATGCCGGCTACTGTTCGGATTTCGGCCGTACCTGGGTCGTCGGCGACAAGCCGTCGGCGCGCCAGCAGGCTCAATACGAGCAGTGGCGACACATCCTGGAAGCCGTGCTCAAGGTGACCAAAGCCGGTGCGACATCAGGCGATCTCGCGCGGGCGGCGATCGCCGCCAACGGTGGTCGCAAGCCGTGGCTGCCGCACTTCTACCTTGGACACGGCATCGGCACCTACCCCGCCGAGGCACCGATGATCGGCACCGATCTGGGTGAGGAATTCGACGACAACTTCGTCTTCCCGGTCGGCATGACGCTGGTGCTGGAACCGGTGGTGTGGGAAGACGGCACCGGCGGCTACCGCAGTGAGGAGATCGTGGTCATCACCGACGACGGCTGCATCCGGATCACCGACTACCCTTATGAGCCGTATGGCGCGCACTGACATGTCCACTGAGATTCTGCCCGACGCAAGGGAATTGCGGATCGCTCGTCGGCAACGGGCGCTGGCGCAGATGGATGCCGACGACATCGACATCCTGGTGCTGGGTCGCCAGGCCAACGTTCGCTATGTGAGCGGAGCGCCCCAGTTGTGGATCGGCGGGACGCGGCCGTTCGGCCCGGTGTGTGTCGTGGTGCGCGCCACCGGCGAGATTTATCTCATGAGCACCGATGACGAAGGAATCCCCGAAGAGATCGGCCACGACCGGCTCTACGGCCTGGCCTGGAATCCCATGACGCTGATCGACGTGCTGAAGAACATCGACGGGGCATCTACCGCTCGGCGGGTTGGAACCGACGCCATTTCACCAACTTTCGCCACACTCCTGCCGATGGCCTTTCCCAACGCCGACTTCGTCGACGGGGAACAGCCGATGCAAACCGCGCGACGGGTCAAGACGCCCGACGAGATCGTGGCGATGGGCACTGCACTTCGGGTCGCCGAAGCCGGGATCGCGGCGGCGGTCGCCGAATTGCGGGCCGGGCAGTCCGAGCAGGCGCTGGCGGGCGCGGTGCTGGAGGCGATGGCTGCGGGCGGAGTCAGCACGCCGGCCACCCAGGACGCCGCATGGGTGACCTCGCGGGAACACCCGTGGCGACGCGCACGCGGCGACGGTGCCGTGCGATCGGGCGACTTGATCGTCTTGTCCGCCGGCGCACTGGCCGACGGCTATGTCGCCGAGGTGGCCCGGACATGGCCGGTGGGCGACTGCGAACGGCTCGACGGGCCGACTTTATGACCGCTCGAATAGGCTGTGGGACAAGCTTGTTACGGCCTGCCAGCCGGGAGTCAAGCCAGTGGTCTGCTCGCCGCGTACGACGACGCCGACGAGCCGCTGCCGCCGATGGCGGTCGCACACGGGCTGGGGCTCGGTTTCGATCCGCCGGTGGTGTCGCGACAGCTCCCGGCGACGGCCGATGCCGAACATCTGGACCCGGGCATGGTGCTGGCGCTCACCGGCTACGTCTGGCAGGAAGGTGTCGGCGCGGTTCTTCGCCGCGACACCGTCCTCATCACCGACGACGGCAACGACGTGCTGACCAGCAGCCCGTCATGGCTTTAGCATCTCGGCGAGTAGCTGGCCGAAATGCTTTGTCTCCCAGGGATTGAGCGCATTCGCGAGCTCGACGATCCTGATACCCGTCAATGCCGACATGCACGACCCCGAAATGTCAGGGCTTGGCACGCCCCGAGCGGCTCAGCCGCCACTCGGGCGGGAAGTTCAAGTCGTTGTCCTTCACGACGTTGTTGAGACCCTTCTCGAAAGTGCCGCCGGTGAGGTCGACTTCTTCCGCGTCGTTCTTGATCAACGGCAGCATGCCCTCGACCATGCCGGTCAGCAGGCTGCCGAAGTACTCGCCCTTGTGCTGCTTGTACAGCTCGAGGAAGGTCTTCTGCACCGCGACGGTGTCGGTCGGGCGGGACCGCGAGCACGCCAGCGCGTACTTCTCGGTCTCGGCCTCCAGCTTGTCGCGGGGCACCACGCTGTTGATGAAACCGCACTCATACATTTCCTTGGCGCTGAAAGGCCGTCCGGTGAAAAGCATTTCGGAGAACTTGCGCAGGCCCATCGTCTCGGCCCACCACCACAGCCGCGGGCCCCAACCGACGTAGCGGAATGCCGGGTGGCCGAACAGCGCATCGTCGGAGGAGATCACCAAGTCGGCGTCACCGGCCTGGTAGAAGTGCCAGCCGTAGCAGTACCCCTTTGCCTCGACGATGCTGATCTTCCGAAGCTCTTGCAGGGGACGGTTTCCGGCACGGGCCTTGGCGTAGAAATCGGTGACGGTGGACAGGTAGCGGTAGGAGCCGCCCGGCGGGTATTTGACGTCGTCGTCGTTGATCGCCAGCTCGTGCAGTAGCGGCATGCCCGGGTTCTCGAGCATGGGACGCTGCTCGGGCAGATCGCCGCCACTGCCGAAATCTTCACCCTCACCACGGATCACAACGACCTTCACGTCGTCGTCGACATTGCACTTGTGGATCAGGTCGGCGTAGAGCTGACGCATACCCAGGCTGGTGGCGTTCTGGGCCTCAGGGCGGTCGAAGGTGATGTAGGCGATCCGGTTCTTCTTGTCCTTCTCGAACTTGATGTACTGCTCGGCTTCCTTCTTCATCTCTTCATAGTCGAACTCAGGCATTAGCGATCTCCCGTCGTAATTGTTGATTATTTGAGCAAGCTGCCCGCTTCGGCGGGTAGCGAAATGCCTGTGACATAACGAGATTCATGGCGTGGAAGCCGGCATCGACTCCCACCCCCGAACTGTCGACGTCGGGCTGAGTGTGGCATTGGCCAGGTCGACGTCCCACTCGGGGAAGCGCTTGAGCAGTTCCTCGACGGCGATTCGCCCTTCGAGGCGCGCCAGCGCCGAGCCAAGGCAGAAGTGCGTGCCGACGCTGAAAGCGAGGTGCTGGCGTGCCGGACGGTGAATGTTGAACTCGTCGCTGTCCGAGCCGAATTGGCGCGCGTCGCGGCAGGCGGAGCCGATCAGCATCATCATGACGCTGCCTTCGGGCACGGTCTGACCATGGAAACTGACGTCGCGCGTGACGTAGCGGGCCGCGTGCGGAGCCGGCGGTTCGAAGCGTAGGAGTTCTTCGATGGCTTGCGGTATGAGCGCGGGGTTGTCGACGAGTTCGCGGCGCTGGTCCGGGTGTTCGGCGAGAACCTTTCCGGCCCAACCGATCAGCCGGGTGGTGGTCTCGTTGCCTGCGCCAGCGACCACGTTGAGGTAGATCAGCAGTTCGTCACGGGTCAGGCGGCGGGTGGTTCCGGTCTCGTCGACGAACTCGACGTTGAGCAGTTCGGTCATGATGTCGTCGGACGGATGGGTGGCGCGCCAATCGATGTACGCGGCGAAGATTTCCCCGGTGGCCAGCCCATGGTCGGCGTTCATCGGTTTGCCGGCCTCGGTGCGCATCTGCGCGTTGGTGTGATCGCGGATGAATTCCTGATCGTCTTCCGGGATGCCGAGCAGCATGCTGATGACTTTCATCGGCATCTGGGCGCCCAGGTCGCCGACGAAGTCGATGCGTCCCGTTCCGACCAGTGGATCCAGCGACTGGGCACAGAAGTCGCGGATCTGCGTCTCCAGCGCCGCGATTTTGCGCGGGGTGAACATGCGGGCCAGCAACTTGCGGTGGATGTCGTGGATCGGCGGATCCTCCATGATCAACAGGCCGGGCGGGATGTCGAGGTTGGCCTTGATCAACTCCAGGATGATGCCGCGCGCTGAACTGAATGTTCCGTGGTCGACCAGACCCTTGTCCACGTCGGCGAACCGGCTGAGCGCGTAGAAGTCGTGCTGAGCGTTGTAGTACAGCGGCGCCTCTTCGCGCAGGCGGCCGAACATCGGATAGGGGTCGGCATTGAGGACGACGTCATAGGGGTCGTAGTAGACATCCTGGACATCCTGAGTTTCTGGGCCGGTGCGCACCGTCACGAAAACTTGCCTTTCGCCACAACTTTCCGAGATTCCGACGTGCCGGATACCGGCGTGGGTGTCGTCAGTCTGTCAGCGAGTACCGCGGTTCGGGCGATTTGTAGCTTCTGCTTAATAGAACCGCGCTCGTCGGCTTACCGGCGACCGATTAACTCTATTGCCGTAGAGAACCATATGGGCCGGTATTGAGCAAGAACTGAGGCTTATCGCCGCGGCCGCGATCGCGTGCCGGCCGGCAGCGCCGCACCGTCGTGGGTGAGCCGGCCCTGCTGGTCGCTGCCCAGCACGCCGGCGACGATCGCCGACAAGACGGCGTCGAGCTGCTCGGGGCTGTCGATGATCCGGTCACCGTGGACGAACCGGAGCATGAGCCCGTTGATGAACGTCAGTGTCACATTGCTGAGGTCGTCGACGACGTCGGGCGCCAGATCGGCGCCATGCGGCAGCAGCTGCACCAGGATGTCGTGGTGCAGCTTGGTGAATGCATCGGTGGCGCGTTGCAGAGTTGCCGCGATGGCCGGATCCCGGGTGGCCTGAATGGTCAGTTCGTAGCGCGCCCTGGTGCGGCTCAGCTGCGGGTCGACGCCGGATTGGATCACGACTTTGGCCAGGGTGGAGGCCGACGCTCCGTGCTCGAGTCCCGGGCTGTCGGCAACGGCTTGCAACGTCGCCAGGTCGAGTTCGACCATCCGCTCGGCTATCGCGTGCAGCAACGCCGAGCGGGTACGGAAGTAGAACGACGTCGTGCCGTCGGGCACGCCGGCGCGGCCGTCGACTTTCAGGTGGCTCAGGCCCTTGGCGCCGTCGTCGGCAAGCAGCTGGATCGCCGCGTCGCACAGTTCGCGGCGGCGCTGGTCCGGATTGGGTTTGCGTCGTTTTTGTATGCGGGCAGTGTAGCGGCCGTTCACCCGCGGATTTGATCTCAAAGCCGATCCCGGCGGTGAGCTAGGTTTTAGTCCGACGTCCGGATACTCTATATTCGTAGTGTCAGGCAAGAATTGCGCAACCCGTCGTACGGACAACACGTGGCCGCTCCCGCCAGCCCGCTCCCAGTACTGCACCGCCCCGCTCGTCTGCCTCGCGCCGCTCCCGCCAGCCGAGTCTGAACTGCAAGTACATCCCGGTCCGGCACCGGCCGAGCGCCGCCGCGCAGGTGTTCAAATCGCACGCCATGGCCGCCGGCGGAGCGGTCGCCGACCAAGCGGCTGACGAGGGTTTCTACTCGATGGCCTGACCGTCACCCGGGCTTGGCGGCGGTGACGAACTGCAGTGAGCGCTGAGTCTGCTGCTGCACGTCGACGAGACCCGACGACGTGAACAGGTCGGTGAACGCGTGCCGTTCGAACATCTGCAAGCCGATCACGCGGGCGCCCGCGTTCATCGCCTGACGCACGGGCGGTGGCTGCCCGGCGTAGCTGGTCAATATCGCCACCCGGCCGCCGGGCCGCAGCACCCTGACCATCTCGTGGGCCACCCGGAACGGTTCGGGCATCAGATACAGTGCGCCGAAACAGCAGACGGCATCGAAGGTTTCGTCGTTGAAAGGCAGCGTTCCCGCATCACCGCGGACATAGCAGGTGCGTGGTCCGCTGTTGTCCAGCACGGCGCGGGTCAGCATCGGCACCGAGATGTCGAGCCCGACCGCCAAGCCGTCATCGGGCAGTCGTTTCGCCAGTTGGCCGGTGAAATTGCCTGGTCCACAGGCGATGTCGAGCAGCCGGTGTGCGCCGGAGAGCCCCAGCGCCTCGGCCGCGCGGCGTTGTTCAGCGCCGGTGGTGACACCGCTGGCGACGTAGAACGCCACCGGGCGCCATACGCGCTCGTACACGCCTGCGACCAGCGGGCTGTTCATCGCCCGCTGCGCCGGCGTCGAGGGTCTGCTCACCCCGGAGGGCTCGGCCTCGCCGAGCACGTCGAGGAAGCCGTGCCGCACGGTGGCCTGGCGGTCGAGCAAATCGCGGGTTGTCTGGATTGGATCTGCGGTGCTACCCATGCCGTGAGTCTGGCCCGCGGCCGGTTCCGGTGCGCATTCGGGTCGCGTCCTTGCTGCAACGTGACCGAAACCCATAACCTGGGCACCATCGGACGGCGACCGGACAGGGGCGGAGTTGGTGACCGAACTGACCGCGCTACGCGCCGTCGAACTCGCGGCACTGGACATCTTCAAGGGATGTCCCGCCGAGGACTTGATGCCACTGGCGGCCAGCCTGCAGCCGCTGGAGGCCGTCGCCGACCAGATCCTGATGCAGCAGGGCGAGCAGGCGGTGTCCTTTCTCTTGATCTCGTCGGGCACCGCGGAGATCAGGCATGTCGCTGACGACGACGTAGTGACCGTCGAGCAGGTATCCGACGGGATGATCGTCGGGGAGATCGCATTGCTGCGGCACATCCCGCGGACCGCGACGGTCACCACCACCGAACCGCTGATCGGGTGGATCGGTGACACCGACGCGTTCGCGCGCTTGGTGCACATCCCGGGCATCATGAGCCGGTTGGTGCGCACGGTCCGTCAGCGGCTCGCTGCGTTCGTCACACCGATTCCGGTGCGGGTTCGCGACGGAACGGAATTGCTGCTCCGGCCGGTGCTACCCGGCGACAGCGCTCGCACTCTGCAGGGGCACGTCCGGTTTTCCAGCGACACGCTGTATCGGCGGTTCATGTCGGCGCGCGTGCCGAGCACGGCGCTGATGGACTACTTGGCCGAGGTCGACTACGTCGACCACTTCGTGTGGGTGATGACCGATCAAGACGGCGACCCGATTGCGGATGCCCGTTTCGTGCGAGACGACCACGATCCCGGCGTCGCCGAGATCGCGTTCACCGTCGCCGACGACTACCAAGGCCGCGGGATCGGCTCGTTCCTGATCGACGCGTTGTCCATCGCGGCCCGGGCCGCCGGAATCGAAAAGTTCACCGGCCGCATGCTTGCCGACAACGTCGCGATGCGCACGATCATCGATCACTACGGCGCGGTCTGGCAGCGCGACGACGTCGGGGTGGTCACCTTCGTCGCCGACGTTCCCGATCCGCATCGCGCGCCGTTGGGCAGCGACATGGCCGCCAAGATCAAACACACTGCGCGCCAAGTTATTCAGGCCGTCAACTAGCATGCGACGATCGGTCGTGGCGGCAGCGGTCCTGCTGCTCGCCGGGTGTGCTCACCCCGCAGAGCGCGCACCCGCGCCGTCGACCAATCCGCCGACCCGTCACGTCGACCCCGACAACATCAGGCGGGTGCGGCGCGACCTGCCGCCCGGCTACGAGGTGCGCGCGGTGCCCGGAGTGACTGCGCCGCAGATGATCTGGGGTATTGGTGCAGACGGTGCGGCGAGTCCTGCGCGCTGCGCTGCACTGGCGGACCCGGCGGGCGGTCACGGCCGATCCGCCCAGGGCATCTCAGGTTCGGGCGCCGGTGGCACGATCTACGCGATGGTCGTGGCCGCGCCGACGGGCCCGGTGGGGTTGGATCAGTCGCTGACCGGACAATGCCGACAGTGGAGCATGACCGGCAAGCGTGCCGGCGCGCGTGTCCACCTCATCGATCCGCCGCATGTCGACGGTGCCGAAACCCTTGGTATGGCTGCCGAAATCACCTCGTCGGTCGAGGGCGGTAACGAAATCAGCTCTCGGGCAAGCACGTTCACCGCATATCTGGGCGACTACTATGCGTTCACCACGCTGATCACCGACCCGGGATCGCCGAATCGGGCGTTGACTCCGCAGTTCACCGCCGACCTGCTGGTGAAAACCGTGTCGGCCTTACGCGGCTGAAAGCGGTGCGTTAGATTGAGCCCAATGATGCGGACGGCTGCAGCTATCGGATGTATCTGCCTCGTGGCGGCATGCTCATCGCACGGACCTTCGGAGACCGTAACTGCTGACATCACCAAAATCTCGCAGGTGAAGTCGAGCTTCGGCCCGGAATACAAGGTCAAGGACGTCCCGAAGACCGCCATCGATCCCAAGGTGCTGTCCACGCACAAACTTCCGCCGGGCCTGACGTTCGACCCACCCGACTGCTCGTCGTTCGTGGTGGGCGAGGACATGCCTGCGGGCCTGCAGGGCAACATGGCCGCGGTGGAGGCCGAAGGTCACGGCAACCGCTACATCGCGATGGCGGTACAGACCTCCGCCCCGGTCCCGTTCAGCGACCCGGGCCACAACTGCCAAAAAGTAGCGTTCCAAGGTGGCCGCGTCCGCGGTCTCATCGAAGTAGTGGACACCCCGCACATCGACGGGACGCACACCCTGGGAGTACACCGCGTCATCCAGACCGTCGTGCAGGGAAAGCCGCGCAGCGGGGAACTGTACAACTACACCGCGCATTTCGGCGATTATCAGGTGATCGTCACCGCGAACTCGGTCACGGTCCCCGGTCAACCCGCCACGCCCGTCGACACCAAGCGAGCTTGCGACCTGCTCGTGAAATCGGTCGCCGCGACGAAGGGCTGACGACTAGCGAACGTCTCTGGGCCGGAACTGGATACTGACTCGCGGCCCGAGGCAGGCCGACGTCTTCGGGACCGAGTGCTCCCAAGTGCGCTGGCACGAGCCGCCCATCACCAGCAGGTCGCCGTGCGCCTGCGGCAGCCGCAGCGACGGGCCACCGCCGCGGGGCCGTAACGCGAAGGTGCGGGTGGCGCCGAGACTGATGATCGCCACCATGGTGTCCTGGGTGCTGCTTCGGCCGATCGTGTCGCCGTGCCAGGCCACGCTGTCCGAGCCGTCGCGATACCAACACAGGCCCACGGTGGTGAACGGCTCGCCGAGCTCACCGGCGTAGATGTCGTTGAGCCGGCGGCGAAGCCGGGCCAGTCCGGGATGCGGCGGATCGGCGACGGCGAAATCGTGGAAGCTCACCAGGCGTGGGACGTCCAGCACGCGGTCATACATCTGGCGACGCTCGGCGCGCCACGGAACCGCGTCCAGCAGCTCGCCCAACAACTCCTCGGCGCCGGTCAACCATCCGGAGCGGATGTCGATCCAGGCTCCGTTGCCGAGCGGCCTGCGGTCGTTGGCTTGGAACAACGACTCCTGTACCGCAATCGCCACGGCGACGAGTCTATCGCACAACTGTTCGAACTGTGCACGGTCTAGAGCCGACCCACCGTAACGCCCGCACCACTTTTCACGGTCGCTTGCTGATCGTGCAGCGCCATCAGCAAGGCTGGAAGCAAGCCCATATCGCCAAGGCGATGGGAATCTCCCGCAAGTGCGTTCATACGTGGATCAGCCGTTATTCCCTAGACGGTGAGGCCGGACTACACGATCGCTCCTCGCGGCCTCATCGCTGCCCAACGAGGATGCCTGCCCGCGTGGAGCGCCAGGTGGTGGCCGCGCGTCGTCGACATCGCCGGGGCCAGGACTGGCTGGGCCCGGAGTTGGGCATCGCGGCGCGCACCGTGGGGCGGATTCTGCGTCGTCGCGGTGAGCCCTACCTGCGGGACTGCGATCCGATGACTGGTGTGGTGATCAAGGCGTCGAAGGCGACTGCGGTGCGCTATGAGCGAGACCGTCCTGGCGAATTGGTCCATGTTGATGTCAAAAAACTCGGCCGCATCCCTGACCGAGGCGGGTGGCGCGCCCACGGGCGCAGCGAAGACGTAGCGGCGCCGGGACCGCTGTCGGCCAGCACGTCATCGGGATTGAACAGCGCGCAACTGCGCAGGCTCAAGCAGCCGCAACCGATGCAGTCGGCGAGGTTGTCCCGCAATCGCTGCAGATGCAGGATTCGATCGTCGAGATCGGCGCGCCAACCGGCGGACAGCCTCGCCCAATCCCGGCTGGTCGGCACCCGATCGGCGGGCAGCGTGGCCAGCGCCGCGCGGACGCGGGCCAACGGAATACCCAGGCGATGCGACATTTTGATGAATGCGACGCGGCGCAGGGTGGCGCGGCTGTACCGGCGCTGATTACCCGACGTGCGCCTGCTGGTGATCAGCCCCTGCCGCTCGTAGAAGTGCAGAGCCGAGATCGCGACGCCGGCGCGGCGGGCCAGTTCGCCGGGAAGCAGTTCTTGGCCGTCCACAACCTGAACAATACTTGAGCTCGATTTCCGCGTTACCGTGCTAGATGTGACTGGCGGCCGGCTCGGCTCGGATTCCGAAGTAGGCGCGCTGCGGGTGGTGATCGTGCACCGGCCCGGCGCCGAGCTGCGCCGACTCACGCCGCGGAACAATGACGATCTGCTGTTCGACGGGCTGCCCTGGGTCGCGCGGGCGCAGGAGGAGCACGACGAGTTCGCCGAGCTGCTCCGCTCCCGCGGCGTCGAGGTGCTCTTGCTGTCGGATCTGCTGAATGAGGCGCTGGCCAGCGGCGCGGCCAGGATGCAGGGCATCGCGGCCGCGGTCAATACCCAACGCCTCGGATCGCCTCTCGCGCAGGAGCTTTCGGCCCACCTGCGCGGACTCGACCCGCCAGGCTGGCGAATGTCTGACGGCCGGGATGACGTTCGACGAACTGCCGTCCGACGCGCGTCCGGATGGCTCGCTGGTCCGCCGGATGCATCGTGGCACCGACTTCGTCATCGAGCCGTTGCCGAACCTGGTCTTCACCCGGGACTCGTCGATCTGGGTCGGTCCCCGGGTCATCATCCCGTCGTTGGCGCTACGGGCACGAGCCCGCGAGGCGTCGTTGACCGACCTGATCTATGCACATCATCCGCGATTCACCGGCGTGCGGCGCGCCTACGAGTCGCGCACCGCGCCGGTAGAAGGTGGCGACGTGTTGCTGCTCGCTCCGGGAGTGCTCGCCGTCGGCGTGGGTGAGCGCACCAGCCCGGCGGGGGCAGAAGCCTTGGCGCGCAGCCTGTTCGACGACGACTTGGCCGAAAAGGTGCTGGCGGTGCCGTTGGCTCAGCGACGCGCGCAGATGCACCTGGACACCGTGTGCACGATGGTCGACACCGATGCTGTGGTGATGTATGCCAACGTCGTCGAGACGTTGTCCGCGTTCACCATCGCGCGCACGCCGGACGGGGTTCGGATTTCCGATGAAAGGCCGTTCGTCGACGCTGCGGCCGACGCGCTGGGAATCGAGAAGCTACGCGTCATCGACACCGGACGCGATCCCGTTGTCGCCGAACGGGAACAGTGGGACGACGGCAACAACACGTTGGCATTGGCCCCGGGTGTCGTCGTCGCCTATGAGCGCAACTCGCGAACCAACGCTCGCCTGGAAGATGCCGGCGTCGAGGTGCTGACGATCGCGGCGTCCGAACTGGGTACCGGACGCGGCGGCCCGCGGTGCATGTCCTGCCCCGCCGCCCGCGATCCGCTGTAACACGTTACGGGCCAGCGTTGTTGATTGCGATTCGATAACCGACACGCGCGCTGCGGGACACCGGGTGGTAACGATCCGGCATCCGGGTTGCCGTTGTCACGCGGAACCTGTCAGCGTGGTGGTCGTGACTATTGATGCCGACCACGACCGCGTCCCCTTCACCGAGTCGCAGCCTTACCGCTGCGGGCGCGGCCACTGGTTGCTGCCGGACCGCATGATGGCCGGAAGCATGCCGTGCTCCTGCCGTCGGGGACGACACACGACATGGGAATGCGAATGTGGCGACGTCACCTACGCGCCGAAGCTCAAAGAGTCGTGCACTCTGGGCCGCTAGGCATTTCCACGAAACAGAAGCTATGGCAGTAGATTACGCGGCATCACGACCCTGGCTTCTTTCTGGCGGTGCTACCGCGTATCCGGGTCGCGCGAGCGCTCGCGCTACCCGAGCAACGATGTCGCGTGGACGGTCTTCCTTGATCACCCGGATCACGCGCCAACCGAGCCGTTCAAGCATGTCCGCTCGCCGAATGTCTTTGACATATTGCCTGCGGTCCGTGCGGTGTTGGTCGCCCTCGTATTCAAGAGCGACGAGTTGGTCCCGCCAACCCATATCGAGGTAGGCGACCAGTTGTCCATCGGTAACCCGAATCTGCGTGGTAGGCCGGGGAAGCCCAGCGTCGACCACGACAAGTCTCAACCAGGATTCCCTTGGTGATTCTGCGCCCGCGTCCATGAGTTCGAGGACCCGTCGTGCCCGCTTGTTGCCGCGGGCGCCGCGATACCTGTCGATGAGGAGCATGGCGTCCCGAGCCGTGAGACCCGTCGCGCGGGCAAGGGCATCGAGATGAGCGACAGCCTTAATCCGGGGTAGATGGCGGGCAAGATCGTAAGCCGCTCGAGCCGGGCTGGCAACCGAGATTCCCGCGATCGATGCGACCTCGTCCGCCTGAAACCGCTCGCCACGGGCGATGATGCCGGGCGGACAGTGGTTGTTGCGCCAGAGCAGCTCGACTGGCGCATGTTCCTCGACCCACCGTGCGCCGTATACCGCCGAAGCCGCTCGGCCGGTGACGAGCGACCTTCGTGCCGGACCACAGCCAGGCACCGATCGTCATGACCTCCAACGATCGCGGCATCGACTTTGGAATGTAGACGTCGGGAAAGATCGACCGGTAATTCCAGCGCAGCTGGCCGCGAGTCAGTGAGCCTGATGCGAGCGACTCGCTTCCGATGATGACTTCGTCCATGCATCTGATCGTGATCGCCTGCACCGACAAGTCGCGAATCAGAAGCTAGGGCTGTGGATGGGTGCGAAACCACAGCCCTAGCTTCTGTTTCGCGGAACAGGGCAAACTAACGCCAGCTGGGTAGCCAGATCTCCATGTTCCAGGTGGTCTGCGAGATCGGCTGGCCGGTGAGCACCGGGAACAGCCACGCGAAATTCGTCAAAACCAGTGCGACGTAACAGGACACCGCGATGAGCCCGAGGGTACGACGTTCGGCGTTCTGACGCGGGCTTGTACAGGATGTCGCCGAGCATCAGCGCAATCGCCATCGCCAGGAACGGTCCCATGGTGGCCGCATAGAAGAAGTACATCTGCCGGTCGATGTCGGCGAACCACGGCAGCCAGCCGGCGCAATAGCCAACCAGCACGGCGGCGTAACGCCAGTCGCGGCGCACGAACATCCGCCAGCACGCGTAGCCCAGCACGGGCACCGCCAGCCACCACATCGCCGGCGTGCCAACCAACATCACCGCCTTGACGCATGATTGTGCGCCGCAGCCGGGAACGTTCTGCTGATCGATGGCGTAGAGCACCGGCCGCAGCGACATCGGCCATGCCCAGGGCTTGGATTCCCACGGATGGTGGTTACCCGCGGCATTCGTCAGGCCGGCGTGAAACTCGTAGGCCTTGGCGGTGTAATGCCACAGCGAGCGGATCGCATCGGGCAGTGGGAATTTCGTCTGCGATCCGATCGACTGGCCGACCTCGTGCCGGTCGATGGCGGTCTCGGAGGCGAACCACGGCGCGTAGCTGGCCAGGTACACCCCAAATGGGATGAGCAGCAACGCGTAAGCGGTAGGGATCAGATCCCGGCGGATCGTCCCCAGCCACGGTCGCAGCACCCGGCACTGCCTGCGCGCCGCGACGTCGAATCCCAGCGACATCAATCCGAAGAACACCACGAAGTACAACCCGGACCACTTTGTCGCACAAGCCAATCCGAGCAGCACCCCGGCGCCGAACCGCCACCATCGCACACCCAGCCGCGGACCCCATATCGTCTCGGCGATGCGGCCTTCGGTCAGCGCGACGTACATGCGCTCACGCACCTGATCCCGGTCGACGATCAGCGCGCCGAACGCGGCGACCACCAGGAACGCCAGGAACCCGTCGAGCAGCGCCGTGCGCGCCACCACAAAACTGACCCCGTCGCCGATCAACAACATTCCGGCGATGCCGCCGACCAATGTCGACCGGCTGATCCGTCGCACGATCCGGACGACCAAGGCCACCATGACGACGCCGAGGACCGCGCCGGTGAAGCGCCAGCCCAGCCCGTTGTAGCCGAACAGCGCCTCGCCGATCGCGATCAGCTGCTTGCCCACCGGCGGATGCACGACCAGGCCGTAACCGGGGTTGTCCTCCACGCCGTGGTTGTGCAGCATCTGCCACGCCTGCGGGGCGTAATGCTTTTCGTCGAAAATCGGTGTGCCGGCATCGGTTGGCGACCCCAGGTTGACCGTTCTGGTCACCGCCGCCAGCGCGGTCACGACAGCGGTCACCGCCCAGCCCTGCAACCGGTCGACCGGTCCGAAGTCAGGCGCCGGCAGCACGGGCCCGGGGCTGATCACCGGAACGGCCGCCTGGTCGTCGGCGACGAGTTCGTCGGGCGCGGTCGTGGTCATCGGGTCGATCGTAGGCGGTGGGCCATGGCGTCCCGGTAAACAGCCGGTCACGGAGGGCCGCCGGGGTCGGCGGGATTTGGCGTCTAGTTTTACTGGATCTTGACCGCGTGTTGAATCGTCTCACCGACGATCGGTCACGTGAGTACGCTTCAAGCCGTGGAGCTGGGGGTTTTGGGACCTCTCCAGGTCCGGCGGGACGGCGCGCCGGTCATGATTCCGGGCGCTAAACCGCGCGCCATCCTCACGATGCTCGGCCTGCATAGCGGTTCGGTCGTGTCGGCCGAAACTCTGCTTGAGTTGCTCTGGGGCGATGATCCCCCCCGCACCGCCGCGAAGGCCTTGCAGACCCACATCTCCTCCTTGCGTCGCACCCTGGGCGACGGCTTTGTTTTGACGGCGGGAACGGGTTGGACTCTCGCCGAGAGCGGGGTCGATGCCGCGCGTTATAAATCGGCCGCTCGGCTTGGACGCGATGCCGCTGCCGCCGGCGACACCAGCCAAGCGGTGGCCCGCTTCGAGGAGGCGCTTGCGCTCTGGCGCGGAATTCCCGAACTGCCCGACGGCCGGCGGGGAACGTCCGAAAAGACTCGATGGATCGAGGGTCATGCCGCGCTCGTGGAGGATCGGGCCGACGCGCTGCTCGTGACGGGCCGGGCCGCGGAGATCATCGGCGAGCTCGAGGCCGCGGTGGCCGATGCGCCGCTACGCGAAAGGCGTTGGGGCCAGCTGATGCTCGCGCTCTACCGCGCCGGCCGGCAGGGTGAAGCCCTTGGCGCGTACCAACGGGCACGGGCGCTGCTCGCCGACGAACTGGGGGTCGACCCGGGACCGGATCTTCGCCGACTCGAGGCAGCAATCGTCGGACAGGACACTGCGCTCGAAATCCCTGTCGCACAAGATCTTCCGTCGGTGACGCGCACAGTGACCTTCCTGCTGACCGACATCGAGGGATCCACGGCTGCCTGGGAGGCCGACGCCGGCGCCATGGCGGTGGCGCTTGCGCGACACGACGAGCTCGTCGAACAGGTCGTCACGTCCCGCGGCGGCCGGCTGATCAAGACGCGTGGCGAGGGTGATGCCACCTTCTCGGTCTTCGAGCGGGCCTCGGCGGCTGCAGCCGCCGCTATCGAGCTGCAAGACGCAATCTTCCACGAACCGTGGGGCCTCCAAGACCCGATGCGTATCCGCGTTGCACTGCATACCGGCGAAGTCGAGCTGCGCGACGGCGACTACTTCGGCCGGGCGGTCAACCGAGCTGCACGCCTGCGGTCACTGTCGGTAGGTGGCCAGATCCTGTGCTCTGGTGCGATCGCCGAGCTCGTCGTTGACTCGCTGCCCGACGACGTTGTGCTCGCCGACCTAGGGATGCGGCAGCTCCGCAACCTGGCCCGCCCGGAGCACGTTTTCGAGCTGCGGCTGGAAACGGCGAGCGACGTGCCTCCGACACGGGCAGGTGATGAGCCCCTCGAGCGGCCCGGCCTCCCCGCGGTGCTGACCGGCCCCGGCCCGTTCGTCGGGCGCGGCCGTGAGCTCGAAGGACTGGTGTCCGCCTGGCAGACCGCGCTGGCGGGCGGCACGCATGCGGTGCTGATTGCCGGCGAACCCGGAGTAGGCAAGACACGTTTGGCCGGCGAATGGTCCGAGCAGGCTTACCAGCTAGGAAGCGATAGTGCTCTACGGTCGCTGCGATGAAGATCTCGGTGCGCCGTATCAGCCTTTCGCGGAGGCGCTGCGTTCGCTCGTGCCATGCCTTGGGACCAGCCGGCTCCGTGGGATGCGCGGCGTCGAAGCATTGCTTACCTTGGTGCCCGGGCTGACCGAAGTTCTTCCCGATCTGGCCGCGCCAACCCGCGCCGACCCGGAAACCGAACGCTACGCACTCTTCGACGCCGTCGTCGCACTGTTGGAACTCGCCTCCGCCGACGCACCCGTCGTGCTGATCCTCGACGACCTGCACTGGGCGGCCAAGCCCACGCTGCTCTTGTTGCGGCATCTGCTGCGCTTTGGCGATCGCGCGCGGGTGCAGATCGTCGGCACCTACCGCAGCACCGACCTCGACCGTTCCCATCCCCTTGCGGCGATGCTTGCCGACCTGCACCGCGGTGCCGGTTCTGGCACCGCCAACCGGCTTGCGCTCAGCGGTCTCGGCGAAGATGACGTGACCGCATATGTCACCGAGGCCGGCTACGACGACGAAGAACTCGCCCGGGCGTTGGCGTCGGTCACCGGGGGCAACCCGTTCTTCCTCATCGAGGCGCTGCGTCATGTGGACGAGACCGGCGGCGTGTGGGATCCGACCACGTTGCCACAAGGTGTCCGGGAAACCGTGAGCCGCCGCCTTTCACGGCTTACGGCCGAGACGAACACAGCCCTCGCCGCCGCTGCAGTCGTCGGTAGCCGATTCGCCTTGGACCTCGTGGAGAAGGTGGTCGAGCAGGACCTGGTTGACGCGTTCGACGAGGCGTGCAAGGCGGGCATCGTCATCGAAGAGCCGGGCGGCCGTTACCGGTTCAACCACGCCATCGTCCGTCAGTCGCTGCTCGCCGAGCTCCCGTCGGTGCGGCGCCTAACGGCTGCACCAGCGCATCGCCTCGACGCTGGAGAACGAGCCCGGCGCCGACGACGAGCTGCTCGCTGAACTGGCCCACCATTACTTCGAATGTGCGTGGGCGGGAAATGCGGCCAAGGCTGTCGAGTACTGCCGGCGTGCCGCGGACCAGGCGGTGGCTCGCCTCGCCTACGAAGGCGCCGCCGACCTCTACGGCCAAGCCTTGCACGCGCTGGAGGAGATTGACGACGAGCTGCCCGACCGCGACGACCAGGCCGGCGAGCTACTGGTGGCGCGCTGCGAGGCTCTGCTGGCCGCCGGTGATGTGGCTTCGGCAGCAGGTGCGGTCTCCCAATTACAGGAAGCGACGGTCAATTCGCCGCGGCTTGCGGCGTGGGCTACGTGTTTCGACGGCCAGCTGTCGATGCTGATCCATCCCGAGCGACTAGACGAGGTTGAAACCGGTTTGGGCTTGGCCGCCCAAAAACTGGCCGAATTAGGCGATGCCGCAGGCGAAGCCAACGCCCATACCGTTCGGGCCGCGTGTCTCGCCCGCCTCGGCAGAATCGGCGACGGCGAAATCGCGCTGGACGACGCCCTCACCGCCGCGCGGCGCGCGCGTGATCACCGCCGGGTCAACGCGGTGTTGGCAGGCGCGCCACTTGCCGCACTGTGGGGCCCCAACCCTGTTCCGCGCGCGGGCGGTCGTTGTCTTGATGTGGTGCGGCTCTTGCGAATCACGACCGACTCGCCGGCGGTCGAAGCGACATCGACGCGGTGCCAGGCTGTGTTGGAGGCCTTCCGCGGACGCGCCGAGGCGGCCCGACGGATGATCGACTCGGCCCGGCGCACGGTCACCGAACTCGGCCTGCGCCATGCCCTTCTGGAAGTCGAGCAGTTTGCCGGCATTGTCGAGCTGATCGTCGACGACCCGACTGCCGCAGAGCCGCATTTCCGTCAGGCCTACAACGGCTTTCGCCGCATGGGCCTCGACGCCGACACCGCCGAGACTGCTGCGCTGTTGGGTCGCACATGTCTCGCGCTCGACCGAGACGCCGAGGCCGACGAATTATGTTTGGAGAGTGAGCGATCTCGCGGGCCACGCTTTGAAGGCGTCCATCGCTTGGCGGACTCTCCGGGCGCGGTTGCTTTCGCGCGGCCATGAACACGGCGAGGCTCGGCGGATCGCCGAGGCCGCTGTTGCCCTGGCCGAGCGCACCGACGCATTGGTCGATCACGGCGATTCCTGTCTAACGCTGGCAACGGTTTTGGGCGCCGCCGGCGATGCTGCGGGTGCACGCACCGCTGCCGAGCGGGCCGTCGATCTGTATGAGCGGAAAGGGGCTGCGGCACTTGCGGAGAGAGCGCGTCGCATCCTCGGCGATCGCGACCTCCCGTCGGCCCCGGCGCCACCCGAACCACCGCCGGTTGTCGAACTCGACAACGCCTGCATACGCGCCGGCAAACGCGTGGCGGCTGCGATTAATCGCGAGGCCTGGGACGAGTTCGAGCAACTGTATGCGCCCGAGGTCTTTAGCGAGAGTCACCGGAAGGTCGTTGGCTTTACACACGCTGCCGGCGCGATCGTCCCACCGGAAAACTGGGCACATGAGATCAGTCGCGTTCTAGGGGCGAGCGGCGTGCGCGTCACCGCGCACGATATCGCCATGCGAGGCGAGCGCCTGGCTCTCGTGTCGATTGGCGGTGGGCACTGCCGATGTGAGCCCCGGGGCGCCGCGGGATGAATTTCTCCAGATATACGGCATCGACGAAGAGGGTCGAATCTCCCTGCAGATCTTTTTCGACCTCGAAGACATGGAAGCCGCGATCGCCGAATTCGACGCCGTGCACGCCCGGTTCGAGCAAGAGGCACACCGTCAGGCGCGGCGGCTGGAAAACGCGGCAAGCCAAGCGGCCGAGCGCTACTCGGCGCACTTCGCCGCCCGCGATTGGGACGCGATGGCGGAGGTAGTTGCCGACGACTTTGTGGGCGACGACCGTCGCCGAGTGGTGAACGGCAGGGTCCGAGCGCGGTCGAGATGCCGAAATCGCAAACGTGCAGGCGATCGCCGAGATCGGCGATCATGTCAACATGACGTTCGACGTCCATCGCGGCCCGCGGGGAGCGCCTCATCCTCGCGCAGCACTCGTTTCTTTCCGTGACGGGCCCGAGGCGATCGACGCGCGACATGATGAGCGTCGTCGAGATCGACTCCCGCGAGCAGCATCGTGGCACAAATCGCGTTCGACTCAACAATATCGACGCAGCCACTAGCCGAGCTTGATGCGCGCTACCTCGCCGGCGAAGCAGCCGCCCACGCAAACGTCTTGCAGCCGGTAATGGACACGGTGGGGGAGCTCAATCGTCACAAGCCGGGGCCGATGCTTGGGCGGCTTGCGTTTACCGATCATCGACGCGTCCCGTTCGGGTCGGCGGAAAACTACGGGCGAGCGATCGAGGAGCTGTGGACACTGGTGCCCGATGCCCGCTATTGGACGAAGGCCGTATATGCGCTGGACGCCCACGGGCTGGTCTCCACTCTCGTCATCGAAGGCACCGACGCACACGGGAACGAATTGCAGTGGGGTCGAACCTTTTTGTTCCTTTCCGACGGACCGCGGGTGGAGGTTTACGAAGAGGACGCCGTCGACGCCGCCCTTGCCCGCTTCGAGGAGCTACGCCCGCAGGCGCGACGGCTGGAAAACGCGGCAAGCCAAGCGGTCGAGCGCTATTTCGCGCACTTCGCGGCCCGTGACTGGGATGCTTTCGCGAAAGTACTGGCCGACGACATCTCTATCGACGATCGCCGGCGGGCCGTAAACGCGGGCATGCGACACGGTCGAGATGCCGAGATCGCAAACATGCGGGCGGCCGCCGATGCCGGATTCACGTACGTGACGTCCGTCGTCATCGCAGCCCGTGGGCAGCGCCTCACCCTCACCCGCGCCTCGGGCCGCGATAACGGGTCCGTGGAGTTCCAGAGCGATGCGCTGGGCGTCGCCGAAATCAACTCGCACAACCAGATCACGGCGATCGTCGTGTTCGACGTTCGACGACTTCGACTCCGCCATCGCCGAGCTCGACGCGCGATACCTCGCCGGCGAAGCGGCCGCCCACGCGCACATGTGGTCATGGATCATGGCCGGCCACGCTGCGCTCAACCGGCAGGAGCTGCCGCCGATCACACCGGACTGCGTAACCATCGACCACCGCCTCGGGACGGCGTTCGCGCCCGGTGATCTGGTCGAATACCTCAGTGCGGGGTGGGATCTCAAGCAAACCGCTCGGAACTACGTCGAGGTTGTGCATCGACTGAGCGACCTCGGAGCGGTCTGGACCGATGTGGGGCAAGGAGTCTCGGACGAGGGCTTCGACGCCGAGTGGCGGACCGTCGACATCATGGCGGTCGAAGGCGACATGGTCAACCGCTGCGAGATTTTCGACGAGGCAGACCTAGACGCCGCGCTCGCGCGGTTCGACCAACTCAGTCGGCCTGCGCCGCGGCTGGAAAACGCGGCAAGCCAAGCGTCCGAGCGGTATATGGCGCACTTTGCGGCCCGCGACTGGGATGCGCTCGCGACGGTACTGGCCGACGACCTCTGTGTCGACGATCGCCGTCGGATCGCAAACGCGGGGATCCGGCACGGTCGGGATGCCGAGATCGCAAACCTGCAGGCCGCTGCCGACGTCGGGATCAGGTACTTGACGGACGTAGTGATCGCGGCCCGTGGGGAGCGCCTCATCCTTACGCGCATCTCGGGTGGCGGAGGCGGGTCCGGGGAGTTCGTCAACGATGTGCTGGGTGTCGTCGAAAATGACTCGCACAATCAGATCGCGGCGATCGTCGTGTTCGACCCCGACGATTTCGACGCCGCCATCGCCGAGCTCGACGCCCGATATCTCGCCGGCGAGGCGGCCGCCCATGCGGACACCTGGTCGGTAATCACCGGCTCTGTCGCTGAGCACAATCGGCGCGAAATCGCAGCGACGACATCGGATGCGGTGAATATCGACCACCGCACGGGGGCATGCGTTTGCGCCCGGTGAAGGCTCGAATACATCCGTGCCGGCTGGGACCTCGGCCAAAACCTCAACCTCTACATCGAGACTGCGCATCGGCTGAACGACCTCGGCGCGCGTTTTCACTTGGGTCGGACTGGAACCTCGCACGAGGGCTTTGACGCCGAGTGGCGGGGTGTCACCCTGATGACTGTCGATGGCGAAATGGTCACCCGCATGCGAGGTATTCGACGAGGCAGACCTCGACGCCGCGATCGCGCGGTTCGAACAGCTCAACCGGCCGGCACCGCGGCTGGAAAACGCGGCAAGCCAAGCGTACGAGCGCTTCCGACGGTACTTCGCGGCCGGCGACTGGGACGCCATGGCGGAGCTACTGACCGCCGACACATCCGTGGACGACCATCGGCGGGTCGTGAACGCCGGGATCGACGCGGCCGGGATGTCGAAATCGCGAATTGCGGGCCTTCGCCGAGCATTGGGGCCAAGAAGAGTACGGCGAACAGTCATCGCGACTCGAGGCGAACACCTTGTCCTCTGCCGGACCTGTATCTCGAGCGAAGACGAGCAACCTGGGGGATTCCGCATCGAGATGCTCGATATCGTCGAGACCACCG
>CAVUIH010000001.1:0-353037 GCA_963741555.1 uncultured Actinomycetota bacterium | reverse complement strand
CGGTGTTAACAGCCCGCAACGCCCCCATTAGACCGCGCCGCCGGTAGAACTCGACCACCCACGAGTAGTCGCCCGGTTCGTTCCACCACTGTCGCAACAGGCGGGAGCTCTCCGACTTCACCACGCGCGACCCTCCGGCCCCCTGGTCCGTTCGGACAATCAAGGTGATAAGTGCGGAAGATTACCTGCGCAGGGCCCCGTCCAACAAAAGTCCGGTCGACAGGACACGCTGAACGCCGACGGGCTGATGCGGGTGCAAACTTAAGAGGCGGTTAAGCTCGGTCCCTATGACGAGCACTTCCGAGACCCACGTCGAGGCGCAGGCCGAGCACGATATCGACATCCACACCACCGCGGGCAAGCTCGCCGAACTGCGCAAGCGCAGCGCAGAGACGCTGCACCCGGTCGGTGAAGCCGCTGTCGACAAGGTGCATGCCAAGGGCAAACTGACCGCCCGCGAGCGCATCTACGCGCTGCTGGACGAGGGATCGTTCGTCGAGCTCGACGCGCTGGCCCGGCACCGCAGCACCAATTTCGGGTTGGAGCAGAACCGCCCGCTCGGCGACGGTGTCGTCACCGGCTACGGCACCATCGACGGTCGCGACGTCTGCATCTTCAGCCAGGACGCCACCGTGTTCGGCGGCAGCCTCGGCGAGGTCTATGGCGAGAAGATCGTCAAGGTGCAGGAACTGGCGGTCAAGACCGGGCGTCCGCTGATCGGCATCAACGACGGCGCGGGCGCGCGTATCCAGGAGGGCGTCGTCTCGCTCGGCCTGTACAGCCGGATCTTCCGCAACAACATCCTGGCCTCCGGCGTCGTCCCGCAGATCTCGCTGATCATGGGCGCCGCCGCCGGTGGCCACGTCTACTCCCCCGCGCTGACCGACTTCGTGGTGATGGTCGACCAGACCAGCCAGATGTTCATCACCGGCCCGGACGTCATCAAGACCGTCACCGGCGAAGACGTCACGATGGAGGAGTTGGGCGGCGCTCACACGCACATGGCCAAGTCCGGCACCGCGCACTACGTCGCCTCGGGTGAGCAAGACGCCTTCGACTACGTGCGCGATCTGCTGAGCTACCTGCCGCCGAACAACTTCACCGACGCGCCGCGTTTGCCGGTGCCCGTCCCGGTGGGCGCGATCGAAGACAACCTGACCGACGAGGACATCGAGCTCGACACGCTGATCCCGGACTCGGCCAACCAGCCCTACGACATGCACGAGGTGATCACCCGGATCCTCGACGACGACGAATTCCTCGAGGTGCAAGCGGGTTACGCGGAGAACATCGTCATCGGGTTCGGTCGCATCGACGGCCACCCGGTCGGCATCGTGGCCAACCAGCCCACCCACTTCGCCGGCTGCCTGGACATCAACGCCTCGGAGAAGGCCGCCCGCTTCGTGCGGACCTGCGACTGCTTCAACATCCCGATCGTGATGCTGGTCGACGTGCCCGGCTTCCTGCCGGGCACCGGCCAGGAATACAACGGCATCATCCGCCGCGGCGCCAAGCTGCTCTACGCCTACGGCGAGGCCACCGTTCCCAAGATCACCGTCATCACCCGCAAGGCCTACGGCGGCGCCTATTGCGTCATGGGCTCCAAGGACATGGGTTGCGATGTCAACGTCGCCTGGCCGACCGCCCAGATTGCGGTGATGGGCGCCTCCGGCGCGGTCGGCTTCGTCTACCGCAAGCAACTCGGCGAGGCGGCCAAGGATGGCCAGGACGTCGACGCGCTGCGGCTGCAATTGCAGCAGGAGTACGAAGACCACCTGGTCAACCCGTACCTCGCCGCCGAGCGCGGTTACGTCGACGCGGTGATCCCGCCGTCGCACACCCGTGGCTACATCGGCACCGCGCTGCGGCTTTTGGAGCGCAAGATCGCGCAGACGCCGCCGAAGAAGCACGGGAACATTCCGCTGTGAGTGACGGGAACGAGACGAACGGTCAAGCGGCTGTGACCGACGAGACCGCACCGGCTGAGAGCGCGGCATACGAGCCGGTCATCCACGTGCTCAAGGGCGAACCGACCGCCGAGGATTTGGCCGCGCTGGTCGCGGTGCTGGCCGCCGCCAGCGGCGGCGGCGGTGCACCGGCACCGCCGGAGAGCAGCCGCTGGGGCCTGCCCGTCGACAACCTTCGCTACGGCCCCTTCAGCTGGCAGAAGATCACCCTGCTGGAACGGACCCACATGCGCCGATGACGATGCAGTGGGGGCGCCTCCAGCCGCGAAGCGGCGAGGGGGACGCAGCGATGCTGAGGAATGGCGCCATCCAATCCCGCCGATGACGCGCGGCGGCACGACGATGATGCCGGCATGGCACCGGGATCCGAGCCGTGGCGCATGACCCGACTTGTGCTCGGGTCCGCGTCAGCGGGTCGGCGACGAGTTCTGCGACAGGCCGGCATCGATCCGTTGGTCGTCGTCTCCGGCGTCGACGAGGATGCCATCGTCGCCGCGTTGGGTCCGGACACCGCCCCTGGCGACGTCGTCTGCAGTCTTGCCGAAGCCAAAGCCGACCAGGTCGCGACCGTCCTGGATCCGGCGGTTGCCGCGAATTGCGTTGTCATCGGCTGTGATTCGATGCTCGATCTCGACGGTCGACTGGTCGGCAAGCCGGCATCGCCCGACGCGGCGCGCGACCAGTGGCGGACGATGTCGGGCAGGTCCGCTCAGCTGCACACCGGGCACTGCGTGCTGCGACTGCTCGACGGCCAAGCTCGACGCGTCACCGAATCATCCTCCACCACAGTCCATTTCGCCGATCCCGCGACAGCGGACCTGCAGGCATACCTCGACACCGGTGAACCGCTCGCCGTCGCGGGCGGGTTCACGCTCGACGGTTTCGGCGGCTGGTTCGTCGACCGGATCGAGGGCGACCCGTCCAATGTCATCGGCCTGAGCCTGCCGCTGACCCGGACCATGCTGCACCGAGTCGGGCTGTCGGTCGCCGAGATGTGGGCCGCCAATCCGGTCAGCTCGTCACGTGACTGGTGACGATACGAAAACCGTCTCGGCCAACATGCGCCGGCACCAAGCCCGGTAGGCATCTACGGTCCACCCGTCGCGGTGGACCATTCGCAGGTAGACCTCGACGCTGCAGAGCAATGCCGCAGTCTCGACGAGTTCGTCGAACGGGATGTCGTCGCGAAGCCAGCCCCGGTCGCCGAACACCTCGAGGACTCGCCGCGCTTGCCCGTTGATCCCAGCGGTGAACTCGGTGAGGTACCGGTCCAGCTCAGGATCGGAGTTGGCGCCGCCAAACAGCGCGGGCGCCAGTCTCGCCGTCCCCTCGTGTACGTCGGTAACGGCCGCGACAACATAGTCGAGCGCCTCTCGCGGATCGCCGCTCGCGATCATTTTGCGCCCGATGTCCAGTTCGAAAATGCTTTCTTCGCCGCTAACGCCCACTCCGACGAACTCGGCGGCAGCGATCAGCAGGGCCGCCTTAGGTCCCTGGCCCTGAACCGTCTCGGTCGAAACACCAGCCGCCGCAGCGATTTTCGCGAGCGTAGTTCGCGCGTAACCCTCGGCGGCGAACAATTCGGCGGCTGCTGCGACCACCCGCGACCGCGTCTGCTCCGCCTGTTGCTGACGCAGTTCGGAGCGGTAACTCCGCGGCCGCGATATTGACTGCGGTGACATAGTAATGAATACTACCATCACGTAGCGAACGGCGAGCCCAGGAGTGTTCCAGTGTCATCCATCATCGTTGCCAGCATCCCGGCCCATGGGCACATCACGCCGTTGTTGACGGTCGCAGAAAGCTTCGTCGAACGCGGCGATTACGTACGGTTCGTGACCGGATCGCGCTACGCCGACAAGGTCGCGGCCACGGGCGCGACCTTCGTGCCACTGCCCGCGGAGGCCGACTTCGACGACCAGAATCCGTTCGCGAGCTTTCCCGATCGCGCGAAGTTGAAGGGCGTCAAGGCGGTGGCCTTCGATCTCGAGAACATCCTCTCCCGGCCTGGGCAGGCGCAGTACGAGACGCTCATGTCGGCGCTTGCGGCCCAACCCGCGGACGTCGTGTTCGTCGACCCCCTCTTTGTAGGGGCCGTACTCCTGCTCGGGCATCGACGGCCGATTCGCCCGGCCGTCGTCATGTGTTCGGTAACCCCGCTGCCGATCGACAGCCGCGACACCGCTCCCTTCGGCATGGGATTGGCGCCGGCCCGCGTGCTCAACCGTCAGCGCAATTGCGCGCTGGCCGTCGTGAACCGTCGGTTGATGGCGCGGGCCCATCAAATCATCAGCGACCAGCACCGTGAGGTGCACGGCAAAGTCATGCCGGGCACCTTCGCCGATTGGGGCCGCCAGGCTGACGCGATCGTGCAGTTCAGCGTTCCCTCATTCGAGTACCCCCGCTCCGATGTACCCGCCAACCTGCACTACATCGGGCCATTGTCGGCCAGCGGCTTCGAGACTCAACTGCCGGAGTGGTGGGGCGATCTTGACGGGCCGCGGCCCGTCGTCCATGTCACCCAGGGAACCATCGCCAACACCGACTACCGGCAGGCCGTCGAGCCGACACTCCGCAGCCCGCCGACGAAGACGTCCTGGTGGTAGTGGCGACGGGCGGTCGCCCTCTGGACACGCTTCCGTTGCCGCCCAACGCCCGCGCAGCAACATACACTGCCGTATGGCGAATTGTTGCCGCGCACTTCGGTTTACGTGACCAACGGCGGTCTACGGCGGTGTCCAGTACGCGCTCCGTTACGGCGTGCCGATCGTCGCCACCGGCGGCAAGGAGGACAAGCCAGAGGTCGGCGCGCGCGTTGCATGGTCGGGGGTCGGGCGGCGCCTGAGAACCGAACGTCCCACACCGCGTGCAATGCGCCGGAACATTCTTAGCCGTGCTGAATCAGCCGCAGTACCGAAGGGCCAGCGAACGCGTGGCAGCCGACATGGCCGCGGCGTCCGGCTTCGCCGGTTTGACCGAACTGGTAGATCCGTTGATCACCGTCTCCAAGCCATTGGCGGCCGATAACTCGTCGAGTTAATTGGCTGGAAGCGTTCGGCTTCCCGTCGGAAAAGCGAGCACGTCGTGGTGTCATTTCACGGTGCCATGGCCGCGTCGACGGCGCAGCAATCGCAGCTGACCGGCAGGTAGGCTCGCAGTGTGTCTCTACCAGCAGATCCCAGCCCCACGCTGAGCGCATACGCCCACCCGGAACGGCTGGTGACGCCCGACTGGCTGGCCGGCAATCTGGGTCGGCCCGGGCTGGCCATCGTCGAGTCCGATGAAGACGTCCTGCTGTACGACGTCGGCCACATTCCCGGGGCGGTCAAAATCGACTGGCACACCGACCTCAACGACCCGCGGGTGCGCGACTACATCGACGGCAAGCAATTCGCCGAATTGATGGACCGCAAAGGCATTTCGCGTGACGACACCGTGGTCATCTACGGCGACAAGAGCAACTGGTGGGCCGCCTACGCGCTGTGGGTGTTCACGCTCTTCGGCCACCCGGATGTGCGGCTGCTCAACGGCGGACGCGATTTGTGGATCCACGACGGCCGGGACACCACCTTGGATGTGCCCGCGAAGTCGTCGTCGGGATATCCCGTCGTGGAACGCAATGATGCACCGATCCGCGCGTACAAGGACGAGGTGCTGGCCGCCTTGGGCACCGGGCCGCTGATCGATGTGCGGTCGCCCGACGAATACACCGGCAAGCGCACCCACATGCCCGACTACCCGGAGGAAGGCGCTCTGCGGGCCGGGCATATCCCCTCGGCAGTGTCGATTCCGTGGGGCAAGGCCGCCGATGACAGCGGCCGCTTCCGCAGCCGCGGCGAACTCGAGCAGCTCTACGGCTTCATCGAGCCCGACGACAAGACGATCGTCTATTGCCGGATCGGCGAGCGGTCCAGCCACACCTGGTTCGTGCTGACGCACCTGCTCGGCATCCCCGGCGTGCGCAACTACGACGGTTCGTGGACCGAATGGGGCAACGCCGTGCGGGTGCCGATCGTCGCCGGCGAAAACCCGGGAGCCGTCCCCGCCTGATGACCATGCCCGCGCCGCTGGCCGAAGTCGTCTCCGACTTCGGCGAAGTTCAGGGTCAGGACAAGCTCAAGCTGCTGCTGGAGTTCGCCGACGACCTGCCCGCGTTGCCCGCCGATCTCGAAGAGGCGGCGATGGAGCCGGTCCCCGAATGCCAGTCACCGCTGTTTTTGCACGTCGACGCACACAACCGCGGATCGGCGTACGGCTCTATTTCAGCGCGCCCGCCGAAGCGCCCACCACGCGCGGTTTCGCGTCGATTTTGGCTGCCGGTCTCGACGAACAGCCCGCCGCCGACATCCTGGCCGTGCCCGAGGACTTCTACGCCGATCTTGGTCTGGCGGAGTTGATCAGCCCGCTGCGGCTGCGCGGCATGTCGGCGATGCTGGCCCGGATCAAGCGCCGAGTGCGCGAGTCCGCGGAGAAGTAGACACCGGGTCTCGTCGCTCACGGCGCGCCGCATAAACTTCCCCCGAAACGACTTGTAAGAATTTCTCTTAGACAACTGAGAAGTGCTCATCAGGAGGCGCAGTGGCCACTCACGCCAGCTCGACGATCTCGAAGGTTCTTGTCGCCAACCGCGGTGAGATCGCGGTGCGGGTCATCCGCGCGGCCAAGGACGCGGGACTGCCCAGCGTGGCGGTGTACGCCGAGCCCGACGCCGACGCCCCACACGTGAAGCTCGCCGACGAGGCCTTCGCGCTCGGCGGCCAGACCTCGGCGGAGTCCTACCTGGACTTCGGCAAACTACTGGAGGCAGCCGAGAAGTCCGGCGCCAACGCGATCCACCCCGGCTACGGCTTCCTGTCGGAGAACGCCGACTTCGCTCAGGCGGTGATCGACGCCGGCCTGATCTGGATCGGGCCCAGCCCGCAGTCGATCCGCGATCTCGGCGACAAGGTCACCGCGCGGCACATCGCCGCCAAGGCGCAGGCCCCGCTGGTCCCCGGTACCCCCGACCCGGTCAAGGACGCCGACGAGGTGGTCGCCTTCGCCAAGGAGTACGGCGTGCCGATCGCGATCAAGGCGGCCTTCGGCGGTGGTGGCCGCGGCATGAAGGTGGCCCGCACCATCGAGGAGATCCCGGAGCTGTTCGAGTCGGCGACCCGCGAGGCGGTCGCGGCGTTCGGCCGCGGCGAATGCTTCGTGGAGCGCTACCTGGACAAGCCGCGGCACGTCGAGGCGCAGGTGATCGCCGACCAGCACGGCAACGTCGTCGTCGCGGGCACCCGCGACTGCTCCCTGCAGCGCCGCTTCCAGAAGCTCGTCGAAGAGGCGCCCGCGCCGTTCCTCAGTGACGCGCAGCGCAAGGAGATCCACGAATCCGCCAAGCGGATCTGCAAAGAGGCGCACTACTACGGCGCCGGCACCGTCGAATACCTGGTGGGTCAGGACGGGTTGATCTCGTTCCTCGAGGTCAACACCCGTCTGCAGGTCGAGCACCCGGTCACCGAGGAGACCGCGGGCATCGACCTGGTGCTGCAGCAGTTCAAGATCGCCAACGGCGAGAAGCTGGACATCACCGAGGACCCGACTCCGCGCGGGCACGCCATCGAATTCCGGATCAACGGCGAGGACGCCGGCCGCGGCTTCCTGCCCGCTCCGGGCCCGGTCACCAAGTACGAGACGCCCAGCGGCCCCGGCGTGCGGCTGGACTCCGGCGTCGAGGCCGGTTCGGTCATCGGCGGCCAGTTCGACTCGATGCTGGCCAAGCTCATCGTGTACGGCGCCAGCCGCGAAGAGGCGCTGGCCCGGTCGCGTCGCGCGCTGGACGAATTCCACGTCGAGGGCCTGGCGACGGTCATCCCGTTCCACCGCGCCGTGGTGTCCGACCCGGCGTTCATCGGCGACGACAACGGCTTCACGGTGCACACCCGCTGGATCGAGACCGAGTGGGACAACACGATCGAACCCTTCACCGCCGGCGAGCCCCTCGATGAGGACGAAGCGCTGCCGCGGCAGAAGGTCGTGGTGGAGGTCGGCGGCCGGCGGCTCGAGGTGTCGTTGCCGGGCGACCTGGCGCTGGGCAACGGCGCAGCGACGACGGACGCGGTGGGCGTGATCCGCAAGAAGCCGAAGCCGCGCAAGCGTGGTGCGCATGGTGGCGCCGCAGCGTCCGGTGACGCGGTGACCGCGCCGATGCAGGGCACCGTGGTGAAGGTTGCCGTCGAAGAGGGACAAGAAGTCTCGACCGGCGACCTCGTCGTGGTCCTGGAAGCGATGAAGATGGAAAACCCGGTCACCGCACACAAAGACGGCGTCATCACCGGGCTTGCCGTCGAGACCGGGGCCGCCATCACCCAGGGCACGGTGCTGGCCGAAATCAAGTAGGCCGGCCCAGCGATTGAAGCCGGACTCCGTCCGGCGACGACGCGCGCCGGGAAACGGCGCGCTGAGGAACCGGACTAAGGCACCGTGGAACCTGTCGAGATCAACGCCGGGCAGTGGTACCTGCGGGCGTTGCGGGCCGACGGCCGCATTGACGACCGTCCGGCATTGGCCGATCTCGGCGTGACCGACCCGGACCACGTCGCCCACAGTGCCGCGGCCTGGTCTGCCGACACCGGCTATTCGTGGGCGGTCTGCAACCCCACGACCGGCGAATTGCTCGCCGAGGCGACGCTGGACCCGGCGACCGGCGAGATCGCCACGCGGGCCCGCGACGGACACGCCGACGCGGCGATCGCGGCAGCCGAGTCCGTCGCACGATTCGCCGCCGTAGTTGTTGCGCCAGAACAAGATTCGTAATCGCATGCCAGCCGCCGACGCGCACCGGGCTTTCTGAGAAGACCCTCAGAGCGTTTGTGGGCGCACTGCGGTACGGGTACGCTCGACACGAGGTTGAGTTAACAGCCGCCCGGAACAGCGTTAATGACGCAGGGAGAGGCTTTCTCCCGGTCTCCCCCTCGCGCGCGGCACCTTATCCGCTTGACGTGATCCACAGATTGCTTGTCGACTGATGGAGTCACTTGATGCCTTCTTTGAGCACGTCGCCGACCGAAACCGGCGGCTCGCACCCACCTCCCGCATGGGAAAACCACTCGGCGCGATTCACTGCGCAGTCGGACTCGTCCGGTGTCGTGATCGTCGCGCACGGAGAGCTCGACGCATCCAACGCCAGTCAGCTGGCCGACTACGTCGAAAGCTGCATCGCGCAGTCCAAGGCGGCCGTGGTGGACTTGAGTGGCCTGGAATTCTTTGGAACTGCGGGCTTTTCGGCGTTACACCTGATCAACGTGAGATGCGCCGGCGCCAATCAGCGCTGGGCCGTGGTGCCGAGCGAGGCGGTATCCCGGTTGCTGCGCATCTGCGACCCTGACAACACGCTGCCCCTGGTCAAGTCCGTGGCCGCGTTCTGGGATGTCGACGGTGCGAACCCCGACCCGAACCGGCTATTCCAGCTCGTCCCGTAGCCGCGTCAACGATTTAGCGAGCAAGCGCGAGACGTGCATCTGTGAAATGCCGACGCGCTCGGCGATTTGCGTCTGCGTCATCGAATCGAAGAACCGCAGAACCAGCACGGTTCGTTCCCGCTCGGGCAGCCCCTCCAGCAAGGGACGCAGCGCCTCTCGGTTCTCGATCCGTTCCAGACCGGTGTCGACGTCGCCGAGCGTGTCAGCGATCGCCCGCGCTTCCTCGTCTGCGCTGCTGCCGCCGCTGTCGATGGACAGCGTGTTGTACGAGCTGCCGGCCACCAGGCCCTCGATGACCTCGGCGCGGTCCATCTCGAGTTCTTCGGCGAGCTCGCTTGCGGTGGGAGCGCGGCCCAACCGCTGCGACAGATCGGCGGTGGCCGCGCCCAGCCGCAGATGCAGCTCTTTCAGACGCCGCGGAACCTTCACCGACCAGCTGTTATCCCGGAAATGCCGGCGAACCTCCCCCATGATGGTGGGCACCGCAAACGAGACGAAGTCCGAGCCGGTTTCGACGTCGAAGCGGGCGACGGCGTTGACCAAGCCGACGCGAGCCACCTGGACCAGGTCGTCCCGTGGTTCGCCACGGCCCTCGAAACGGCGGGCGATGTGATCGGCCAACGGCAGGCAGCGCTCGACGATCTTGTCTCGATGGCGCTGGAAGTCTGATGAGTCGGCGTCGAGAGTGGCCAGCTCACGAAACATGTCGGGAACGTCGGCGTATTCGTTGGGACGAGATGACGAACTGCCGCCAGCTCGCGGTGTCACCTGCGAGAGCCCGCCCGTCGGGTGGTCAGCGTGACACCGAAGACGCCGTGGCCATCAGGCCCACCGTCCTGAAATGTCTGGACGTCATCGGTGAGCGAAGTCAGCACATGCCAGCTGAAGCTGCCCGGCGCGACGACGTCGTAGTGCTCGCACGTCGTCGACGCCTCGACTTTCAGCTCGTCGTCGTGCGGATCGACCACGATCGCCAGCGTGGCGCCCGGGACGGCTGAGCGAATCAACCGGGTACACACCTCGTCGACCGCAAGACGCAGATCGGCGACCGCATCGAAATCGAGGTCCTCGAACGTCCCGACAGCCCCAACGAGAGTTCGCAATACTGCCAAATTCTCCAGCTTGGCCGCCACACGCAATTCAATGGCGCGTTCACCTCGTTGCTGTTCCTTCACTGGCTTCGCAGCAACGGTCATGGGCTCTCCCTGCATAGTTCGACCGACATTACCCGTGCGTTCGAGCTGGTTAGTCATGATCGCCGCCGGGTATGCCAGCTGCCATGGACGCGCGGGAGGCAACGGAAATCCAGCGCACACGCCGCATTCGGCGCATTGCGCTGATCGCCATTGTCACTTTGGCCGTCCTCGCCTTGATCGCAGTGGGCATCTATGTCGTCGCATTTGTGGTGCTGTCTCCCATGGCCGGGTGACAGGTTGACCATGAGTATCCGTTATGGCCGTACAGCAGATACCCACTGGCGACGAGAAATAAAACTAGCCGATGCGACTGCAACGTGATGTAGGACAGGTCTTCACGCACCAGTCGCAGCAGACGACAGGAGGATCACCGATGCCCAACCCTTCGATCAAGGACGAGAAGCTCTACCGGGATCTGCGCAAGCAGGGTGATTCGAAGGAGAAATCGGCCCGGATCGCCAACGCCGCCGCGGCGCGCGGGCGATCCAGCGTCGGCAAATCCGGCGGTAAGTCCGGCTCCTACGACGACTGGACCGTGCCGGAGCTCAAGAAGAGGGCCAAAGAGCTTGGCATTTCCGGGTATTCAGGGCTGACCAAAGACAAGCTCGTCAACAAGCTGCGAAACCACTGAGTGCAGGTTGCGCGTCAGGCGGCCAGCACAGGCGCGGCGATCGGAGCGCCCATGACCAGCGTGATGAACATCAGGATCATCAGAAACCATCCAGCGCCCTGCCAGGCCCACCACGTTTCGTTGTCGCGCCAGGTGCGATAGGTGCGCACGAATGCCCAGCAGCCCGCGGCCAGCAGGATGATCGGCGCGCCGAACGCCAGCAGCGTCAGCTGAGGCGCGCCGCATGCGACGGTGTCCACCGACATCGCGCCTTTGCAGGTGCTGTCCCACAGCACGGCCACGATGAGAAACGCGACCCCTGCCAACCCGGCCAATACGGCGAACCGCACGGCGGTGTGTACTTCCCTGTCGTCTTGCCCGAGACGGTCACCGGTCGAGCCGTACTGCTGCGTCTGCATCTTGGACCTCTATCGCTCTCACGTTTGCGCCACAGCCATATACCCCAGTTCACAGCGGGTAAAACGGCCTACGAGCTCAGGCGTTTTCGCCGTGCGTCGGTGTTGCGTGCCGGTTGCTGGACCGAATCATGAAGATCGCCGCGGCGATGCCGATGACCAACAGCCCCAGTGCGCCCAGCTCGAAGAGCAGCCGGTCGAGTTCTTTGTCCGAATGGACCTGTTCGGATGCCGCGGTCACGATGAGGATCCGCCGCACGCAGGCGATCAACCCGATGAAGAGGAAAGGCTCGGCGGCGATCTCGTGATACAGCAGTACCGCACGAAGGGTCGCCGCGATCTCCGCGATGATCAGGACCATCAGAACTCGGTCGAGGACGAGGACACCGCCCTGCAGCGTGTTGACCTGGTGGCTCGCGGCCTGGGCGACTGCTTGGAATCCGCCGATGACCACCAGCACCGCGGCCGCAACCAGGAGTAGGAATGCGATCGCGTAGATGACGGTCTCGAAACCGTCGACGAGTGTGCCGACCCGTTTACTCAGACCGCGGCGAGTTGCGTCGGTTTTCGATTCCATGGCCTTGCGATTGTATGGCGCGAGAGCTTGCGCACCCACGGACAAAGTACCTTCGCGTGTTGCCCGGTGAGCCGGCTCGGAATCCGCCTGCGACCGCCCGCTCCTTCGCTGGTATGGAGAAAGCACTGGCAGTGGCAGGTTCACCGCTTCGCGGCGCAGGTGCATTGGGCGCTCAGAATTGTCGGCGTCTCGGCCGAGGAGCAGTTTGCAGAGGCATCCTGGGCGTTGACGGCCCCCACCAAGAATCGACAAGTACCATCTGGGCTATGCGAACTCCCAGGCGCCGGTTGTCTCCGGAGGACCGCCGCGCCGAGTTGCTGGCGCTAGGCGCCGAAGTATTCGGTCAACGGCCCTACGACGAGGTCCGGATCGACGAGATCGCCGAGCGGGCCGGCGTGTCGCGAGCGTTGATGTACCACTACTTCCCCGACAAAAGGGCGTTCTTCGCCGCTGTCGTCAAAGGGCAGGCCGACCAGCTGTTCGAGACCACCAACACCCCGCCGACCCCCGGTCAGAACCTCTTCGAAGAGGTGCGCGGCGGTGTACTTGCCTACATGCAGTATCACCAGGAGCACCCGCACGCCGCCTGGGCGGCTTACGTCGGGCTCGGCCGCTCCGACCCGGTCTTACTCGGCATCGACGACGAGGCCAAGGACCGTCAGATGGAACACATCATGAGCCGCGTCATGGAAGTCGACGGATCGTGCACTCCGCTCGATCCCGAGGTCGAGCGCGACCTGCGGATCGTGGTCCACGGGTGGCTCGCACTGACCTTCGAGGTGTGCAGGCAGCGCATCATCCACGCGGACACCGACGCCGGCCAACTCAGCGATGCCTGCGCGCACGCGCTGCTCGACGCGATCATTCGGGTGCACAACATCCCCGAGGCATTGGCCAAGCCGATGGCATCCGACCAGCGCTGACGGCGCTTGTCGTAGCCCGTTGCCATGATGGGTGAGTGACCCCCGCGCCCGACGATCCGCTCGCGCGGTTCAGCGTCGTCACTCGCGACTGGTTCGCGGGCACGTTCGCCGCGCCCACCCCCGCGCAGGGTGATGCGTGGGCGGCCATCGCCGACGGCCACAACACGTTGGTCATCGCGCCGACCGGCTCCGGCAAAACCCTGGCCGCGTTTCTGTGGGCGATCGACAAGCTGGCCGGTGCGCCGCGAGAGGGACGGGCTTCCGGCACCCGGGTGCTCTACGTCTCGCCGCTCAAGGCGTTGGCCGTGGACGTCGAGCGCAACCTGCGCACACCGATGGCCGGGATGGCCCGGGTTGCCGCGCAGCGGGGTCTGCCCGCCCCGGAGATCACCGTCGGGCTGCGGTCGGGTGACACCTCGCCGGCCCGCCGCCGCCAGCTGATCAGCTCACCGCCCGACGTGCTGATCACCACCCCGGAGTCGTTGTTTTTGATGCTGACCTCGGCGGGCCGCCAGACGCTGGCCGGCGTCGAGACGGTGATCGTCGACGAGGTGCACGCCATCGCCGGCACCAAACGGGGTGCTCATCTGGCAGTGTCGCTGGAGCGGCTCGACGACATGTTGGAGGCGCCGGCGCAGCGAATCGGCTTGTCGGCCACCGTGCGTCCACCCGAGGAAGTCGCCCGCTTCCTGTCCGGCGCATCCCCGACGACCATCGTCGCACCCCCGGCCGCCAAGACCTTCGAGCTGACCGTGCAGGTGCCGGTGCCCGATATGGCCAACCTGGCCAGCAACAGCATCTGGCCCGACGTCGAGGCGCGACTGGTCGATCTGGTCGAAACGCACAATTCGACGATCGTGTTCGCCAACTCCCGACGGCTGGCCGAGCGACTGACGGCTCGCCTCAACGAGATTCACGCCGAGCGCTCGGGCGAAGGAACAGTGTCGAACGACGCGAATCCGAAGGTCGCCGGTGGCGCACCGGCCCATCTGCTCGGCAGCGGCCAAACTTATGGCGCGCCAACGCTGTTGGCCCGCGCACATCACGGCTCGGTCAGCAAAGAGCAGCGCGCCATCGTCGAAGAAGACCTCAAGACCGGGCGACTGAAGGCGGTGGTGGCGACCTCGAGCCTGGAACTGGGAATCGACATGGGCGCGGTCGATCTGGTGATCCAGGTGGAGGCGCCGCCGTCGGTGGCCAGCGGCCTGCAGCGCATCGGTCGGGCCGGGCACCAGGTCGGCGAGATCTCGCACGGCGTGCTGTTACCCAAACACCGCACCGACTTGATCGGCTGCGCGGTATCCGTGCAGCGCATGCTCACCGGCGAGATCGAGACGATGCGGGTGCCCACCAACCCGCTCGACATCCTGGCCCAGCACACCGTGGCCGCATCCGCGCTGGAGTCGCTGGACGCCGACCGCTGGTTCGACACGGTTCGTCGTAGCGCACCGTTTGCGACGTTGCCGCGCAGCGCATTCGAGGCCACGCTGGATCTGCTGTCCGGCAAATATCCGTCGACCGACTTCGCCGAGTTGCGGCCGCGACTAATCTACGACCGCGATCACGGCACGGTGACGGCGCGGCCGGGCGCGCAGCGGCTCGCGGTCACCTCCGGCGGCGCCATCCCGGACCGCGGCATGTTCACCGTCTATCTCGCCACCGACTCTGAAACCCCTTCCCGGGTAGGCGAACTCGACGAAGAGATGGTCTACGAGTCCCGTCCGGGTGACGTCATCGCACTGGGCGCCACCAGCTGGCGAATCACCGAGATCACCCACGACCGGGTGCTGGTGATTCCGGCACCGGGCGAACCCGCCCGGCTCCCGTTCTGGCGCGGCGACGATTCCGGTCGCCCCGCCGAGCTCGGCCGCGCAATCGGCAAGTTCACCGGCGAGTTGGCCGGCCTGGCCCGTGGCGAATTCGAAAAGCGTTGCACTGAACTAGGTTTCAACGACTATGCCACCGAGAACCTGTGGCGGCTCCTCGACGACCAGCGCACCGCCACCACGGTGGTACCCACCGACGCGACGCTGCTGGTCGAGCGGTTCCGCGACGAGCTCGGCGACTGGCGGGTGATCCTGCATTCCCCCTACGGCCTGCGCGTGCACGGTCCGCTCGCGCTGGCGGTGGGCCGGCGACTGCGCGGGCGCTACGGCATCGACGAGAAGCCGACCGCCTCCGACGACGGCATCGTGGTGCGGCTGCCCGACACCATCTCGGAAGCCGGCGCCGACTCGCCGCCGGGTGCTGAACTCTTCGTCTTCGACGCCGACGAGATCGACCCGATCGTCACCGCCGAAGTGGGCGGGTCGGCATTGTTCGCGTCGCGGTTCCGGGAATGCGCAGCGCGCGCCCTGCTGCTGCCGCGCCGCAACCCCGGGCGCCGGTCACCGCTGTGGCATCAACGCCAGCGCGCCGCCCAGTTGCTCGACGTGGCTCGCAAATACCCGGACTTCCCGATCGTGCTGGAGGCGGTCCGCGAGTGCCTGCAGGACGTCTACGACGTGCCGACGCTGGCCGGGCTGATGACCGATATCGCCGCGCGGAAAATCCGCGTGCTGGAAACCGAGACCTCGACGCCGTCACCGTTCGCGGCGTCGCTGCTGTTCGGCTACGTCGGGGCGTTCATGTACGAGGGCGACAGCCCGCTGGCCGAGCGCCGCGCCGCCGCGCTGTCGTTGGACTCGACGCTGCTCGCCGAGTTGCTCGGCCGCGTCGAGCTCCGCGAGCTGCTCGACCCCGAAGTGGTTGCGGCAACCGGCCGCCAATTGCAGCACCTTTCGCCTGAGCGGGCGGCACGGGACGCCGAAGCGGTCGCCGATCTGCTGCGACTATTGGGCCCGCTGACCACCGACGAGGTCGCCACTCGCGCCGGCGGCGCGGATGTCGGCGGCTGGCTGGAGGCGCTGTACGCGGCCAAGCGGGCGTTGCCGGTCTCCTTCGCCGGCCGCAGCTGGTGGGTGGCGATCGAGGACATCGGCCGACTCCGCGACGGTGTGGGGGTGGCGGTGCCGGTGGGCGTCCCGGCCAGCTTCACCGGACCGGTCGCCGACCCACTGGGTGAGCTTGTGGGCCGCTACGGGCGAACCCATGCTCCGTTCACCACCACCGATGTCGCTGAACGATTCGGGCTCGGCCTGCGAGTGGCAGCTGACGTGCTGGGCCGGATGGCCGCCGACGGCCGGCTGGTCCGCGGCGAATTCTCCACCGCTGAGACATCGGGATTGGGGACCGGCGACCAGTGGTGCGACGCCGAGGTGCTGCGGATTCTGCGTCGCCGATCGCTGGCGGCGCTGCGGGCCCAGGTGGAACCGGTCAGCACGAGCGCCTACGCACGCTTCCTGCCCGCGTGGCATGGGCTGAGCGCGGCGACGGGTTCACCGGCGAACTCCGGCCTCGACGGCCTGGCAGCAGTCATCGACCAACTCGCCGGTGTCCTGCTGCCCGCGTCGGCGGTCGAATCGCTGGTGCTGGCACCGCGCGTGCGCGACTATTCCCCCGCCATGCTCGACGAACTGCTGGCCTCCGGCGAGGTCATGTGGTCCGGTGGCGGCACGATCTCAGGCAGCGACGGCTGGATCGCTTTCCACTCCGCCGATTCCGCGCCGCTGACGCTGGCCGCGCCGACGGAGATCGACTTCACCGCGACCCATCGCGCGATCCTGGACATGCTGACCGGCGGCGGCGCGTACTTCTTCCGGCAGCTGGCGCAAGGCTCCGCCGGCGAAAGCGAGCTCAAAGCGGCGCTGTGGGAGCTGATCTGGGCCGGCTGGGTGACCGGCGACACGTTCGCGCCGGTGCGGGCGACGCTGTCCGGGGGGCCGGGCGCGCGCAAACGATCGGCGCCGGCACACCGGCAGGGCCGCAGCAAGCGTCCACCCCGGCTGAGCCGCTACAGCGTCGCGCACCCGCAGGCGCGCTCGGCCGACCCGACGGTGGCCGGCCGGTGGTCGGCGCTGCCGACACCCGAGCCGGATTCCACGCTGCGCGGCCATCACCAAGCCGAACTGCTGCTCAACCGCCACGGCGTGCTGACCCGCGGCGCGGTGACCGCCGAAGGGGTGCCGGGTGGCTTCGCCACGCTCTACAAGGTGTTGACCGCCTTCGAAGACGCCGGCCGCTGCCAACGCGGTTATTTCGTCGAGTCCCTCGGTGGTGCCCAGTTCGCGGTCGCCTCCACCGTCGACCGGCTGCGCAGCTACCTCGACGGCGTCGATCCCGAGCGCCCGGAATACCGGGCCGTGGTGCTCGCCGCCGCCGACCCGGCCAACCCCTACGGTGCCGCGTTGCCGTGGCCGTCCCGTAGCGACGGCGATGGGGCGGCCCGACCGGGCCGCAAAGCCGGGGCGCTCGTCGTGCTGGTCGACGGCGAACTGGTGTGGTTCCTCGAGCGTGGCGGGCGGTCACTGCTGAGCTTCGCCGCCGACGACGACGCCGGCCACGCCGCTGCGGCCGCGCTCGCCGAACTGGTCGCAGCGGGGCGCATCAACGGAATCCTGATCGAGCGCGTCAACAGCGCTCCGGTGTTGGCGCCGCAGGTCTCCGCTGCGGTGGTGACCGCTCTGACCGACGCCGGGTTTGCGCGGACGCCTCGCGGATTGCGACTGCGATAACGCATGCCCGAGGGTGACACCGTTTTTCGCACCGCAGAGAAACTGCGGGAGGCGTTGGTCGGCCACCCGTTGACGCGCTGCGATGTCCGGGTGCCACGCTTTGCGACCGTCGACCTGAGCGGTCACGTGGTCGACGGGGTATGCACTCGTGGCAAGCATCTATTCATCCGTGTCGGACCGGCCAGCATTCACTCGCACCTGAAGATGGACGGCAGCTGGCGGGTGACGTCGCTGACGGCCCGCGCCGACTATCGGGTCCGGATCATCTTGGAAACCAGCGACATCCGTGCGCTCGGCATCGACCTCGGCGTGCTGGAGATCCTCGACCGCGAGCACGATGTCGATGTGGTCGACCACTTGGGCCCCGACCTACTGGGCGACGACTGGGACCCAAAGATCGCCTCCGCCAACCTGACTGCGCACCCCGATCGACCGATCGCCGAAGCGCTGCTGGATCAGCGGGTGCTGGCCGGCATCGGCAACGTGTACTGCAACGAACTGTGTTTCATCAGCGGCCACCTGCCCACCGCACCGGTCAGCGCGATCGCCGACCCGCACCGGTTGGTGTCGCGTGCCCGCGAGATGTTGTGGGCCAACCGCTTCCGTCGTAACCGCTGCACCACCGGCGACACCCGGGCGGGGCGGCAGGTGTGGGTGTACGGGCGAGCCGGGCAAGGCTGTCGGCGCTGCGGTACGCCCGTCAGGCAGGACGACAGCGGCGAGCGGGTTGCGTACTGGTGCCCAGCTTGCCAACGCTGAGCGTCCGTGTGGTAAACGCTCACACTCGCTAGCGTCGACCGCCCAGCGCGCTTCGAAAGTCCGGGCGCGGCATGCAATGATCTCAAGGCAAGCGGCTTGGCTTGCCATCAGCAAAACTCGCAATTCTGCTGAGCGGAAAGGTTCACCGTATGTCGACCACCCAAGTGCGCTCACCCATTCTCTTCCTCGCGGTGGCACTGCTTGGCCTTTTGGCGGTCACTGCCCCGACGGCGCGCGCGGACGCGGTCGACAGCAATTTCTTGAACGCACTGCAGTCCAAGGGCGTTACGTTCGCATCGCCTCAGGCCGCAATTCAGGCCGGTCATCAGGTCTGCGACGAGCTCGACCAAGGCAGGGCAACGCAGGACGTCGCCAATGACGTGATGCAGCAAAGCAGCTTGGACGGCTACCATGCCGGCTTCTTCGTCGGCGTCAGCGTCGCCGCGTTCTGCCCAAGGCATTCTGGCAAATGACGCTCGTGGGGATCTGTTCGCGATGACGAGATTCCTGGCCGGCCTCGCGGTCCTGCTCGGTTCAGCGACTGCCACAGCGACGCCGGCCGGCGCCGACCCCAACCCGTTCGGCACCCTCGGCTGTAGCTGTACCTGGGTGGGCGGAGTCCCGGCGGACACGCCGGATGTCAAGGATCAGGTCGACCAGGGAATCCAGAACGGTCTCGGTTCTCTGCACCGCACGCGCGGCTCGTGAGCTGACGCCTAGCCCGCCGATGGTGGCGGTTTCATTACGTTGCCCTTGAGTTCCTTACCAATCGCGATGTCGTCGTACTTCTGCGCCTTGCGCTTGCGCCAACCACTGCCCGGCGAAATCGGCGGCGGCATGAGCGGGGGCATCGGCATCCCGGATAAGCCCCCCGGCAACGGCGATGCCGCCGACGCAAGTTGCACTGGCGCCTGAAGCAGCGGCGCTGCACTGGGTGGCGCGCTCAGTGTGCCCATCGGCACCGCAGCACCCAGCCTTGCCGACGTGGTACCAATCTCGCCGAGTCCGGCGGCGCCAAGCGCACCCAGGCCTCCCCCGCTCTGGCCGATCGCGCCCAGGGCTCCAGCGGCACCGCCACCCAAATTCGCCGCCGCCCCGCCCAGCGCCCCCTCACCCTCGGACACACCCTGGCCGATTGAGCTGCTGACGCCCTGCAAGGCCTGGGCTGATTGGCTCTGCGCCAGGTAGCTGAGCAGGTTGATAGGAAAGCCGGACGAGATGAACTGGTTGGCATATTGGTTGTACAAACCGACATAGCCGCTCGTTGGGTCCCCAATGCCAACGTTAATTGCTGCACCGCTCGTGGCAGCAGACGTAGCTGCGGAGGTCCCGGAAGCGGCCGGCGCCGCGCCGGCTTGCGTGGACAGCGCGGTCGGATTGGTGGTCGAGGTCGGCGACGAGAACTGCGGCAGCGTCGAGGCCTGAGCCGACGTTGCCTGATAACGATTCATCGCCGCCGAGTTGTTCGCCCACATGGCCTGGTATTCAGCCTCGGTCTGGGCGATAGCCGGGAGGTTCCTGCCGAATCCATTGGTGGCCAACAACTGCGCCAGCCGCGTCCGGTTGGCAAGGACCTGCGCTGTGGGCACCACCGATGCGCTCACCGAGTTGTACGCCGCGGCGGCGGTCTGCGCCGAAGCAGCCACCTGTTGCGCTTGCTGCGCGGTGGTGCGCAGCCACGTCACGTAGGGCTCCACGGCCTGCAGCATCAGCGCCGACGACGGACCATGCCAAGTACCGTCCAGCGACGATAACGCGGTGCGATAGCTCTCGGCGGAGTCCTCCAGCGTGGTGGCGAGTTGCTGCCATGCCGCGGCCGCCGCGATCAGCGATTCCGCACCGGGTCCTGAATGGATCAGCGCAGACGTGATCTCGGGAGGCACTGTCGTGAACTCCATGGCACCGAACATTGATCACCGCCGGAAAGCTGGTGGAACGTTGGATTGACTACGGCGAAAAAACCCTCTCGAACTTTACGCTTCGACGCCGCTGGACGGTCACGATATGGCATTCACCGCGGACACCAGCCGCGGCTTGAATTCCGCGGGGATCGGAATGTACCCGTTAGCGGCCAAGTCGTTCTGGCCTGCACCGACGGCGCTTTGCAGGAAGGCGCGCACAGCAGTGCCAACCTGGGGATCGGGATATTTCGAGCAGACGATCTCGTAGGTCGCCAGGACGATCGGATAAGAGCCAGGCTGATTCGGGCGATAGAACGAGATCGTGTCGAGGGCCAATTCGTCGCCCTTTTTGATGTACCAGGCACCCGAGATTGTCTTGCCCACCGACTCGGAACTGATGGCTACCGGATCCGGACCGGCCGACGTGATGATCTTGGCCGCGTTCAGGTGTTGCTGCTCGGCGAACGACCATTCGAGATACGTGATCGAACCCTCGGTGCTCTTGACCGCCGCGGCGGCGCCGTCGCTGCCGACCGCGCCGTCTCCTACACCGCCGTTGAACTTCTTGCCCGCAGGTAAACCCCAGGTGCCCCTGGACGCGGTGTCGAGATAGCGCTGGAAATTATCCGTGGTCCCGGACTCGTCGCTGCGAAATACGACGTGTATCGGCTCATTCGGCAAGTCGACACCCAAGTTCAGCAGCTCGATCGCGGCGTCGTTCCACATGTTGATCTGCCCGTTGAAAATCTGCGCCGCCGTCAGGCCGTCAAGGTTCAGCGAGGTCACGCCCTTGACGTTGAAGGCGATGGCGATGGGTCCCACCACCAGGGGCAGACTCCGCACTTGCGAGCCGCACCGCTGCTGACCCTTGCCGTATTCGGCTTTCGTCAGCGTCGAGTCGGACGCGCCGAAGTCGGTTTGGTTATTCACGAAGTCGTTTATGCCCGCGCCGGATCCATTGGCCGCGTAATCCAAAGATTGTCCGGGGCAGGCCTGTTCGAACGCCTTGATGAAAAGGGCCATGGCGTTTTTCTGAGCGGTGGAACCACTGGCCTTCAGGGCTGATTTGCCCCCACAGGTCACTTTCACCGGCGGCGTCGTTCGTCGCCGCGGGACTTCCCCCACCGGAGTTGTTATGACCGCCGCACGCGGACAGTATCAACGCGCAACTGACCAGAATACTCAGGGCGGCGCCAAATCGATTGAGCTTCAATCCAATTCCTTTTACAGGTGAGATCATCGCCGCCGGCATAGCCTCAGCCCGCTGAACCGCTGTCCTCGCTGCGGGCATGACGCATCGTAACAAGATTCGCACTAGCGCAATCATGCCCGGTTATCGCCGGATATGTCTGGCTCGCGATTTCAGCCCCAGTTTCCCACTTGTTCACGTTCGCGATGGTCAGCGTGGGTCGGCGGGGAAACGGCGCCATTGATGTCCGCTCCGACTCCGCAGCCGGCGAACGCGTATCGTGGAATACCAACAGTCGGATGAGCGTTGATGCTCAGTGACCTGCGTCGCATCTCCCGCGCGACATGCCCCTCATCACAATCGACGAATCAATCGAGCCGACGACGGCGCCCGTATCTTTTACCAATAGCCGTCAAAGATCAAAGGACAGATAACGTGGCAACACTGCATGGCTTTGTCAGCGCGCGCCTGGCTGACCTCAGTACCGCTGGCGGCTTCACTGTCCGAGCGCGTGACATGTGCCGCACGGCCGTGTCAGCGGCGGTGTCCGCGCGAACCGCCCCGCGGGCCGTACCCGCTGCGCCGCCGCACCCGACCCGCGTCGTGATCGGCCACGACCTACCGCGGATCCGCCCCGGCATCGAGCGCTGCTGACATCGATCCCGCGGGTAGCTGCCTGCCGCTGACGAACGAGCGACGGACGCCGCTCACCGGATCGTCGAACTCGATTCGCTGCGCCAAGAGCTGCAGCGGCGTGGAGAAGTCGTCGGCGGCCACGTCGACGACTTCGGGATACAGCGGGTCTCCGTGGATCGGGACACCGAGCGAAGCCATGTGCACCCGGAGCTGATGTGTGCGCCCCGTCCGCGGTGTCAGCCGGTAGAGCCCATCCGGTGACATGAGCTCCACCAATGTCTCGGCGTTGGGCTCGCCGGCCTCTTCCAGAGCTTGAAAATGACCGCGCCGCTTGATGATACGACTGCGAATCACCCGCGGTAGCGACATGTTCGGGTCCACCGCGGCTCGCGCCAGGTAGGTCTTGTCGACGCCGCCTCGGGCGAACAGCATCTGGTAGGCCCCGCGAAGCTCGCGGCGAGTCGTGAACAGCAACACCCCGGCGGTCAACCGATCCAGCCGGTGCGCGGGGCTCAGCTCGGGCAACCCGAGTTGCCGGCGAAGTCGCACCAACGCTGTCTGCGCGACATGGCGTCCACGCGGCATGGTGGCCAGAAAATGCGGCTTGTCGGCGACGACGAGGTTCTCGTCCCGATGCAACACCGGGATGTCGAACGGCACCGGGACCTCGTCCGGCAGTTCGCGGTAGAGGTAGACGGTTGCGCCGACCGGCAGCACGGTGGCCGGATCGAGCACCACGCCATGCTGGTCGACGACCTCGCCGGCGGTGGCCTTGGCCGCAACCGAACGCCCGAACCTGCTGGTCAGCTCGTCGCCCAGCGGTCCGCCGCGCATCCGCAGCCGCGCCGGTCCCAGGCCGTCGCGCGGCGGCAGCGGCGCGGGTCTCACGGCCCGCTCAATTTAAAGGCACCGGCTCGAGGATCTCGGCGCGGGCCTCGGGGGCGCTGGCCCGCAGCGCGTCTGCCGACGCGTCGTCGGGCTGGGTCTGGGAGAGCACCTCGGCCTCCACCCGCGCGATGTACGTCGCGACCTCGCGGTCGATATCGGCATCCGTCCAGCCCAGGATCGGGGCGACGATGTCGGCCACCTCGCGGGCACAGTCGACGCCACGGTGCGAGTATTCGATGGCGATCCGGGTTCGCCGGGCCAGGACGTCTTCCAGATGCAGCGCACCCTCCACCGCCGCGGCATAGGCCGCTTCGACCCTCAGGTAGCCCGGCGCGGCGGCGATCGGGTTGAGCAGGTCGCGGTGGTTGGCCGCCATCGCGAGCACCTCGCTGAGCAACGACCCGTAGCGATCCAGCAGATGGCGCACCCGGTACGGGTGCAGTCCCGCGATCGCGCCGACGTGCTCGGTCTGGTTGATCAGTGCGAAGTAGCCGTCGGCGCCCAGCAGCGGCACCTTCTCGGTGATCGACGTCGCAACCCGAGCCGGAACGTATTGCGCCGCAGCGTCGATCGCATCGGCGGCCATCACCCGGTAGGTGGTGTACTTGCCGCCCGCAATGGCGACCAGACCGGGCGCGGGAACTGCGACGGCATGCTCGCGCGACAGCTTGGACGTCTCCTCGCTCTCCCCCGCCAGCAGCGGCCGTAGCCCGGCGTACACCCCATCGATATCGTTGTGAGTCAACGGGGTTGCCAGCACGGTGTTGACTGTGCCGAGGATGTAGTCGATGTCGACTTTGGTGGCCGCTGGATGCGCGAGGTCCAGATTCCAGTCGGTGTCGGTGGTCCCGATGATCCAGTGGTTGCCCCACGGGATGACGAACATCACCGACTTCTCGGTTCGCAGGATGATCGCGGCGTCGCTGACGATCCGGTCCCGCGGCACGACGATGTGCACGCCCTTGGATGCGCGAACCCGAAAACGCCCGCGCTGCTTGGACAATGCCTGAATCTCGTCGGTCCAGACCCCGGTCGCGTTGACCACGACATGGCCACGCACCTCCGCGACCGCGCCGTCCTCGGAGTCGCGCACCCGCACACCGGTCACCCGGTCTCCTTCGCGCAGCAGCGACACCACCTGAGTGGACGAACGGACGACCGCGCCGTACTGCGCCGCGGTGCGCACCACGGTCAGGGTGTGCCGGGCGTCGTCGACGACGGTGTCGTAGTAGCGGATACCGCCGATCAGCGAGTTGCGCTTCAGCCCCGGCGACAGTCGTAGTGCACCGGCGCGGAACAAATGTTTCTGCCCCGGAACGGATTTCGCGCCACCGAGTTCGTCGTAAAGCAAGAGGCCGGCGGCGACATACGGGCCGCTCCCACCACCGCCTGGTCAGCGGATAGAGAAACGGTAGTGGCTTGACCAGGTGCGGAGCCAACGTCGTCAACGACAGCTCGCGCTCAAAAAGCGCCTCACGCACCAAGCCGAATTCCAGTTGCTCGAGATAGCGCAGCCCGCCGTGAAACATCTTCGACGATCTGCTCGAGGTGCCGGAGGCGAAGTCGCGGGCTTCGACCAGTGCGACTTTCAGCCCACGGGTGGCGGCGTCCAGAGCTGCTCCCGAACCCACCACGCCGCCGCCGATGACCACGACGTCGAATTGCTCGCTGCCGAGGCGTTCCCAGGCTGTGGCGCGTTGCCCGGGCCCGATAATCGAACCCGGCCGGGTCTGCTCGCTGGCCGGGACGCGAATCGGGTCGCTCACGGCACGGTCTCCTGTCGGTTACTCGTCTGTTCTCGGCTCAGATTACTTGGCTAGGCTCAATTGCCCCGCTCATCTTCTGCACCGTCGGCTGGGTCAGTCCAGGTCGTCGTGCGCCATCAGCCGCCGCGCGGCCTCGGTGATCGAACCCGACAGCGATGGATAGACGCTCAGGGTCTGTGCCAGATGGTTCACGGTCAGCCGGGTCTGCACCGCCATCGCTATCGGCAGGATCAACTCGGAGGCGATCGGCGCGACCACCACGCCGCCGATCACCACACCAGTGGCGGGACGGCAGAAGATTTTGACGAAGCCGTGTCGCAGCCCCGACATCTTGGCCCGCGCGTTGGTCCGCAGCGGCAACATGATCGTGCGGGCCTGCACCGATCCGTCGTCGATGGCGGATTGCGGAACGCCCACCGCGGCGAGCTCGGGCCGGGTGAACACCGCCGCGGCGACGGTACGCAGCCGGATGGGTGTGACGGCCTCGCCGAGGGCATGCCACATGGCGATCCGGCCTTGCATAGCGGCGACCGAGGCCAGCGGCAGCAGCCCGGTGCAGTCTCCTGCCGCGTAGATGTTCGACACCGACGTCCGCGACACCCGGTCGACGGTCAGGTAATTTCCCGGTCCCAGTTCGATGCCCACCCGGTCCAGCCCCAGACCGTCAGTGTTGGGCACCGACCCGATCGTCATCAGCGCGTGGCTGCCTTCGACGGTGCGGCCGTCGGCGAGCTTCACCACAACCCCGGAATCGGTGCGGGTCACCGAGTCGGCGCGGGCATTCTTGACGAGCTCGACGCCGCGTTCGGCGAAAATCCGCTCCAGCACCTGGGCGGCGTCGGCGTCCTCGTAGGGCAGGATCTGGTCGCGGCTGGCGACCACCGTGACGTCGACGCCCAATTCGGTGTAGGCGTGTACGAATTCGGCGCCGGTGACACCGGAGCCGACCACGATCAGGTGTTCCGGCAGCGCCTGCAGGTCGTAGAGCTGACGCCAGGTCAGGATGCGCTCGCCGTCGGGCCGCGCGGTCGGCAGCTCGCGGGGGCTGGCCCCGGTCGCGATCAGCACCACGTCGGCGTCGTACGTGCTGGTGTCGCCGTCCGGGGCGGTGGCCTGGACGCGGTGTGCTGCCAGGCCGGGAGTGGTGTCGATCAACTCGCCCTTGCCGGCGACCACCGTGACGCCCGCACTGAGCAGTTGCGTTTTGACGTCGGCTGACTGATCGGCGGCCAGCGTTTTGACGCGCTGATGGATCTCCGGCAACGAGATCTTGGCGGCTTCGATATCGATGTCGAAGCCGAGATGCGGCGCGCGGCGCAATTCGGTGCGCACGCCGGTCGACGCGATGAACGTTTTCGACGGCACACAGTCGAACAGCACCGCCGCGCCGCCGATGCCGTCGGAGTCGATGACGGTGACGTCGGCGTCGCGCGCTGCTGCGACGAGCGCCGCCTCGTAACCGGCAGGCCCTCCCCCGATGATCACGATGCGGGTCGCCACCGCCTTAACCTAACGAACGTTGCGGATACCCGCCGCATCTGCAGGCGCCGTCTAAGATTTCCCCGTGCCGATCTACGCCGCGTACGGCTCGAACATGCATCCCGAGCAGATGCAGCAGCGCGCACCCCACTCGCCGATGGCCGGAACCGGCTGGCTGCACGGCTGGCGGCTGACCTTCGGCGGCGAGGACATCGGCTGGGAGGGCGCCCTGGCGACCGTGGTCGAGGATCCGACCTCCAAGGTGTTCGTCGTGCTCTACGACATGACGCCCGCCGACGAGAACAACCTCGACCGCTGGGAAGGCTCCGAGCTGGGCGTCCACAAGAAGATCCGCTGCCGGGTGGAGCGCGTGTCGTCGGACACCGACACCGACCCGGTTCTGGCGTGGTTGTACGTCGTCGATGCCTGGGAAGGCGGCCTGCCGTCGGCGCGATACATCGGCGTGATGGCCGATGCCGCGGAAATCGCAGGCGCGCCAAGCGAATACGTGCACGAGATCCGCACCCGCCCGGCACGCAACATCGGTCCGGGACACAGCGAATAGCGTTTCGTCACACGCGTCACGTAGGCATCCGCTTACCGGGCGAGATCAGTGCCGGAGCACACTGCTGGGCTCAACACAGCGCGGCGGACTGCTCCACGATGTTGACCATCAACCGCAGCCCGACCGCCAACGCACGCTCGTCGAGGTCGAACGTTCGGCTGATGCAGATCGAGCTGTGGACCATGACCCGACCACACCCCGAGCCGGGCCATCGCACCCGGCACTTCCTCCAGGTACCAGGAGAAGTCCTCGCCGCCGCCGGACTGCCGGGTGTCGGCCAATGCGTCCGGGCCGAGCGCCTCGATGGCGTGGGTGATGATCCGCGTCGAGACTTCCTCGTTGACCACCGGCGGAACACCGCGGTTGTACTGGACGGTGTGCTCGATGCCCAGCGGTGACAGCAACGCCGCCACGGTCTCGCGGACGATGTCCTCCAGGCCCAGCCAGGTTTCCCGGCTGGCGGTGCGGATGGTGCCCGCCAACGTGCCGCTCTGCGGAATGGCGTTGGCGGCCACGCCGGCATTGACCGCGCCCCACACCATCACGGTGCTGTTGCGCGGGTCGATGCGCCGCGACAACACGCCGGGCACGCCGGTGATCAGGGTGCCCAGCCCGTAGACCAGATCGCTGGTCAGATGTGGCCGTGAGGTGTGCCCGCCCGGCGACGACAGGCTGATCTCGATCATGTCGGCCGCCGACGTGATCGGCCCCGCCTTCACCGCGATCTTGCCGACCTCCAGCCGGGGGTCACAGTGCAGCGCGAAGATCCGGCTGACCCCGGACATCGCGCCCGCGGCGATGGTGTCGATCGCACCGCCGGGCATCAACTCTTCGGCCGGCTGGAAGATCAGCCGCAACCCGACCGGCAGCTCCGGCGCCCCCGCCAATGCGAGTGCGGTACCCAGCAGGATCGCGGTGTGCCCGTCGTGGCCGCAGGCATGCGCCGCGTTCGGCATCGTCGAGGCGTACGGGGCACCGGTGCGCTCGGCCATCGGCAACGCGTCCATGTCGGCCCGCAACGCGACTCGAGGCTCGCGGTCCGGGCCGAAGTCACACGTCAGCCCGGTTCCGCCGGGCAGCACCTTCGGGTTGAGCCCGGCGTCGACCAACCGTTCGGCGACGAACTGCGTGGTGGCGTACTCCTGGCGGCCCAGTTCCGGGTAGCGGTGGATGTGCCGCCGCCACTCGACCAGGTCGTCGAAGTGTGCGGCGAGCCAGGAGTCCGCGATGCCGGCAAGACTCATGAGCGCCGCTCGCTTGCCTGTGCCGCCAGCACCCGGTCGCGTTCGTCCGGCGACTCGGCAAGACGAACGACCGTGCGCGCCAACATGATTGCACCATCGAGCACGGCCTTGTCGGCGGAGGGGCCGGCGGCAGCCGCGGTGAACGCGGGCTGATGCAGCGACGCGCCGCCGGCATCGACGGCGACCATCGGATGGATGCCGGGCAGCAGCTGGGTGACGTTGCCCATGTCGGTGCTGCCCAGCGGGAGCGCCGCTTCCAGCGCCTTGTCGACCGGCGCGCGACCGAGTCGCGTCATCTCGGCGCGGACAGTCTCAGCCATCCACGGGTCCGGCTTGAGTGCGTCGTACATCGGCTCGGTCTGCTCGACGCTGTATTCGCAGCCGGTGGCCACCGCGCCGGCCAGGAAGCAGTTGCGGACCTTGGCTTCCAGATCGGCCAGCGATGTCGCCTCGGTGGCGCGCATCGTGTACTGCAACTCGGTGTGCGCGGGAATCACGTTGGCCACCTGGCCGCCCTCGGAGACGATGCCGTGCACCTGCTGTCCGGGTGCGAGCTGCTGGCGCAGCAAGCCGATCGCGACCTGCGCGACGGTGACGGCGTCGGCGGCGTTGACGCCCTGATACGGCGCGGCCGACGCGTGCGCCTCTCGTCCGCGGTAATCCACCCGGACCGCCGACAGGGTCAGCGACCGGGCCGCCGCGATGTCGACCGGCCCGGGATGCACCATCACCGCGAGCGCCAGGTCGTCGAACACACCGGCATTGAGCAGCAACACTTTTCCGCCGCCGAACTCTTCGGCGGGCGTGCCCAGCAGCACCACCTTCAGCCCGAGCTGATCGGCGACGTCGGCCAATGCGAGCGCGGCGCCGACGGCCGACGCGGCAATGATGTTGTGGCCGCAGGCATGACCGATCCCCGGCAGGGCGTCGTATTCGGCACACACGCCGACGGTCAGCGGGCCGCTGCCGAACTCAGCGCGGAACGCGGTGTCCAAACCGCCCGCTGCCGCGGTGATCTCGAAACCCCGCTCTGCGACCAGCGCCTGCGTCTTGGCGCAACTGCGGTGCTCGGCGAACGCCAACTCCGGTTCGGCGTGGATCGCGTGCGAAAGCTCGACGAGGTCGGTGCTGCGACGCTGCACCGTGTCCTCGACGTGATCCAGCACCGGGGTTGGGGCCATCGTCGCAGTATCTCACCGCCTGTGGCGAGCGGACTAAGCTGCCGCTCTGTGACCGGTCCACCAGACCCCGACGCGCTCGCACGGACGGCTGCGCAGTTCATCGCCGACGTCACCGAGATCGCCGAGCACGACGTCGCGATCGTCCTGGGTTCGGGGTGGTCGCCGGCCGTCGCCGCGCTGGGCCGCCCGACCGCGATACTGCCGATGGCCGACCTGCCGGGATTCACGCCGCCGACCGCGGTCGGGCACGCCGGTCACGTGTTGTCGGTCGGCATCGGCGCGCACCGCGTGCTGGTGCTGGCCGGCCGGGTGCACGCCTACGAAGGCCATGACCTGCGGCACGTCGTTCATCCGGTGCGGACGGCCTGCGCGGCCGGCGCGCGCGTGGTGGTGCTGACCAACGCCGCCGGCGCGGTGCGCGACCGACTTCACCGTCGGCCAGCCGGTGCTGATCAGCGACCACCTGAACCTGACCGCTCGATCGCCCCTGATCGGAGCCCAGTTCGTCGACATGGTCGACGCGTACACGCCGAGGCTGCGGGCGCTGGCTCGCGAGGTCGACCCGGCGCTGGCCGACGGTGTGTACGCCGGGCTGCCCGGGCCGCATTTCGAGACGCCCGCCGAGATTCGGATGCTGCGGACGCTGGGCGCCGACCTGGTCGGCATGTCCACCGTGCACGAGACGATCGCGGCGCGGGCGGCGGGCGCCGAGGTACTGGGAATCTCGCTGGTCACAAATATGGCCGCGGGGATCACCGGTGAGCCGCTCAGCCACGTCGAGGTGCTCGCCACCGGCGCGGCGTCGGCGACCCGGATGGGCTCGCTGCTGGCCGGCGTCGTCGCGCGGCTCTGCCAGCGCCGCGGCAGTGACACCGGAGGAGTGGATCGCCCACGACCCCGACCCGGTGACGGCCGCCGAACTCGCCCGCTGCGATCCGGCCGAGCTGACGGCGCGGTTCGCCCGGCCGCTGACCTTCGGCACCGCCGGACTGCGCGGCCCGGTGCGGGGCGGCCCGGACGCGATGAACGTCGCGGTGGTGCTGCGGGCGACCTGGGCGCTGGCGACGGTGCTCACCGACCGCGGACTTGGCCGGCTCGGCGGTGATTGTCGGCCGGGACGCGCGTCACGGGTCGGCCGAATTCTGCTTGGCCGCAGCAGAAGTGCTTGCCGCCGAAGGGTTTTCGGTGGTGGTGTTTCCGGATCCGGTACCCACGCCGGTGCTGGCGTTTTCCGTGCGACATACCCGCGCCGCGGCGGGCATCCAGATCACCGCATCACACAATCCACCGGCCGACAACGGCTACAAGGTGTATCTGGACGGCGGGATTCAGATCGTCTCCCCCACCGACCGGCAGATCGAAGCCGCGATCGCCGACGCCCCGTTCGCCGACGAAATCCGAAGGGCGCCAGTCGAATCCGGCGGTGTCGCGCTGGTCGAGCGCTATATCGAGCGTGCCGCTCAGCTGCGGCGATCGTCAGGACCGGTTCGCGTCGCGTTGACGGCGCTGCACGGCGTGGGGGGTGCGGTTGCCGTGGAAACGCTGCGCCGCGCCGGCGTGGACGACGTGCACACCGTCGCCGGCCAGTTCGGTCCCGACCCCGACTTCCCGACCGTGCGGTTCCCGAATCCCGAAGAGCCGGGCGCCGCGGACGCGTTGCTGGCGCTGGCCGCCGAGGTCGACGCCGATATCGCGGTCGCGCTTGATCCCGATGCCGACCGGTGCGCGGTCGGAATACCGACACCCACCGGTTGGCGGATGCTCTCGGGCGATGAAACCGGCTGGCTGCTCGGCGATTTCATCCTGTCGCGCACCGAACCGAGCGAGCTGCCGACCAGCGTGGTCGCCAGCACGGTCGTGTCGTCGCGGATGCTGTCATCGATCGCGGCCCACTGGGGCGCACACCATGTCGAGACCCTGACGGGCTTCAAGTGGCTGGCCCGCGCCGACGCCGACCTGCCCGGCACGACTTTGGTCTACGCCTACGAAGAGGCCATCGGGCACTGCGTCGACCCGGCGGCGGTCCGGGACAAGGACGGCATCAGCGCCGCGGTGCTGGCCTGCGATCTGGTCGCGACGCTCAAAGGCTCACGAACGCTCGGTGCTCGACGCACTCGACGACCTCGCCCGGCGGTTCGGTGTGCATGTCGGCGCTGCCGTGTCGAGACCGGTGGCCGACCCCGACGAGGCAGCCGCGCTTGATGCGCCGGTTGCGGGCCTCGCCGCCCACCGACCTTGCCGGATTCGCCTCATCCACAACCGATCTGATGAACCGGACCGATGCACTGATCTTCGCCGGCGGCGACGCCGGCACGTCGGTGCGCGTCGTGGTCCGGCCGTCAGGCACCGAACCAAAGGTCAAGTTCTACATCGAAGTCCGGTCCGGCACCCGTCGGCATGCCGCCGCTGTGTGCGATGAGATCGCGCACTCGGTACGGAGTTGGTAGTTCAGCGCGGGCCGAACTGGCGATCGCCTGCGTCGCCGAGACCCGGCACGATGTAGGCGGCCTCGTTGAGCCCGTCGTCGATGGCCGCGGTGAACAACCGCGCGTCGGGTGCCGCCTTCTCCAGCGCCGCAACACCTTCCGGGGCGGCCACCACGCACAGCGCGGTGATGTCGTCGGCGCCGCGGCTGCGCAGCAGACCGACGGTGTGCACCATCGAGCCGCCGGTGGCCAGCATCGGGTCGAGGACGAGCACCGGTCAGGCCACGCAGATCATCGGGCAGCGACACGAGATACTCGCCTGGCCAGAGCGGTTTCCTCGTCGCGGGCGAGCCCGACGAACCCGACGGCCGCCTCGGGTATCAATGCATGCGCCTGCTCGACCATGCCCAGACCGGCCCGCAATATCGCCACCAGAAGCGGCGGCTTGGCCAGCCGCGTACCCGCGGTTTGGGCCAACGGGGTGTGGACGTCGACGGTCGTCGTGCGGCGCATCACGGGTGGCTTCGTAGACCAGCATCAGCGTCAGGTCGGCCAACGCCGCGCGGAAGGTGGCGCTGTCGGAGCGCTCATCGCGCAGCATGGTGAGCCGGACCGCGGCCAGCGGGTGGTCAACGACATGCACATCCATCGCGTCGACCCTACGGGCCGCCTAGGCGCCTAGGCGCCGAAGAAGTTGAAGATGTCGAACCCGTACCCGACGAGGTCGATCAGCGGCTGTCCGGAGATCAACGGCGATCCGTCGAGAATGGCGTCCGGGGCCAGCGATGGGATGCTCGCTGTCAGATCTGTCCACGCGGTCAGCAAGCGACGCGTCGAGCTGGTTGGTCAAGTCGTAGCCCGACAGCGAGAGCAGCCCGTCGACGAACGACGTCGGCAGCGGCGACTGGCCGGCATCCCCCAGGAGGTCGTTGATCGGGCCGACGAACGTCTGCACCGCGGCGTGCTCGACGCCGGCCAGCATCTGCAGCGGGTCCATCTTGGGGATGAAGCCGTCGACGCCGGAGGCCATCAGTTGGCCCGTCGCGTCGACCTGCCAGGGGCCTATCGCATCGCGTGCCGTTGACGCCGACGAACGGGTCGCCCGGGTTCCCGTAGCCCCAGTCGTCCACCAGCGTCGCGAAGGGGCTGAAGGTGTCGTAGAAGAAGTGCCCGGCAGGCCCGCCGTCGTACATGAACGCCAGTGTCGGCAGCGGCGCGGGGATCGCGTAGAAGTTGGTGTCGCCGATCTTTCCGAGATCGATGATGTTGGCGGTGTCCAGGTTCACCCCGGGCGTCGGGTCCGGGTAGTACGGGTGCACGGTCTCGATGCCGATCAGGGCGTTGAGGTCGGCGAAGAGGTTGCTGGGGTCGGAGGGAAAGTCCGCCCAGCCGTCGTACTCGCCCATGTAGATATCGGTGGCGATGCCGCTGGTCGGGGTCGGGTCCAGACCCAGCGGGATGTCGAGGAACGGAACGTGTTGCGGCTCAGGGCTCAAGCTGAACGCGTCGACGCCGTCGGGGAACTGGAAGCGGTCAAGGATGCCGCCGATCGGACTGTTGGGATCTCCGAGCAGCGTGAAATGCAGATCGCTCAAGTTCACCCCGGCCGGGGTGTGGTTGATCAGGTCGTTCATCTGGACGGTGGCGACGGTAGCGCTCTGCGAGTAACCGAGCACCGAGACGTTGTCCCCCGGCACGATTGCATTGTTCAGGTCGCCGACGCCGGCATTCACCGAGTCACCAAAACCCAAGTCGGGCTGGCCGGCGAAGCACTCGATCGGACAGAACTGCTCCGGCGTCGTCAGACCTTCGTAGGTGTAGCCGGCGCCTTGTCTCGAGGTAGAGGCTTTCGACGCTGCTGAGGTAGTCCTGGTCGGGCACCGGGTTGCCGGTACCACCCATGATCAAGCCGTCGTTGGCAAGCAGGCCGACCTCTGCCATCAGCGAGCGCACTGCGGACGGGGTGAACACCGGTTCACGGCCAGCGCCGCGCCGCATGCACCGCCGGCCGAGACCGCGGCACTCAGCGAACGAACCCCGCACAGCCGTCATCGCAACCTCCCTGCCCGCGGACGGCACCCCCGACCCTGCGGCGTGGCTGAAGCGTAATGCAGCACGGCAAATTCACAGATTATTTTTCATTGAAACAACAGCCGACACGTGTACAGTGGCCGCCGACAGGTCCGGCAAACCGGCCATATACTCCCGCAATGCGGCGCCGACCAGGGCGGAACGGAACGACGACATCGAGCGGTCAGCCTGTTCGGCGTGTTGACGGTCGCGACCGCGCTGATGTCATGGCCGTCGCCTCCTCAATTGCCGGGCATGCCCGAAAAGGCCCCGGTGAGTTTTCGGGCGGCCACCGTGCCGACCCCCGCGCACGTCGTCATCGTGATCGAGGAGAACCGCTCGCAGACCAACATCATCGGGAACAAGGCGGCCCCCTTCATCAACCAGCTGGCCGCGAACGGCGCGATGATGGCGCAATCCTTCGCCGAGCTGCATCCCAGCGAACCGAACTACTACGCCTTGTTCGCCGGCAACACGCTCGTCACGGCGAACGTCTGTCCGGTCAACGGCGGCAACACGCCCAACCTCGGTTCCCAATTACTCGGGGCCGGTTACACATTCGCCGGCTTCGCGGAAAGCCTGCCGGAGGTGGGCTCACCGGCCTGCAGCGCCGGGAAATACGCCCGCAAGCATGTGCCCTGGGCCAGCTTCACCAACATTCCGAGCTCCCGCTCGCTGCCGTTCTCGGCATTCCCGGCACCGGCCAATTACGCCGGCCTGCCGACCGTCTCGTTGGTGATTCCCAACCTCGACAACGACATGCACGACGGCTCGATCACGCAGGGCGACACCTGGCTGTATCAGAATCTGTCGCAGTACGTGTCGTGGGCGCGGGCCAACAACAGCCTGCTGATCCTGACCTGGGACGAGGACGACAACACCCCGCGCAATCAGATCCCGACGGTGTTCTACGGAGCGAACGTCGGCCGGGCGTCTACAACGAGCCGATCAGCCACTACAACGTGCTGTCCACCCTCGAAGAGATGTATGGCCTGCCCAAGCTCGGCTACGCCGACCCGAGCACCCGCGATCACCGACATCTGGGGTGCCTGACCCCACCGCCGCCCCGCTCGTCGCTATTGTGTGCCGCATGGCTGCTGACCTCGTGCCGATCCGCTTGAGCCTGACCGCCGGTGACCGCTACACCGTGTGGGCGCCCCGTTGGCGCGACGCCGGCGACGAGTGGGAGGCGTTCCTGGGTCGCGACGAAGACCTCTACACCTTCGAGACGCCCGCCGATCTCGTCGCGTTCGTGCGCACCAACACCGACAACGACCTCGTCGACCACCCGGCGTGGAAAGAGCTGACCGAGGCCAACGCGCACAAGGTGGCGCCGGGCGACGACAAGCACTTCGATCTGGTCGGCGTCGAAGAGCTGGTGTCGGACAAGCCGACCGAAGCGTCGGTGACCACGCTGGCCAACGCGTTGGCGATCGTGTCGTCGATCGGCTCGGTCTGCGAGCTGCCGGCGGTGATGAAGTTCTTCAACGGCAACCCGACGCTGGGCACGCTCAGCGGCGGCATCGACCACTTCACCGGCAAGGCGGGCCTCAAGCGCTGGAACGCGATCGCCGCGGTCGTCGCGCGCAGCTGGGACGACGTGCTCGGCGCCGTCGACGCGATCGTCAGCATTCCCGACGTGGACGCGGCCGCGTCGGATGCCGCCGCAGCCGAACTGGCGGAGCCTTTCGAAGAGGACGACGGTCGAGACTCCCGAAGAGGACGCCACCACCGAGACCGCCGGCACGAGGAGGCTGAGGCCGACACGCCGCGCGCGTCCGGCGAGGAGTTGGTCGCTCGGAGGCGACGACGACTTCTGGCTGAAGGTCGGCATCGACCCGATCCGGATCATGACGAGCTCAGGCACCTTCTACTCGCTGCGCTGTTACTTCGACGACCGCCCGATCTTCTTGGGGCGCAACGGTCGAATCAGCGTGTTCACCTCCGAACGGGCACTGGCCAGGTATCTCGCCGACGAGCACGACCATGACTTGTCCGACCTGAGCACCTACGACGACATCCGCACCGCGGCAACTGATGGATCGCTGCGCGTCGACATCACCGATGACAACGTCTACGTCCTGAGCGGCCTGGCCGACGACTTCGCCGACGGGCCGGACGCGGTGGACCGCGAGCAACTCGACCTGGCCGTCGAGCTGCTTCGCGACGTCGGCGACTACGCCGAGGACAACACCGTCGACCAGGCGCTCTCGCTGGACCGCCCACGTTCGGCAAGCTGGCGGCCTACGTCCTCGACTCCGACTCGGTGAGCGCGCCCAAGCCGCCGTACGCCGACGCGGTACACGCGTGGGAGGAACTCGAGCAATTTGTGGATTCGCGCTTGAGGCGCGAATAGCCGCGATCAGGAGCCTGGGAAGTTCACGTCCTTGGTCACCGATTTCCACTGCTCGATCGACGACGACATGGCGGCGATCTTGTCGCGCATCGCCTTCAGCACGTCACGGCCCAGCAGCAGCCGCAGCGGTGGGTCGTCGAGCTCGGTCACCATCAGCACCGCCTCGGCGACCTTGCGCGGGTCGCCGGGCAGATGGTCGGCGAACTGCTTGATCAGGTCTTTGCGCGCTGCCACGTCCGCGTAGTCGGCGATCGGAGTGGCCGACTCCTTCATCGAGCGCGTCGCCCAATCGGTGCGAAAGGCACCCGGCTCGATGGCCGTGACCTTGATGCCCATCGGCCGGACCTCGGTGGCCAGCGCTTCGGTGACGGCTTCGAGCGCGAACTTGGTCGACGAGTAGTACGCGTTGGGCGGGTTGGCCACCAGGCCGGTCATCGACGAGATGTTGACGATATGGCCCGACCTGCGCGCCCGCATGGCCGGCAACACCGCTTTGATCATGTTGACCGCGCCGAAGTAGTTGACGTCGAACAGCTTTCGGACCTCGGCGTCCTCACCTTCCTCCACCGCCGACAGATAGCCGTGCCCGGCGTTGTTGACCAGGACGTCGACGCCGCCGAACGCGTTCTCGGCTGCCGACACCGCGTCCGCGATCTGGCCGGCGTCGGTGACATCGAGCGCGACAGCCGCGGCCCGGTCGCCGAATTCGTCGGCGAAGTCCTGCACCGCCTCGGACCGTCGCGCGGTGACCACCGCGCTGTGGCCGGCCTCCAGGACCGCGCGCGCGATCTCGCGCCCGAAGCCGGTCGAGCATCCGGTGATCAGCCAGCGCGCCATCTCAGGCCGTCCCTTCCGGTAGGCGACGCAGATAGGCCGAACGCCGTTCGGCGAGTTCGGCTTTCCGCTGCTCCGCAGTCACCCGGGGCAGGCCCGGCACCTCGCTGTCGAGCCGGTCCAGCTTCACCACCCTGCCGCGGGCACCGAGGTCCTCGCGCGGACCGGCCGCGCCGAATTCGGCCATCCGCAGCGTCAGGATGCCTTCGCGCAGACCCGTCGGAGTCGATCCAGTTGGCCACCCCGGGATCGGTCGGCGAGATCACGTAGGTGTAGCTGCCGTCCTCGTTGGCGACCGACTGCGCCTTGTTGAGGCTGCCGGTGCGGTCGACGATGTCCAGCGTGGTACCCCAGATGTTGCTCAGTGGCACGGTGAAGTATTCGGCGCCACCATCGCTGAGGTCGACGACGAACGCCTCGTCCGGGGCGAGCTCGAAGCGACCCATCACGTAGACCTGGTTTCGCATCGCGCCAACCTTGTCGGCCGACCACGCCAGGTTGAAGTGATTGGGCGGCATCTTGTACACACCGTGGCTGAGCTTGCCGGTGAAGTTCGCGAAATACTCCATCATCGCCGCCGTCGCCTCGGCCTGCTCGTCCAGCGTGCGCGCCGGTGTTGCGGCAGGGCCGCCGAGACGTTGCACCTCAAAGTAATTGGGGTCGTCGCGGCTCCAGTCCAGCAGCACGTCGCGGATGTAGAACTCGTGCGCCTCAGCGGTCGACTGCACGTGGTTGGGCCGCCCGTCGGCAGGTCCGGAGTCGACGGTGATGGTGAAGCTGCCATCGGAATCCACCTGCATGGTGCGGCCGTTGAGCACGTCGACGGTGCCCATGTGGGCATCCCACAGCGTGAAGTAGTTCTCCGTCATGCGGTGAGCGCCTACCCGGCCATGGATCTCGTAGCGTTCGTCGCCCGATATCGGGATCACCCGGTACACGCTGTCGGGATTGTCGATCCCCCAACGTGATCCCGGGATACGGCGGCCGTCGACCGGATGCGCGAGCCGAGTGATGCAACTGACCTTGGGCCGCAGCTTGTCCTGGTTCGACGACCACATCGCCGCGGAGAACATCACCTCGGCGAACGCGTCGTCGAAGCGCTCGCGCATCGCCGGTGATGCCTTCGCCCGTCCCAGCCACGTCTCCGCCACGGTGCGGTACGCCGCGGTGACTGCTGGGTGCTCGATCAACTCGAGCGCAGCCAATTCCTGCTCGTGCTGAGCCGCTGTCGCGACCGGGTCGTCTACCATGGGCTCTCCTCATTTCCCGACATACTGCCGAAAACGCTTGTTGTACAACGCGAATCGCTCATCAACATGCTCTGGCCGCAGGCCGTAGTCTGCCAGATCGTACGGTGGGCGTGCCGCCTCGCGCGGACGTTCTTTAAGCCAGCGTCGCATCGCTCCTTCGGCCTCGACGGTCAACGGCAGGCCGATGGCGTCGTAAACCCGGGCCACCTGGCCGATCGGGTCGGCCACCGCGTCGTCGAAGGCGATGTCGGTCACCCGCGCTGCGACTCCGCCGGTTTCGCGGTCCCAGCCGTCGCGTACCGCCATCGCGCGGTCGTTGGTCCAGCCCATCCGCTCTAACCACTGCGCGCCCACCCGATCGACGTCGACGGAGTCGGCATGCATCGCGTGCAGCGTCGCGTTCAGGCTGGCGCCCGAGGCGATCGTGGCGCGCGGGTCACGATGCATGTGCACGATGTGCAGGTCACCGAACTGTGCCCGCAGCTCGCCGAGATAGCCGAGGTGGGCCGGCGACTTGAGCACCCAACGCTCCGCCGTGACCCCGCGCTGCCGTTTCTGCCACTGCAAGAACTGCAACATCCGGTGCAGATACGTGTAAGCAGGGGTGAAATCCTGTGCGTCGAGCCAGGATCGGTAGTTCGGCAGGTGCGCGCCGGATTCCGGGACATGCGACAAGAAGGCGTCAGCCAGGAAGACGATCTCCTCCTCGGCCTCCCGCGCATACATCGGATGAATGGCGAACAGGTCGGGCGCCAGCTCGCGGGACTTGGCTTCGCGTCCTTCGCTGACGGCGATCCGCGGATCGACGCCGGTGAACGAGTAGTCCAGTCGAGGCGCGGCTTCGACCACTTCCCAGCCGTACGCGCAGTGGAAGCGCGGGTCGGCGGCCAGCAGCCGCTGCAACAGCGTGGTGCCGCTGCGCATCATCCCGACAACGACGACCGGCGCGACGACGCGTTCTTCGAGAATCTCCGGGTTCCGGCGGATCCACTCCTGAGCACGCAGTCGCATGCGCAGGCTGTGCACGATGCCCGCGCGCAGGATGAGCACGCCGATCGCGTTGAGGTCGGCGGTCGCATAGTCGGCCAACAGCACATCCAGCGGATGCTCGAAATCGCCTGGCCCCCAGTCGGTCAGCGACTCCTTGCGCTGGGCGTCGGCCAGAACGGCCGCGCAGATCGAAAGGCTGCGCGTTGTCCACGCTCAGAACTTCAGGTGGTGGCTGACGTCGCCGACCTGGTCGACGAACATGATGCGACTGTCGAACCACCACACGCCGTCCAGCCGGTGAAACGTGTCTTTGTAATGTCCGGTCACGATCACCTGCAACGGCAAGTCCGGCGTGGCCTGGGTGACGCTGTAGTAGGACCTGCTGCGCGCGGTGCCCTGGGCCTCGTCGATCTCGAGCTGCACATTGCTGGTGTTGTGTCGGGTCTTCGGCGTGCCGTCGTCGTAGATCCGGGTGGCCATCTCATACATCTGCCGCACGCCGGTGGCGCCGGTGAAAACCGTCTCCGGCGGTCCGTTTTCGATTCCGCAGATACGCCCGTGCGCGAACAGCCCGGCCACGCCGTCCAAGTCGCCGCCGTCGAGAAGTTCGGCGTAGCGGTAGATGAGGTTGGTGATCTCCCGCGAACTGTCACTCATATCGCCAACTCTCCCCCGCAAGCGGGTGGTACCCCCACAATCCCCGGCGCCGCTGGGATCTTCATCACCGGCGGCACTCACCCCGAAATCCTGGCAGAACCGCCCCGAGTCTCCGTCGTTTTAGGCTGAATCGGACGGTACGTTTCCTCCCATGGGCGAACTAGACAACACGGTCGCGGTGATCACCGGTGCGGCACGTGGCCAGGGGCGCAGCCATGCCGTTGCCCTGGCCGAGCGAGGGGCCGACATCATCGCCGTCGACATCTGCGCCGATATCGACACGATTCCCTATGCGTTGGCCACCAGATCCGATCTCGAGGCAACCGCGCAGCTGGTGCAGGCCGCGGGCGGCAAGGTGGCGCCGGTGATCGCCGACGTCCGCGACCTGGATGCGTTGGAGGCCGGCGTGCAGGCCGGCATCGACGCGCTCGGCGACGTCGACATCGTCATCGCCAACGCCGGGGTCGTGGCGATCGGCGACCCGCAGACCCGCTCCGAACCCCTCTTCACCACGATCGTCGACACCAACCTCAAAGGGGTGTGGCACACGTTGTTGGCGACGGTGCCGTCGATCATCCGCAAGGGCAACGGCGGGTCGATCGTCCTGGTCAGCTCGTCGCAGGGCCTGATCGGCCGCGGCGGGGACGGCAGCACCGCGATGTTCGCCTACGCCGCGTCCAAACACGGCGTGGTGGGCCTGATGCGTTCGGCGGCAAACGCGTACGCGCAACACAAGATTCGGGTCAACTCCGTTCATCCCAGCGGCGTGGCGACGCCGATGATTCTCAACGATTTCGTGATCAACGGAATGCTGGAGAATCCCAACCCGGCAGTCTCGCAGATGCTGCTGCCCGACGTGCCCCTGGTCGAGCCGCAAGACGTCACCGAAGCGGTGCTCTGGTTGGTCAGTCCCAGGGCGCGCTACGTGACGGGCATAACCGTTCCCGTCGACGCCGGCCACGTCGTGATGTAGTTAGCCGATGAGCACGGCGTAGCGGGGTTTGATCACCTCGTCGATGATCGCCAGCCGCTCGTCGAACGGGATGAACGCCGACTTCATCGCGTTGATGGTGAATCGCTGCAGATCGGTCCAGCCGTAGCCGAACGCCTCGACGAGAAGCGCCAATTCACGGGTCATCGTGGTATCGCTCATCAGCCGGTTGTCGGTGTTGACGGTGACCCGGAATCGGGTGCGGGCCAGCAGGTCGATCGGATGCTCGGCGATGCTCGCGACCGCTCCGGTTTGCACGTTGGAGCTCGGACACATCTCGAGGGGAATCCGCTTGTCCCGCAGGATCGACGCGAGTCGGCCGAGTCGCACCGTGCCGTCCTCGGCGACGTCGATGTCGTCGACGATGCGCACGCCGTGCCCCAACCGGTCGGCGCCACAGAACGCGATCGCCTCTTGGATGGACGGCAGACCGAACGCCTCCCCGGCGTGAATGGTGAAGCGGGCGTTGTTGTTTCGCATGTATTCGAAGGCGTCCAAATGCCGGGTCGGCGGGTAGCCGGCCTCGGCGCCGGCGATGTCGAATCCGACCACGCCTTTGTCCCGGAAGCGGATCGCCAACTCGGCGATCTCCCGGGACAGCGCGGCATGCCGCATCGCGGTGACCAGACAGCGCACGACGATGGGATGCCCCGCCGCGGCGGCGGCCTTCTCCCCGTCGGCAAAACCGGCCAGCACCGCGTCGACGACGGCGTCGAACGACAGCCCGCGGTTGATGTGCAGCTCGGGCGCGAACCGCACTTCCGCGTAGACGACCGCATCGGCGGCCAGGTCTTCGACGCATTCGGAGGCCACCCGGTGCAGCGCCTCGGGAGTCTGCATCACCGCGACGGTGTGCGAGAACGGTTCGAGGTAACGCTCCAGCGATCCACTGTGCGAGGCGGTGCGAAACCAGAGCGCAAGCTCGTCGACGTCGGTGGCGGGCAGACCGTCGTACCCGGTCTGTGCCGCGATGTCGACCACCGTCGCCGGGCGCAGGCCGCCGTCGAGATGATCATGCAGCAACGCCTTGGGCGCCCGTTTGATCTTCTCCACGCTCAGCGGGGCCGTCATGGCGTGATCCGATCGATGATCAGCGGCCGCCGGACCGGCGGAGTGTCGGTGATCGTGAAACCCGCATTCAGCGCGGCCATCGCAGGCTCGAAACGTTCAGGGGTATCGGTGTACAGGGTGAACAGCGGCTCGCCGGCCGCCACCGGGCTTCCGGGTTGCCGGTGGATCTGGATGCCGGCGCCGAACTGGACCACCTCGCCCGGTCGGGACCTGCCCGCTCCGAGGCGCCACACCGCCAGCCCCACTGCCATCGCATCGATATCGCCCATTGTGCCGTTTTCCGCGGCGGTCACGGTTTCGGAGTACTTACCAACCGGCAACGGTATGGCCAAGTCTCCGCCCTGCGCGGCGATCAGCGCGCGGAACCGGTCCATCGCGGTCCCGTCTTGCAGCGTCTGCGCGGGATCGCGCCCGTCGATCCCGACGAGCTCGAGCATCTCGCGGGCCAGCCGGACGGTCAGCTCGACCACGTCGGCCGGCCCGCCGCCGGCCAGCACCTCGAGGGCCTCGGCGACTTCGAGCGCGTTGCCGACGGCCGCGCCCAGCGGACGGTTCATGTCGGTCAGCAGCGCGCAGGTCGGCACGCCGTGCTCGGCGCCCAACGCGACCATGGTTTCGGCGAGCTCGCGGGCCGGCGATTCGGATTGCATGAAGGCGCCGGAGCCGACCTTCACGTCGAGCACCAGGGCGCCGGCACCCTCGGCGATCTTCTTGCTCATCACCGAACTCGCGATCAGCGGCAGCGACTCGACCGTCGCGGTGATGTCCCGCAGCGCGTAGAGCTTGGCGTCGGCGGGCGCCAGTTGCCCGGCCGCGAAGATGGCCGCACCGACGTCGCGAAGTTGTTGACGGACTTGATCGTTGGGCACCACACCAGAGAATCCGGCGATCGATTCCAGCTTGTCCAAGGTGCCGCCGGTGTGGCCGAGTCCACGGCCGGAGGCTTGCGGCACCGCTGCGCCGCACGCGGCGATCACCGACACCAGCGGCAGCGTGATCTTGTCGCCCACACCGCCAGTGGAGTGTTTGTCGACGGTCGGCAGTGGATTGCCGCCACGGCGCAGATCGGTGAAATCCATCCGCTCGCCCGAGGCCACCATGGCCGTCGTCCAGCGCGCGGTCTCGCCGTAGTCCATGCCGCGCAGGAACACCGCCATCAGCAGCGCCGACATCTGTTCGTCGGCGATCCACCCGTGGGTGTAGGCGTCGATGGTCCAGTCGATCGCGGCATCGGAGAGCCGGCCGCCGTCGCGTTTGATCCTGATTACCGTCGGTGCATCGAAACTCACCCGCGGTCCTGCCGGTAGGCGTCGATATCCTTCGAACCGAACGCATCGGGCAGTAACTCACCGAGCCGCTTCGCCCCGTGGGGGTGGCCGATGAGCATGTCGGCTCCGCCGTGCTCCATCAACACCTGACGGCACCGACCGCACGGCATCAGCAGTTCGCCTCGGCCGTCGACACACACCAGTGCCCGTAGCCTGCCGCCGCCGCCCGTCGTATACAGGGCGCACGCCACCGCACACTCGGCGCACAGGCCCAGGCCATAGGAGGCATTCTCCACATTGCAGCCGGTGATTATCCGGCCGTTGTCGACCAACGCGGCCGCGCCCACCGGGAAATTGGAATATTTTGCGTACGCCCCTTTTGCCGCGTGGATTGCCTCATCCCGCAGCCTTTTCCAGTCGATTGCGTCGGTCACGTTCGCGGTACCACCCATGTTCACCGTTGGCTAATTCACCACGTCACTGTAGATTCCCCGCGCCGGTCAGTGGCGCAACCGCGGCGAAGCCGTCGCCTGTCACACCTTCACGGGCTGCCTCGTCTGACTGTTATGACACAGAAAACACGCATCGAACCCCTGCCTCCTCGACGGGCCAATTGGCTCATCCGCGCGATGTACCGGTATTCCAAGCGGCGCTTCGGCGAAGTTCCCGAGCCTTTCGCCGTTGTTGCACACCATCCACGGCTACTGGTCGCCAACGCCGTGCACGAGACCATGCTGCAGTCGGCCTCGCGGCGGCTGCCGGCCAACGTCCGTGAGCTCGCGGTGTTCTGGACCGCACGCACCATCGGCTGCTCGTGGTGCGTCGACTTCGGGTCGATGCTGCAGCGCCTCGACGGATTGGACGTCGACCGACTGAAAGACATCGAGAACTACGCCACGTCATCGCGTTTCAGCGACGACGAGCGGGCCGCTGTCGCATATGCCGACGCGATGACCACTGACCCGCACACCGTCACCGACGATCAGGTCGCCGACCTGCGCGCCCGATTCGGTGACGCCGGGGTGATCGAGCTGACCTACCAGATCGGCGTCGAGAACATGCGTGCCCGGATGAATTCCGCGTTGGGCATCACCGAGCAGGGCTTCAGCTCCGGTGCTAGCTGCCGGGTTCCTTGGACAACCGAGCCTTGGGCTGAGTCCGCAACGGCGAGCCAGTGAACTTGTCCGGATTGGCGACATCCCACAGGGCGGAGACCTTTCCGTCGCGCACGGTGACGACAGTGATCCGCGGCATCATTGCCTGATGCCCGTCGTCACCCGGGGATCCCGAGGTGTAGGCGCCGAGTTCGCCGTTGACCAGCGCCAGCTGGCTCGTCGTCACGAAGGCGGGCCCGTAACGCTGTGCAAGCCCGAACAGGAACCGCGCAACCTTGTCCGGCCCGTGGATGACGCGGGGCGCTGTCGGCGCCTTGCGGTTGGAGTCGCCGGTGAACGTCACGCCCGGATGCAACAGGGCGACTGTGGCGACCATGTCACCGGCCGTAATGGCGGCCATCAGCTTTCCCACCACCTCGTCATGCGAGGGATCAGGTTGGGGCGGTGGGTCGGCGGCGACCGCGCGGCGCGCTCGCGACGCCAGCTGGCGAGCGGCGGCCTCGGTCGTGCTCAGCACATCTGCCACCTCAGCAAACGGCACCGCGAACCCGTCGTGCAGGACGAACGCGACGCGCTGATCGGGCGACAGGCGTTCCAGCACCACCATCGCCGCAAACCGCGCATCCTCGTGGGCGACCACCACCGACAGCGGATCGTCGCCATCGAATCCGGTCACCACCGGTTCCGGTAACCACTGGCCCACATAGCTTTCCCGCCGGTGCGCAGCCGACCGCAGCCGGTCCAGCCCGAGCCGGCTGACGACCGTCGTCAGCCAGGCGCGTAGATCGACGATCTGACCGTCGTGCGCTTCCCAGCGCAGCCACGCGTCCTGCACGATGTCTTCGGCGTCTGCCACGGTGCCGGTCAAACGGTAGGCAACCGACGTGAGATGCGGCCGCAACGCCTCGAATTCGGTGGCCTGATTGCCCGGCTCCTCCGCAGAACGCTGCGCGTTCCGCATCGTCACCGGGTGACCTGCTCGGCGGAGGTCATGGCCCGAGCGTAACCTTCACGGACACTATGCTCGACAACCTGTGGCTGCACTTCGCTAAGCAGAGCCCCGACGTCAACCCGCCGATCATCACCCGCGGCGACGGCGTGACGATCTTCGACGATGCCGGCAACAGCTACCTCGACGGCCTGTCGGGCCTGTTCACCGTGCAGGTCGGTCACGGCCGCGCCGAGCTCGCCCAGGCCGCCGCCCGTCAAGCCGAGACTCTGGCGTTCTTCCCGCTGTGGGGCTACGCGACGCCCCCCGCGATCGAGCTCTCCGAGCGGCTCGCCCGCTATGCGCCGGGCGATCTCAACCGGGTGTTCTTCACCAGCGGCGGCACGGAGGCCGTCGAGACCGCGTGGAAGGTCGCCAAGCAGTACTTCAAGCTCACCGGCAAACCCGGTAAGCACAAGGTCATTTCGCGAGCCGTCGCCTATCACGGCACGACCCAGGGGGCGCTCGCCATCACCGGCCTGCCGAAATACAAGGCGCCCTTCGAGCCGGTCACGCCCGGCGGCTTCCGGGTTCCGAACACCAACTTCTACCGAGCGCCCGAACCGTTCGGCACCGACATCAAGGCCTTCGGGCAATGGGCGGCCGACCGCATCGCTGAGGTCATCGAGTTCGAAGGACCCGACACCGTCGCCGCGGTCTTCCTCGAGCCGGTGCAAAATGCGGGCGGCTCGATCCCGCCACCGCCGGGGTATTTCGAGCGGGTACGGGAGATCTGCGACCACTACGACGTGCTGCTGGTCTCCGACGAGGTGATCTGCGCGTTCGGCCGCATCGGATCGATGTTCGCCTGCACCGATTTCGGCTACGTGCCGGACATGATCACCTGCGCCAAGGGCATGACATCGGGATACTCCCCGCTGGGCGCGATGATCGCCAGCGAGCGGCTGTTCGAGCCGTTCTACGGCACCGACACGATGTTCGCGCATGGCTACACCTTCGGTGGCCACCCGGTATCCACCGCGGTCGCACTGGCCAACCTGGACATCTTCGAGCGCGAGGGCCTCAACGACCGTGTCAAGCAGCAGTCCCCCGCGCTGCGCGCCACTCTGGAGAAGCTATACGACCTGCCGATCGTCGGCGACGTCCGCGGCGAGGGGTACTTCTTCGGCATCGAACTGGTCAAGGACAAAGCGACCAAGCAGACCTTCGACGCGGACGAGAAGCGCGCGCTGCTGGGCCGGGTGTCCGCGGACCTGTTCGCAGCCGGGTTGTACTGCCGCACAGACGATCGCGGCGATTCCGTCATCCAGCTCGCACCGCCCTTGATCAGCGGGCAAGCCGAGTTCGACACCATCGAAGCCATCGTGCGCCAGGTGTTGACGGAGACAGTTGTGACTAAACCGCCTATCGATCCGATCAGGTGGCACCCGCCGCCATCTCATCCGCTGCCCGAGCCCGACCTGACGACGGCGCTGCACGTCGTTCCGGTGCCCGGCACGGCGGCCGAGGATGTCGTCGCCGACGCCGACGGCAACATCTGGACGGGCGTCGAAGACGGCCGGATCATCCGCATCCGCCCCGACGGGAGCTCCGCCGACGTGGTCACCGACACCGGCGGTCGACCGCTGGGCCTGGCGGTTGCGCGCGACGGCCGGCTGTTGATCTGCGACAGCCACCGCGGTCTGCTGCGCTACGACCCCGCCGCCGGGGCGATGGAGACACTGGTTGCCGAGGTCGACGGGCGAGCGTTGACGTTCTGCTCCAATGTCGTTGAATCATCAAACGGCACAATATATTTCACCGAATCGACCAGCCGGTTCCACTACGAGTACTACAAGGGCTCCGTCATCGAGGGACGCCCGAGCGGGTCGCTGTTCCGGCGTGATGCCGATGGGACCGTGAGCACGCTGGTCGACGGTCTGGCCTTCGCCAACGGCGTGACGCTGACCGCCGATGAGTCGGCGCTGGTGTACGCCGAGAGCGCGGCGTGCCGGCTGTCCAAGTACTGGCTCACCGGAGACCGGGCCGGCTCGATCGAGCCGCTGGTCACCGAGCTCCCGGGTTACCCGGACAACATCTGCACCGGTCTCGACGGCCGGATCTGGGTCGCCCTGGTCTCTGATCGCAATGCGCTCAACGAATGGCTGGGTCCCCGCGCGCCGATCATCCGCAGCCTGATGTGGCGACTGCTGCCCTACCGCTGGCTGCCCGACCCGAAGCCGACGGTGTGGGTGGTCGCCTTCGACCCCGGCGACGGCCACGTGCTGACCCAGCTACACACCCAGCATCCGGAGTTCGGACTGACCACCGGCGTGGTGGAGACACCGGGACGGTTGTGGTTGGGCCGCATCGCCGGCCCCGGCATTTGTTACCTCGATTTGCAACATCCGTAACACCAGTCACAGCGCGGCTCCGCGGAATCGGGCGCCTGATCGCCTAATCTGCTCACACGATGCCTCTCTTACGTACTGCGTCATGCCTGGCAGCGGCCGGTTTCCTGCTGACAGCGCCGGCGCTGCTCGGCATGCCTACCGCGCTGGCCGAGCCCGGCCCCGGACCCGGCTCAGTGCACGACATGTGCCCGTTCAAGGTGGCGACCCCGCCGGCGGTCGACTCGTCGGAAGTCCCGCAAGCCGGCGACCCGCCGCTGCCGCTGCCGGTGCCCCCGTCGCCGATCGGCGGTAACGCGCTGGGCAACTGCGGTGTCGTCACCGCAGCCGGCACGCCTGCGGTGCCCGGCGACGTCTCCGCCGACGCCTGGGTGGTGGCCGACCTGGACAGCGGCGCCATCATCGCCGCGCGCGACCCGCATGGTCGTCACCGACCGGCCAGTATCATCAAGGTGCTCGTCGCGATGGCCTCGCTGCGCGAGCTCAACCTCAACAAGACCGTCGACGGCACGCCTGACGATGCCGCCGCGGAGGGCACCCGGGTCGGCGTTGCCCCGGGTGGCACCTACACCGTCAACCAGTTGCTGCACGGCCTGCTGATGCATTCCGGCAATGACGCCGCGCACTCGCTGGCCATGCAACTGGGCGGCATGCCGGTCGCAATGGAGAAGATCAACGCGCTGGCCGCCAGGCTCGGCGGTAAAGACACCCGCGCCGCAACCCCCTCAGGCCTCGACGGCCCGGGCATGAGCACATCGGCCTACGACATCGGGCTCTTCTACCGATACGCCTGGGAGAACTCGACTTTCGCCGACATCGTGCACACGCAGAAGTTCGACTTCCCCGGCCACGCCGATCACCCTGGCTACGAGCTGGAGAACGACAACCAGCTGCTGTATCACTATCCCGGCGCGCTCGGCGGCAAGACCGGCTATACCGACGACGCCGGCCAGACCTTCGTCGGCGCCGCGAACCGGGACGGCCGGCGCCTGATGGCGGTGCTGCTGCACGGCACTCGCCAGCCGATCGCCCCGTGGCAACAGGCGGCCCATTTGCTCGATTACGGTTTTTCGACTGCGCCCGGGACCCGGGTCGGAACGTTGATCGAACCCGACCCGTCGCTGGCGATACCGAAGGCCGCCGCTCCCGGCGACCCCGCCACGGGGCCTGTCGCGAACGCCGCCTCGCTGATTCCCGCCGCCGACGCGCTGCCGATTAGGGTCGGCGTCGCGGTCATCGGTACGGTCGTCGTGTTCGGCTTGATTATGGTGGCTCGCTCGATGAACCGGCGGCCGCAGCACTAGGCAGCGGCTGGGGGGCCGAGGCGGCCACCCCGGAGGGAAGATTGTGAGCCGCATCGGCGAGTCAGTACGAGCGCGACGACGGTTGCTGATTGCTCTCGCAGCAGCAAGCCTGGGAATTGTCTGCGGCTATGACCTGTCCAACATCGCGGGCGCGCTGCTGTTCATCACCGACGATTTCCAGCTGACGATCCACCAGCAGGAGCTGCTGACCACGACGGTGGTGATCGGGCAGATCTGCGGCGCGCTGTCCGGCGGCGTGCTTGCCAACGCGATCGGACGCAAGAAGTCGATGATGCTGGTGGCGGGCGGCTATGCGGTATTCGCATTGCTGGCCGCCACATCGGAATCGATGCCGCTGCTCCTCACGGCACGACTGCTGCTGGGCATGACCATCGGGCTGTCCGCGGTGGTGGTTCCGGTGTTCATCGCCGAATCGGCGCCGGCGCGAGTGCGCGGCGCGATGCTGGTGACCTACCAGGTGGCGACCGTGCTGGGCATCATCGCCGGCTACCTCGCCGCGTACCTGCTGGCGGATTCGCACGACTGGCGGTGGATGCTCGGATTGGCCGCGGTACCGGCGCTGGTGGTCCTGCCGCTGCTGGCCCGGATGCCCGACACCGCCCGCTGGTATCTGTTCAAGAACCGGGTTGACGACGCCCGCCGGGCGTTGCTGCGAGTCGAGCCGAACCGCGACGTCGAGCAAGAACTGACCGAGATCGCCGAGGCGATGCGCGAAGAAGGCGGCGGGAAGTTCAACGAAATGCTTCGCCCGCCGTATCTGCGCGCGACGCTGTTCGTCGTCGGGCTCGGCTTCTTCGCCCAGCTGACCGGTATCAACGGGATCATCTACTACAGCCCGCGGCTCTTCGAGTCGATGGGATTCCAGGGCAAGTTCGCGCTGCTGGTGCTGCCCGCGCTGGTGCAGCTGGCGTCGCTGGCCGCGGTGCTGGTCTCACTGTTTCTCGTCGACAGGATCGGACGCCGTCCCATTCTGCTGTCCGGCATAGCCGCGATGATCGTCGGTGACGCCGTCCTGGTCGGTGTCTTCGCCGCCAAGTCCAGCGCCGTCTCGGGGTTCGGCTACGTCGGCCTGTTGCTTTTCACGATGGGGTTCACGTTCGGATTCGGGGCGCTGGTCTGGGTGTACGCCGGTGAAGCGTTCCCCGCGCACCTGAGGTCATTGGGCTCCAGCGCGATGCTGACCGCCAACCTGTCGGCCAACGCGCTGGTCGCCGCGGTCTTCCTGACGATGCTGCACACGCTCGGCGGTGCCGGCACGTTCGCCGTCTTCGGCCTGTTGGCGATCGCGGGATTCGTCCTGACGTATCGCTTCGCCCCGGAGACCAAGGGGCGTCAGCTCGAAGAGATCCGGCGCTTCTGGGAGAACGACGGCCGCTGGCCTGACGAAACCCCCAGTGCTGTTACGGATGCGCAGGCATGCCGCTGATCGCGGCCGGCACTGTTGTACTCGAGCAGGGCATCTGCCGGCCGGGCTGGGTGCACACCTCCGGCTCGCAGATCGTGGGCTGCGGTCCCGGCGCCCCGCCGCAACGCCCCGACGTCGACCTGCCCGACGCGGTGATCGTTCCCGGCTTCGTCGATATCCACGTGCACGGCGGCGGCGGCGCTTCGTATCTCGACGGCGACATCGCAGAGATCATGCGAGCGGCCGGGTTTCACCGCGGGCACGGTACGACGACCACGCTGGCCAGCCTGGTCACCGCGGGCGCTGCCGACCTTCTTCGCGGGGTGCGTGCGCTCGCCGAGGCGACCCGCGACGGCGTGATCGCCGGTATCCATCTCGAAGGCCCGTGGCTGAGCGCGGTGCATTGCGGAGCGCACGACCGCACCCAGCTGCGCGACCCCACGCCGGCGGAGATCGACGCGCTGCTGGCGGCCGGCGACGGCGCGATCAGGATGGTCACCCTGGCACCCGAACGCAGCGGCAGCGACGCGGCGACCTCCCATCTCGTCGACGCCGGAGTGGTTGTCGCCCTTGGCCATACCGATGCGAGTTACGAGCAGACCCGTCGAGCCATCGACCTCGGCGCGACAGTCGGCACCCACCTGTTCAACGCGATGCGCCCACTGCATCACCGCGAGCCCGGTCCTGCGCTGGCACTGCTGGAGGACACCCGTGTCACCGTCGAATTGATCGCCGACGGCGTGCATATCCACCCCGCGGTCGTACACGCCACGACCAGGGCGACGGGCGCCGACCGGGTGGCCCTGGTCACCGATGCCACCGCGGCGGCGGGCCTCGGCGACGGCGAATTCCGGCTCGGCACAACGCCGGTCGACGTCGTCGACGGTGTCGCGCATGTACGCGGGACGTCGACGATTGCGGGCAGCACCGCGACGATGGACCGGCTGTTCCGGACCGCCGCCGGTTTCGGGTCAGACCCGGACGCGGCGCTCACCGCCGCGGTGCGGATGACGTCGACGACCCCGGCCCGCGCAGTCGGTCTCACAGACGTCGGTAGCCTACGCGTCGGCGCAGCAGCGAATCTCGTTGTGCTGGGTGCTGATTTACAGATCAGCGCCGTGATGGCGCAAGGCAGTTGGCTGTCGGACCGCTAGCCCGCGCTCGCCGACGTCGGCTGCTCGGCGACCTCCTCGGACCGCCCGAACAGGAAAGGATAAGCGATGCCGGCTATCGCGCCGCCGATCAGCGGGGCAAGCCAGAACACCCACAGCTGAGCGGGAGCACCGTTGCCGTTGAAGAAGGCGACAGCCGTGGCACGGGCGGGGTTGACCGACGCGTTGGAGATCGGAATGGCGACCAGGTGGATGCCGGTCAGTGTCAGCCCGATGGCCAAGCCGGCGAAGCCCTTCGGCGCCCGCTCGTCGGTCGAGCCGAGGATGACGAACAGAAACATTGCGGTCAAAACGATCTCGGCAAGGATCACTGCGCCCAGTGAGTAACCGGTGGGTGAGTGTTCGCCGTAGCCGTTGGCTGCCAAGTGACCCGTAGCGATGAAACCGGGCTTGCCGTACGCGATGCAGTAGACCACCAACGCACCGAGCAGGCCGCCGATCACCTGAACAATCCAATACGCCGGCACAACTTTCCATTCCACACGGCGGGCCAATGCCGCACCTAGCGTGACGGCCGGATTGAAATGCCCGCCGGAGATAGTTCCGAACGCGTACACGCCGACCAGCACGGTCAGACCGAAAGCGAGCGCAACGCCGAGATAGCCGATGCCCAGCGGGTAGAGATCAGAGTGTGCCTTCAGTGAAAAGACTGCGCTGCCAACACCGCCGAGCACCAGCCAAAAGGTGCCGATAGTCTCCGCAGCCAACTTGTGGAACAGGTTTGGAGCTGACATCGCCTACCCGCCTTTGCGTAGCGCAATCATCCGTGCCCCTGAGGATGACATGGCTGCGCACCGAAACGCGCCGTCGTCGCCAAATCGTTTCGGTAAAGAGACTATCGCGATGTTGAGGTCTCCGAAACCGGAGTGCCGTAGGCATTTTGAGGAACGATTATCCTCTTTTACGCCGCACTAACCGCGAAACACCAAGCGCGCCAACTGCTCCCACTGCCACCGCGGCGACAGCCGCTTTGGTGACGAGCTGCTCGTCCAGATGCGCCCTGGGCGTGATGACCGCGCCCGTGGGCGGCGTGACGGGGACCTCAGTCAGGTTCTCCGACGATGTCGCCGCCCACGCGGTGGCGAAGAGCAGCAGGCGCGCGGTCACATAGGCGAACACCATCAAACCCAGCACCGGTCCGAACGTGGCACTGGCGGGGCTTCGTAGCACAGACTTCAGATAGATCGAGGCGACCAACTTGAACACCTCGAAGCCGACGGCCGCGAGCAGTGCCGCGCGAATCGCGCTCTTGAAGTCGACTGGCTCCCTGGGCAACCGGGCGATCATCCAGCCGAACACCAACCACGACAGCAGCAGTGACACCAGAATCGACACCGCGCGCAGGATCGCGTCCAGCACCGGCGCGTGGTGAATGCCCACCCACCCCAACACCCTGGCCATCGATGCTGCGTCGGCGAGGGCACTGAGCGCCAGAGTTGCGGAAATGGCCACGAACGACGAAACCATCGCGCCCAGGTCGGAGAACTTGGTGCGGATGTATCCACGCGAACCGTCGGTCTGCCGCCACATTTCGGTCAGCGCAACCCGAAGGTTGCTCATCCAGTTCAAGCCGACCCACACCGCGACGGTCAACCCGATGATGCCGACCGAAGCCCGCGCGTCGATCGCCGAATTCATCAGATCAAGCATCTGCTGCCCCAGCGCGCCGGGCACCGCGGACCTGATTTTGTTGTCGATCGCAGTCAGCACATCGGGCCGGCGGGACAGCAGGAAACCCGCCACGCTGAAGCCGATCATCAACAGCGGGAACAACGCGAAGATGGTGTAGTACGTGAGGCCGGCCGCGAAGAAGTTCCCCTGAGTTTCATCGAACCAGTCGTTGGCACGCATCGCATGGTCGAACCACTCGAACCGCGCCCGCAGCCGATCCAATATCCCTGGCTTGCCCGGTTCGCTCACGATGACCCGCTAAGGACGTCTCGGCAGGAGCCCGAGCCGGTCATAGACTCGGTCGACGGTCTTGGCGGCCACGTCTTCGGCCCGCACCGCCCCGGCGGCGAGCACGTTCTCCAGTTCGGTTGGGTCTGCGAGCAATTCGTCGACTCGGGCCTTGATCGGGGTCACGAATTCCACGACCGCGTCGGCGGTGTCCTTCTTCAGGTCGCCGTAACCGCGGCCGGCATAACTCTGCACCAGCGCGTCGATGCCGGTGCCGGTGACCGCCGACTGAATGCTCAGCAGGTTCGACACCCCGGGTTTGGCGTTCAGGTCGTAGCGGATGTCGCGGTCGCTGTCGGTGACCGCAGACCGAATCTTCTTGGCGGACCGGGCCGGATCGTCGAGCAGGTTGATCAGCCCGGCGTCGGTGGCCGCGGACTTGCTCATCTTCGACGACGGGTCCTGCAGGTCGTAGATCTTGGCGGTGGCCTTGGGGATCAGCAAATCGGGGACGACGAAGGTGTCCGGGAACCGGCCGTTGAACCGCTGGGCGATATCGCGGGCCAACTCGAGGTGCTGGCGCTGGTCTTCGCCGACCGGCACCAGTTCGGCGTCGTAGGCCAACACGTCGGCGGCCTGCAACACGGGGTAGGTGAACAGGCCGACGGTGGTGGCGTCGCTGCCCTGCCGCGTCGACTTGTCCTTGAACTGCGTCATCCGCGAGGCCTGACCGAACCCGGTGAAGCAGCCCAGCACCCAGGCCAGCTGGGCGTGAGCGGCGACGTGGCTCTGCACGAAGACGGTGCTGCGCGCAGGGTCGACACCCAGCGCCAGATACTGCGCGGCGGTCACCAGGGTGCGACGTCGCAGCACATCCGGGTCCTGCGGGATGGTGATGGCGTGCAGGTCGACGACGCAGAAAAACGCGTCGTGGTCCTCTTGCAAGTGGGCCCATTGGTTGACGGCGCCCAGCGCATTTCCGAGGTGAAGCGAGTCGGAGGTGGGCTGCACGCCGGAGAACACCCGGCGCAATCCGCCGTTATTCATCGACGCCGCTCCTCGCCCCCGCAAGCGGGAGGTACCCCCAGATCGCTCCCTTGCTCTGCATCGTCGTCGGCGTAGCTACTCATGATGCCTCAATCTTTTCACGCGGGAACCACCGCTTCTTGCGGTACCAGCGGTATCGCCTTTACTGTCTGCTTTGTGACTATCCGCTCGGCTCCTCGCTCATGAGCTCCGCTCACTCGTCTTCGCCTTCGACGAAGACTCGCGCGCCAATCCATCTCGGGTCCGGCGAACCGGTCCTTTTGCTGCACCCGTTCCTGATGTCGCAGCTGGTGTGGCAGAAGGTGGCCCCGCAGTTGGCCGACACCGGGCGCTACGAGGTGTTCGCCCCGACAATGGCCGGCCACAATGGCGGGCCCCGTTCAGGCACGTGGTTTCTTAGCTCCGCGGTGCTGGCCGACCACGTCGAACGGCAACTCGACGAGCTCGGCTGGGGCACCGCCCACATTGTCGGCAACTCACTGGGCGGCTGGGTGGCCTTCGAACTGGAACGTCGCGGCCGGGCACGCACCGTCACCGGGATCGCGCCGGCCGGCGGCTGGCGATCATGGAGTCCGACGAAATTCGAGGTGATCGCCAAGTTCGTCGGCGGTATGCCGGTGTGGGTGCTGGCCCACCTGCTCGGACCGCGGCTGTTGCGGCTGCCGATGGCCCGCCGGATAGGCACCCTGCCCATCACCGGATCGCCAGACGGGATCAGCGAAGAAGACCTCGTCGCCGTGGTCGACGACCTCAAGCATTGCCCGGCCTACTTCCAGCTGTTGGTCAAATCACTGCTGACGCCCGGACTCATGGAGCTGGCGCACACCGACGTGCCCACGCATCTGGTGCTCTGCGAGAAAGACCGGGTCGTTCCCCCCAGCAGGTTCGGCAGCCATTTCACCGACCATTTGCCCGCTGATCACGAGATGACCCTTCTCGACGGCGTCGGGCACATCCCCATGTTCGAGGCGCCAGGACGCGTGACCGAAGTCATCAGCGAGTTCCTCGACCGCTACAGCCGGCCGGTTCAGGCCGCCGACCAGCCGACCGCCTAACGCGGCGACGATGCCTGGGTGGCTCGCCGGTGCGGTCCACCGGGACAGTGCCGCAAGCCATTCGGCCTTGTCGGCCGAGCGCGCCGCCCTGGTCGGATCGCAACTACTCGGCCTGGCAGTCGCGCGCTATGTCCTCGCCGTCCCGCCGCTGGTCGGCATGGACGACGCGCAGCTCACCGAGTGGCTGCGCCCGGTCCCCGCACACTACCTGGCCGGCCCCGCACCGCGGCCGGGCTGACCGGGCGCGCCGTCAGCTGTCTGCGGCCGCCAGCGCCTCGTTGAGCGTTTTGCTCGGTCGCATCACCGCGGTCGTCTTCTCCCGGTCCGGCTGGTAGTAGCCGCCGATGTCGACCGGCTCGCCCTGCACCTCGGCGAGTTCGGCCTGGATCTTGTCTTCGTGCTTGCCCAGTGCATCGGCCAACGCGGTGAAATGCTTCTGCAGCTCTTCGTCGTCGTGCTGCGCGGCGAGTTCTTGCGCCCAGTACAGCGCCAGGTAGAACTGGCTGCCGCGGTTGTCGAGCTCGCCGGCCTTGCGTGACGGACTCTTGTTGTTTTCCAGCAGCTTGCCGATCGCGGAGTCCAGCGTCCTGGCCAGAACCTTGGCGCGCTCGTTGCCGGTCTTGATGCCGATGTCCTCGAAACACGCTCCTAGTGCCAGGTATTCACCCAGCGAATCCCACCGCAGATGGTTCTCCTCGACCAGCTGGTGGACGTGCTTGGGCGCCGAGCCGCCCGCGCCGGTCTCGTACATTCCGCCGCCGTCCATCAACGGCACGATCGACAGCATCTTGGCGCTGGTGCCCAGCTCCAGGATCGGGAACAGGTCAGTCAGGTAGTCGCGCAAGATGTTTCCGGTCGCGGCGATGGTGTCCTGCCCGCGTATCGCGCGTTCGATGGTGTGCCGCATGGCGCGTTCCTGCGACATGATCTCGATGTCGAGGCCCTCGGTGTCGTACTCAGCCAGATAAGTGTTGACCTTCTTGCGCAGCTCGTTCTCGTGCGGACGCTCCTGGTCCAGCCAGAACACCACCGGCATGCCCGAGTTACGCGCCCGGGTGACGGCCAGCTTGACCCAGTCGCGGATCGGCGCGTCCTTCACGATGGGCATGCGCCAGATGTCGCCAGCTTCGACGTTCTGCGTCAGCAGAACCTCACCGGTCTCGAGGTCGACGATGTTGGCGACGCCGTCCTCGGGACATCTCGAAAGTCTTGTCGTGCGAACCGTATTCCTCGGCCTGCTGCGCCATCAAGCCGACGTTGGGAACGGTCCCCATCGTCGTCGGGTCGAACTGGCCGTGCGTCTTACAGAAGTTGATGATCTCCTGATAGATGCGGGAGAAGGTGGACTCCGGGTTGACCGCCTTGGTGTCCTTCTGCCGTCCGTCGGCACCGTACATCTTGCCGCCCGCGCGGATCATCGCCGGCATCGACGCATCCACGATCACGTCGCTGGGCGAGTGAAAGTTGCTGATGCCCTTGGCTGAATCCACCATCGCCAATTCTGGCCGGTGTTCGTGGCAGGCGTGCAGGTCGCGGATGATCTCGTCGTGCAGCGACGCCGGCAGCGACTCGATCTTGTCGTACAGATCGGCCAGACCGTTGTTGACGTTGACGCCGAGCTCGTCGAACAGCTCCTGGTGCTTGGCAAACGCCTCCTTGTAGAAGATCCTCACCGCGTGACCGAACACGATCGGGTGCGAGACGCGCATCATGGTCGCCTTGACGTGCAGCGAGAACATCACGCCGGTCTCGTAGGCGTCTTCCATCTGCTGTTCGTAGAACTCGCACAGCGCTTTCTTGCTCATGAACATGCTGTCGATGACATCGCCGTCCAGCAGCGAGACCTTGGGCTTGAGCACGATCGTCTTGCCGCTTTTTGTCTCGAGCTCCATCTTCACGTCTCGCCCATGGTCCAGGGTCATCGACTTCTCGCCGTGGTAGAAATCCCCGTGCCGCATGGTCGCCACGTGAGTGCGTGACGCCTGCGACCACTCGGCCATGCTGTGCGGGTGCTTGCGCGCGTAATCCTTGACCGCTTTGGGCGCACGACGGTCCGAATTACCTTGCCGGAGAACGGGGTTCACCGCGCTACCGAGACACTTCGTGTAACGGTCGCGAATCTCCTTCTCCTCGTCGGTCTTAGGCGAGTGCGGAAAGTCGGGGATCTTGTACCCGTTGCCCTGCAGCTCCTTGATCGCAGTGAGGAGCTGCGGCACCGAGGCGCTGATGTTGGGCAGCTTGATGATGTTGGTGTCGGGCTCGTGCGTCAGCCGGCCCAGCTGTCCCAAGGTGTCCGGAACACGCTGCTCTTCGGTCAGGTCGTCGGGGAACTCGGCCAGGATCCGAGTGGCGAGCGAGATGTCACTGGTCTTGATCTCGATACCCGCCGGTTCGGCGAACGCTCGCACGATCGGCAGGAACGCGTACGTCGCGAGCAGCGGCGCCTCGTCAGTCAGCGTGTAGATGATGGTTGGCTTTTCAGCGCACACGATCTGTCTCCCGGCGTCAGAGTTTGGAGAGCTAAGCGTTCTTGCTGCCACGTTAGCAAGGGCTTTTGGCCTGGTGTCGCCTCGCACGTGCAGCGCGACGGTTCGCCACCCGCCGGACACAATGCGCGGATGCACCCAGTGGCACGAGGTCGGCACCGTGCGATACGCTGCTGCCAGGTCATGAGCGCCAGCGTCAAGCCCCGGCTTGCTGGCCGGCAACCCTCCAACCGCGGTGGGGTGCCCCGGGAGACGACCAGGTTGAGTAGCCAGCAGCGGCTACGTCGGCAAGCGCGGGTCCGTCTGGACGGGCCCCCCGAGTAGACAGGGAAACCTGATGCGTACTTATGTGGGCTGGTCCATTGTGCGTCGCAGCTGCTAAGCGCGTCAGCGCCGGTCGACCACATCCGCGAATTTCCCCGAGACGTGGCCGAGCCGGAATCCGAACGACCCCTCTTCCCCGAAGGCACCCATCGTGAGCTCCGAATCCGACATCGATCCGACCGCACACTGGTCATTCGAGACCAAGCAGATCCACGCCGGCCAACACCCGGACCCGGCCACCAACGCGCGTGCGCTACCGATCTACCAGACCACGTCGTACACGTTCGACGACACCACGCACGCCGCGGCGCTGTTCGGTCTGGAAATCCCGGGCAACATCTACACCCGCATCGGGAACCCGACCACCGACGTCGTCGAACAGCGCATCGCCGCCCTGGAAGGCGGGGTGGCCGCGGTGTTCCTGTCCTCGGGCCAGGCGGCCGAAACGTTCGCCATCTTGAACCTGGCCGCCGCGGGCGATCACATCGTGTCCAGCCCGCGCCTCTACGGCGGAACCTACAACCTGTTCCACTACTCGCTGCCCAAGCTGGGTATCGAGGTGAGTTTCGTCGAGGATCCCGACGACCTGGATTCGTGGCGGGCCGCGGTGCGCCCCAACACCAAGGCGTTTTTCGCCGAGACGATCTCCAACCCGCAGATCGACATTCTGGACACCCCCGGTGTCGCCGCGGTCGCGCATGACCACGGTGTGCCGTTGATCGTCGACAACACCATCGCCACGCCGTACCTGATCCAGCCGATCTCTCAAGGCGCCGACATCGTGGTGCACTCGGCGACCAAATACCTCGGCGGGCACGGCGCCGCGATCGCCGGGGTGATCGTCGACGGGGGCACCTTCGACTGGACGCAGGACCGGTTCCCCGGCTTCACCACCCCGGACCCCAGTTACCACGGTGTGGTGTACGCCGAGCTGGGGCCACCCGCCTTCGCCGTCAAGGCCCGGGTGCAGCTGCTGCGTGACTACGGGTCGTCGGCATCGCCGTTCAACGCCTTCCTGGTCGCCCAAGGAATCGAAACCCTGAGCCTGCGCATCGAGCGTCACGTCGCCAACGCGCAGCGCGTCGCCGAATACCTCGCCGGCCACGACGACGTGCTCTTGGTCAACTACGCCGGGCTACCGAGCTCACCGTGGCACGAGCTGGGAAAGAAGCTGGCGCCCAGGGGAACCGGAGCGGTGCTGTCGTTCGAATTGGCCGGTGGCGCGCAGGCCGGCAAGGCCTTCGTCAACGCGCTCAAGCTGCACAGCCACGTCGCCAACATCGGTGACGTGCGGTCGCTGGTGATTCACCCTGCGTCGACGACCCATGCCCAGCTCAGCGCCGAAGAGCAGCTGGCCACCGGCGTGACGTCCGGCCTGGTGCGGCTGGCCGTGGGTATCGAGGGCATCGACGACATCCTGGCCGACCTCGAACTCGGCTTCGCAGCCGCTCGCGCATTCGGTGGCGCCGACGCCGGTAGCGGTGACCCGCGCGCCGTGGCGGCGTTCTGAGGAGCCCCGACATGACAATCTCAGATGTGCCGACGCAGACGCTGCCCGCCGAGGGTGAGGTCGGTATCGTCGATGTCGGCTCGCTGACGCTGGAAAGCGGCGTGGTGCTCGACGATGTCAGCATCGCCGTGCAGCGCTGGGGCGAGCTGTCGCCCACCCGCGACAACGTCGTCGTCGTGCTGCACGCGCTGACCGGAGACTCGCACATCACTGGGCCGGCCGGGCGCGGACATCCGACGCCGGGCTGGTGGGACGGCATCGCCGGACCCGGTGCGCCGATCGACACCGACCGCTGGTGCGCGGTGGCCACCAACGTGCTCGGCGGCTGCCGCGGCTCGACCGGGCCAAGTTCACTCTCTGCTGACGGAAAGCCTTGGGGCTCAAGGTTTCCGCTCATCTCGGTGCGGGACCAGGTCACCGCCGACGTCGCCGCGCTGGAAGCGCTGGGCATCACCGACGTCGCCGCTGTGCTCGGCGGGTCGATGGGTGGAGCCCGGGCGCTGGAATGGATCCTCGGTTATCCCGATCGGGTCGGCTCGGGTCTGTTGCTGGCTGTGGGCGCACGTGCCACCGCTGACCAGATCGGCACCCAGTGCACCCAGATCGCGGCTATTAAAGCCGACCCGAACTGGCAGGGCGGCGACTATTACGGCACCGGACGCAGCCCCGAAGACGGCCTGGATGTCGCGCGACGGTTCGCGCATCTGACCTACCGCGGCGAGGTGGAGCTGGACACCCGCTTCGCCAACGACCCACAGGTCGACGAAGATCCGTCGGCCGGCGGTCGTTACGCCGTGCAGAGCTACCTGGAACATCAAGGCGGCAAACTGGTGTCGCGGTTCGACGCGGGCAGCTATGTGGTGTTGACCGAGTCGCTGTCCAGCCACGACGTCGGCCGCGGCCGTGGCGGTGTCGCCGCCGCGCTGCGTGGCTGCCCGGTTCCGGCGGTGGTCGGCGGCATCACCTCCGACCGGCTCTATCCGCTACGGCTGCAGGAAGAGCTGGCCGAGCTGCTGCCCGGATGCGACGGCCTGCAGGTCGTCGAGTCGATCTACGGGCATGACGGCTTCCTGGTGGAAACCGACGCCGTCGGCGACCTGGTGCGTCAGACGCTCGACTTGGCCGAAGGTGCGTGTTCGCGGTGACCCGATCTTCTCAGGCCCGCTCATTGTCGTTTGGCTCTGAAGCGGCCGCGTACGAACGCGGCCGCCCGTCGTATCCGCCGGACGCGATCGACTGGCTGCTGCCCGCCGGTGCCCGCGACGTGCTCGATCTCGGTGCCGGCACCGGCAAGCTGACCGCCCGGCTGGTGGAACGCGGTTTGGACGTCGTCGCCGTCGACCCGATCGCCGAGATGCTGGAGATGCTGCGCACGTCATTGCCGGACACCCCGGCGCTGCTCGGCACCGCAGAGGAAATTCCGTTGGCAGACAACAGTGTTGACGCGGTACTCGTGGCTCAGGCGTGGCATTGGTTCAACCCGGCGCGAGCGATTCCCGAGTTGGCCCGGGTGCTGCGGCCGGGCGGGCGACTGGGTTTGGTGTGGAACACCCGCGACGAGCGGCTCGGTTGGGTGCGGGAACTCGGAAGCATCATCGGGCGCGACGGAGACCCGATGCGCGACCACGTCACACTGCCCGAACCCTTCACCGACATCGAGCGCCACCAGGTCGAGTGGACCAATTACCTTACGCCGCAAGCGTTGATCGATTTGGTCGCGTCGCGTAGCTATTGCATCATGTCGCCGACCGAAGTCCGCACCAAGACGCTGGACCAGGTCCGTCAATTGCTGGCAACACATCCGGCGCTGGCCAACGCCGGAGGTCTTTCGCTGCCGTACGTCACGGTGTGCGTGCGCGCGACGCTGTCCTGACGTCGACTGATCGCGGCTATGGTTCGTGGTGTGAAACTGACATCGCTCGTCGTCGGTTGCGTGCTGGCGATGAGCGCTGCACCGCCGGCCCATGCTGACGAAAACGACAACGCGTATCTGTTCGGTGTTAAAAACGTGGGCGTTCCGGACGGTAGCCCCGCGGCCTCACCCGCGTACGGCCGGCAATTGTGCGACCGGCTTCCCGTCGTCGGCTTCGATCCGCTAGTGGCAGCAGTGAGACAGGAGAACAGTGCGAGCGGCTTGAACATGCATCTGTCCGCGCTGGTGATCGGCGCGGCTGTATCGAACTTCTGCCTTGACAAAGCCACAGTGCTGCCGACAACCCTGCCGTACTAGGCCGGTTGATCGAGGCAGCGCCAGCTCACTCGGGCTCGTCGTCGCCGTCGTCGCGGAGCAATTTTTCGGGGTGGTGGTAGGTGTTGGTGCGGGGCTGACCGTGGTCGAGGTGTGGCGGTGGGATCCATTCGGTGTCGCCGTACTGGTTTTTGCGGGTGGTCCAGCCTTGTTCGGCGAGTGCGTGGTTGGGGCCGCAGCCAAAAGTCAGGGTGTTGACGTCGGTGACGGGGTTGGTGGCGTAGGGGTCGCAGTGGTGGACTTCGCAGAGATAGCCCGGCACGCTGCAGCCGGGAAACGAACAACCACGATCCTTGGCGTACAACACAATTCGCTGGGCCGGCGAGGCCAGGCGTTTGGTGTGATACAGCGCCAATGCTTTGCCGTTGTCGAAGATGGCCAGATAGTGGTGGGCATGCGAAGCCAGCCGGATCACATCGGACATCGGCAGCAGGGTGCCGCCACCAGTGAGCGCTTTGCCGGCGCCGGCTTCGAGCTCCTGCAGCGTGGCGGTGACCACGATGCTGGCAGGCAAGCCGTTGTGTTGACCGAGCTCACCGGAGGCCAGCAACGCGCGGGCGGCGGCGAGCAGGGCGTCGTGGTTGCGTTGTCCGGCGCTGCGGGTATCGCCCTGGACGGCAGCTTCGGAGGGTGTGCCGCTGACGCACGGCTCGTCATCTGCGGAGTTACACATGCCTGGTGCGGCGAGCTTGGCGAAGACAGCGTCGATAGTGGCCCGCGCCTCGGGGGTGAGGTGGCCGCTGATCGGGCTCATGCCGTCGATGTCTTGGCGACCGATGGTGACGCCGCGACGCTTGACCCGATCGACGTCGCTGAAGTCGCCGTCGGGGTTGAGGCAGTCGGTGAGCGTGTCGGCCAGCTTCGCCAGCTCATCAGGGCGATGCTCGCCGGCCAGTCGGGCCAACTGCGCCTCGGCCTTGGCGCGGGTCTCGATGTCGACAAAATCCGGCAACCGATGCCAAAAGCCGCGGATCACCGCGACATGGCCAGCGCCGATGGTGCCGCTGCGTTGCGCTTCGGCGGTAGCGGGCAACACCGGCGGCAACGGCTCCCCGTTCAACGCCCGCCGCTCACCCAGGTCTTCGGCCTCGTGGATGCGGCGTGAGGCTTCGGCGCGGCTGATCCGTAACCGGTTGGCCAACGCCGGAGCTAGCTTCCCGCCCAACTCGGTCGGGTCGGCCTGGGCGGCGAGCTGATTGATCAGTGCGTGTTCGACGGCGGGTTGCCAGCGGCGCATCTGTTCCCACCGCGCCAATACCCGCAGCCGTTCGGGGGTGGTCAGCACATCGAACGACAAGTCCAGGGCGCGCTTGAAGTCAGCCTCGAGCGCGTCGAACACGTCGACGATCTCTTCCCGACTACTAGAACGCATGTTCGAATTGTAGCGATTGGGAACGACATGGCGACGCGTCAGAAGCCCAGCTGTGGATCAAATCGCAACTGGGGATAACTGCCGAGGATCACACCGGCATGCCGGAGAACATCACCCGGCCAGGGTCGTACTTCTGCCGAACGGCGCTGAGCTGAGACAGATTCGGGCCGAAGTACCGCGCGGGCGACTGGTTGGCTTCGAGATAATTCACATATCCGCCAACCGAATACGGCTGCACCGCGCGGTGCGCCGTGCTCAACCAACCCAAAGCCGCCGACGGGTCGCCTGTTTCCACGTACCACTGCACCAGCGACGACTGCCGTCGCCACGGGAAGGCCGACGCCCCGGCAGGCACGTCGGCCAAAGCGCCGTCGAGTGCGTGCATGATCGCCAGCATGCGACCGGCGCTCCGCGGGAACGCGTCGACCGCCGCGGCCATCCCCTGCGCGGCTTCCGGCGTCAGACTCGTGAAAACGTCTGAGCCACCGACATATCCGAGCGGCGACGGGTTGAGATTGTTGACCGCCAGATAGTTCGTCAAGTCCAGATAGTTGAACGTGTGATTCTCAACGCCGGCGGGCTGGATGCCGACGGCTGACGTGATGGCCGACGCCACGCTGTTACCCGAACCGGCCGCGCAGGTCGCCAGGATGCTGCAGTGCGTGCCCATCGCGTCGACGGTGGCCTCGGCCAGCGCCCAGTTGCTCCGGTCGGCGGTGCGCAGCCAGCTCTGCCAACCGAGCAGCACCTGCGCGAACGACTGTGCCGGGAAGTTGAGGTTCACCGCGTCGACCTCGCCGGTCGGGAAAGTGGCGAAAGTCAGCGAGGTCGTCACCCCGAAATTGCCGCCACCGCCGCCCCGCAACGCCCAGAACAGGTCGGGCTGGCTGTTGGGCGACGCGGTAACCGCCTGACCGTTGGGCAGCACAACCGTCGCCGACCGCAGGGCGTCGCACATCAAGCCGGCGTGCCGGGAGTGCGCACCCAGCCCACCGCCAAGCGCGTGACCCGCCGCACCCACCGACGGGCAGGTGCCCGTCGGGATGCCGCGGCCCGCGGCCGCCAGCACCTGGTGCATCGCATACAGACTCGTCGCCGGCGTCACCGTCACCAGCCCGCTCGCGGCGTCGTAGTTGACGTCACCGGGCAACTGCCGCATGTCCAGGACCATCGTGCCGTTGGCGGTGGACGCTCCAACGTAAGAATGTCCGCCGCCGCGCGGAGCGACCTTGAGGTTGTTGGCGGCGGCGAACGTCATCGCCTTCTGCACATCGGCCGGTGATGTCACGGTCACCACCGCCGCCGGCGTCAGCCCGTTGAAGTTAGTGTTGAAAACCTGTTTGGCTGAACCGAATTGCGGTCCCCCAGGTTGAATGACCTGCCCGCCGATGGCCCTGGACAGCCCGTCCCAACCGGAGATGACCGGTTCGCCGCCGGCGCGGGCGGAGCCGAAGAACGCGCCGGCGGCCAATGCGCCGGCGGCGCCGCGCAGAAACGCCTGCCGCGACATCTCACGCGTCATGCCCTGCATTGTGAGTCACCCGGCGACATTAACCGCGGTGGCGCAACACGTGTCGAGGCGCGTCGCCCGAAACGTATGCGAACTTTTACGTCACCGTGTTCTCGACGTGACAGCGGTAGACCAATGTTCGATGCAGACCACACAAGACTTTGGGGGATGGTATGGGTCGCAGCTGGATGGCGCGGCTGAACAATCAGCCATTGACCGTACGGGCGCTGCTCGGTATCGGATGTTTGATCACGGTTGCCACCGCCGTTTCGGCGCCGGGAGAGGCAGACCCGAGCGACGACAACTTCATCGACGCACTCAGCCACGCCGGCATCGAGTACGGGGAGCCCGGAAACGCGATGGCCGTTGGCCAGTCGCTGTGCCCGATGATCGCCCAACCCGGCGGCAGTTTCGCCGCTGCGGCATCCAGCGTGGCTCACCGCGGCATGTCCCCGCGGATGGCTCAGCTTTTCACCACGATCGCGATACAGACGTATTGTCCGACGGAGATCGCAAACATCGCTAACGGCAACGGTATAACAGGAATCCCAGGGGTCTAGCGCGTTCCCAGCGGATCGATAGTCCAGGCGATGTAGACCATCGCTGCTGCGACCGATGCCATCGTCGCGAAGTCGATTCCCTTGCTGCGCACCACCAGAAGCCCGGCCCGGTCATCGGTGAGTGCCAACCGCAACACCGCCGCCAACCCGACCCCGATGCCGATCAGCAATGCGCCACGGCGCCAGAAATTCGCCGCCGCCAGACCGAACGCCACCACGAAAATCAGCACGACCGCAATCACCGGCCACTGCAGGCGAAACAGTCGGCGCACGCTCACCGCGCTTCGGCCAACTCGACGACGTTGGTCAATAGGAACGCGCGGGTCAGTGGGCCGACACCACCAGGGTTCGGCGACACATGACCTGCGACCTCCCACACGTCGGGATGCACGTCGCCAGCCAGCTTGCCGTCCACCCGGCTGACGCCGACGTCGACGACGGCCGCACCGGGGCGCACCATGTCCGCAGTCAGCATGTGCGGCACACCGACACCCGCCACGATGATGTCGGCTTGCCTGGTCAGCGCAGGAAGGTCACGAGTTCCGGTGTGGCACAACGTGACTGTCGCATTCTCCGAGCGACGGGTCAGCAGCAGGCCCAGCGGACGACCGACCGTCACACCGCGGCCGATCACCACCACGTGCGCGCCGGCGATCTCGACGTCGAACCGCCGCAGCAGGTGGACGATGCCGCGCGGGGTACAGGGCAGCGGCGCGGGGGTGTTGAGCACCAGGTGGCCCAAGTTCGTCGGGTGCAGTCCGTCGGCGTCCTTTGCCGGGTCGACCCGCTCCAGCGCGGCGTTCTCGTCGAGATGCTTCGGCAACGGCAACTGGACGATGTAGCCGGTGCACTCGGGGTTCGCATTGAGCTCGTCAATGGTCTCGTTGAGCTTGGCCTGGGTGATGTCGGCCGGCAGGTCGCGGCGCAGCGAGGTGATACCGACCTTGGCGCAGTCGGAGTGTTTCCCACGGACGTAGGCCTGCGACCCCGGGTCGTCGCCTACGAGGATGGTGCCCAGGCCCGGTGTGCGCCCCGACGCGGTCAGCGCGGCCACCCGCTCCTTCAGGTCGACGAAGATCTCGTCGCGCGTTGATTTGCCGTCCAACGTGATTGCACCCACATCCTCCAGTTTGGCATGCACGCTCGCGTTGACGCTCGGGCCGATCGATGGCGACCCGCTGCGTTCGGCTCCGCCGAACTTGCGATCGCCATTAAGCTCCTGCCATGTCCGAAGCCCCGGACGTGCTGGCACCCGCGAAGCTCGGGCCCATCACGCTGCGCAATCGCATCATCAAGTCGGCGACCTTCGAGGCCCGCACGCCCAACGCGCTGGTCAGCGACGACCTGATCGAGTTCCACCGGCAGCCGGCCGCGGGCGGGGTCGGCATGACGACCGTGGCCTACTGCGCGGTGTCGCAGGGCGGTCGAACCGAAGGGAACGGGATCTGGATGCGCCCGGAAGCCGTGCCGGGCTTCCGTCGGCTGACGGATGCGATCCACGCCGAGGGGGCGGCGGTCAGCGCGCAGATCGGCCACGCCGGCCCGGTCGCCAATGCCCGCTCCAACAAAGCCACCGCGCTGGCCCCGGTACGGTTCTTCAACCCGATCGGCATGCGGTTCGCCAAGAAGGCCAGCCGTGCGGACATCGACGACGTGATCGCCGCGCACGCCAACGCCGCCCGGCTGGCCGTCGACGCCGGATTCGATGCTGTCGAAGTGCATTTGGGGCATAACTATCTCGCGAGCTCATTCCTGAGCCCGCTGATCAACCGTCGCAGCGACGAATTCGGCGGCTCGCTGGAGAACCGGGCCAAGGTGGCTCGCGGCATGGTACTAGCCGTCAAGCGTGCCGTCGGAGATCAGATCGCGGTGACCGCGAAGCTCAACATGACCGACGGCGTGCGCGGCGGCATCTCCGTCGACGAGGCGCTCATTACGGCCAAGTGGTTGCAGGACGACGGCGCATTGGACGCCATCGAACTCACCGCGGGCAGCTCGCTGGTCAACCCGATGTACCTGTTCCACGGCGACGCCCCGCTCAAGGAATTCGCCGGCGCCTTCAAACCGCCGCTGCGCTGGGGCATGCGGATGACCGGCAAGAAATTCCTTCGTGAATACCCCTACCGCGAGGCATACCTACTGCGCCACGCCAGCCGTTTCCGCGCTGAGCTGACGATGCCGCTGATTCTGCTCGGCGGGATCACCAACCGGGAAACGATGGACTTGGCCATGGCGGAAGGCTTTCAGTTCGTCGCGATGGGCCGGGCGCTGCTGGCCGAACCCGACTTGATCAACCGGATCGCGCGCGACGGCCGCAGCGTGCATTCGGCTTGTACACACTGCAACCGGTGCATGCCGACGATCTACAGCCGCACCCGCTGCGTGGTCACCGGCGCCCCGGACCGGCTCGCCTAACGGCCCGTGTCGTTCGGAGCCGAGCGCACGGCGGCCGATACAGTCGGTTCAGTGAGCCAGCTAAGGTTGGGGCGATGAGTCAAGCAGCACCGCCCGTGCTGACCGTTCGTTACGACGGGTCACAACGCACGTTCGCAGCGGGTCACGACGTCGTCGTCGGACGCGATCTGCGCGCCGACATGCGCATCACCCATCCCCTGATCTCTCGGGCACATCTGCTGTTGCGTTTCGAGCAAGGCCGATGGGTGGCCATCGACAACGGTTCGCTGAACGGGACCTTCGTCAACGGGCGCCGCGCGCCGGTGGTCGACATCCACGACGGGCAGGCCATCAACATCGGCAATCCCGATGGGCCGCAACTGACTTTCGAGATCGGGCGCCACCAGGGGAACGTCGGGCTGGTACCGCAGACCACATCGATGCCAATTGCGAGCCCGTCGGCACCGGCACGGCCGGCACCCCCACCGCAGCCGCCGCCCCGCCCGCAGGCCGGGTTGAGGCCGCCGGGCCCTCCTCCCCCGCCGGGACCACCGCGGGCGTACTCGGCGCCACCGCCGCCGGGCTATCAGCCCGCCGCCCAGCGGCCGCCGGCGTATCCGCCGAGCGCTCAGCCGCCGCAACACCGGCAACCACCGCCCCCGGCACCGAACTACGCACCGAAGACCGAGCTGGGACCGGCGCCGCTCAGCAAACCGCCCGAATCGGGCAACCTCGCGACGAAGATGATCCAGGCGATCCTGCCCGGGTCCCTGACGCCGAACAAGCCGCCGGGCTCGGCCACGATCGGTCGCGCGAACGACAACGACATCGTGATCCAGGACGTGCTGGCGTCGCGCCATCACGCCTTCTTGGTCGATTCGCCGCTCGGACTCGAGATCCGGGACGCGCACAGTATCAACGGCACGTTCGTGAACGGCGTGCGCGTCGGCTCGGCGGTGCTCAACGAGGGCGACGTGGTCACGATCGGCAACATCGACCTGGTCTTGACCAACGGCAACCTGATCCGCCGCACCGAAGCCGCGACACGCAGCGGTGGCCTGGAAGTCAACGGTGTTCAGTTCAAGATCGACGGCAAGCAACTGCTGGACAACATTTCCCTGACGGCGCGGCCGGGCACGCTGACGGCGATCATCGGGGGATCCGGCGCGGGCAAGACCACGCTGTCGCGGCTGATCGCCGGATACACCCGTCCCAGCGGCGGAACGGTCACCTTCGAAGGCCACGACATCCACGCCGAGTACGCGACGATGCGTAGCCGAATCGGGATGGTGCCGCAGGACGATGTGGTGCACCGCCAGCTGACGGTCAACCAGGCGTTGGGATACGCCGCCGAGCTGCGACTGCCACCGGACACGAGCAAAGAGGAGCGCGCCCAGGTCGTCGCGCAGGTGCTCGAGGAACTCGACCTGACCAAGCATGCCGACACCCGGGTGGACAAGCTCTCCGGTGGCCAGCGCAAGCGTGCGTCGGTCGCGCTGGAGCTGCTGACCCAGCCGTCGCTGCTGCTGCTCGACGAGCCGACCTCGGGCCTCGACCCGGCACTGGACCGTCAGGTGATGCTGATGCTGCGGCAGCTCGCCGACGCCGGCCGTGTGGTGCTGGTGGTGACGCACTCGGTGTCCTACCTCGACGTCTGCGACCAGATCCTGCTGATCGCGCCCGGCGGCAAGATGGCCTTCAACGGGCCGCCCAGCCAGGTCGGCGCGGCGCTGGGCACCACCAACTGGGCCGACATCTTCGCCAACGTGGGCGCCGACCCGGACGAGGCCAACCGCCGTTTCCTGGAACAGGGCGGCCGAGGGAACCAGTCCCGGGCGCCGGTCTTGGAAAGTCCTGCCGATTTGGGCGATCCGGTGCACAGCGACCTGCTGCGTCAGCTGTCGACGATCGCGCGGCGCCAAGTGCGACTGGTGATCTCCGACCGCGGTTACTCGGTGTTCCTGGCGGTGCTGCCGTTCCTCATCGGGGCGTTGTCGCTGACGGTGAAGGGGCCCAAACCGGGTCTCGGTCCCGCCGATCCGCTGGGCTTGGCTCCGACCCAGCCGCAGTACATCATGGTGCTGCTCAATATCGGGGCCGTGTTCATGGGGACGGCGCTGACCATCCGCGACCTGATCGGCGAGCGGCCGATCTTCAAGCGAGAACAGGCGGTCGGGCTGTCCACGATGGCCTATCTGCTGGCCAAGGTCACCGTCTTCTGCATTTTCGCGACCGTCCAGGCGGCGATCGCGACCATCATCGTCCGGCTCGGCAAGGGCGCGCCGACCGCGCATCCCCCGTTCTTCGACAACTCGACGTTCTCGCTGTTCGTGACGGTCGCCGGAACATGCGTGGCGTCAGCCATTCTCGGCCTGATGCTCTCGGCGGTGGCGCAGTCCAACGAGCAGATCATGCCGCTGCTGGTGGTATCGATCATGTCGCAGCTGGTGCTCGCCGGCGGGATGATCCCGGTGACGGGCCGGGCGGGTCTGAACCAGTTGTCCTGGCTGACGCCCGGGCGTTGGGGTTATGCCGCGGGTGCGTCGTCGATCGACTTCCCGGATCTGGTGAAGGTCAAGCAGATTCCGACCAACGACCCGATCTGGCAGCACTCCAAGCACATCTTCTTGCTCGACATGGGCATGCTCGCGGTGCTGTCGCTGTTCTATGCGGGCTATGTCCGATGGAGTATCCGGCTCAAGCGTTAGCCGCCGCCCAGTCGCAGTCCGTGGGCCACCGCATACGCGAGCGCCTGCTCGATGTCGATACGCGCCCGCGTCAGCGAAGCCGTCGTCCACAGCGACGGGTCGACCGTCGCGCCGCGCAGATCAGCGTCGTCCATCCGGGTTCCGGTGGTGCGGGCGCCGGTCAGGTCGACGCCGCGCAGCAGGGTCTTGCGCAGATCGGCTTCCACCAGACCGGCCTCCCGTAGCCGGCAGCCGCTGAAGTCGATGCCACGAAGGTCGTTGCCGCCGAGCACCGCCAGCGTGAAGTCCACTTCGTCGAACGTGACCGGCCGCAATTGACACCGTACGAACACCGAACCCAGCATGCTGCATTGCCGGAAAGTGCTGTGCCACAGCGTCGTCAGGTTGAACGTGCAGTTGCGGAACGCCGATCCGTGATGTTGCGACTCGGCGAGATTGACCCCGCTGAAATCACATTCGGTGAACACCACCCGCTCGGTCTGCAGCCGGCTCAGGTCCTCGTCGTCGCGGAAATCTCGACCGACGAACTCGCAATCGCTCCAGTGCACTAGCCGGTTGGCGACAAGCTTGCCAACGCGTATTCGCTGACCGCGATCAGCGCGTCGGTCGCCGACCTGCGGTTCCTGGCGTCGACGTTGATCACCGGGACGTGTTCGGCCAGCGTCAGAGCCTTACGCACTTCGGTGACGGGAAACCTTGGTGTGCCGTCGAATTGGTTGACCGCGATCAGGAAGGGCAGGTTGCGGTGCTCGAAGAAGTCGACCGCGGCGAAGCTGTCTTGCAGCCGCCGGCAGTCCACCAGGATGACCGCGCCGATCGCACCGCGGACCAGGTCGTCCCACATGAACCAGAAGCGGCGCTGCCCCGGCGTACCGAACAGGTACAGCACCAGGTCCTCGGCCAGGGTGATGCGGCCGAAGTCCATCGCGACCGTGGTGGTGCGTTTGTCCGGGGTGGCATCGACCATGTCGACGCCCGCGGAGGCGTCGGTGACCATGGCCTCGGTCCGCAGCGGCATGATCTCCGAAACTGCGCCGACGAACGTCGTTTTGCCTGCGCCGAATCCTCCGGCGATGACAATTTTGGTCGAGGCGGAATCGCGCGACTTCGGACGCGGGCGGGCCCGCGCATCAGAGCGCTCGTAGGCCACGGAGCGTCCTTCCTATCAGTTCGCGGCGTTCATCGCGGGTCGAGCGTTCGGTCAATGTCCGGTTCACTCGAAGGTAGCCCGAAGTCACCAGATCGCCGACCAACACGCGGGTAACACCGAGCGGCAAATCCAGCCGAGCCGAGATTTCGGCCACTGATGGACTCTTGACGCACAGCTGGACGATCCGGCCGCGCACGTCGCCCCGCGGCCATCGGTGATACATCGCCGATTGCAAGGTCTGCACCGGAGCTTCCAGCGGAAGCTCGACGCTGGCCTTGGTCCGTCCGGCCGTCAGGGTGTACGGGCGGACCAGGCTCGCCTCAGCCGCGGGCTGCGGCGCGTCGTGTGGTTCGCGATTGTCCATCGCGGCTCACGAACGTAGCGGAGCGCGTCGGGACGACTGGACGACGTTGCCCACCCGCTCGACCAGCACCGCCATCTCGTAGCCGATCTGGCCGATGTCGCATGATGTCGAGGCCAGCGTTGCCAGATGCGACCCGTCGCCGACCTGCATCAACAACAGGTAGCCGTTCTGCATCTCCACCACCGACTGCAGCACCTGGCCGCCTTCGAACAGCTGCGCGGCCCCACCCGCCAGACTCGCCAGGCCTGAGGACACCGCGGCGAGCTGATCTGCCCGCTCCTGCGGCAGGTGTTCGCTGGCCGCCATCAGCAGGCCGTCGACGGACACCAACACGGCGTGTGCCACCCCGGGGACCTCACGGGCGAAACTCGACACCAGCCAGTCCAGCGAATTGTCGGAGCCAGAACTCATGCGTGATCGGGTCCTTGGTCTGTCTCGCGGGCGTGCGATCGTCCAGCGCGAACGCCGCCGAAATGACTGCTCATCGAGGCGCGAATGGCCTCAGGGTCGCGTACGCCGTTCGATGCTAACCCGTTGTCGTCGCCGGCACCGTGGTGCGCGGTTCCGTTCTGCTCGGTCGCAGCACCGCCGGGCACCAACCGGGCGCCGGGATCACGCACCGGCAGGCCCTGATCGGTGTGCGCCTGGACGGGGACGTTCTCGATGTCGGCGGCGGCGGACCAGCCGCGGTCCCACACCGTCTGCCAATCCAGATCGGGGCTACTCGCCATGTCGTGCGGGTCGACGAGCCATTCCGAGAGCATTCGCTGATAGATCAGATCGTCATCGGCCGGCTGAGCCGCAGGTGCGGCGGGTTCGGCGGTCCAGACATCGTCGACCTCCGGCCCGTCCACCTCCGGCACGTCGCCGTGCGGCACCGGCACCGGCTCGGGCGCGACCGGCTCGGCCTTGCTGCGCTGGCGGTTCTCCCGGTTCAATCGCCCCCGCGAGCCGAAGAACGACGAGGTATTCGAAACAGGCTGCGCCGCAGGCTGAGTCGGCTCTTCCTCGGCAGCGGGCGGTGCATCAGCCGGGGCGCCGGTGATGCCGCTGGTACCGGGTCGGCGTCGGGGCAGCAGGCTGACTGACGACTCGGTCTCGGACGAGCCGTTGAGCTCGGCGGCATCGAGCAGCGATGCCGCATCGCTGTCGTCCGGCACGGCGGTCGGCAAATCGGACGGGGCGGCAGCGGTCGGGATCGGCGGTGCCATGTCGCGCGGCGCAGCCGGGGCGCCGTCGGCGGAGGCCAGCACCGTCGACGGCAGGTAGATCTCGGCGGTCGTGCCCGACCGCGCGTCTTCGATCGACGAACCGCGCAGACGAACCCGGATGCCGTGCCGGTCGGCCAGCCGGCCGACCACGAACAGACCCATGTGGCGGGCGCTGTCCGGGGTCACTTCTCCCCCGGCGCGCAGCCGCATGTTGGCGATGCGCCGGTCCCCGTCGGTCATGCCCAGCCCGACGTCGACGACCTGCAGCAGGACCGCTCCGTCGTTGCGGAACCCGGCCGACACCCGCACCGGCGATGCCGGCGGCGAGTAGCGCAACGCGTTGTCGATCAACTCGGCGAGCAGGTGGACGATGTCTCCGGAGGCCGGGCCCGCGATCGTGCAGTCGGGCACCATCGACGTCTCGACGCGGCGGTAGTCCTCGACCTCGGAGGCGGCTGCGTGGATGACCGACGACAACGCCACCGCGGAGCGCTGATCACCGCGTGAACTCTGCGCACCGGCCAGCACCAACAGGTTGGCGCCGTTGCGCCGCATCCGGGCGGCCAGGTGGTCGAGCCGGAACAGGCTGTCCAGCCGTTCGGGGTCTTCTTCGTTGCGCTCGAGCCGGTCGATCAGCGAGAGCTGCTGGTCGACCAGCGTCCGGTTGCGCCGCGACATGGTTTCGAACATGTCGTTCACCAGAAGCCGCAGCCGAGACTCGTCACCGGCCAACAGCAGTGCCTGGGTGTGCAGTTCGTCGACCGCGTGCGCGACCTGCCCGACCTCTTCGGTGGTGTACACCGGCAGCGGGTCGGGCGGCGACTCGTCGCCGGCGCGCACCCTGGTGATCTCGCGCTCGAGATCCTCATGGGCGACCTTCAGAGCACCGTCACGCAGCACCCGCAACGGCCGGATCAGCGAGCGCGCCACCAGGAACACGATCGCCAGCGCGGCGGCGATGGCGGCCAGCACCAGGACGGTGTCGCGGATCGCGGCGTTGTGCCGATTGTGGGCCTGGTTCTCGACGGACTTCGTCACCAGATCGGTGGTGTCTTTGATGATCTGCGCGGCGATGCCGTCGGTGACCTGCACCGACTTCAGCAAGGTCGGGTTGTTGACCAGTTGGGTGGCCGGGTCAGAATCCACCGACATCCGGGTCACCATCTGCTGCTGCAGCGTTTTGGCTTCCGGTGAGCCGACACCGAGGACCTCAGCCATCCCGAACAGCGTCGACGGCTCGGTACCGGCCAGGGTGATCATCGACGTGCGCAGCTCGGGCTCGGGCAGATCAGCCCCACGGGTGATCAGCAGTTGTTGCATCATCATCTGGCCGCGGGCCCCGATAGCGCGGCTCAGTCCTTGCGCGGCGGCGCGGATGCGCTCATCGCGGACTCGTACCGACCCGTCGATCGTGTTCTCGGCGGTCAACAGGATCGGGGCGTAGGTGGTGACCCGCAGCCGCAACGGCATGCCGTTCGTCGCGACCGCGTCCAACAGCGTCTGGCCGTTGTCGAGGAGGACGTTGATCCCGGTGTCGACGTCGGAGGCGACATTCGTCCCGGCCAGCCGCGCTTCGAGTTCGTGCTTGCGCGCGTCGTAGTTCTTCTTCGCGCCCTCGACGTCACCGCCGTTGGAGGTGGCCAGCAGGGCCACGTCGAGCGCCGACATGTATTTGGTGATCGCCGGAAGAACCTCGGCGCGATCGGCGGCCAACCGAAGATCGCGCGCATCGGTGATGGCCCCCGCGATACGGAATCCACCGAGAATCATGGCCACCAGCAATGGCACCGCGGCAATGGCCACGACTTTCCACCGGACCGGCCAATTTCGCAGCGACCATGAAGCCGGTCGTTTTTCCGATCCGGCCTCAGCGCTGTCGTTGCCGGCGACGCCACTTTTGCCCGGCGCGATGGCCCGCGTGGCGCGGGCAAACATCGTCACCAGACCACAGCGGTACTAGTGACCGCCCCGCTGAATCGCAGTGTTAGCGCGTCGTTCATGAGACTTCCTGCTAATTGCGCTCACCCCGGGCGACGGGCAAGCGATATACGCCTGGCAATTCGACGAGTATGCCAGTCAGCGGCTACCGAGACCACAATTCTTACTGAACAGACAGAGTTCACCGAACCGCGCGAGATACCGCACCGAGCGGTCCAGCAAATTGTTGGCGGCCCGTGAATTTGGCCCACAGGTGCTCCCGATGCCGCTTTACCCACCAGAGTTCCCGGTAACGGAAGATTCGGTTATCCGGATGTTGTCTCCAATTGAGCGGGCGCACGCGCAGTCGTGGACTGGCAGCTAACCCGTCGACCCTGACTCAGAGGCCGCCGCACTGTGCCGGGCCGCTGAAGATCGTCGCCCAGGGCGGGCAGCTCGGGTCGCGCGCTTGGGCACAACAGGCCCATATTGACAACGCCCCATTCACGAAGGACTGCCATGATCGTCAAGTGTTCCGCCTGCTGTTTTTCTCCCCTCGGATAGCGCCCAATACCGGCAACGCGATCCGGACCGCCGCGGTGACCGGAGCAGAACTGCACCTGGTCGAGCCGCTGGGTTTCGACCTGTCCGAACCCAAACTGCGTCGAGCCGGGTTGGACTATCACGACCTCGCTTCGGTGACGGTGCATCGATCGTTGGATGACGCCTGGACGGCGCTGGCACCGCATCGGGTGTTCGCGTTCACCGCCCACGCGACGCAACTGTTCACCGACGTCAGCTATCAGCCCGGCGATGTGTTGATGTTCGGCCCGGAGCCCACCGGGCTCGATGCGACAACGCTGGCCGACAGCCACATCACCGACCGGATCCGCATCCCGATGCTGAGCGGACGGCGGTCACTGAATCTGGCCAATGCCGCCGCGGTCGCGGTGTATCGAGGCATGGCGGCAGCACGGGGTTCGAGCGGAGCGGTAGTACCAGCGGTCTAGTTACCAGGCGTTCCAGTGCGTGAGATCCTCCGCGGGCAGCCGCTTGGCCGGCTTGAAGTCGGTGCCTTTGGTGTAGGCGATCGGAAACAGCCCGCCCTGGCTGTACTTCTCGTAGGGAATGCCCAGTATGTCGGCGACCTTCTCCTCGCCGCCGCGGATCAGGTGCAGTGTCGTCCAGCATGACCCCAGCCCCCGCGAGCGCAGCGCCAGGCAGTAGCTCCAGACCGCCGGGAACAGCGACGCCCAGAAAGACACCCCGCCCAACGGAGAAGAGTCCTCGCGGCCTTCGATGCACGGGATCATCAGGACAGGGGCTTCGTGCATGTGCTCGGCGAGATAGGTCGCCGAATCTCTGACCGCGCCCATCCGCTCACCCCGGGTGTCGCCCTCGGCGAATTCGGGGCCCGGTGCGCTCAGATAGCCGCGGGCATTGGCCAGGTAGACCTCGCCGATCGCCTTCTTCTTTTCGGCGTCCTCGACGAAAACCCATTGCCAGCCTTGCGAATTGGAGCCGGTAGGTGCCTGCAGCGCCAAATCGAGACACTCCATCAGCAGGTCGCGGGACACCGGCTTGTCGAAGTCGAGACGCTTGCGGACCGATCGGGTTGTGGTGAGGACTTCGTCGACGGACAAATTCAGGGTCATGGCGCGAGACTACATTCGCAGCTATGAGCATCGAACTCACGCAAGAGGTAGTCGGCAGGCTCGAGTCGGACAACTTTGGGTGGTTGACCACCGTCGCCAAGTCGGGCCAACCGGTGCCCCGGCTGGTGTGGTTCTACTTCGACGGCACCAGGCTGACGGTGTACTCCATGCCACAGGCCGCCAAGGTCGTCCACATCAAGGCGCACCCTGAAGTGAGCCTGAACCTGGATTCAGACGGTAACGGCGCCGGCATCATCGCCATCGGCGGCACCGCGGCGATCGACGCAACCGACGTGAATTGCCGCGACGACGCTCCCTACTGGGCGAAGTACGGCGAACAGGCCAAGGAGTTGGAATCGGCCGAGGGGATCTCGATGGATGCGTTCAGCACCCGGTTGGCGATCACCCCGACCAAGGTTTGGACGACGCCGGGCGCATAGCACGGAGGCTCACCGGAAGTCACGGGACTTCGATCCGATCGTCAACGTGAGCTTGGCTATCCGCTCCGCCATGACAGTGATTGCGCCACTGGCGTTTTGGACCTGACCACGGATCAGCAGCGCCGACGAAGTCTGCGCCACCTTGCGGTGCCGCGCCCACACCCCCGGTGTGCAGAGCACGTTGACCATCCCGGTCTCGTCCTCGAGATTGACGAACGTCACACCCCGAGCCGTACCCGGCCGCTGCCGGTGCGTGACCGCCCCGGCGATCAGCACCCGCTCGCCGTCGGGCACCGACAGCAGCGCGTCGGCCGGTGTCACCCCCATCGCGTCGAGGTCCGACCGCAGGAACTGGGTCGGGTAGCTGTCCGGCGAGACGCCGGTCGCCCACACGTCGGCCGCGGCCAATTCCACTTCGCTCATCCCAGGCAGCGACGGGATGTGCGACGACGAACCCACCCCCGGCAAGCGGTCCGGCCGCTGGGTGGCGGCAGCGCCGGCCGCCCACAGCCCCTCCCGCCGGGACATCCCGAAGCAGCGCAGCGCCCCCGCGGTGGCCAGCGCTTCGGTCTGCGGCACGGACAGCTGCAGTCGGCAGGTCAGATCCAGCAATGAAGCGAAGGCGCCGTTGGCTTTTCGTTCTTCGACCAGTCTTTCGGCCAGGTCGTCGCCGATATGACGAACAGCACCCAGCCCCAGCCGAACCTCGGTTCCGGCGTTCTCCAGCGTGGCGTGCGCCAGGCTCGCGGCCACGCAGGGGCCGTGTACCGCCACCCCGTGCCTGCGGGCATCGGCCACCAGCGACTGCGGCGAGTAGAAACCCATCGGCTGCGCGCGCAGCAGCGCCGCGCAGAACGCCGCCGGGTGGTGCAGCTTGAACCACGACGAGTAGAAGACCAGTGACGCGAAGCTCAGCGAATGGCTTTCCGGAAAACCGAAATTGGCGAACGCTTCCAGTTTTTCGTATACCAGGTCGATCACGTCGTCGTAGGCGCCGTGCATCCGACGCATGCCGTCGTAAAACCGTCCGCGCAACTGTCGCATGCGTTCGGTCGACCGTTTGGATCCCATGGCGCGCCGCAGTTGATCGGCTTCGGCGCCGGAGAAGCCGGCACAGTCCACCGCAAGTTGCATCAGCTGCTCCTGAAACAGCGGCACTCCCAACGTTTTCCGTAGCGCCGGCTCCATCGACGGATGGTCGTAGACGACCGGGTCCAGGCCGTTGCGACGCCGGATGTACGGGTGCACCGAGCCGCCCTGGATGGGCCCGGGACGGATCAACGCGACCTCGACCACCAGGTCGTAGAACACTCGGGGCCTGAGCCTGCGGCAGGGTGGCCATCTGCGCTCGCGACTCCACCTGGAACACACCGACAGAATCGGCGCGCGACAACATCTCGTACACCGCCGATTCGGACAGGTCCAGCTTGGCCAGGTCGACCTCGATGCCTTTGTGCTCGGCCACCAGGTCGATGGCATAGTGCAGCGCTGAGAGCATGCCCAGGCCGAGCAGATCGAATTTGACCAAACCTATTGCCGCGCAATCATCTTTGTCCCACTGCAACACGCTTCGGTTCTCCATGCGGGCCCATTCCACCGGGCAGACGTCGGCGATCGGCCGGTCGCAGATCACCATGCCACCGGAATGGATGCCCATGTGCCGGGGCAGGTTCTGGATCTGGTTGGCCAGGTCGACGACCTGCTCGGGAACATCGTCGATGTCGGACGGTTGCGCGCCCCAGTTGCTGATCTGCTTGCTCCACGCGTCCTGCTGCCCCTGCGAGAAGCCCAGGGCACGAGCCATGTCGCGGACGGCGATCCGCGCACGATAGGTGATCACGTTGGCGACCTGAGCCGCGTAGTCGCGGCCGTACTTGTCATAGACGTACTGGATGACCTTCTCCCGCTGATCCGACTCGATGTCGATGTCGATATCGGGCGGCCCGTCGCGGACCGGTGACAGGAAACGCTCGAACAGCAGCTCGTTGGCGATCGGATCGACCGCGGTGACGCCGAGGGCGTAGCAGACCGCCGAGTTGGCCGCCGATCCCCTGCCCTGACACAGGATGTTGTTCTCCCGACAGAATCGGGTGATGTCGTAGACCACCAGGAAATAACCCGGAAACTGCAGTCGTTCAATGACTTCCAACTCACGCTCGATCTGGGCATACGCCGGGCGCGCGTGAGCCCGTGGACCGTAGCGGCGCCGGGCTCCCGCCATCGTCAGCTCCCGCAACCAGCTGTCTTCGGTTGAGCCGGGCGGTACATCTGGGAACGGCGGCAGCTGTGGGGCGATGAGCGCCAGACCGAATGCGCACTGCTCGCCGAGCTCAGCCGCGGCGGTCACCACGTCGGGACGTTGCGCGAACAGCCGCGCCATCTCTTCACCGGACCGCAGATGTGAGCCGCCCAGCGGAGCCAGCCAGCCGGCGGCCTCGTCCAGCGACTGCCTGGCACGTATCGCCCCCATGGCCATCGCCAGCCGGCGCCGTGACGGCGCGGCGAAATGCGCGCCGGTGGTCGCCACACTGCTCAGCCCGAATCGCGTCGCCAGTAGCGCCAATTCAGCGTTGACCTCATCGTCGAGCGGGCAACCGTGGTGGGTCAGCTCGACGCTGACCCGGTCGGAGCCGAACCGGTCCACCAGATCGGCCAACGCCGCAGAAGCCGCGTCCGGTCCGCCGGCATCCAGCGCACGACGGACATGGCCTTTGCGGCAACCGGTGAGGATGTGCCAGTGCCCGCCCGCGGCGTCGGTGAGCGTGTCGAAGTCGAAACGTGGCTTGCCTTTCTCGCCGCCGGCCAGATGCGCCGCGGCCAGCTGCCGCGACAGCCGCCGGTAGCCTTCCGGGCCGCGAGCCAACACCAGCAGATGCGGGCCGGCCGGATCGGGATCGTCCGTCCTGGCCCCCGGCCCCAATGACAGTTCGGCGCCGAAGACCGTGCTGATGTCCAGCTCCACGGCCGCTTCGGCGAACCGCACCGCTCCATAGAGGCCGTTGTGGTCGGTCAGCGCGATGGCGCGCAGATCCAGCCGGGCCGCCTCCTCGACCAGTTCCTCCGGCGCGCTGGCCCCATCGAGAAAGCTGTACGCCGAATGCGTGTGCAACTCGGCGTACGGGACGGACGAGTGAACCGGCCGGTCTTCGTCCGGCGGCTGGTAGGCGATCCGTTTGCGCGACCAGGGCGCCTCATCCGCCGGAGTCCATACGGTTGGCGTGCCGGAGCGGCGCGGTTTACCGGCAAGCACCCGCTCCATCTCGGCCCAGCCCGGCGGCCCGTTGCTCCAACCCACCCGCTCAGTGTATCGAATATATGTTCGAATAGTCAGGAATGCTCAGCGCTCGGGCCACCCGAGTATCCGGGCACCGTGATCACGTACTCGGCCATGAGATCGAAGAAGTGCCCTGGCTGAACAAAGCCCTGTAGGCCTTGCACGATGATCTGAAAGAACGGCTCGAGCGCGGCGAAATCGGGCAAGTTCGCAATGGGGGTCTTCATCGTTGCTTCCTTATCCTGCCGTCGACACTCTCCACGGGCTCAATACAACAACATTCGCTTAGGCCGCACGGGCCGATATCCTCAAGGGCGTTGTCCCAGCGGAGTTCTCAGAGATTCAGACGGCGGCAGTATCAGTGAGAATTGACCGTCACGCAAGTAACACCGCTGCTCGATTTCCAACGGCGTTGCCACACAACCGACCCCAGTTGTTTACACGAATTAATCCTGCCGCCACCTCTGACCAGTGGTCAGCACCAATACTTGACCACAATCCCCTGCAGTGAAACGGCGGTGACAAGTCGTGGAGCAACTCAATACGCTCGATGCCGGCTTCCTCATGGCGGAGGATTCGGACCGAAACGTCAGTCTGGCGATCGGCGGAATCGCGATCATGGACGGTTCGGCGCCAAACTACGACAAACTCAAAGCCGTTCTGGCAGAACGCATCAAAGCGATACCTCGGTGTACGCAGATGCTGCGCACCCAGCCCTTCGACGTCGGCGCACCGCAATGGGTCGACGATCCGGGATTCAACCTCAGCCGCCACGTGCGCCGGGTTGCCGTACCGCGACCGGGCGATGACACCGAGTTGTTCCAGGTGGTCTCCGACGTGCTGGAACGCCGGCTGGATCGGGATCGACCGCTGTGGGAGTGCTGGGTCATCGAGGGCCTTAAGGGCAACCGCTGGGCAATGCTGATGAAGATCCACCACTGCATGGCCGATGGCATCTCGGCGAGCCGGATACTCACCCGACTGTGCGACGAGATCGACGGCGATGTGTTCGCCCGGCCCGCCGTCGCCAAACGGGCCACCAGGCACCCGCACCTCATGCCGGTCCCGGATGCCAACCCGCGCAGCAACCCGGTGAGCAATCTGTGGCGAACCGCCACCGGCATCACCGACGCGATGAGCCGGACGGTCAGCGGCGCGGCCGAGATCGCCGGCAGCCTGCTCCGACCGACCCCGGGATCATCGCTGGTAGGGCCGGTCACCGCGATGCGCCGGTACCGCGCGGTGCGGGTTCCCCTGGACGACGTCGAACAGATCTGCCGCAAGTTCGACGTGACCGTCAACGACGTCGCGCTGGCCGCGATCACCGAGGGCTATCGGTCCGTCCTGCTGCACCGCGGCGAACGACCCCGGGCGGACTCGCTGCGCACCCTGGTGCCGGTATCGGTGCGCACAGGCGACACTCTCGACAAACCGGGCAACCGCCTGTCGATCATGCTGCCCTACCTTCCCGTCGAGCAGGACGACCCGATCCAGCAGCTGCGCGCGGTGCACAGCCGGTTGACCAGGACCAAGCAAGGCGGTCAGCGTCAGGCCGGCAACATCGCCGTCACCGCGACCAGCTACGTCCCGTTCATGTTGTCCTCGTGGATGATTCGCTTTCTCACCCGGCTGCCGCAGCGCGGCATCGCGACGTTGGCAACCAACGTCCCCGGCCCACACCGTCGATTGAAGATGATGGGTCACAACGTCGTTCGCCTACTACCGATCCCACCGATCGCGCTGCAGCTGCGCACCGGGATCGCGGTGATGAGCTATGCCGACGACTTGGTGTTCGGGATCACCGCTGACTACGACGCGGGAGCCGACATCAACGAGCTGGCCGACGGAATCAAGATCGGCGTGGCACGCCTCGACATGCTGAGCCAGGACTCGATTCTGCTGTTCGACAGGAAATCGGTCTGACGGGCACCGACTAGCCTGACTACCGGCACCGCGACCGCGGGCCGGGAAGGCAGGCGGGGCATGTCGGTCACCATCGATCCGCGCCGGCAGGACGCGGTGTTGTTCGCCCTCGACGACCCGGGCGCGCTGGTGGCACGCCTTCGCGACGCCGGTGTCCGCTTCGCCCACAGCGATGCCGCAGACCTGGTCGAGGCCGCAGACCGGCTGGCGGTGCGGCCGGGCCGGTGCGCTGTGGTCACCGCCACCGAAGACGGTGTGGCGGCCGCGCGCTCCGGCGGATTCGCGCTGGTGATCGGCCTCGACCCAAGCGGACACGGCGATGCGCTGACACGTCGCGGCGCCGATGCGGTGGTCGGCGGTCTGCCGGACATCGTGGTTCGTACCGGCGACCGGCGGATGTCCGAGCTGCCCGACGGCCTGCAAATCCTGAGTCTGACGGCCGAACGCCGGCCCGCGGTGTTCTTCGATTTCGACGGCACACTCTCCGAGATCGTCAACGACCCCGATGCGGCCCGGCTGGCCGACGGCGCGGCCGACGCGCTGACGGCGCTGAGCGCTCGGTGTCCGGTGGCGATCCTGTCCGGGCGCGATCTGGCCGACGTGCGGCAGCGAATCGGCCTGCCCGGTATCTGGTACGCGGGCAGTCATGGATTCGAGCTGACCGGCCCCGACGGCGCTCACCATCAGAACCCCGAAGCGGCGCAGAGCGTGCCGGTGTTGGCGGAGGCAGCGGGTGAACTGGCCGATCAGCTCGGCGACATTGCGGGCGTGGTGGTCGAGCACAAACGGTTCGGCGTCGCCGTGCATTACCGCAACGCTGCACGTGACCGCGTCGGGGAGGTCGCCGCAGCGGTACGACGGGCCGGACAGCGCACCGCGCTTCGCGTCACGACCGGACGTGAGGTGATCGAGCTTCGTCCGAATGTGGACTGGGACAAGGGAAGAACGTTGCGATGGGTGCTCGACCACATCCGCGACAAAGATGGGTCCAGCCCGTTATTGCCGATCTACCTCGGCGACGACATCACCGACGAGGACGCGTTCGACGCGGTGCAGGACGACGGTGCCGGAATCCTGGTGCGGCACGGCGACGACGGCGACCGCGCCACTGCCGCCAGCTACGCGCTGGACAACCCCGACCGGGTGCGGGAATTCACCGAGCGGCTCGCGCATCAGCTCGCCGGCTGATCCTCAGTCAGTCGTCTTTGTCGTCTTTGTCGTCCTTGTCATCGTGTTTGTGATCGTCGCTCTTGTCGGTGTCGTCGCCGGTCTCCAGTTCCAGCGTTGCCCAGTGACTCGGGGAGACGAACACCGTCCACTTCCCCGATTCGCGGCCCAACTTGACGACGCCGTTGTCGACTTCCCAATTGGTGCCGTCGTCGTAGTCGGTTGACTGCCCGTCGCTGTAGGTGAGTTTGAATGCCATGCCCCGGACTGCCACGTCAACGGCTTCGGTAAACCGGATGCAACAAATTAGGTCCGGTATTCCACCGCGCCGTCCTCGAGCACCAGCCGCGCCTCGACGCCGTCGGTGCCGGATGCTTCCGTGCGGAACACGGCTTTGCCGGGCTCGGTGCGCCAGATCAGGGTGGTCAGCGTCTCGCCGGGGAAGACCGGTTTGGTGAACCGGGCGTCGATCGAGGTGATGGCGCTCGCGTCGCCGTCGCCGAGTTCGGCGATCAGTGCGCGACCGGAGAACCCGTAGGTGCACAGCCCGTGCATGATCGGCCGGGGGAAGCCGGCCAGTTCCCTGGCGAACCACGGGTCGCTGTGCAACGGGTTGCGGTCACCCGAGAGCCGGTAGATCAATGGCTGATCCTCACGGGTGGGCAGCGCGATGCGGGCGTCAGGCTCACGGTCCGGAATCTCCGGCGCGACGGGTCGCTGGCCCGGATCTCCGCCGAAGCCGCCCTCGCCCCGGATCACCAATGTGGTCAAGGTCTCGGCGACCAGCGTCTGAGTATCCGGGTCGGTGCCGCGGCCGCGCAGCACGATGATCGCGTTCTTGCCCTCGCCCTTGTCCTGGATGTCGGCCACCTCGGTGGTTACCGACAACTTGCCCGCGGCGGGCAGCGGCGCGTGCAGCCGAATGCCCTGCGAACCGTGCAGCAGCATGGCCCAGTTGAACGATCCGACCTTGGCGGCCGCGCCGAACGCCGGGCAGCAGATCACGGCATACGTCGGCAGCACCTGCTGGTCGATGCCGTGACTGTTCTCGGTGGTGAACGACAGGTCCTCGGTACCGGCGCCGACACCGAGCGCATAGAGCAGCGTGTCGCGGTCGGTCCACTCGAACAGCATCGGTTCGGTGGTCGCGCCCACGGCTTTCGGGTCGATCGCCATTTCGGGTCTCCTCTGCATCGGTGGAATCGGGCAACTGAGCCCATCCCTGCCATTTCATCACCCGGCAATCCGGCCCCGGCAAGCGCGCCCGCACCTGATTTCTTCGGCCAACCCGGGCAAACGCTTCACATCGAGGCCCGCGGCAGGGCAGGCTTATCGGCATGCGCAAACGCTCTATCGTCTGGAAAGCCGCTGCCGCACTCGCCGCCGTCATCATTGTCGGCGCCTGCTCGGGATCACCGCATGCGCGCAGCATCACCTTGACCTTCATCCGGCATGCCGAGTCGCAGAGCAACGCAGCCCACCTCATCAACACCGACGTTCCCGGCCCGAGCCTCACCGAGGAAGGGCAAGGCCAGGCTGAACAGCTCGCCCACCAACTGTCCCGCAACAACTTCGACGACGTCTACGCCTCCGATATGGTCCGCACCCAGGAGACCGCGGCGCCGCTGGCCCACGCGCTCGGCAAGCGGGTCGAAATCCTGCCGGGTCTGCGTGAGATCGAGGCGGGCAAATACAACAACACCCCGTCGAAGCGCGCCGACCTGACCTACCTGCTGGCGCCGGCGGATTGGCTGAACGGCGACGTGAAAGACGCCGTCCCCGGCTCGATCAGCGGTGTGCAGTTCAACGACAGGTTCACAGCTGCCGTGCAGAAGATCTATGACAGCGGCAGCAGCAGGCCAGTGGCGTTCTCGCACGCTCAGTCGATCGTGTACTGGACGCTGATGAACGTGAAGAACCCCAAGGACAGCCTGGCGACCAGCCATCCGCTGCCCAACCTCGGCCGGGTGGTGATCACCGGCAGTCCGGCGATGGGTTGGACGTTGGTCGACTGGGACGGCATCCGCGACTTCAGCTACTGATCGCCTACATCCCGCAATACGGTACTGGGTAGTACTGCCGCGGCCGCCTTATCGTTAGGCGCTGTGACCGAGACTGTCCATCGCGGCGCGGAGTCGTCCCCCTGGTCGCCACGGGAAAGCGAACTGCTCGCCGTGACGCTGCAGCTTCTCCAGGAGCACGGGTATGACCGCCTGACGGTGGACGCCGTGGCGGCCAAGGCCCACGCCAGCAAGGCGACCGTGGGCATCGAATTGTATTGGGTCGTGCTGGCTTTGGCGGTCATCCTGCTTTTGGCCGTCGGATCCGACTACAACCTGCTGCTGATCTCCCGGTTCAAAGAAGAAATCGGGGCGGGCTTGAAGACCGGCATCATCCGCGCAATGGCGGGATCCGGTTCGGTGGTGACCGCCGCCGGTCTGGTGTTCGCCGTGACCATGTGCGGGTTCGTGTTCAGCGGTCTGCAGGTTCTCGGCCAGATCGGTTGACGCGCGACCCGGCCGGGCGCACCATGTGTCTCATGCGTTATGTCGTTACCGGCGGTACCGGGTTTATCGGGCGCCGCGTGGTGTCCCGTCTCTTGGACGCTAAGCCGGACGCCGAGGTGTGGGTGCTGGTTCGCCGTCAGTCCCTGGGCCGCTTCGAGAAGCTGGCCGGCGACTGGGGTCAGCGGGTAAAACCGCTGGTCGGCGAGCTGATCGAGCCAGCACTAGGGCTGACCGACGAGGCGATCGCCGAGCTGGGCGACGTCGAGCATGTGGTGCACTGCGCGGCGATCTACGACATCACCGCGGCCGAGGCCGAGCAGCGCGCCGCCAATGTGGACGGCACCCGCGCTGTCGTCGAATTGGCGACCCGGCTGGATGCGACGCTGCATCATGTCTCGTCGATCGCGGTCGCCGGGGACTTCCACGGCGAATTCACCGAGGCCGACTTCGACATCGGACAACAGCTGCCGACGCCGTATCACCAGACGAAGTTCGAAGCCGAGTTGCTGGTCCGCTCGGCGGCCGGCCTACGGCACCGGATCTACCGGCCGGCGGTCGTGGTGGGCGATTCGCGCACCGGAGAGATGGACAAGATCGACGGCCCGTATTACTTCTTCGGCGTTTTGGCCAAGCTGGCGGTACTGCCCCGTCTGACGCCGATCATGTTGCCCGACATCGGGCGAACCAACATCGTCCCGGTCGACTATGTTGCCGACGCGTTGGTCGCCCTGATGCACGCCGACGGCCGCGACGGCCAGACATTCCACCTGACTTCTCCGAAAACCATTGGACTGCGCGGCATTTACCGTGGCATCGCCGCCGCGGCCGGCCTGCCACCCCTGCGCGGTTCGTTGCCCCGGTCGATGGCGACGCCACTGTTGAAAGTGGGCGGTCGACCCAAGGTGTGGCGCAACATGGTCGCCACCCAACTAGGCATCCCCGGTGAAGTTCTCGACGTCGTCGACCTGGCGCCGACATTCATCTCCGAACACACGCAGAATGCGTTGCGCGGGACAGGAATCGCGGTGCCGGAGTTCGGCAGCTACGCGCCCGCGCTGTGGCGGTACTGGGCCGAGCACCTGGACCCCGACCGAGCCCGCCGCGACGACCCGCAGGGACCGCTGGTCGGTCGGCACGTGATCATCACGGGCGCCTCCAGCGGCATCGGCCGGGCGTCGGCCGTCGCAGTGGCCGAACGGGGTGCTGTGGTGTTCGCGCTGGCCCGTAACGGCGACGCACTCGACGATCTGGTCGGCGAGATACGCGCCAACGGCGGACAGGCCTACGCCTTCACCTGCGACGTGACCGATACGGGTTCGGTGGAACACACCGTCAAGGACATCCTGGGCCGCTTCGACCACGTCGACTATCTGGTGAACAACGCGGGCCGGTCGATCCGTCGCTCGGTGGTCAACCAAACCGAACGACTGCACGACTACGAGCGGGTGATGGCGGTCAACTACTTCGGCGCGGTGCGCATGGTGCTGGCGCTGCTGCCGCACTGGCGCGAGCGCCGGTTCGGTCACGTCGTCAACGTGTCCAGCGCCGGTGTGCAGGCCCGCAGCCCGAAGTACAGTGCCTATTTGCCCACCAAGGCCGCGCTCGACACATTCTCCGAAGTGGTTGGCACCGAGACACTTTCCGACCACATCACGTTCACCAACATCCACATGCCCTTGGTTGCGACGCCGATGATCAAACCGTCCCGGCGGCTCAACCCGGTTCCTCCGATCACCGTCGAGCACGCGGCCGCGATGGTGGTGCGCGGGTTGATCGACAAGCCGTCGCGCATCGACACCCCCCTGGGCACACTGTCCGAGGCTGGGCTCTATTTCGTCCCCAAGCTGTCGCGGCGAGTCCTGCATCAGATCTTCCTCGGCTATCCGGACTCGGCGGCCGCGCGTGGAGAGGCTACGTCCGAAACTCCGGAAGCTCCGAAAACCTCAATGCAACAGCCGTCGTCGCGTCGGCCGAAGCGTCCGGCGCGCGCGGTCGCAGCCCGCGTTCGGATGCCCGGGCCGGTCAAGCGGGCCGCGCGACTGGTGCCCGGAGTGCACTGGTAGCAGTCCGCGTCCGACTAGCCGACGGTATTGTTTCCGCAGTGGCCGCCGCCCCAGTTTTCGCCGACGTCGACACCGGTGTTGACGATGCCATCGCGCTGATCTACCTGTTGGCAAGCCCCGACGCCCAATTGGTCGGCATCGCATCGACCGGTGGAAATGTTGGGGTAGAACAGGTCTGCGAGAACAACCTCGGCCTGCTCGACCTGTGCCGCGTCGACGGCGTGCCGGTGTTCCGGGGCGCCGATCATCCACTGAACTCCCCCGCACCCGCCGACAGCGCAGTCCACGGGCCACGGGGTCTGGGCTACGCCGACTTGCCGCCGACCGATCGGCAGCTGTGCGACGACGATGCCGCGACGGCGTGGGTCACGGCGGCGCATCAGCATCCCGGAGAGCTGATCGGAGTGGCCACCGGGCCGCTGACCAATCTGGCCCTGGCATTGCGTAAGGAGCCTGCGCTGCCGACGCTGCTGCGCCGGTTGGTGATCATGGGCGGCGCCTACGACTACCGCGGCAACACCAACCCGGTGGCGGAGTGGAACATCGCCTTCGACGCTGATGCGGCGGCCGAGGTGTTCACCGCCTGGTCCCCCGAATCGGCGGGAGACACGGCGCCGCAACACCTTCCGATCTTGTGTGGCCTGGACGTGACCCGGCAGATCGCGATCACCCCGGACATCCTCTCCCGCCTGGCAACCGCGGCCGAATCGACGACCACCGCGTTGAACGCCGAGGACGCGCGGGGAACCCGATCGACGGCGTCCAACCCGCTGATTCGGGTGATCGAGGATGCGACGCGGTTCTACCTGGAGTCCTACCACGATCTGGGCCACGGTTTTCAGGCGCATCTGCACGATCCGCTGGCCGCGGCGGTCGCATTGGACCCACAGCTTGTCGACGCCCGGCAGGCGACGGTGGACGTCGAACTGACCGGGACGCTGACCCGCGGCATGACGGTCACCGACTGGTCAGGACGATGGGGCCGAAAGCCCAACGCACTGATCGCCGTTCAGGCAGATCCGACGAGATTTTTCGACCGCTTCATCGAGCGGGTGGGACCGTTTGCCGCTCGGCTGGGGTGACCGAGACACGCTGTTACTCGTAGATTCCCTCCAGATACCACCTCCTTTGGCGGTAGCACAGCAGCAGCGCGGTACCCGGATCAGACCTGCGCCCGCCTTCCAGCAGCACCTGCACGCGGGCGGTGCGACTTCCGCCTTGACCGGCCCCAAGCCGGTCATCCCACCAGCGTTCGTCGACCGGCCATGGCCCGGCCCACCAGCGCAGCCGATCGTCGCGGTCGCGGGAGGTCAGCCGCGCCGGATCGGCGGAGAACAACCCACGGCTTGTCACCCGAATCGAGTTGCCCTGAGCGTCAAGCAGTTCTACCGGATCGTCGAGCAGCACCGTCGGTGACGGCTCGGGCAGCTGACCGGGCCAGGGCCGACCCGGGTCTGCGCGCGGCACCGGCTCGTCGCCCAGCGGTGTCAACGTGATCCGTTCGGCCGGCCCGCGACCGCCGGACAGCACCGGTACCTGCACCGCCTCCGGGCCGAGCAGACCCTGCACCCGCACCAGCGCGCGGCGGGCCCGCATCCGGTCTTCTTCGCCGAGGCCGCCCCACAGAGGTAACTGCAACGCCCCCGCCGACACCACCTCCACCGCCTGCAGCCGCAACTGCACCACCGGCGCGGTAGGTCGATCCGCCACAATGCGGGTGTTCAACCAGCCGTCCAACTGCCAGCGCACCCGGTCGGCGGTGGCATCCTCGGTCAACGGCTCGGCGCATCGCCAAACCCGGCTCAGCTCTTCGCCATTGGCGGTGACGGCGTGGACAGCCAGTCGGGTGCATCCCACCCCGGCGGCCATCAACGTCTGATGCAGCGCGGCGGCCAGCGAACGCCCGGCAAATGCCGCGGCGTCGACCCGGTCGATCGGCGGATCGCAGGGCAGTACGGCGTCGAGTTCGTCCGGTGGTTCACGCCCGGACGGCCCGCGTTCCGGCTCACCGCGGGCGAACCGGTGTGCGCTCACCGCGTCCGCACCGAACCGGGACGCCACATCGGTACGCGACAGCTCGGCGAACTGCCCGATGCTGCGAATTCCCATCCGCCACAACAGATCTGCTAGATCGGCGCGGCCAGGGCCGGACAGGCTCGGCTCGGTGGCGAGTTGCCGGATCGACAGTGCCGACAGAAACAGCGCATCCTGTCCGGGCGGCACGACACGGCCCGCACGGGCGGCGAAGACCGCGGTGGACAGCTGGTCGGCCACCCCGACCTGACATTCGGCTCCGCCGGCGGCCACCGCATCGGTCAACCGCTCGGCGGCCTGCTGCTCGGATCCGAAGAAGCGGGCCGCCCCCGCACCGGCAACACCACCAGGCCAGGACGCAGCACCTCGGCGCTGGGCACCAGATCGTCCACCGCCGCGATAACCCCTTCGAAGTAGCGGGCGTCGCGATCCGAATCGGCGGCCACCACATGCAATTGCGGACACCGGGCCGACGCCTCGCGTCGCCGCAGCCCCCGCCGCACGCCTACCGCGCGGGCCGCCGATGAACAGGCGATCACCCGGTTGGCCAGCGTGACGGCGACCGGCGACGTCGCGGGCAGACCCGCGGCCGCCGCTGCGGCAACCGCGGGCCAGTCCATGCACCACAACGCCAAAACCCGGGAAGCCACCGACTACCCCGTCCGGGCCCGCCTGATCGCCCGGCCCTCGGCGCACACCTGGAGCCGGACCTTGCTGATCCGCCCGAACCCCGGCGTATCCGCCGTGGTCTCGTAGCCGCAGACCCGAGCTGTGAGCCGAATCGACGCACCCTGCCAGTCGCCATCGGTGACCAGCAGCGTGCAGCCTTTCTGGTGAGCACGGGCCACCACGGCCCTGGCCCGGGTCACCGGCACCGAGCGCCCGCCCAATGCCAGCACGATCAGATCCATCCCGTCCATCAGCACCGCCGCAACTTCCACCGGGTCGGTCCCGGGATCCGGGATCACCGCGAGCCGGCTCAGGTCGGCTCCCATTTCCACGGCGGCCAGCAGGCCGATATCCGGCTGGCCGACAATGGCCGCATTTCCGCCTGCGGCCGTTACCGCTGCCACCATGCTCACCGGCAGCGACCGGGCGCCGGACAGCACCGCGACCGACCCCCGTGGCAACGCATCGGGCAACACGCCGGCCAGCAATTGCGGAACCGGGAGCCGGGCTTGTGAATCCGGCAGCAGGTCGGCCACAACAGTAGGAGCGTGGACGTGGCCGCGTCGAGATGAGCCGACCTTCCCGGACACCGCCGCCATCTGCCGGCGCAGCTGTTTCAGCTGCTCAGCGCGGTCATACTGCGGCTGATCGGCGGCGAGAACAGCCGTCATCACTTACTCCTGCGGTACGGGTGTTACTACTGATGTTCGAATGTATGTTCGATGAAATCAGTCAACACCCACCCACCGACAACGTCAAGCGGATCAGCTGCGGCTCGCGCCGGCCAGCTAACTCACGGAATCAGGCTGGAGACGTCGACGAACGGTGACTCAGCCCAGCACTCGCACCGGTACGTTGTTCCAGCCGATGACGTTGGTCAGCAAATATACGATCTCTAGTTCATGGCGATCGATCCGGCGAGCATCCTCTTGAACGACCGCGTCGCAGTTGTCACCGGTGGCGGCGCCGGCATCGGCCGGGGCATCGCGGCGGGATTGACGGCATTCGGCGCCAAGGTGTCGATCTGGGAACGCGATCCCGCGTCGTGCGCGGCCGCCGCCGACGAAATCGGCGCGTTGGGCATCACCACTGACGTCCGGGACAGCACAGAGGTCGACGCCGCACTCGCGCGAACCACAGCCGAACTCGGACCGGTCACGATCCTGGTGAACAACGCCGGAGGCGTCTTCTGGTCCGGGATCCTCGACACCAGCGAGAACGGCTGGGACGCGCTGTACAAGTCCAATCTGCGCCACGTGTACCTGTGCACACAACGAGTGGCCCGAAGCATCGTCGAGCACAAGTTGACGGGCAGTGTCATCAGCGTCACGTCGATCGAAGGCGTACGTGCCGCACCGGGTTACGCAACGTATGCGGCTGCCAAAGCAGGGGTCATCAACTACACCAAGACCGCGGCCCTCGAGCTGGCGCCACACGGCATCCGGGTCAACGCCCTGGCCCCCGACATCACCTTGACGGAAGGGATCATGCGCATCGCACCCCCGGGTTCTGAGGAGAGGTTCGGCCGCACAGTTCCGATGGGACGCGCGGGTCATACCGACGAGATGGCAGGCGCAGCAGTGTTTCTCGCGTCTGATATGTCGAGCTATATCACTGGGCAGACGATCCACGTCGACGGCGGCACCCAGGCAGCCAGCGGCTGGTACCACAATCCAGAGACCGGCGCGTATGCCCTGGGACCGACCTAGTGGCGATCGCAAGTTCAGCCGAGCGCAGGGCGCAGCGGGTCGACTCCATCAACGGCGACTCGCCAGACCAGGTTGATGCTGCGGCGCGTCAGTGAGTACGGCCGCAATCACATCGGGAGCGACTCCGAGACCCTGCAAGCAGAAACGCTGTACCCGCCCGCGGATTTCGTTGGGTTCGCGCTGGGCCGTCACCCAGTGCCGTTCGACGCTGGCCCACACCACACCATGAATCGACAGTGCTTCGCCTTCGGGATCGATCTCGCCGAAAAGACCCAGATCCCTGCCACGCGTGAGTTGTTCGACGAGCGGACGCAGCACTTCCCGGTAGGCGGGGGCGACGAGCTCAGGCGCGGCGAACATCTGGTTCTGCGCCTCGAGCGACATCTGGCGTAGATCGGAGCGGACCCGCTGATTGAAGGCGAGGTCCAAGCGCCCGTCGATCCAGGCTGCCACCGCACGAACGGGCTCGGATTTCGACATCCGTTGCTGCAGCCGAAGCACCTCGGCGCGTGCCATCTCCAGAAACACCGCCGCGACCAGCTGGTCCTTCGAGTCGAAGTGGCGGTAGAACGCCCTGGTGCTCAACTGCGCTCTGCTGAGCAACTGTGCGATCGACAGCGCCTGAACTCCTTCGGTCCGAACGACTTCGGCTGCGGCGGAAAGGATCACCGCATGTATCTGCGGATCGGGTTCGAGCTTCTTGCGCCCACCGGCCCGATCAGGCGGACGCATCGTAGGTGGCGATGTAGTCACCGAACGCCTCGCGAACCTGCTCAGGTGTCAGCCCGTAGTCGGCGAGTTCATAGCTGTGGGTGCCGCGGTGACCGGGCTTGTGTTGGTCTGCCCACTGGCGCACCTTCACCCGCGCCGAGTCGGTGAACTCGAGGCCGAGCTTGTCGTAGCTGTCGGCGATCGTGTCGATCGGATCGGTTTGCAGAGCGGCGAAAGACACGTCGACGAACCGGTCGTCGCCGAACTTGCTACGGAACTCCATGGCACGTCGCATGCCTTCGGCCCACCACGCCAGCTGTTCGGCACCGAGTTCTTCAGGCTCCCGTCGATCGCTGCTCCAGCTGCGGACGTAGGCGATGAGGCTGCAGACCGAACCCAGGACCTTTGCCGGGTCGCGATGGCTCCACAGGAATTTCGCGTTGGGGTACACCTCGACGAATGCGTCGAGCGCGAACATGTGCACCGGCGTGCGCAGGTGCCACAGGTTCGGCTTGCAGTGCCACTGCAGCAGTTTCAGCACATCCCGATGAAAGGCGTACGTCTCACGCATATCGCTGTGCAGCATCCACTCGACATAACTGGGAACGCGGACGACGCCGTCGAAGTGAAAGGTCCGAAAGCTCATACCCATCAGGTCCTGACACTCGGTCGCCGCCTCGGGCTCAGAACTGACCATCGCCTGAAAATCGGGAAACATCTGCGAGATCATCGCGATGCCCTCCGCGCATTGCGCGATCCGCGGATCGTTGTGCTGGGTGGCCGCCTCCGGCGGCGGGGTCGGCGCCTGCGATTCCCAGGTGCGCAACGACCTGAATTGTGGATCGGCAGAGACCAATTGACTCAGTGCCGTGGTGCCGGTGCGCGGCAGACCGAGGACGACGACGGGACCGTCGACCACTTCGTCGGCGATCTCGGGATGATGTTTGTAGGTCTCGACGATCTTCAGCCGCTGGATCAACGCGTTGCTGATGGTCGCATGCTGCATGACCCGGCCCAGATCGTTGAGCTCGGCTTCGGTGTTCAACGCGGCAACGGTCCGCATCAGACCTTCCCGGTAGTAGGGCGAACCGAAATCGTCGAGGCCAGTGGCGGCGCGGGCACCGTCTTCCAGCTCGTCAGCGGAAAAAGTCACCGGTAGAACCTTTCGTGTACGGCGCGACGACGGGCTTCGATGACGTGCGCGCGTTCTTCGGGTGTGGTCATCGTGGTGCCGGGCGGCAACGCAGACAGAACATCGCCGACCCTGACCACACGCGTGTCCGGTACCGGCGCGGTTTCCGTTCGCACGCAACGCAAGAGCATGGCGCCATTGCTGTGGCCAGCGGTGTCCAGCCAGTTCGCCACACCCGGATCCGTCGCGGACAACACGGCGCGGAAGATGCCGTCGGGATCGACGACGGCCTGATGTCCGTTGAGGCTGGACTGATGGCGTCCGTAATGAATCGTCTCCAACCACGGGTTGCCCAGCGAGATGCTCCAATAGACACCCTCTGGCGGTACCACCTCGACAATGAGCGCCTCGTCGGGATCGAGCTCGAATCGTCCAATGACAGGACGGTTTTCGGCCGCGGCACCCATTTCGGTCATGTCCATCGGCGGAATGAAACCGTTGGCCGGCGGCATCGCGCCGAAGTCAAGGAAGAACTTCAGGTTGTCGTAGACGAAGTCCCCCAGCGCATGAAGCTCACGCGAGACCGACGCGTCGAGCTCGATAGCACGCGCCGGTGGCTCCACCTCGCCGCCGATTCGCTCGATCTGCAGCGACGCGGGAACCTCGGTATCCCAGTCGTAGAAGAAGTTTCGTACGGTCAGGGTCGGGTGATCGCCGGTCAACCGTAGCCAGTTGCCGTCGTGCTCGTCGGCAGACAGGATCGCCTCGAAGCTTCCGTCGGCGTCGACGTCGAGATCGTCGACGAGGCAGTTGAAGGTCGCCGCTATGCCATCCATGGTCTGCAGACCGACGTATCGGGCTGTTCCCCGGTTGCCGAACAGTCGATAGGACTCCCCCGCCCGCAGGCTCGCAGTCAGGTAGAGGCAGTCCGGGCACTCCAGACCCCAGGTGACGATGTCGTCCATCCTCGCGCGGTTGACCGCAAGGACCGGATCGGGATCGACCCGCAGGGCCATGTCGGCGCCGACCGCCAACAACACCATCAGGTGCCGCATGCCCGACGCGTGGTCGAGCCGGTTCTTGTTGACCGGTGCGGACGTCACGAGTTGCCCGGCCGCGCTCAGGCGCTCCAGCAGGTGCGCCCACGCGTCTGACAGCCCGGGCACCTCGCTGTCATCGGTCGACAGCGCCGCTTCCGCGATCGAGTGCGGCAGCCACGCCAAAGGGTTCTTCCAGGCTTGTCGGGCCGCTGGTTCGCCTTCGTCAGCCACGCTTGCCCTCCAGCCCAGTCTGCTCACCAATCAATTGAAAATGACATTTTCAATTGACTAGTTGCTACCACCGACGACGGCGAGAGTCAATGGACCGGGGACGTTTCTCCGGTCAGGACAGGGCTATTCCCACTCGATGGTGCCGGGCGGCTTGCTGGTCACGTCCAGCACCACCCGGTTGACCTCGGCGACCTCGTTGGTGATCCGGGTGGAAATTCTCTCCAGCACTTCGTAAGGCACTCGCGTCCAGTCGGCGGTCATCGCATCCTCGCTGGACACCGGCCGCAAGACGATCGGATGGCCGTAGGTCCGACCGTCGCCCTGCACGCCCACCGACCGGACGTCGGCCAGCAGCACCACCGGGCACTGCCAGATCAGCTGATCCAGCCCCGCCGCGGTCAACTCCTCACGAGCGATCGAGTCGGCACGGCGCAACGTGTCCAGCCGCGCCGCGGTGACCTCGCCGACAATCCGGATTCCCAATCCCGGACCCGGAAACGGTTGCCGCGCAACAATTTCCTCCGGCAGACCCAATTCTCGACCGACCGCGCGCACCTCGTCTTTGAACAGCAGCCGCAACGGCTCGACGAGGGTGAACTTCAGGTCGCCGGGCAGTCCGCCGACATTGTGGTGGCTCTTGATGTTCGCGGCGCCGGTTCCGCCGCCGGACTCGACGACATCGGGATACAGGGTGCCCTGCACCAGGAACTCGATGTCCCTGTCTTCCAGGGTGTCTCGTACTGCGCCTTCAAAGGCGCGGATGAACTGCCGGCCGATGATCTTGCGCTTGCCCTCGGGATTGGTCACGCCCGCCAGCGCCTCGAGGAACCTCGCCTCCGCGTCGACGGTCACCAGGTTGGCTCCGGTCGCGGCGACGAAGTCGCGCTGCACCTGCGCACGTTCTCCGGCACGCAGCAGGCCGTGGTCGACGAACACACATGTCAGTCGGTCTCCGATGGCGCGTTGCACAAGCGCCGCCGCTACCGCCGAATCGACCCCGCCGGACAGCCCACAGATCGCATGCCCGTCGCCTACCTGATCGCGCACCTGCTCGATCAAGGCCTCGGCGATGCCGGCGGGCGTCCAATCCGGGGCGATACCGGCGAACTCGTGCAGGAACCGGCTGAGCACCTGCTGACCGTGCGGGCTGTGCAACACCTCGGGGTGATACTGCACGCCGGCCAACCGGCGGGCCCGGTTCTCGAAGGCGGCCACCGGGGCACCCGCGCTGGTCGCCACGACCTCGAACCCGTCCGGCGCCGAGGTCACGGCGTCGCCATGACTCATCCACACCGGCTGCGTACTGGGCAGGTCGGAATGCAGTTCTCCACCAACGACTTTCAGCTCAGTTCGGCCGTACTCGCTGGTGCCGGTACGCGCGACGGTGCCACCGAGCGCCTGTGCCATCGCCTGGAAGCCGTAGCAGATCCCGAACACCGGCACGCCCAGGTCGAACAACGCCGAGTCGAGTTGCGGCGCACCCTCGGCGTACACGCTGGCCGGGCCACCGGACAGCACCACCGCCAGCGGATCGCGGGCCTTGATCTCGTCGACCGAGGCGGTATGCGGGATCACCTCGGAGAACACCCGCGCCTCCCGCACCCTGCGGGCGATCAGCTGTGCGTATTGCGCGCCGTAGTCGACAACCAAGACGGGACGGGGGGGTGCGGACTCCACCGCCACAGTCTAAAGGCGCGCGACCACCGGTTCGTCGACACCGACAGCACCCGGCGGCCGTTTCGAAAGCGTCGATGACCGCTGACGGGGCCGTTGCCGTAGAACCGGGGTACGTGTCGCACGTCATGCGGGTGACCGAACAGCGGGGAAACAGTCGGTCGACCCGAACGGATGGCGAACCGAGTTCGAGCATGGTGAGGTATTAACTACCCACGGCCGAAACCACCCTGGCCGAAGTCATCCAGGAAGGGAGGTCCGCCGTGCTGGGTCTACCGGACGCGGTGCACGCCTGCTTGTTCGATCTCGACGGAGTGCTGACCGATACCGCGAGTGTCCACACCAAAGCCTGGAAGGTCATGTTCGACTCGTTCCTCGAGCAACGTGCCCAGAGCACCGGCGAGCAGTTCGTCCCGTTCGACGCGGACAAGGACTACCTGAAATACGTCGACGGCAAAAAGCGTGAAGACGGCGTCCGGTCGTTCCTGGCCAGCCGCGGCATCGAGTTGCCCGACGGCGACCCCGACGACGGGCCCGACAAAGACACCATCTACGGGTTGGGCACCCGCAAGAACGATGCCTTCCAGGAGACGTTGCACAAGGACGGTGTGAAGGTATTCGACGGTTCGCGCCGCTACCTGGAGAAGGTGGCGGCCGCGGGCCTGGCTACCGCTGTGGTGTCGTCCAGCGCCAACACCGGTGAGGTGCTGAAGATCACCGGGCTCGACAAGTTCGTCCAGCAACGTGTCGATGGCGTGACCCTGCGCGAGGAACACATCGCGGGCAAGCCGGCGCCGGACTCGTATCTGCGTGGCGCCGAATTGCTGGAGGTGGAGCCCGCCGCGGCGGCGGTGTTCGAGGACGCGCTGTCCGGAGTCCAGGCCGGCCGCGCCGGCAACTTCGGCTATGTCGTCGGCGTCGACCGCGTCGGCCAAGCCGACGAATTACGCAGCCACGGTGCCGATGTCGTGGTCACCGACCTCGGCGATCTGTTGTAGGGTGCCGCGATGATCCCCGATGACACCCTCCCTGTCGAACCCTGGCAGGTCCGCGAGCCGAAGCTGAATCTCGACGTGCTGGCGCAATCGGAGTCGCTGTTCGCACTGTCCAACGGGCACATCGGAATTCGCGGCAACCTCGACGAAGGCGAGCCGCACGGCCTGCCGGGCACATACCTCAACTCGTTCTACGAAGTGCGGCCACTGCCGTACGCCGAAGCGGGCTTCGGCTACCCGGAGGCCGGCCAGACCGTCGTCGACGTCACCAACGGCAAGATCCTGCGCCTGCTGGTCGACGATGAACCGTTCGACGTTCGCTACGGCACACTCCTCAGCCACGAGCGGACACTCGACCTCCGGGCCGGCACGCTGACCCGCAACGCGCACTGGCAGTCACCGGTCGGCAAGCAGGTCAAGGTGACCTCGACGCGGCTGGTGTCACTGTCCCAGCGCAGCGTCGTCGCTATCGAGTATGTGGTCGAGGCCGTCGAGCAATTCGTCCGTGTCACAGTGCAATCCGAGCTGGTCGCCAACGAGGACCAACCCGTGACATCCGGCGATCCGCGGGTGTCGGCCATCCTCGACAGACCACTGGAGGCCGTCCAACACGAAGACACCGAATGCGGCGCGCTACTGATGCACAAAACGCGCGCCAGCGCGTTGATGATGGCCGCGGCGATGGACCACGAAATCGAAGTCGACGGCCGCTACGAGATCTCCAACGACGCCAGCGACGACCTCGCTCGCACCACCGTGATCTGCGGGCTGCGACCGGGTCAGAAGCTGCGCATCGTGAAATACCTGGCCTACGGCTGGTCGAGTCAGCGTTCCCGTCCGGCACTGCGCGACCAGGCGGCCGCCGCACTGCACAGCGCGCGCTACAGCGGCTGGCAGGGCCTGGTGGACGCCCAACGCAAAATCCTCGACGACTACTGGGACGGCGCCGATGTCGAGGTGGAAGGCGACCCGATATGTCAGCAGGCCGTCCGGTTCGGGCTCTTCCATCTGCTGCAGGCCAGCGCGCGGGCCGAAGGCCGCGGCATCGCCAGTAAAGGCTTGACCGGCACCGGGTACGACGGCCACATCTTCTGGGACACCGACGGGTTCGTCCTTCCGGTACTGACCTACACGTTGCCGCATGCAGCCGCTGACGCATTGCGTTGGCGCGCTTCGACGTTGGATCTGGCGAAGGAGCGCGCCGCGCAGCTGGACCTCAAGGGCGCCAGCTATCCCTGGCGGACGATTCGCGGTCAGGAGTGTTCGGCCTACTGGCCGGCCGGAACCGCGGCGTGGCACATCAACGCCGACATCGCCATGGCTTTCGAGCGCTATCGGATTGCCACCGGCGACGAGTCGCTGGAGAAAGACTGCGGGCTGGAGGTGCTGATCGAGACAGCCCGGCTGTGGCATTCACTCGGGCATCACGACCGCCACGGCGTGTGGCACCTCGACGGGGTCACCGGTCCTGACGAGTACACCGCGATCGTGCGGGACAACGTGTTCACCAACATGATGGCGGCACATAACCTGCGGGTCGCGGCCGACGCGTGCGCCCGGCATTCCGAGACCGCCCGTGAAATGGGTGTGTCCACCGAGGAGACCGCCGCCTGGCGCAGTGCCGCTGACGCCACGCACATTCCCTTCGACGAAGAGCTCGGCGTGCATCCGCAGTCCGAAGGCTTCACCACCTACGCCGAGTGGGATTTCAACGAGAAGACGTCGTACCCGTTGCTACTGCACGAGCCCTACGCGCTGCTGTATCCCGCGCAGGTGGTCAAGCAGACCGACTTGGTGCTGGCCATGCATTGGCAGAGCCATAGATTCAGCGACGAACAGAAAGCCCGCAACGTCGACTACTACGAGCGCCGCACGGTGCGGGACTCGTCGTTGTCGGCTTGCACCCAGGCGGTGATGTGCGCCAATGTCGGGCACGTCGAGCTGGCGCACGACTACACGTACGAGGCGGCCCTGGTCGACCTGCGCGATCTGCACCACAACACCAAGGACGGCCTGCACATGGCCTCGCTTGCCGGCGCGTGGACCGCGCTGGTCGCGGGTTTCGGCGGCCTGCGTGACGACGAAGGCATGCTGTACTTCAATCCGTATCTGCCCGAAGGCATCTCGCGACTGCGATTCCGGTTGCGCTGGCACGACTTCCGGGTGACCGTGGACGTCATCCACGACGAGGTCACCTACACGCTGCGCGACGGCCCCGGCGGTGAACTGACCATCCTGCATGCCGGGGAGGAAGTCGAACTCAGCACCAGCGAACCTACGACGATCACGCTCGTCAAGCGCGAACCGCTGCTACCGGCGCCGCAACAGCCACCGGGCCGCGCGCCGCTGCACCGGAACGCCTACCGGTCAGTCACCCAACCGAGCTGACCGGCCCAGGCCTGCCGCGCCGCTCCTCAGCATCGCTGCGCTCTGCATCGTCGCCGGCGGAAGGCAGCCAGCGCAGCGCGCCGGGCGCACTCTCCGGCACCACCGGATGCGCCGGCGCGATCGGGTCGAGCCGGCGGTAGGACTCGCCCTGGGACGGTCGCACGTCCTTCTCGCCCTTGTTCGGCCAGAGCGACGCGGCGCGCTCGGCCTGGGCGGTAATCGACAGCGACGGGTTCACACCCAGGTTCGCCGAGATTGCGGCGCCGTCCACCACGAACATCGTCGGGTAGCCGTAGGCCCGGTGGTACGGGTCGATGACGCCGGTGTCGCGGCTGTCGCCGATCGGCGCTCCGCCGAGGAAGTGCGCGGTCAACGGGATGTTGAACAACTCGCCCCACGTGCCGCCCGCGACGCCGTCGATCTTCTCGGCAATACGACGGGTCGCCTCGTTACCCACCGGAATCCAGGTCGGGTTCGGCTCGCCGTGACCCTGCTTGCTGACATAGCGGCGCCGGCCCAGCTTGCCGCGCTTGGTGTACGTGGTGATCGAGTTGTCGAGATTCTGCATCACCAGCGCGATCATCGTGCGCTCACTCCAGCGCCGCGGATTGAGTAGCCGCAAGGTTCCCCGCGGATCGTGCTGGGCCGTGTGGATCAGTTGCCGCCAGCGCGGCTCGCCGGTGCCGTCGGGCAGCTGCCCGTCGGTCATCAGCGTCTGCAGCAGACCCATTGCATTGGAACCCTTGCCGTAGCGGCAGGGTTCGATGTGGGTGTCCGACGACGGGTGAATGGACGAGGTGATCGCCACGCCGTGGGTCAGGTCCAGGTCGTCGCTGACCCTCAATCGACCTGCGCCGACGATGGATTCGGAGTTCGTGCGGGTGAGCTCGCCCAGCCGTTCGGACAGTTCGGGCAGTTTGCCCTTGTCGCGCATGTTGAACAGCAGATGCTGGGTGCCCCAGGTGCCCGCGGCCAGCACCAGATTCTTCGCGGTGAAGGTGCGCTTCTTGCGTCGCAGGAAGCGTCCGGTGCGGGCGGTGCGGACTTCCCAGATGCCGTCCTTGCGTTGCTCGAAGTCGGTGACGGTCGTCATTGGAATCACTTCTGCGCCATTGGATTCCGCGAGCCCCAGGTAGTTCTTCACCAGGGTGTTCTTGGCGCCGAAGCGGCATCCCGTCATGCAGCTGCCGCATTCCAGACAGCCGGTGCGGGCCGGGCCTGCGCCGCCGAAGTACGGATCGGGCACGGTCTCGCCCGGCGTCTTGGCGCCGTCGGGCCCGAAGAACACGCCGACCGGAGTCTGCACGAACGTGTCGCCGCAGCCCATGTCGTCGGCGACCTCTTTGAGTATGCGGTCGGCGTCGGTGAAGGTGGGGTTGGTGACGACGCCGAGCATCCGCTGCGCCTGCAGGTAGTGCGGCATCAGCTCCGAGCGCCAGTCGGTGATGTGCGACCATTGCGGGTCACCGAAGAACGGCTGCGACGGGACGTACAGCGTGTTCGCGTAGTTCAGCGACCCCCCGCCGACTCCGGCGCCGGCCAGGATCATCACGTTGCGCAGCAGATGGATGCGCTGGATGCCGTACATGCCGAGCTTGGGTGCCCACAGGAACTTGCGGAGGTTCCAGGAGGTTTTGGCGAAATCCTCGTCGGAGAAGCGGCGGCCGGCCTCGAGCACGCCGACGCGGTAACCCTTCTCGGTCAACCGCAGGGCGGTGACACTACCGCCAAATCCCGAGCCGATGATCAGGACGTCGTAGTCAGGTTCCACGAGTTCCAGTATGTACTTACCCATCGGTAGTGAGCCAGGAAGCCCGGGATTCGCGTCAGCTTCCTACGGTCAGGCCGACTTTCTGGAATTCCTTGAGGTCGCAGTAGCCGGCTTTGGCCATCGAGCGGCGCAGTCCGCCGACCAGATTCAGCGAGCCGAACGGATCGTCGGACGGGCCGTTGAGGACCTGCCCCAGCGGAAGCCGCTCGCCGACCGCGACCTGCAGCAGCGCACCCCGTGGCAGCGACGGGTGGGCGGCGGCGGTCGGCCAGAACCACCCGTCGCCCAACGCTTCGGCCGACTCGGCGAGCGGGGTACCCAGCACGACCGCGTCGGCCCCGCAGGCGATCGCCTTCGCCAGATCTCCGGACGTGTGGATGTCTCCGTCGGCGAGCACGTGCACGTAGCGGCCGCCTGTCTCGTCGAGGTACTCCCGCCGGGCCGCGGCCGCGTCGGCGATCGCCGTGGCCATCGGCACCCGGATCCCTAGCACCTCGTCGCTGGTGGTCACTCCCCTGGTCGACCCGTAGCCGACGATGACGCCCGCCGCGCCGGTGCGCATCAGGTGCAGCGCGGTGCGGTGGTCGATCACGCCACCGGCCACCACCGGGACGTCGAGTTCGGAAATGAAGGTCTTGAGGTTCAGCGGCTCGCCGTCACTGGCGACACGTTCGGCGGAGATGATGCTGCCCTGAATGACCAGCAGGTCGATGCCCGCGGACAACAGTGCCGGCGTCAACGCCTGCGCGTTCTGCGGGCTGACCCGCACCGCGGTGGTCACACCGGCCTCGCGGATGCGGCCCACCGCAGCGCCCAGCAGATCGGGGTCCAGCGGCGCGGCGTGAAACTCCTGCAGCAGCCGGATCGCCGCCGACGGTTCGGGCTCTTTGGTCGCCGCTTCGATGACCTGGGCGATCTTGGCTTCCACATCCGCGTGGCGGCCGATCAGCCCTTCGCCGTTGAGCACCCCCAGCCCGCCGAGCCGCCCGAGTTCGATCGCGAATTCCGGCGACACCAGCGCGTCGCTCGGATGAGCGACGATCGGTATCTCGAACCGGTAGGCGTCGAGCTGCCAGGCCGTCGTCACGTCCTGCGACGAGCGGGTGCGCCGCGAGGGCACGATACTGATGTCATCGAGTTCGAATGTGCGTCGGGCTGTTCGGCCCATGCCGATCTCGACCATGTCACGCATGAGCGGTCCTTCGATCAATTCACCGAGCGTAGTAGTTGGGTGCTTCGGCGGTCATCGTGATGTCGTGCGGATGACTTTCCTTCAAGCCCGCCGCGGTGATCCGGACGAACTGTGCATGTTGCAGCGCCTCGATGGTTTCCGCGCCGGTGTAGCCCATCGCGGCCCGCAATCCACCGGTGAGCTGATGGATCACCGACGCCAGCGGCCCGCGGAACGGCACCCGGCCTTCGATGCCCTCGGGCACCAGCTTGTCCTCGGAGAGCGCGTCGTCCTGGAAGTAGCGGTCTTTCGAATACGACTTGGCCTCGCCGCGGCCCTGCATCGCGCCCAGCGAACCCATGCCGCGGTAGCTCTTGTACTGCTTGCCGTTGACAAAGATCAGCTCGCCGGGCGCTTCGGCAGTACCCGCCAGCAGCGATCCCAACATGGCCGTCGACGCACCTGCGGCCAGAGCCTTGGCGATGTCGCCGGAGTACTGCAGTCCACCGTCGGCGATCACCGGCACACCCGCCGGACCGCAGACCGCGACGGCCTCGAGGATTGCGGTGATCTGTGGCGCGCCGACTCCGGCGACCACCCGGGTGGTGCAGATCGACCCGGGACCCACGCCGACCTTGACGGCGTCGGCGCCGGCCTCGACCAGCGCAGCGGCCGCCGACCTGGTCGCGACGTTGCCGCCAACGACCTCGACCCGATCGCCCACTTCGGCCTTGAGCTTGCCGACCATGTCGAGAACCAGCCGGTTGTGCGCGTGCGCGGTGTCGACCACCAGCAGGTCCGCGCCGGCGTCGGCCAGCGTCATGGCCCGCACCCAGGCGTCGTCTCCGACACCGACGGCGGCGGCGACGAGCAACCGGCCGTCGCTGTCCTTGGTCGCCAGTGGATGCTGCTCGGTCTTGACGAAGTCTTTGACGGTGATCAGCCCAGTCAGCCGGCCGTGGCCGTCGACGACCGGCAGCTTTTCGATCTTGTGCCGCCGCAGTAAGCCCAGCGCCGCGTCCGCGCTCACGCCTTCCTGGGCGGTGATCAGCGGGGCTTTGGTCATGACCTCGGCGACGTGCCTGGACTGGTCGACCTCGAAGCGCATGTCGCGGTTGGTGATGATGCCGACCAGGGCGCCGGTGTCGTCGATGACGGGCAGCCCGGAGATGCGGAACCGCGCGCACATCGCATCGACCTGGGCCAGCGTGTTCTCCGGGTGGCAGGTGACCGGATCGGTGACCATGCCGGCCTCCGACCGCTTCACGGTCTCGACCTGGCCGGCCTGCTCGGCGATCGGCAGGTTGCGGTGCAGAACGCCAAGGCCGCCGGCACGTGCCATCGCGATCGCCATCCGCGATTCGGTGACGGTATCCATCGCCGAGCTGACCAACGGCACCCTCAGCCGGACCTTCTTGGTGAGCTGACTGGACGTGTCGGCGGTCGCCGGCACCACATCGGAGGCAGCCGGCAACAGCAGGACGTCGTCGAAAGTCAAGCCCAGCATGGCGATCTTCTGCGGATCGTCACCACCGGTCGGCACCGAATCATCCGGGAAACCGCCGACCCGGGGGTATGACGAGACAATCAGGTCGCCGCTGCCTTCGAGACGGGACAAGCCAGATGACATTGCCGGGGCCCTCCCAAGGACGCGCGGAGTGAGAATGCCATCCTATCGGCTACCAGCCCGCTGACGATGCACGCCGCGACGCGGCGTGAGGAGGAGGCGGGCAATACGCCCAGCCCGCTGACGATGCACGCCGCGACGCGGCGTGAGGAGGAGGCGGGCAATCGGCCCCGCGAGGTGACGACATGGCGGCTGGGCTGCGGGTCTAGCGCTGGCGCGATGCCCGCCCGGCTGCGTAATGTGGACCCGTGCGCGACTCCCTCCCGCCCGGTTTGCCGCCAGATCCCTTTGCCGATGACCCGTGCGATCCGTCAGCGGCGCTCGATGCCGTCGAGCCCGGCCAGCCCCTGGACTCCCAGGAGCGGATGGCGGTCGAGGCCGATCTGGCCGACCTCGCGGTGTATGAGGCGCTGCTCGCCCATAAGGGGATTCGCGGTCTCGTGGTGTGTTGCGACGAATGTCAGCAGGACCACTATCACGACTGGGACATGTTGCGCGCGAACCTGCTTCAGCTGCTGGTCGACGGCACCGTGCGTCCGCACGAACCGGCCTACGATCCCGAACCCGACTCCTACGTCACCTGGGACTACTGCCGCGGTTACGCCGACGCGTCACTCAACGAGGCGACCTCGGACACCGAAGGATTCCACGGACGCCGCTGACCAGCCCGTCCCGCCGCTCAGCCGCCAAAACCGTTGGGCGTGAACGCGATTCCGGGAGCAATGGGCAACGCCGTGGCATGCGCGTCGCGACTCACCACCTTCGCGGTCAACCGGTTCATGTGATCGAGCAGGCCCTGTTTGCGGTCGGCGTCCCTGACGGTCTGCACGTGGGCGCCGACCGCGGTCAGCTTGTCGTGGGCCTGATCCCACTGACCCGTCGCGATCATCTGCTCGACCTGGTCCATCTCGCTCTCGGCGGACACCGCGATCCGCTCATCGCTCACCGACGCCGGCTCGCCGAACAGCGTCGTCCGGGCACCGTAAAACGGGTCGCCGGGCCGGGCCTGGCCCATCAGGACGCCGAATCCCGCGACGCTCAGCACGGCGGCGGCCATCGCGCTCACCAGCGCCGTCCGGTGCCGGGCGCGGCGACGCGCGGCCAGACCGCGATGCAGGGCCGATAGGGCGGCCGGCTCAGGGCAGACCGCACCTTCGGGCGGGAGCCGCAGCTCGTCGCGCCAGCTCTCGAATAGTCCGGCCAGCGCCCGATCCCCGTTCTCGTCGTCACCGGACTCACGTCTGGCCAACGCGTCGATGAACCGCTCGCTGCGCGCGACCGCGTCCGGCTCAGGCAGATCGAATTGCTCAGACATGGTCGTGGCCCGCTGCGACGATCGCGGATTTCAGCCGCGCCAACGCCCGGTGCTGGGCCACGCGCACGGCTCCGGCGGTGCTGCCGACGGCCGCGGCGGTTTCCCCGGCGCTCAGACCGACGACGACTCGTAAGATCAGGATCTCGCGTTGCCTGTCCGGCAGGAGTTCGAGCAACTCGTCCATCCGGGCCGCGGAGTCGGCATCGACGGCCGACTGCTCGGGATCCGGCTCTGCTGACCGGTGGTCCGGAATGGTCGCCGTGGGATAGGACAGGTCCTTGCCGGCCGCCCGGAACGCGTCGGCTACCTTGTGCGCGGCGATGCCGTACACGAAGGCCAGGAACGGGCGCCCGCGATCACGGTAACGCGGCAACGCCATGACGGTCGCCAAGCACACCTCCTGCGCCACATCGTCGGCGGACAGACCGTGTCGCTCGAGTGTGCCGACGCGTGCGCGGCAATATCGGACCACGATCGGGCGAATCGTCTCCAGCACCTCACGGAGCGCGTTCCGATCACCCGCCACAGCTTGGGCCACGACGCTGTCGAGACGCTCCTCCTGCGTTGACATCGACGACAGCATCTCCAGCGTTACGGGTCAGGTATCACCTCGACAATAGAGACCCTGCGGCCGAGATTCAGAGCTGGCGCCACGCTCCGCCCCTGTACCGCACCCGGCGGGCGCACTCATCGCGGATGTCGCGCAGCTCGGCGATCGGGCCGTCGGCGCCGACCAGGTCGACCAGGTCGACAGCGCGAAGCCACCGCCCAGCGCAGCGGCACCAGGCCCGACTGGCCGGTGAGCTCCAGCGCCGCCTCGCCCACCGCACGGGCCCGGTCGACGGCTCCCGCGCTGCACAGCGCCGCGGCCAGCACCACCTGGCTCTTGGCGCGATGGCGGGCAGAGCCGGTGGCAGCGGCCAGATCGACCGCCGACTCAGCGTTGCGGACCGCGGTCCTACCGTCGCCGCCTGCCATCGCCAGCTCAGCGGCGACCCAGGCTCGCCGCACGGCCAGCCGGGGCGGCGCCTCCGCCACCACCGGGTCGGCGCGGGCCAGCAGTGTCGCCGCGGCTGACAGCCGGCCGACGCCCAGCGCATCGGCCGCCAGCCCGGTCAACGCGTCGCCGGCGGCCTCGGCATCGCCGCCGGACAGTGTCAAAGCGCGGCCGTCCCAGCCGCGCGCCAGGTCGTGCCAGCCGAGCTGGCGCAGAAACGACGCGAGTGCGCTATGGGCCAGCGAGGCCGGCACCCCGGACGGGGCGACCCGGAGGAGCGCCGCAAGGTCGCTGCGAGCCTGGGCGTAGCGGCCCTGCCCGGCGGCCGCGACCGCTCGTAACCAGAGCTGATGCGGTGTGCCGGCAGCGGCCAGCGGCCAGCGGCCGGGCTGGGCTCCGAAAGCCGCGTCGGCGAGGTCCGCTTCGTCCGGCGGACCGGAAGAGATATCAATCACTTTCGATCCCAGTTAAAACTGCATGGTTTCTGCGTTACGCCGGTATTAAATCCGACAGTGGTCATATTCGGCGTGCTCTCCGGGTAATCGGCGTGCGAGCTGGGAATTTCGTGATTGCGGGCGGTCACCATGGACTCCTCGGTCAACCGCACCGAGGACGTCGATGAACTCGGGGTAAATTCCCAAGCCGCAGTGCAGCATTCGGGAGACTACAGCCTGTTGACGGGATTTCCCTAGCACCCCTACCTTTAGCTACGACGAGTAGTCACCGACGACCCGCTCGATTCAGTTGACGACTAACTGTTCGCGAACTGGCCTCAAGATGGGCGTGTAGAGAGGGACTTCAATGCCGCAACCGGAGCAACTTCCAGGCCCCAATGCCGATATTTGGGAATGGCAATTACAAGGCCTTTGCCGCGGGGTGGATTCGTCGGTGTTCTTTCACCCGGACGGCGAGCGTGGCCGGGCCCGGATGCAGCGTGAGCGTCGCGCCAAGGAAATGTGCCGGCAGTGCCCGGTGATGGCGCAGTGCCGGGCGCATGCCCTTGATGTCGGCGAGCCGTACGGCATCTGGGGCGGTCTGTCGGAGACCGAGCGAGAGCTGCTCCTCAAGCGGGAGATCGGGCGCACTCGCGGCATCCGCCGCAGCGCCTAAAGCACCGAGCCGTCCTGCTTGTACTGCTCGATCTTGTCCCAGTCGATCCCGGCGTCGAGCATGATCTCTTCGGTGTGTTGACCGTGCTCGGGGGCGCCGGTCGGCTGGACATGATGCCCGTCGAATTGAACCGGGTTGGTCGGCAGGATGTAGGGCTTACCGTTCATCGCATTCACCGTCGGGATGTAGCCGTTGGCGATGACGGCCGGATCGTCGCGGAGCTCGGCGGTCTTCTGCAGGACGGCCCAGGCACCCGACAGCGGCTTGAGGATCTCGCGCCACTGGTCGACGGTCTTTGACGCGAATTCCTCGTCCATGATGTCGATGAGCTCGCCGCGGTTCATGAAACGAGAATGACCGTCGGCGAACCGCTCGTCGCTGATCAGGTCGGTACGGCCGATGACCGTCATGAACTCGGGGTAGAACTTGTCGCCTTGCAGCATCATCAAGGTGATGTAGCGATCGTCTTTGGTTTTGTAGTTACCGACCAGCGGATTGGGCATGTCGCGGTGGGTGAACGTCGGAATCGGGTCACCGCCGTAGAGCATCGCGGCCGTCACCTGCGGGGTCATCGCCCACGCCGCGAGGCCGAGCAGCGAGACGTCGACGATCGAGGTCTCCCCCGTCGCTTTGCGTTTGTACAGGGCGGCGGCGATGCCGCCGGCGATGGTCAGTCCGCCCATCAGGTCGCCGAATGCAGGGGTCTGCATCACCGGCTCCGGCAGTTCGCGGGTCAGCGCGTCGGCGATCCCGCCGCGTGACCAGAAGGAGACGCCGTCGTAGCCGGGCCGGTCAGCGTCGGGACCCTGTGGCCCGTAACCGGATCCGCGGACGTAGACGATGTCGGGGTTCGCTGCGCGTATTTGGTCAACTTCGATGCCGAAGTGTTTGCGACGGCTGGGCAGATAACTGGTGAGGAACACGTCGCTGGTCTTCGCCAGCTCATAGACGACCTCTTGACCGCCCGGTGTGGTCAAGTCGATGCCAATCGATTTCTTTCCGCGGTTGGGCATTTCGATCATGTAGTTGACAGCGGTCGGCCCGCCGGGAATGAGGCCCATGGTGACCAGCCCTCGCTGCGGATCGCCGCCTTCGCGTGGCTCGACCTTGATCACGTCGGCGCCCCACTCGGCCAGCACCGCGCCGGCCGCGGGGACGAAAGTCCATGCCGCGACCTCTAATACGCGGATACCGCTCAATGGTTTGGCGTCAGTCATGCAAGTTCTCCGATCTCTTGGCGTTAATCGTCAATCAGTCCGAATCGCCGATATGCTGCGCGGATGTCGGTCCGCGCCTGTTCGGGCAACTTCGCTTGTGGGGGCCGCGATTCGGCGTACGACCCGATGGGCAAGCCGATCACCGACGCGGCGTATTTAAACGCGCCGCCCCAATGGGTGAAGTAGTCCGGCCGTCCGGGATAGCGGGTGAACCAGCCCCGCATGTCAAGCTCGAACTGGTCGAGGCCCGACTCTTGGGCATAGTCCATCGCCTCGAGGAGTTTGTCGTTCCAGATCAGATCCCAATACTGGGACAGTGCACGCTTTTTCGGTGTTTCGAAGAGGTAGCCAGTGGTGCCCAACTGGCCGGGCCCGACGATACCGGCTTTCAACCAGCCGGCCCGGTACACCGTCGTGTCACATTCCCAGATCACCAGATCCGGCGCGAGCTCGTGCAGGAACCTGCTCTGATGCGGCCGGAACGATCCCTCTTTGGTGGCGCATACCGCCGGAATCTCCTCGACGATCCGTGCACCCTCTTGGGCGGAGAGCACGTATCCCGAGCTGGGTGAGTTGAACATGCCCAGCGCGATGTCGGTGCGGTCGGCGATGTAGTAGAAGAAGTTCAAAACGCCTTCGCCACCGTGCAATTCCATCATCGGCGTCTGGATGTAGACGATGTCGGCGCCGGCGTCTTGCGCATGCCGAGTCAGCTCGAGGCAGTCTTTGGCCGACATCGCGGCGGTGCACGATTGGACGATCACGTTCGGGTCGATGCCGCGCGCTTCCTCGATCGCGATCTCCAGCAGCTTCTTTCGCTCTGCGATGGTCAGCGACCAGAATTCCGCGACGCCACTGGTCACCCAGAGCATCGGGTGTTGCAGCGTTCCCACGCAGTGCCGGACCAGCGTGCGGTAGGCGGCCCAGTCGATGTCATCGCCGTCGCGCCCGCTGAACGGGGTGTACAGCGAGTCGCCGATTCCGTGCAACGATTGACGCGCCCACTGCCGTGCATCCTTGGCGTTAGCCATCCTCCTTTGCGCCACTCCCTAGCCGACAACCTCGAACACGGCCGCAGCCGAAGTCACCGCCTTGTCGCCGTTGCCCTCGTCGTGCAGCAGCATGCGCACGCCGACCTTGCCGGTGCCGCCGACATGCGCGGTGCCGTCCACCCGGAACGGCCCGACCTTGCCGCGCGACATGAACATCACGTGCCAGCTGAGCACCTGCAGCTTGCGGGTTCCGACCGCGTCGGCGGCCAGGTCGATCGCGGCGGTCTCCAGCACCACGTGCTGCGGACCGATGTGCAGCGCGGCGTCCGGCGACGCCATCTCCGGGCTGAGCGCCGGCAGCTGCCAACGGCCGTCGGGGCGCTTGGCCGCGCCGAACGCCTGCCAGAGCGGCGGCAGATCAGGGGAATCCTCGATCACCAGCTCAGTGCCCGAAACATCCATCTTGCCAAGACCTTCGGGCGGGACGCCGATGATGGCGCCCTGGCCTTCGTTGAACGCGATGACCCGGTCGGGGTTGTCGGCGTCGACGATCTTGCATCGGCCGTAGCCCATCATCCGGCCCTGGTGGACGTTGCCCGAGTCGACGACCTCGACCTTTGTCACGTCGTATCCGGGATCGACGATCTGCACCGAGGCGATCACCGGGTTGGGCACGGCGACCATATCCGTCTGGCACCCCTCCGGTGACGCTATCGCCAACGGCGCCACCATGATTCCGCCCGCCTCGTTGCGCATATCGCGGCGGATGACGACGGTGTCGTCGCTGTCCCCGATGTTCATCGACGAATGGTTGCGACCGATGTAGCGGTAGCTCAGCAGGCCCGTCCAGCGTTTGTACAGCTCGTCCCGGTAGGCATCCGCGTCGTCCATGAATTCGCGGATGTCACGCAGCTGTCCGGTCAATCGGCCTCGTCCCTCCTGCGCAGAAAGTTGAGCAGATGCTCAGCCACGACATTACGGGGGCCCCCGCCACTGTAAAGGCGATATCGACGATCTACTGCGGATCGAAGAGCACCGGCACCGAGGTCGGCGACCGGAACACCTGCCCACGGACGTGCGGGTCGTCGCCGTCGGGATCGAGTCGCAGGTTGGGCAGTCGATCCAGCAGCAGGTTGATGGCGGTCCGCATTTCCAGCCTCGCCAGGTGCATGCCGAGGCAGACGTGAACGCCGTGTCCCCAGCCGAGATTTGCCTTGGCCTGCCGGAAAATGTCGAATGTGTCGGGGTCCGGGTAGCGGTCCTGCTGCCGGTTCGCCGAGCCCAGCATCGGCATCACGGTGCAGCCGGCAGGAATAGACACCCCGCCGAGTTCGGTGTCGCGGGTCGTCACCCGGGTGATGGTCAGCAGCGGGGGCTCCCATCGCACACCCTCCTCGATCGCCTGCGGAATCAGCGAGCGGTCCGCGCGGACGGCGTCCAATTGCTTCGGGTCCGACAGCAGTCCCAGCAGCAGGCTGCCCAGCGACCGGTAGGTCGTCTCCACGCCGGCGGGCAGCAACAGCCGCAGGAACGAGAAGATCTCCTCGTTGGTGAGCTTCTCCCCGTCGATCTCGGCAGCACCGAGGGCGCTGATCAGGTCATCCTTGGGCTCGGCGCGACGTGCCTCCAGGATCGGCTCGAAGTACTCGCACAGCGCGGCCGAGGCCGCAAGCCCGCGTTCGGGATTCATCAGCCAGCTCAACAGCGAGATCGACCAGCGCTGGAACTGCGGATAGTCCTTCTCCGGAAGACCCAGCAGGCCCGCGATGATCTGGCTCGGGTAGTCGAAGGTGAATTCCTTGACCAGATCCGCCTTGCCGTTGGCGGCGAACTTGTCGATCAGACCGTTGGCGATCCGGCCGACCAACTCGTCTTCCCAGCGCGCCAACGACTTCTGCGTGAACGCTTTCTGTACCAGTGAACGCAGCCGCCCGTGCCGGGGCTCGTCCATGCCGAGCATCACGCCTTCGCCGAGCACGGGCCCGAACGCCGCGATGACGGCCGCCGACGAGAACGTCTCGTTGTCGCGCAGCATCTGCTGGACGTCCTCATGCCGGTAGACGATGAACATCGGCAGCGATTCCTCGTGCGGCAGCGCTCCTGAGGTCTCGAGGCGTTGCACCGGTTGCTCGCGGCGCAGACGCGCCAGTTCGGTGTACGGGTCGCGCACGTCCCCCGAGATCGCGTCGTCGAACGCGCCGAAGTCTTCGAGGTCGTCGAAAAGCTGTTCCATTCGCGCTTACTCCTCATTCCTCTTGCGCTTGGCCGCCAGCGAAACCAGACGCTGCATGACCGGCGCCGGGATGATCTTTGCGGCGAACACCATGCCCTTCTGGGCAGTGGTCAACGGCCACGCACCGTTGCGCATCGACCCCTGCTTGGGGATCCCGAGCACGATCCGCGACATGTGGTGCATTCCGGCGGCCGGAAGAATCCTGCTGGACACCAACAGCATTGACGCGTCCGGACCCACCCCGTGTCGGCAGAACGATCTACGGTCATCCAGTGCTTTGAGTAATCCGTCGGTGAACCGATGCAGGTGGCCTGGCGAGACGCATCGCGAACCGCCCGCGGGTATTCATGGTGTTGTGCAGCCGGGCGTAGGGACCTTCGAAGTTGCGATCGTCGATGGTGCCGGCGTCGGTGATGATGTCGGTGTCGTAGGTGCCCGTCACCAGGATGGTGACGCCGAGACCGAACGGCGCGATCTCGACCGCCATCGACTCGCCCCAGCGCTCCATCGCGCCCTTGGCCGCCGAATACGGTGCGGTGGCCGGCTGACCGCGCACGCCGGCCGCGCTGGACACCAGCACGATGCGCCCTTCACCCGCCGCGCGCATGGACGGCAGCAGCGCCTGAGTCAGCGCAACCGGGCCCAAGACGCTGGTGGCAAACATTCTCTGCCACAACGCCATATCGGTCTCCTCCACCATTCCGGCAGCGGAGATGCCCGCGTTGTGCACCAGCGCATAGGGTGCGCCGACGGCTGCTTCGATCGCCTTGGCGGCAGCGGCGATCGACCCGGGGTCCAACAGGTCGAGCTGCACACCGATCAGCCGGTCGTCGTCGGCACTGGCGCCCACCTCGTCACGAAGCAGCGGAAGACCGCGGTCGGGTTCGCGCATCGCCGCGACCACGCGCCACCCTTCGCGGTAAAGCCGCACCACCGATGCGAACCCGAGGCCACGGGACGCGCCGGTGATGACGACGCTGCGCGGCTCAGCCATTCGTCCTCGCGGGTTCGCAGCGGCCCTGGCCCGCCGCCGGCGGGTCGACGTGCGGCCTGCCGTTGGGTTCGCCACTGGCCCAGGTCGACCAGATGCCGACCGAGAACGGGCCCTGCGCCCCGGCCTTCTCGTAGAAACCTTGCGGGTCATACACTTTGGCTTCCGGGTAGGGCCATGGGCAGGCCACTGACGTGGCAGCGTGGCTGACCTTGATGACCCAGAACCAGGCGCCGTAAGCGAAGTAGGACACGTTGATGATGGCGAACATCACCAGGAAGGTGCCCAGCACCGGTCGGGTCGGGAACAACTTCGCTTTGGCGGCAAGCTTTTCGGCGACCGACTTACCGGTGTCGTCGCGATAGCAGAGAATCGCCGCGGGCACCATCACGAAGCACACCGAGAACGACTCCCAGAGCAGCGGGAACTGGAACGTGGTGCCGGTGAACACCGAGCCCCACGGGATCACCTGCGAGTAGATGTACATGCCGGCGTGTACGAGTTGAATCTCGAGCCAGGCGTCGAAGACGAAGCCGATCGCCACGTGAGCAGGCCCAGGCTGACCAGCGGATGCCGCGAAACATAGCTTGTGGGGCCGTATCTGGCCTGCAGCTTACGCAGGATCCACACCGCCGGGAAATACGGGCCGAAATAGAACATCACGTAGCCGAAGACCACGAACGGTTCGACGGTCGGCGACAACGACACCAGCGGCCAGGACTCCGGCCAGTGGATGAGGTCGGGGTTATAGACCGCGAACGGCGACCAGTTCATGATCGGGTCCTGCCACACGATCAGCGTGGTGCACAGGAACATCAGCATCACCGGGCTGCCCGGATTGCGGCGCCAGCCCCTGATGAAAACGATCAGCAGTAGGAGCAGCGACACGACCGTGGCTGCATCGAGGAAACCGATGTAGTCCAGCCCGAAGATGAACTTCACCGGGCGAGGGCGGCCGTGCACGTTTGGTTGGCGACGCGCGGGTCGAGTACCCAACGGCGGTTCGCGATGAAGAACAGTGCGAACGCCGCCAGCGCGGCGCCGGCGATCCAACCGCCCCACTTGCGTTGCGGCGCCGCGGTTTCTTCGCCCTCGGCGATCGGCGCCGATTGGTCGGTGCTCATCTCGTGCTCACCCTTCCGCTCCGAAGCGGTCGACGAGGTGCGAGTTGACCCCGTCGGCGTCCAAAGTCCGGGCCACCAGGTAACCGGCGCCCATCCAGGCGCGGCGGGTCCATTTGCCGAACGACACGCGGGTACCGGGCGCGCCGGATGCGGCGGGCATCATCTTCACCCGCTCCAGCGCTTCCTTGACGCCGCGCGGGCTGAGCGGATGGGCGTCTGTGAATGCCCGCACGAGTGTGGCGGCGACGTCGCGGTTGACGACGGTCACGCAAAATTCGGGGCGACTGCCGTTGTACTTCTTCGCGTAGGTGTCGAGGAAGTCCTGGCCGATCTGATTCGCTTCGTCGTACTGGTCGACACCGGTCCAGCCCATGAACGCGTTCCACATGATGGGGTTGACCCATGCGTTCTGCCATGCGGTGGTGGTGAACCGGGGTGGGTCCCAGTTGACGGCCTCCAACGCCGGGTTGATGAAGACGATGCCGAAGCCGAAGCCCAGGTGGACAATCGCCTCGGCCTTCGCTTGGTGCAGTGTGGCGACGGCTCCGTTGATGTCCTGTGCTGTTTGCGCGACCGCGACTTCGGCCACGATCCGAATACCCTTGCGCCGACAGGCACTTCGCAGATTCTTCAGGTAGCTCTCACCGATGAGGCTCTGTTCGACCAGCACACCGATCTCGGTGAGTTCTCGTTTGGCGATGAGATCGGCCAGGAAGATCGGCTCATCGGTCATGGATCCCTGGGGGAATGCGAAGGTCCACTCCCCCAACCAGTCGTCGGTACCGGTCACGCTGATAGCCGGAACCTTGAAACGCTCCTCGATCGCTTCACGCAACGGCACGCAGTTGTCGGTGATGTTCGGACCGAAGACCACCAGGCAGCCCTCGTCGACCAGTTCTCCATACGCGTCGATGACCGCCTTGACCGAACCCTTCGGCAGACCTTCCACTTCGCGATAGACCATCTGCACGGGACGGTCCATTAGGCCCTGCGCGACGGCCTCTTCGAAAATGAGGTCGAAAGTCTGGGTGAAAGAGGCGAATAGCTCTTCGGGGAAGCCGGGCGGCAACCTGAAATCCATCAGGTAGCCGACCTTGATCGGCTCGGCGGTGCTCTCGTAGGACATCTGACCTCCACTGGTCCGCGCTGACCGCACTATCCGCCTGGTCGTGTCGACCTAATATTTGTTCAGACCCTAGCGGCGCTGCTGAGCGGCGTCAATCGTGGCTCGTGAGGTAGACGCCGATCATCTCTTTGAGGCTGCGGTTCACTGCGACGTCATCGGTGAGGGTGCCGGCGATCGCGGCCTCGGCGGCGACGTACATCGGCAGGCCCTCGGCCACCAGTCGCCCGGCCGCGATGAGCACGCGGGTCGACGCGACCTCGCGTAAGCCGCCGGATTCCAGACGGCGGATCGCCTGGCCTAATCTCACCAGCTCGGCCGCCGTGCCGGGATCCACTCCCGCTTCGTGCACGACGATCCCCTCTTCGACTTCCGGTGCTGGAAAACCGAATTCGATGGCGACCATCCGCTGCCGAGTCGAATCCTTGAGATCCTTGAGCACGCTCTGATAGCCGGGGTTGTACGACACCACCAGGCCAAAGCCCGGCGCCGCGTCCAACGTCACCCCCAGTCGCTCGATGGGCAGTTGGCGCCGGTAGTCGGCGAGCGGGTGCAGCACGACGGTGGTGTCCTGCCGCGCCTCCACCACCTCATCGAGGTAACAGATGGCGCCTTCGCGCACCGCTCGGGTAAGCGGGCCGTCGACCCACACCGTCTCGCCGCCCCGCAGCAGATACCGGCCGACCAGGTCGGCCGTCGTGAGATCGTCGTGGCAGGCCACGGTGATCAACGGCCGGCCCAGATCATGGGCCATCGCCTCGACGAACCGGGTCTTGCCGCAGCCGGTCGGGCCCTTCAGGACCAGGGACAACCCTTGCCGATAGGCGGCTTTGAAGACGGCCTCCTCGTTGCCGATCGCCTGGTAGAAGGGTCGGCCGGTGCCTGCGGTCGGGCCCGCTCCGTTCTGGTGGGCGAGCGTGTGCTCGTCGGCCATGACTACCCTTCCGCCGACCGCTGCGTTGCGGTCACTGGAGCGTAAACGGAACAGATGTTAGTTTCAAGGACAGGGCCGAGTCGCCAGCGCGTCATGACACTCGCCTCCGCACTTCGGCAGAGCGAATCGCCGAACGGAACAGCGGCCCAACAACACTCGCGAGTTCATCGGGACGCCCGATACTCGCGTGCGCGGTCGTCCCGAACACTCTGCGCAGTGATTCGACGTCGGTGCCCGCCCCCACCGTCAGGCATACACAGCCGGTCCCGCGGCGACGCGCTTCGCTCAGCGCACGGCGCGCGTCGGCGGCGCCGTACGCGCGCTCGTATCCGTGGTCGTAGGCAAGCCCGTCGGACAACACCACCAACAGTCGCCGCGATGTTCCGCCCCGCGCCTCCAATACCGCCGCGCCGTGTCGGATCGCGGCACCCAGTCGCGAGTACGCACCCGGTTCCAGGCTGTTCAACCGTCTGATCACGTGGCTGTCGAGGTGGTCGTCGAATCGCTTGACCGGCAGCATGCTGACCGCGCTTCTGCCTTGCGAGTAATACGCGTACAGCGCCACCCGGTCGCCCAGGTCGTGCAGCGCGACAGTGAGGTTGGCGACCACGGTGCGCTGTTGCTCATGCACGGTCCGACCGACCGTGCCGGCCTCTGCCGTGGAACCCGAGATGTCCAGCAGCAGTAGCACCGACAGGTCACGCCTGCGCCGCAAGCTGTCCAGATAGACCGCTTCGTCGGGCACCGACCCAGCCATCACTTGAACATGGGATTCGACCGCGGCGTCGATGTCGATGTCGTCGCCTTGCGACTGGCGGTGCCTACGGTGCAGGCCCATGCCGAGCCGCGCCAGGGGACGTCGTATCCCGATGGCGGGATCAATCGCCGGACTGGCCGATGTCATTGTCTCAGGCTCGATTTCGAGCACCGTGCACCAATCGGGTCGGTAGCTCTTGCGGTGGTGATCCCATTCCGGATACCTCACGCCGTCGGCCTCGTGATCGATGACGTTCTCGTTCGGCGCCGATGCCAGCGACGACACCGCGTGCGGTCCACGCTTGGCCGAGTCGGTGCGATGCGTTGGGGTGTCCGCGCCGGGCGGTCCGCCACCGCTGCCTGTCTTACGCGCCGACGACAGCATTTTCTTCAACCACTCGCCGATGACGCCGCCCCCGCCCACCGGACTGGTGAAAAGGTCGGGGTCGTCGCTGTCATCAACGTCGTCTTCGTCGAGGTCGGCCAATTCCTGACGCGGTCCCCGTCGCGGAACGTGGCCCGGCGTCTCCTGCTCGGTGCTTTCGGCCGCGCGACCGCACGCGGCCAACACCTGCTTGGCACGGATGACGCCGAATTGGGGCGGTGGGTCATCGAACGCCCGCTTTCCGGACGCCAGGATCAGGGACTCGGCGGGCGAACCGCTGCGGCCGGCGATCTCACGGTCTGCCAATATCGTCAACGTCCGCGGCAGCACATCGGCGTTCACCATCAGAGCGCGGTGGCCTTCGATCGCCAAATACCTTCGTGCCAAACGGGAATGGCGGACCAGCGGCCGCACGATGTCGGGATCGAGGCTGCCCGCGGCGATCATCGACGCCTGCGCGGCTATTGCCTCCAGGTTCGTCCGTGCGGGCGCCGTCGTATCGATGAAGATCGTCCGGCCATCCGTCCAGGGCGGGTCGCCGGCGCTGTGCGCGTCGACGGTTACCGCGCGTCCGGCAAGAGCGGAAGCAAGCATGCCGAGGGCGTGCAACCGGTCGGGGTCAGCCACCGGCCACCTCCGCCCGTCAGCCCTGACCAAATATCTGTTCCAGCGTAGGTGGCCGGCGTGACCGCCGTCAACGACGCCGCCGGAGGCGTCGGCGAGGCGAGGCGCGGCGACAAATCCAACCGCGGACCGCCGGGTGCCATTAATGTCCCGACATGCAGACAATGCTGTTCAAGCTCGGGTTGGTCTTGTTTCTGATCGGCCTGCTCACCGGCTTTGCCATTCCTGCGCTGAAAAACCCGCGCATGGCGCTGTCGAGTCACCTCGAAGCGGTTCTCAACGGCATGCTCCTCGTGCTGCTCGGCCTGCTCTGGCCGCATGTCGACCTGCCCCATGCCTGGGGAGTCACCGCGATCGCCCTGATCGTGTACGCGACCTACGCGAATTGGTTGGCGACACTGCTCGCCGCGCTGTGGGGTGCCGGCCGCAAACTCGCACCGATCGCGGCGGGCGACCATGAGGGCTCGGCGGCCAAGGAGGGCGTCGTCAGCTTCCTCCTGGTATCGCTGTCGGTGGCGTTCGTGGTGGGCATCGTCATCATCATCGTCGGGGTGTGAGCAATCGCCGCGGCCGGGAGTCAGCGACCGTGCAGCCCCCCCAGGTCGATCGTGTCGATGGGGTTGGAACAATCGAGCATGCCGTACGTCTCTTCGCCGTCCCACCGGTAGCGCACCCCGGCCTGCTGCAGTGCCGGAAAGTTGGGGTTCTCTTTCTTCAACTCGCGCACCGAGAACGTGTTGTCGCTGTGGTGGATGTCGTGCGTCGAGAACACCGTCTCACCGTCGATACGTGTTGCGCCGTCAGCTGTTTCGAGAACCAGTGAGACGTCCTCTGCGAACCCACGTTGACACAACGGCTCGGGTTGGCCGCGACTAGGAAACACCATCCGCGAGGAGGTGGCGGCGCTCATCAGGTGCGGCCGCTGGCCGGCCGAGTTCCTGTCGCCCCAACCGTGCGCTGATCTCTAACAATTACCGGGCCTGCCGGTGAACATGTCGGTGCCGCAGGGCGGCTCCGAGTCGGGCGGTGGAGTATCTCCGTCCCATAGGCTGCTGGGCAGCCGGCCCTTGTAGGCGACATTGCCCATACCATTTCGCACCCAGAACCAGGTGTGGCAGACATTCATGTCCCAGCTGTAGGCAACGCCCGGCCCCGTCGGATAGTTCATGGAATCTCCCGGACACCAATGATGTGGATTGTGCGCCTGGGCGGTACCTGCCAGCCCCAGTTCAGCGAGGGCGACGCCGCCAGTCAGCAGCGCGCAGATAGTGATCCGCTTCAAGGTGCCGGTGGCGTTCATGTGGTGCCCCTTCGCTGTCGCAGCCGCGCAAGGCCGCCTGTAACGGATTGTGCGCCAGGCGGAAGGAGAAAACATGGGGCATTTGACCTATTTGTGCCGGCGCTGCGGTGGCACCTGCAATCTGTGCAACCGTTCTCCCGTTGATGCGGGATCGGGTGCGGCGGTGCTTTAGTCGTGAACATGAGATCCCTGATTACGTTAGGCCGCGACACGGTCGCGATTCGGATATCGGTGGCGGTGCTACTCGGCGGTGCTACCGCTCTGGCGGTGGGTCACACGATCGGTTGGCGGTTCGCCATTGTCGGCTGGGTCGTTACCGCCGGGGTGTACGTGGGCTGGACGCGATTCATCCTGGGCAACATGGATGCCGAACAAACCTGCCAATATGCGACCCGGGAGGACCCGACTCGCTCGGTGGCCGAACTGATCACCGTGTCGGCAAGCATCGCGAGTCTTGGCGGCGTGGGGTATGTCGTGGCCGCCGGGTCACATTCCGGCAGCGGAGCTTTGGAAGCCGCCTTGGTCGGCATTTTGAGCGTTGCGGCGTCGTGGTTCGTCGTGCACACGATTTTCACCGTGCACTATGCGCGGCTCTACTATTCAGGCGAGCCGGGTGGGATCAACTTTCACGATCCGGAGCCACCGCGTTTCCGCGACTTCGCCTATGTGGCCTTCACTGTCGGCATGACCTACCAGGTCTCGGACACCGAGATCGGGTTGACGTCGATCAGGGCGACGGTGTTGCGCCAAGCGCTGTTGTCCTACCTTCTCGGCGCCGTCGTCTTGGCGGTCACGATCAATCTGGTCGCCGGCTTGGGTTCCAAATTCTGATCACGTCTCGGCGCCGCCAATATTGTTGTCGTGACGGGATATTCGGTTAGCTCGCCCCCGCCGCGATCACCTCGTCTACCTCGAGAGCCCGGCCGGCCATCTCGGCGTGTGCCCTGTCCAGCGCAGCGGCCTGATCCTCATCGGCCTTCATCAGCGCCTCGATGTCGAGGCCGGCCATGTCGAGCACACCCATGTCCCGGAAGGCCTTCTGCACCTTGTCGCCCCACAACCCGATGTCCTTGACGATCGGCACGATGCGGCTGAACAGGTGCGAGCGGAACTGGATCATCAGCGGCGAGGTGTCGACCCACTCAGCACACGCTTGGACGTCCATGCCGAGGGTCTCGAACACCTCCTCGCCGCGGAACCGGTCGCGCATCAGGTAACAGGCGTCCACGACGAACTCTTCACGCTCGTCCCGCTCAGCCTCGGTCAGCGCGGAGTAGTAGTCCTTCAGCGAGATTCGGCCGAAGGCGACGTGCCGGGCCTCGTCCTGCATGACGTAGGCCAGCACCTTCTTGGCCAGCGAGTTCGGCGCCGACATGTCGCGCAGCACCCCGAAGGCGGCGAGTGCGAGCCCTTCGATGAGGACTTGCATGCCGAGGTACGGCATGTCCCAGCGCGAGTCGCGCAAGGTGTCTTCCAGCAGTGCGGTCAGGTTCTTGTTGATCGGGTAGACCATGTCGACCTTGTCCTGCAGGAACCGCGAGAACGCCTCGACGTGCCGGGCCTCGTCCATGGTCTGGGTGGCCGCGTAGAACTTCGCGTCCAGGTCTGGGACGACCTCGACGATCTTGGCCGCGCACACCATCGCACCCTGCTCGCCGTGCAGGAACTGCGAGAGCTGCCAGGCCTGAAAGTGCTGGCGCATCTCGGCGCGACGTGCGTCGTCGGCGGCGTTCCACATGGGGCTGCCGAACAGCGGATGGAACTCGTCAGGCAGCTCGATCGGGTTCATCGGGTCGACGTCTTGCGCCCAGTCGATGCGCGACTGGGCATCCCACTGCTTGTCCTTTCCCTTTTGATACAGGGACAGGAGCCGGGCGCGCCCGTCGTCGTACTCCCAGGTGAAGCGCGCGTCGCCGGCACTGGCAACCTCCCACGAGTAGGGCGCTGGCACTTCGGTGTACTTGTCCTTCGTGGTCATGAGCTGCCGCCTCTCTGCCGCGGGTGTGACCAGTGGTCATGTGATCGCTATCACATTGCACCGCGTGCGGCAGCACGTCAAGCCCTGACGGGCGGGCTCGCTGGCCGCGGCCCACTCAAACGCCCGACAAACGAAGGCACCCCCGACCAATTGACCGGGATACAGCGGCGCACTGAGCACGTCAGCGAACACCTCGACACCCTGCGCCTCGTCACCGGACAGCGACGCACGCAGGTCGACCGGCTTGTCGACCACCGCGATCTCCGTGGTGTTAGTTGAGGCAAAGGCCTCATGCGCTGGATGACTGGTCGCTCGACGATCAGTGCATGACTAATCACATTCAGTAATCAGCGCGGCCACCGAGAGTGGCTCTGGAGCAGTCAGGGGCGCCCGGTGGCGGCGGGCGCGTCGATGTAGTCGAGGTGAGCCAGCAGGTCGGCGTCCGGCGAATCCTTCAGGAGCTGTCGCTGTCGATCGAACCAGGCGAATTGGTCGCCATTGCCGGCGGCAGTGGAGCGGGCAAGACCACGCTGCTGGAGGTCCTCGCGGGACTGCAACCGCCGTCATCCGGCCAAGTTCGACACGACGGCGCCGCTCGCGGTGCCGTGCCGGCGTCTCGGATCAGCAGGCTCGCAGAGCCCTTGCAAAGCTCGCTGATATTGCGCTGGCCGGGATCATTCCAGGCAGGCCTGCTCGGTACTTCAAGGTGGAGACACCGCTCAATGCGGTGGCGGACATGATCGATGGCGCTGGATATGTGGATCACGTCATCTGCAGAACCGAAGCGCGGCAGGAGGCAAACCGGGTCGGTTACCCATCCGCCTATTTCCGCGGGCCTAATCAAAGAGGGCCGTACAAGAACGGATCGAGGAATAAATAGATGATCGGGTCCAGCATCGCCCCGATGCCGCTGGAAAACAACGCGTAATCCAGGCCCAGGGCGAAGTCGCCGGTGGCGTTGAGAGGGACACCGGCGTCGAGGAAATAACCGAAACCGGCGGGGTCCATGCTAAAGGCGCTCGGGTCCAAAAATCTGTCGACGATGATGCTGAACGGGTCGACCTGATTACCGAAATTAATTAGGAAGTTGTCGACGCTGGTGTCCAAGTTAGCGGCCAGGGTCGGATCGCTGGTGCCCAACGAGTTGTCGACCGAAACCGTCCAGCTGTTGATTCCGGTATTGCCGAACAGGTCCTCGAACGGGTTGGCCCCGCTGCTGCCGAGGTCGTCGGACGGGAGAACTTCGCTGTCGGCGCTGGCCGCGGGAGCGTTGCCCAGGCCGATGAGGGCGGCCGCGAAAGCGGCGCCGACAGCCGTGCCGACACCGCCAGCCCACCGGCGGTTGCGATTGTTCCTACTCATGTCAGGACTCCTATCCGAGAAAGTACTGAGCACATGATGAACAGTCTCCGCCGGCGGCAGAGGCCCGCATCAATACAGCCCCACTGAGGCCCATCAGGTCGAGGGTGATGCGGATCATTGGCCAGTTTCCTATTTCTCGCGCTTCGTCGATAGGAATCGTCACTCGGGTGCGCTGAGAAGAGCGCAGTAGCGCACTACTGCATTCCTCCTGGGCTTGCAATCTCAGTTTGGAACGTATGTACGATCGCTGAAGGCGACGCGCCGGAAAAGAGGCACCGCCGGCAGGAAAACCGGGGGTACTTCGCGTCTACTGACTAGTGGGCGTGGCCGTGATGGTGCCCGGCGTGCTCGTCCGCATCGGCGGGCTTTTCCACAATCGCGGTCTCGGTGGTCCGAGATGTACCACTGGACCAACCGCCGATTGGCTCCTTTTAGCCAATCAGCCGAGGCGATGAAAAGAAGTCTCAGCAGTGTCGAGCCCGAAGACCTGTACCGCGGCTGACTTTCCTTTCAGGGCGTGGGATCCCCGATCGCTGAGTCCGGGCGGTCGGGTAACCAGGGCGTCGACGGTCTGCTGAGTGAGGAGGATCGCGTCACCGGTGGTCTTGGTGAGCTGTTCGACGCGGGCCGCGACGTTGACGGTGTCGCCGATCAAAGTGAACTCGAGCTTGCCTGCCCCGCCGATGGTGCCCGCGATCACCACACCGGTGTTGATCCCGATTCCGATCCGAAGCGCGCCGGCGAAACGCTCGGCGACGACGCGATGAATCAGCATCGCTGCGCTCACTGCGGCTTCGGCATGATCCGCCAGATCGTTGGGGGCACCGAAGACCGCCAGCGCGCCGTCACCTAGGAACTTGTTGACATGGCCACCAGCATCGACAACTGCTGGCACGACGATCTCGAACAGCGCGTTCAGTCGGGCAACGGTGTCCTCGGCAGTGTTCGCCTCGGCGAACGGGGTGAAGTCACGGATATCGATGAACATCACGCTCACCTCGCGGCGCTCCCCGGTGAAAACGTCGTCGCCCTGCTCGAGTAGCCGCGCCGCCAGAGCTGGGTCGACGTAGGTGCCGAACGCAGCCTGAAGTCGTTGCCGCTCAGCCAAACCCGCCTGCATGCTGTTGAACGACGCCGCCAATGCACCAAGGTCATCATCCTGAATCACCGGCAGCCGTCGGCTGTAGTCGCCAGCCGCGACACGTTTGGTGCCTTCGGCAAGATCCCGGATCGGACGCAGCGATGGTGAGAATGCGATGCCGACCGTTATCGGCACACCGAGGCCCAAAGTCAACGCGCCTCCGATCATCACCCACGTTACGGGCTGCTGGCTCGCGTCATGAAACACCGCGGACAACATCGCGCCGGTGGCAGCAAACGTCAACACGGCCGCGAGCATGGCCAAGTTCGACCATGCCGCGAATGTCGGCCGCGAGCGAGGCAAGCTATCACCGATATCCATATCACCAGCGAGGGCAATCCGCACGGGCCGCATCGGCGCTTCCGCCACGGTATGAACTGCGATCAAATGGGAGCCAGCGGCGATAACGCCCCCCAAAATCGCGTATTGGACCAGCCGCAGCCCGGTCGCACCGGCAATGGCGCTCACGCTGACCGACAACACTGCGCCGCACACAGCGAAGGCCGCCAACGCTCGGGCGATAGCAACGCGGCACCAAGCGTAGGTCGCTTCCAGCGCCCTCGCCCGATCCAACTCACGACCCGCAGCCCATTGCTCGGCAAGCCGCCACACGCCAGTGCCGGGCAGCGCCACCGCAACCACGATCACCAGCACCGCAACAACGGTGGCGACGGCCGCCTCAGGGTAGCGACTGGAGTGCTCGACAGCCAGGATTGCGAACGACAAGAAAAGGTAGACCGGCAGCGCCACGAAATACGAGGCCGCTGCGACCACCCATGAGTACCTTGCTCCGTGGTGATCCCATGCCCACTGCAAGAAGCGGTCCATGTCGGGAGACTAACCGTCCGCAGCTGGTGAGCAGGGGCTCTTACCTCACAACGAAAGCACCCCCGGCCGAAACCGAGGGTGCTTCGCGTGCGGAAACTTCTAGTGAGCGTGGCCGTGATGGTGCCCGGCGTGCTCGTCCGCATCGGCGGGCTTTTCCACAATCGCGGTCTCGGTGGTCAGCACCATGCGCGCCACCGACGCGGCGTTCAGCACCGCCGACCGGGTGACCTTGACCGGGTCGATGACCCCGTCGGCGGCCAGATCGCCGTACTTCAACGTCGCCGCGTTGAAGCCGTGCCCGGCTTTCAGCTCAGCAACCTTGCTGACGACGACCGCGCCGTCCTCGCCGGCGTTGGCCGCGATCCAGTACAGCGGCGCACTGAGCGCATCGGAGAACACCTGCACGCCGGCGGCCTCGTCGCCGCTGAGCGAATCACGCAGCCCGGCAAGCGCTTTGCGCGCATGCACCAGCGCAGACCCACCGCCGGCGACGATGCCCTCCTCGACGGCGGCCTTGGCGGCGGCAACCGCATCCTCGACGCTTTCCTTGCGCTCTTTGAGTGCGGTCTCGGTAGCCGCGCCGACTTTGATCACCGCAACGCCGCCGGCCAGCTTTGCCAGCCGCTCCTGCAGCTTCTCCCGATCCCAGTCAGAGTCGCTGGACTCGATCTCGGCCCGCAACTGCTTGGCACGGTTGTCGATGGCATCGGCGCCGCCGCCACCCTCGATGATCACGGTGTCGTCCTTGCTGACCACCACCCGTCTGGCCGAACCGAGCACCTCGAGGCCCACCTCCCGCAGGGTCAGACCGACGTCGGGGTTGACCACCTCGCCGCCGGTGACGATGGCCAGGTCCTCCAGGAACGCCTTGCGACGATCGCCGAAGAACGGCGCCTTGACCGCGACCGCTTTCAGCGTCTTGCGGATCGCGTTGACCACCAGCGTCGACAGCGGCTCGCCCTCAACGTCCTCGGCGATCACCAGCAGCGGCTTGCCGGATTCGGCGACCTTCTCCAGCAGCGGCAGGAAGTCGGGCAACGAGCTGATCTTGTCGCGGTGCAGCAGGATCAGCGCGTCCTCGAGCACGGCCTGCTGGGCGTCAAAGTCGGTGGCGAAGTACGCCGACAGGAAGCCCTTGTCGAAGCCGACGCCCTCGGTGAACTCCAGCTCGGTGTTCAGCGTCGACGACTCTTCGACGCTGACAACGCCGTCGTGGCCGACCTTGGTCATCGCCTCGCCGACCAGCTTGCCGAGGTGCTCGTCACGCGATGACACGGTGGCCACCTGCGCGATGCTGTTCTTGTCGGACACCGGGATGGCCGACGCCAACAGCGCCTCAGACACCGCATCGGCGGCCTTGCTGATCCCGAGCCCGAGGGCAATCGGGTTGGCGCCGGCAGCGACGATGCGCAGGCCGTTCTTGATGATGGCCTGGGCCAGCACGGTCGCGGTGGTGGTGCCGTCGCCGGCGATGTCGTTGGTCTTGGTGGCTACCGACTTGACCAGCTGGGCGCCCAAATTCTCGAACGGGTCGTCCAGGTCGATCTCGCGGGCCACGGTGACGCCGTCGTTGGTGACGGTCGGCCCGCCAAAGGCCTTGGCCAGCACCACGTGCCGGCCGCGGGGGCCCAGTGTCACCCGCACGGCGTCGGCGAGCTTGTCCACGCCGGCTTCCATCGCGCGCCGCGCGGTTTCGTCGAACTCAATCAGCTTGCTCATAGGTCTTTCTAGTCCCGTCTGGCTTGTTCCGCCCGGATGGGCGAACCGCCCCGGAAATCGCCCACGCGTTGACGTGGGGATCGCCGGGGCGGAACACGCTTCTAGCTACTTGGAGACGACGGCCAGCACGTCGCGGGCCGAGAGGATCAGGTACTCCTCGTTGTTGTACTTGATCTCGGTGCCGCCGTACTTGCTGTAGATGACGGTGTCGCCTTCCGACACGTCCAGCGGAATCCGCTTGGAGCCGTCCTCGTCCCACCGGCCGGGGCCGACGGCGACGACTTTGCCCTCTTGGGGCTTTTCCTTGGCGGTGTCAGGAATGACCAGACCGGATGCGGTCGTGGTCTCGGCCTCATTGGCCTGTACGAGGATCTTGTCCTCGAGTGGCTTGATGTTCACGCTCGCCACGATGGAGCCCTCCACTTAGTTGGTAGCAGGTCCGGGGCGGTTGCCCCGATTTACCAGGTGTTTCGGCTCTCGTCCGTGCCCACGCGTCGTCGTCGCGGGTGCCGGCGCAGGGGGTTGTCCGATTGCCACCTAGCACTCTATACATGCGAGTGCTAGCACTCAAGGTCGGCCTCTGCATCTACGCTCTCAGCTGACTTGGCCTTTTACTACCGGCAGGCCCGGGTCGCTGGCGACATCGAGCGGCGACGGCGACGCACCGGCGGCTACCAGGTGCGCGGCGAAGGAGGCGATCATCGCTCCGTTGTCGGTGCAGAGCCGCAGGCCGGGGATCCGCAGCGTCAGACCGGCCGTCGCGCAGCGTTCGGCAGCGAGCTCGCGCAGCCGCGAATTCGCCGCGACGCCACCGGCGATGAGCAGGGTCGATACCCCCAGCTCGGTCGCCGCGCGCACCGCTTTCATGGTCAGCACGTCGGCCACCGACTCCTGGAATCCCGCGGCGATGTCGGCGGTCGCCGCGTCAGGATGACTCTCGACGTAGCGCGCGACAGCGGTCTTGAGCCCGGAGAAGCTGAACGCGTGCGGCTCGTCACGCGGCCCGGTCATGCCGCGGGGAAACACGATCGCGTCCCGATCGCCGGTCCGGGCCAGCTCGTCGAGCACCTTGCCGCCCGGGTAGCCCAGCCCCAGCAGCCGGGCCACCTTGTCGTAGGCCTCCCCCGCCGCGTCGTCGACGGTGCTGCCCAATTCGACGATCGGCTCACCGAGCGATCGGATATGCAGCAGGTGGGTGTGACCGCCGGACACCAGCAGTGCGACGCTCTCCGGCAGCGGCCCGTGCTCGTAGACATCGGCGGCCAGATGCCCGCCCAAGTGGTTCACGGCGTAGAACGGCACGTCCCAGGCCGCCGAATACGCCTTCGCCGCGGCGACTCCCACCAGCAGCGCGCCGGCCAGGCCCGGCCCGATGGTCGCCGCGACGACGTCGGGCTTGGCCACCTCAGCCGCGGCCAGCGCCCGCCGCACGGCCGGACCGAGCGCTTCCAGGTGGGCGCGCGACGCGATCTCGGGCACGACGCCGCCGAACCGAACGTGTTCGTCGACGCTGGACGCCACCTCGTCGGCCAGCAGCGTCACGGTGCCGTCTGCGTCGAGCCGGGCGATGCCGACGCCGGTCTCGTCGCACGAGGTTTCGATGGCCAGGATCGTCGTGCCCGTCATGTCGCCTCCCGTCTCATGGTGTACGCGTCGGCGCCGCTCACCCGGTAATACCGCCGGCGCAGGCCCACTTCGGTGAATCCCACGCTGCGGTACAGCGCGATCGCCGGCTCGTTGTCGGTGCGGACTTCCAGGTGCACGACAGCGCCGTCGGCGATGGTCAGCAGTTCGTCCAGCAGCCGGCGGCCGATGCCTTGGCCCTGATATTCCGGGTCGACGCCGATGGTGTGAATCTCGTATTCGAAGGGTGGCGTGCGGCCCAGCCGGGAGATGCCGCCGTACCCGATCAACGTGTCAGCCGTGCGTGCAGCCACGTAGTGATTGTGGGTGACGGCGAGTTCGCGGACGAATGCGGCCGTCGGCCACGGGTCGTCCCCGGGAAAGAGCAGGCTCTCCAGCTCGGCGCAGCGATCGGCGTCCTGAACCGTCAGGGCGCCGATGGTGACGTGCTCGCTGCCGGCGGTCACTGCTGTGCCGCCCGCTCGGCGATGGTCTTGGCGTCCGGTCGACGCAGGTACAGCGGCACCAGCGCCGGCGGCTGCGGCGACCAGTCGGCGACCGCGGCCACCAGACCCGCCGCGGTCGGATACCGCGGCTCGATGCAGGGCAGCCCGAACAACGCGGCGTGATCGGGTGAGCCGGCGACCGAGCGTGCGGAACCCGGGTCGACGTCGGCCGGCGCGCTGACCGCCGGCCCGTCGGTGCGGACACCGTCGCGATAGCGCGCCCAGTAAACCTCGCGCCGACGGGCGTCGGTCACCACCAGCACCTCGCCGGTGGTCTGCACGCCGATGGCATCGAGACTGCACACCCCGTACACCGGGACGTCCAGTGCATGTCCGTACGCGGCGGCGGTTGCCATGCCGACCCGCAGACCGGTGAACGGGCCAGGCCCGCAGCCCACCACCACAGCGCCGACGTCTGCCATCGCGCACCCCGCATCGGCCAAGGCGGCCAGCACATTCGGGGTGATCCGTTCGGCGTGCGCCCGGGCGTCGTGGGTGACACGCTCGGCCAGGACACTGCTGCCGTCGACGATGCCCGCCGTCACGGCGGGGGTTGCGGTGTCGATGGCCAGCACGAGGCTCATGAGCGCCGCTCTCCAGTGGCCCCTCATCGCTGCGCTCTGCATCGTCGCCGGCGCGGCTCATCGGCTACTCCACCGCCATGTCGCAGTCCGGGTGTCGGAGTTGCTGATTCGCTCGAGACGGACGTCCAGATGCCGATCGGACAAGCGTTCGACGAGGCCCTCACCCCACTCCACCACGACGACGGCGTCGTCGAGTTCGGTGTCGAGATCCAATGATTCGAGCTCGTCAAGCAGATCGGCCCCGGTGTGGTCGAGCAGTCGGTAGACGTCGACGTGGATCATCGCCGGAGCGCCGCTGCGTCGCGCCGGGTGCACCCGCGCCAGGACGAACGTCGGCGACGTCACGGGCCCGTCGACGTCCATCGCTGCGGCGATCCCCTTGGCCAGCACTGTCTTTCCCGCGCCGAGCGGACCGGAGAGCACGACGACGTCGCCCGCGCGCAACTGTCCCCCCAGCTGCGACCCGAGTGCGACGGTGTCTTCCACACGCGGCAGCGTGGCGATGCCGGACCCCTCCTCAGTCACGGCGCAGAATCCGGTCGCGCAACCGCTGGCTTATCACCGCGAACCTGCTTGGTGTCGCGCGTTTCACCAGCCGCACCAACCCGTCGTTGATCGGCTCCGACTGGTCCAGTAGCACCAAATGCCCTGCGCGCGAGACGATCACCAGCTCACAATCGGGCAGCGCCTCGGCCATTCGCCTCGAGTACTCGGCGGGTGTAACCAGGTCGCGGTCACCGCAGACGATCAACGTCGGGATCGTGGCCAACGTCGACAGCCCCTTGGTTTCGTCGTGGACCTCTAACGCGTGCAGGAACTCCACCATCGTCGGGATCGGGGTGCCGAGCATCATCTTCTCGGAGAACGCCACGATGGTCGGACTGACGTTGATGTTGGAGTAAGAGGCTGCCCGAAGGATCGGGCCGATCAGCGAACGCGTCGCGTTGCGACCACGTTGGACGAGTTTGGGCGCCGACCGGGCAGCGCGCCGAACAGCCTCCAGCGCAGGGTTGTTCAGGATCTCCCCGAGCGGAGATTTGGTGACGCCTTCGGCTGCGGACGAGATCAGCGCCGCCCCGGTGATCCGGTTGCCGTATTGCTGCGGGAACTGCCGGGCGTGCGACAACACCGTCATCCCGCCCATCGAATGGCCGACCAGCACGATGGGACCGCGCGGCGCGATCACCTGCAACACGGTCTCCAAGTCCATGCCGAGCTGTGTCACGGTGTAGGTCTCCGGCGGGGCTTCACCGGATCGACCGTGACCGCGTTGGTCGTAGAAGATCATCCGGACCTGGGAACCCCACTCCTCCGACAGCCGTATGCGCTGAAAGTGGAAGGCACCCATGCGCAGACAGAATCCGTGGGCGAACACCACCGTCAACGACGCATCCGTGGGCCCGACCTCGCGCACCGCCAACGGCACACCGTCGGGGGTTGTCACCAGGTAGCTACGGTCACCGTCGAGTGTCTCGAAATCCTCGTTGACGTACGGGTCGTCGACGACGACACGACGAGTGACCGAGCGCGCCACCGTAACTCCGACGATGGTGCCGAGCGCACCGACGCCCGCAGCGCCGGCCAGCCACCGTGCCAACCCCTTGTTCATGTGAGGGCTGCCGATATTGTTACCGCTCAACGATGTCCAGCCTCGCGGTAGGTCCTGGTGATGCGTCCCCGCGGACTGGTCACCACCTCGTAGTGGATGGTGTCCAGCAGGTCCGCCCACTCCTGGGCAGTCGGCTCACCGTGGGCGCCCGGCCCGAACAGGATCGCCTCATCGCCTTCGGCGACGTCGACGGGCCCCGGACCGAGGTCGACCAGGAACTGGTCCATGCAGATGCGGCCGACACCGGGCCGACGCTTGCCGTTGATCAGCACATCCAGCCGCCCACCCAACGACCGGAAGACACCGTCGGCATAACCGATCGGCATCAGCGCCACGGTGGTGTCCTGCTCGGCGATCCAGGTGTGTCCGTACGACACTCCCTCGCCCACTCGGATCGACTTCACCAGTGCAACAGCACATTTCACCGTCATTGCCGGTATCAGGCCCAGGTCGCCCAGCGTCGGTACCGGACTCAGGCCGTAGACCGCGATACCCGGCCGGACCATGTCGAAGGCCAGATCGGGACGCGACATCGTCGCCGACGAGTTCGACAGATGCGCCACCTCGAACCGGACTTTCGCCTCGCGCGTCTGCGTGACGACGTCGGTAAACCGTTGTGCCTGAATGTCATTGATCGGGTTGTTCGGCTGGTCGGCATAGACCATATGCGACATCAGACCCCGAAGCCGGATAGCGTCGTCGGCGGCGGCCTGACCCAACGCAGTCAGCATCGACGGGTATTGCGCGAGCGGCACACCATTGCGGTTCAGTCCGGTGTCCACTTTGACGGTCACCGCGGCCGTGCGGCCGGTGCGACGGACCGCATCCAGCAGCTCGTCGAGCTGCCGTAGCGAGGACACCGCGATCTGCACGTCGGCCAGCAGCGCGGGAGCGAAGTCGACGCCGGGCGGATGCAGCCAGGCCAGCACCGGTGCGGTGATGCCGTCGGCGCGCAGCGCCAGCGCCTCGTCGATGGTGGCGACACCCAGTTCGGTCGCACCCGCGGCCAACGCGGCACGGGCGACCCGCGGGGCACCGTGCCCGTAGCCGTCGGCCTTGACGACGGCCATCACCTGCGCGTCGCCGGCGTGCTCGCGCAGCACCCGCACGTTGTGCGCAATGGCACCCAGGTCCACCACGGCCTCGGCAAGCACGCCCGGTGTCAGGGTTATCGCAGTCATTTCCCCGCCATTGTCCCAGAACCGTTCATCCAACCGGCAATCCGCGCGACGACTTGTCATTACCGCCAGCTCCGGCCGCTCCGAGAGGTAGCACCCGATGTGCCCGCCTCCGAGCGACAAGCAACCAACCCTCCGGTTTGTCGCTGTGAGGCGGGCACAACACGCTCTTCCGAGCCAGTGACTGGTGTGTCGGATGCGACGAACTAGTGCGCGAAGTGCTCGGCTGTGTAGTGGCCGCCGGGCTTGAGCTTGTCCAGGCTGGCCAGCGCCGTTTGCGCGTCGTCGTGCAGCGCGCGGGCCAGGTCGGCGGACAGTCCTTCGCGCACCACGATGCGCAGCACCGAGATGTCGGTGGCATTGTCCGGCATCGTGTAGGCCGGCACCTGCCAACCGAAGCCGCGTAGCTCGTGGGAGACGTCGAACTCCGTGTAGTCCAGGCCGCGGGCGAGCCGGAAAGCGACCACCGGGATCGCCGAACCGTCCGAGATCACCTCACAGTGATCGGCTTCACGCAGCTGTTGACCCAGCCAGCGGGCGGTCGACGACAAAGCCCGCATGACCTGCGTGTAGCCCTCGCGGCCCAGTCGCAGGAAGTTGTAGTACTGACCGATCACCTGGTTGCCGGCGCGGGAGAAGTTCAGGGTGAAGGTCGGCATATCACCGCCGAGGTAGTTGACGTGGAAAACCAGGTCCTCGGGCAGGTACTCCTTACTGCGCCACACCACGAAGCCGATGCCGGGGTAGGTCAACCCGTACTTGTGCCCGCTGACGTTGATCGATACCACCCGGGGCAGCCGGAAGTCCCATTTGAGTTCCGGGTGCAGGAAGGGTACGACGAACCCGCCGCTGGCCGCGTCCACGTGCACCGGAACATCCACGCCGCCGCCGGCGGCCAGTTTGTCCAGTGCGGCGCAGATCTCCGCGATCGGCTCAAGTTCACCGGTGTACGTGGTGCCCAGGATCCCGACCACCCCGATGGTGTTCTCGTCGACGGCATCAATGACCTGTTCGGGAGTGATGACGTAGCGCCCCTCCTCCATCGGCAGATAGCGAGGTTCGACATCGAAGTAGCGGCAGAACTTCTCCCACACCACCTGAACGTTGGAGCCCATCACCAGGTTGGGGGTGCGCTTCGCCCAGTCTTTGCCGACCTTTTCGCGCCAGCGCCATTTCAGGGCCAGCCCACCCAACATGACCGCCTCGCTGGAGCCGATAGTCGACACCCCGATGGCGCTGGACGGGTCGTCGTCGCGCAGATCATCGGCGTGAAAGAGATCGGCCACCATGCACACGCAGCGCTGCTCGATCGCCGCGGTCAACGGATATTCGTCCTTGTCGATCATGTTCTTGTCGAACGTCTCGGCCATCAGCCTGTCCGCCTGGGGATCCATCCAGGTCGTGACGAAGGTCGCCAGGTTCAGCCGCGAACTGCCGTCGAGCATCAGCTCGTCGTGGATGAAGCGGTAGGCGGCGTCGGGATCCATCGATTCCTCCGGCAGTCGCAGCGCAGGTACCGGGGTGGTGAACATGCGGCCGGTGTAGGCGGGCGCGATCGAGTGTGCAGGGACGGATGGACGGCTCACGGCGGATCCTCTCGGTTGGTGGTTCACAGCTGCAGGGTGGCTAGCGCCGCCCGGATGTGGCCAACGATGCGCGACGCCGAGGTCGGCGCGTCACCCGGCCCCGGGTCGGCCGCCGAGAGCGCCGCCGCGCGGGCATGCACGAACGCCGCGGCGGCCGCGGCTTCGACAGCGGGCAGTCCCGCGGCCAGCAGCGCGCCGGTCATCCCGGACAGCACATCGCCGGACCCCGCGGTCGCAGCCCAGGACTGCCCAGCCGGGTTGAGGTACACCGGGCCGCCCGGTTCGGCGATGACGGTGACGTTGCCCTTGAGCAACACCGTCGCTCCGAACGCGTCGGCGAGCTTGCGGGTGGCGCCGATCCGGTCGTCGCCGGGCGGAGCGCCGGCCAGGCGGGCGAACTCGCCGGCGTGCGGGGTCAGCAGGGTCGGGGCGCGACGAGACGCGAGCATGTCGGGGTGTGCCGCCAAAATTGTCAGCGCGTCGGCGTCGACCAGCACCGGCAGGTCGGTCTCCAGCGCGAACCACAGTGCGGCGGCACCGATTTCGTCGGTGCCCAGGCCCGGCCCCACCACCCAGGCCTGCACCCGACCGGCCGCGGCCGGAGTCGGCGACGCGATGACCTCGGGCCAATGCGCGAGCACTTCGCTGTGGGCGCTGCCGGAGTAGCGAACCATCCCGGAGGTAGCCGCCACGGCGGCGCCGGTGCACAGCACCGCGGCGCCGGGGTACGTCGACGAGCCGGCCATCACGCCGGTGACGCCTTGGGTGTACTTGTCGTCGTGTGGCCCGGGCACCGGCCAGCGCGCCGCCACGTCTGCGGCGTCGAAGCCGACCACGTCGGTGCTCGGCAGGTCGAGTCCGATGTCGACCAGCTTCACCCGGCCGCAGTCCGCCAGCGCGTGCACCGGCTTGAGTCCGCCGAACGTGACCGTCAATGCGGCGTGCACCGCCGGCCCGGTGATCGCGCCGGTCTCGACGTCGATGCCGCTGGGGATGTCGACGGCCACCACTGGGATCCCGGCATCGCCCGGTTTGTCCAAGGCGGCGAACACTTCGGCCGCGGCGGGCCGCAGCGGCCCCGACCCAGAAATCCCCACCACGCCGTCGATCACGAGATCGGTTGCCGCATCTACACTTTGGACGACGCGGCCGCCCGCCTTGCGGAATGCGGCCAGCGCCGCGGGATGGGTGTGATCCGGTTTGAGCAGCACCGCGTCAGCGGCCGCGCCGCGGCGTCGCAGCAACGTCGCCGCCCACAGCCCATCACCGCCGTTGTCACCGGACCCGACCACCGCGCACACCCGACGGCCGGCGACGCCACCGGTGCGGGCGGTCAGCTCCGCGATGATCTCGATGGTCAACCCGTAGGCCGCACGCCTCATCAGCACGCCATCCGGGAGGCTCGCCAGCAATGGTGCTTCGGCCTCGCGGATCGCGTCTGCATAGTAGTAGTGCCGCATCAAAGCCAGCATTCCACGCTCGGACAACGATTCACACACAGGACTCCGCAACGGACTCGGCTACGTGACCGCTACCCGGCGGTAGCCGTCGGTCAACTCTTGATCCGCATCACCGCCGCGTGTATCGTGCTCGAAATTACGAAACCTTGCGTATCGTAATTGATCACGCGAAAGGAACCCTCGTTGCGCAGCCGCTATGCGGGCCAACCCTTCACCACGTCCACCGCCGACATCGCAGCCGCGCTCGAGCAGGTCAGTATCCCCACCCTGTTGCTGTCCCTGGTGCACATCACCGGCGACTCCCGCTTCATTCGAGACTTCAAACCCGCCGGCATCTTCCTCAACGAGGTCCAGGGATTCATGTCCGAGGACGACAAAGCACGTGCCCGGGCGGAGGCGTTGCCGGTGATCACCGACTACCGCGACCGGGGCTGTCCCGAATTGGACCCGCTGGCCCCTGAACTCATCGAGGAGATGATGGACTGGGCGGTCTGCGAAAGCGTGCCCGACGACTATCTGGCGTTGCTGGCCGAGGAGATGGATCTCGACGGCGTCGACCCGCGCAAGCCGGTGCCGCTGGACTCCGAGCAAGCAGCCCATCTGCCGGTCGTCGTCATCGGCTGCGGCGAATCGGGAATTCTCGCCGGGATTCGGTTGCGCCAGGCCAACATCCCGTTCACGATCGTCGAGAAGAACGCCGGGCCCGGCGGGACGTGGTGGGAGAACCGCTACCCCGGTGCACGCGTCGACGTGGCCAATCATTTCTACTGCTACAGCTTCGAACCGAGCAACGAGTGGACACACTTCTTCGCCGAACAGCCTGAACTGCAGAACTACTTCGAGAACGTGATGGCCAAGCATGGTCTCGACGAGCACGTGAGCTGGCAGACCGAAGTCGTCGCCGCCGAGTGGGACGACGAGGACGGCGTGTGGACCATCACCACGCGTGAACCCGACGAGGGGCTCACCACGATGCAGGCGCGCGCGGTCATCACCGCGGTCGGTCAGCTCAACCGCCCGCACATTCCAGAGTTGAAGGGCACGAACACGTTTCGCGGTCCGTCGTTTCACTCCGCGGCGTGGGACCACTCGGTCGATGTCACCGGCAAGCGCGTCGCGCTGATCGGGGCCGGCGCCAGCGGGTTCCAGATCGCCCCGGCGATTGCCGACGACGTCGAGCACCTCACCGTCTTTCAACGCACCGCCCAGTGGATGTTTCCCAACCCGATGTACCACGACGCCGTCGGCGACGGGGTGCGCTGGGCGATGGACCACCTGCCCTACTACGGGCGCTGGTATCGATTCCTGGTGCTGTGGCCCGGGTCCGACAAGGGCCTCGACGCCGCGCGCGTCGACCCCGCATACGTCGACCAGGACTACGCGGTCAGCGAGATCAATGCCCTCGCCCGCCTGATGTTCACCGACTGGATCACCAATCAGGTTGACGGCGACGAGGATCTACTGGCCAAGGTGCTGCCGGACTACCCGGCCACCGGCAAGCGGACCTTGCAGGACAACGGAACCTGGCTGCGCACGTTGCGCCGCGACGATGTCGACCTGGTCCGCACGCCGATCGAGCGGATCACCCCCGACGGCATCGTCACCGCGGACGGGGTCAACCACGACGTGGATATCATCGTCTACGCCACCGGTTTTCGGCACACCGACGTGCTGTGGCCGATGACGATCACCGGCCGGGACGGCGTCGACCTGCACAGCGTCTGGGGCAGCAGGCCGTTCGCCTACCTGGGGATCACCGTTCCGCAGTTCCCGAACTTCTTCGTGCTGTACGGGCCGGGCGCGCATCTGGCACACGGCGGCAGCCTGATCTTCAACTCCGAACTGCAGATGCGCTACATCGACAGGTGCCTGGCGAAGCTGGCCGACCCGAACGTCCATTCCCTCGAGCCGACCGCGGACGCCGCCGCAGCATGGCACGAGCGCACCCAGACCGAGATCAAGCAGATGGTGTGGTCGCACCCGGCGGTCAAACACAGTTACTTCAAGAACGCCGACGGCGAAATCCACACGGTCAGCCCGTGGCGGCTCAACGAGTACTGGGCAGCGACCCGCGAGCCGGACTGGTCGGCGTTCGAAATACGAAGCAGGGCATGACTAATCGTGCGAAGCGTCTAGTTCTACCAGCGGCCGCACGGCACCGAACGCGGTGTGCAGCCATTCGGTCATCGTGGCCGCCAACGTCGCATGGTTCTCACGTTTGAGGATCGCGTGGCCGTCGTCGCCGAACAACAGGTAGCGCACTTCACGACCGGCGTTCCGGAGCACCTCGACGATCTGCTCCGATTCGCTGACCGGAACGTTGGTGTCGTTGGCGCCGTGCACGACCAGCAGTGGCGCGGTCAGCGCGTCCACCCGCCGCAGCGGAGAGAGCTCTTCGAGCAGTTCGCGATCGTTGAACGGGTGACCGTATTTGGCGTAGGCGGCCTCGGCGATCCACTGCTCGGTGTTGCGATAGAACGTGGTGAGGTCGCTCATCCCGCAGATGGTGACGCCGGCGGCGAACAACTCCGGGTGGAAGGTCAACGCCGCCATTGTCAGGTAGCCGCCGTATGACCATCCAGCGCAGGCGATCTGGTGCGGTTCGGCTTCCCCGGTCTCGATCAGGAACTGCGCGCAGTCGGCGACGTCATCGATGGCTGCGAATCGCTTCTCTCTGTCGTCGGCGTGACCGAATGTCCGACCCGAGCCGCCCGACCCGCGAACGTTGGGCGCCAGCACCGCGATCCCGTTGTTGACCAGATGCGGAAAGATCTCGCTGTAGTCCGGCCGGGATTGTCCTTCCGGCCCGCCGTGCAGGTAGACCACCGCGCCGGTCGCCGGGGCGCCGACGGGCCGGTACAGCCACGCGTTCAGCTCCAGGCCGTCGCGCGCCGGGATCGTCACCCGGCCGATGCCGACCGGGAAACCGGGCAGGATCGGGCCGCGGCTGGGCTCGCGGTCGATCGGTTCCCACTGCCGCGAGCGCACATCCACCAACTCGACGGTTCGCGGCATCGACGGACCTTCGACGGTCATCGCGACCATCGAGCCGCCGGCGCTGATGGAGAGTTCGCTGGCCACCATGCCGGGTAACGGGATCGGTTCGTCCAGCGTGTAGTCGGTGTACTGCAAAATCTGTAACTCGCTGCAGCCGTTGACGTTCCACAGCAGTGCGACGGTCGACAGGTCGTCGCTGACGGCGAACTCGTCGAGCTCACAGTCCGGCCGCTCCGCGACCACGAAGTAGCTGACACCATCCTGGGTGGCCACCACCTCCAGCAGCCGGGCCTGGTCGCAGCCGTTCTCGCTGCGGATCAGCGCGCGGACATAGCCGCGGCCGAAGCCGCCGCCCCGGGTGGCCGAGCCGTTCTGGTTGGTCTTGTACGTCTTGGCGGGGCGGTACAGCTTCATCACCTCGCCGTCCGGGCCGCTGCGCAGACGTCGCGAATGGTGGTCGTCGAGGATCACGCCGGCATCCGTCGTCGACCCCGGATCGGATGGCAGCAAACCGATTTCGGTCCGGCCGTGCAGCATGATGAGTTCCCGGTAGCCGCGGGGCCCGACCCGGATCAGCGATGCCCCGGCCCACGCGTCGACCAGCCGGCCACCGGACCGGCGGTCGAGCACGGTGCACTTGCCGTCGTTCGGATCGATCAGGCAGGACCGCCCGATGCCGTCCTCACCGGTCAGGATCGCCGCCACCCGGACACCGTCCCAGGCGATCAGTTCGGCGGTGCCGGCGTCTTCGCCGTCGATGCGCCGGGCCAACCGGTCGTCGGGATCGGTCGTGACAACCCAGATCTGCTTGCGGCTGCTGCCCTCGGGCGCCACTTCACAGGCCAGCCACTGACCGTCGGCGGAGTGGATCACCCGGGACACCGGGCCCGCGACCGGCAACTCGACGTCACGCGACGAGCTGGCCCGCCAGCCGCGCAGAAAGCGTTGCACCGCACGCGGATAGCCACCGTCGTCGACTAGATGCGCGAACGCGGTTCCGTCCGGGGACAGCGATGCGCCGTACGTGGCGCGCACCTGTTGTCCCATCGGATTTCGCCTCCCAATATTTCGGCCGCCCGGCGGCCACACTGTCTCATCTCGCACGTGCCGCGGCGCGTTACAACCCTGCGAGGTCTTCAGTCGCGGCTGACTGCGCGTCGACGATGGCGTGCAGGTGGCGGACGCTCGATACCGGGACGTGGAGCCTCGGTCCGGTCGATCATGTTCGACGTTAACAGCCGCGGGCGGTTGCTACTCGACGGTGACCGATTTGGCCAGGTTCCGCGGCTTGTCGACGTCGTAGCCGCGGGCCTGAGCCACCGCGGCGGCGAAGACCTGCAGCGGGATGGTCGACAGCAGCGGCTGGAAAAGAGTTGACACCGCGGGGATTTCGAACAAATGATCGGCGTAGGGGCGCACCGTCTCGTCGCCCTCCTCGGCGATCACGATGGTGATCGCGCCGCGCGTCTGGATCTCACGAATGTTGGACAGCAGCTTCGCGTGCAGCATCGCCGAACTCTTGGGTGAGGGCATCACCACGATCACCGGCAGGTCGTCTTCGATCAAGGCGATCGGACCGTGTTTGAGTTCACCGGCGGCGAAGCCCTCGGCGTGCATGTACGCGAGTTCCTTGAGCTTCAGCGCGCCTTCCAGCGCCACCGGGTAGCCGACATGGCGGCCGAGGAACAGGATGGTCGACGCCTGGGCGAATCGTTGCGCGAGCGCAGCGACCGGCGCGATGTCGGCGATCACCCGGGCAACCAGATCGGGCATCGCTTCCAGCTCGCGGTATTCCCGCTCGACCTCGTCGGGGTACTTCGTGCCGCGCGCCTGGGCCAGGGCCAAGCCGACCAGGTAGTTGGCGGCGATCTGCGCCAAGAACGTCTTGGTCGACGCCACGCCGATCTCCGGTCCGGCACGGGTGTAGAGGACCGCGTCGCATTCGCGGGGAATCTGGGAGCCGTTGGTGTTGCAGATGGCCAAAACCTTGGCCTTCTGCTCCTTGGCGTGGCGCACGGCTTCCAGCGTGTCGGCGGTCTCCCCCGACTGCGAGATGGCGACCACCAGCGTGCTGCGATCCAACACCGGGTCGCGGTAACGGAATTCGCTGGCCAGCTCGACCTCGACGGGCAGCCGGGTCCAGTGCTCGATCGCATACTTGGCCAGCAGCCCGGAGTGATACGCGGTGCCGCAGGCGACCACGAAGACCTTGTCTATTTCGCGCAGCTCCTGATCGGAAAGCCGCTGCTCGTCCAGCACGATGCGGCCGTCGACGAAATGCCCGAGCAGCGTGTCGGCCACCGCGGTGGGCTGCTCGGCGATCTCCTTGAGCATGAAGTACTCGTAGCCGCCCTTTTCGGCGGCGGCGAGGTCCCAATCGATGTGGAACCGACGCGCGTTGGCGGCGTCGTCGTTGCCGTGGAAGTCGAAGATCCGGTAGCCGTCGGCGGTGATCGCCACGGCCTGATCCTGGCCGAGCTCGACCGCTTCGCGGGTGTGCCCGATGAAGGCGGCGACGTCGGAGCCGACGAACATCTCGCCGTCACCGATGCCCACCACCAGCGGGGTGGAACGGCGCGCCGCGACGATGGTGCCCGGCTCGTCGGCATTGGCGAACACCAGCGTGAAGTGGCCCTCGAGGCGGCGCAACACCGCCAGTACGGCGGCGGTGAAGTCGCCCGCGGTCTCGCCGTGGTGGTACGCCTGGGCGACCAGGTGGACAGCCACCTCGGTGTCGGTGTCGCTGGCGAACTCGACGCCGGCGTTCTCCAGTTCGTGGCGCAGTACCGCGTAGTTCTCGATGATGCCGTTGTGGACGACGGCGATCTTGCCCGCGGCGTCGCGGTGCGGGTGCGCGTTGCGGTCGGTGGGACGTCCATGCGTGGCCCAGCGGGTGTGGCCGAGACCGGTGCTGCCGGTCAGGCTGGCGGGATCGGTCTCGGCGAGCGCTTCCTCCAGGTTGGCCAGCCGGCCGGCCCGCCGACAAACCGTCAACTTGCCGGCGCCGTCCACCAATGCCACGCCCGCGGAGTCGTAGCCGCGGTACTCCATCCGGCGCAGCGCGTCGACCACGACGTCCAGGGCGGGCTGGTGCCCGACGTAGCCGACGATTCCGCACATAGCCCTTCAGGGTAATGCAGGCGACCCGTTACAAGCCCCTCGCGACGCAGTGCAGCCGCCCCGATCGGGACGGCTGCACTGTTCTGACCTGCATGGTGTCGATTATGTGTTAACCGGCTTACCGGTGGTCATTCCAACCGGGGCCACCGGGGTGGTCGTTGTCGTGGTAGCCGGGGCCGCCCGGACCACGGCCGTTATCCCAGCCAGGTCCGTTATTCCAGCCACGGTCGTTGTCGCCGTGCCAATCGCCCTGACCGTGCCAGTGATCCCGGTCATGCGGATCGCCGTCGCCGTAGAAGTCATCGTGGCAACGGTTCCAGTCCCAGTTGTTACCCCAGCCCGGGTCGTAGAACTGGCCAGGACACCAGTGGTAGTCGGGCAACGGGCCCGCAGGTTGCGCCTAAGCAATGCTCGCCGCGCCCACACCGGCAAGTCCTAGACCAGCGGTGATGGCTGTCGCGGCTGCGATTTGTTTGATGTTTATCACTCGCACCTAGTACCCACCCGACGCCGATACGCCAAACACTGCGCGAGCAAATTTTGTTATGAGTCGTTATGAATAACCTTGGTATCGAATAAGTTTCAACACCACGTGTCGGCAGCATTGACGTCCACATGAAGGGCTGACCGACGCGTTCGCTTAGTAAGCGGCCCAAGGAATAGAGCAGCCGCCCCCGAGCGGAGCGGCTGCGCCAGCAAATCACGGATGCCAGGGCGTGAAGCGTTATATATGCGCCGCCGTACCTTCAGTCAGCTTGCCATCGCTTGACTCGCCTGGTCGCAAGCCAGTTGAGACGAAGACCGCATGCGCTACCGTCAACGGGTGCCCAAGACCAGCAAGCTCGTCGCCGCTCTGACCCGACGTGGGCCGCACCGAGTGTTGCGGGGCGACTTGGCCTTCGCGGGCTTGCCGGGCGTGGTCTACACACCCGAAGCAGGATTCAACTTGCCCGGTGTGGCGTTCGGACACGACTGGCTCACCGGAGTCGCCCGCTACTCGGGCCTGCTGGAGCATCTGGCGTCGTGGGGCATCGTCGCGGCGGCCCCGGACACCGAACGGGGGCTGGCGCCGTCGGCGTTGAACCTCGCCTTCGATCTGGGCACGGCGCTCGACATCGCCGCCGGGGTGCGCCTGGGGCCCGGCAAGATCAGCGTCCATCACGACAAGCTCGGCATCGTCGGGCACGGGTTCGGCGGTTCGGCCGCCGTGTTCGCGGCGGCCGGGATGAAGGTCAAGCCCAAGGCCGTGGCGGCGATCTTCCCGACCGTCACCAACCCGCCGGCCGAGCAGCCCGCGGCGTCACTCAGCGTGCCCGGCGTGGTGTTCAGCGCGCCAGGGGTCGCAAAGGCATTGCGGTCCAACGCGATTGAACTGTGGAAAGCCTGGGACACCGCCACGTTGCGGATCATCAACAAGGCCCAGCCCAACGGGCTGGCCGAAGGCCGTCGATTGGGCACGGCGTTCGGCCTGGGCTCCCCGGATCGCAAAACGCAGAAAGCCGTCCGCGCACTGTTGACCGGCTATCTGCTGTACGCGCTGGGCCGCGACAAGACGTACCGCGATTTCGCCGATCCTGACGTGCAACTGCCGAAGACCGTCGCACTGGAGGGCGACGCGACACCGGTGACCCCTGAAGAGAAGTTCGTCGCCCTGCTCAAGGGCTGACGGATCAACCAACCGGTTGGGTGATATAACGTGGCAATGAAAATCGGACTTACGCTGAACTACTCCGGCGACTTCAAAGAGGCCGCGGACCACGTCGTCGAGTTGGAGAAGGTCGGCGCCGATATCGTGCTGATGCCTGAGGCGTATTCCTATGACGCGGTCAGCCAGCTCGGCTACCTGGCGGCCAAGACCAACACGATCGAACTCGGCTCCGGGGTGTTCCCGATATACACCCGCACTCCCACGTTGCTGGCGATGACGGCCGCAGGCCTGGATTACGTGTCCGACGGCCGGTTCCAGCTGGGTATCGGTACATCGGGACCACAGGTCATCGAAGGGTTTCACGGTCTCCCCTTCGACGGTCCGCTGGGCCGCACCCGCGAAGTGGTGGAGATCTGCCGCCAGGTGTGGCGCCGCGAGCGCGTCAACCACAATGGCAAGCATTACCAGGTTCCACTGCCCGCCGAACGCGGCACTGGGTTGGGCAAGCCGCTGCAACTCATCAATCACCCTGTGCGCGAGCGGATTCCGATTTCGATAGCGGCGCTGGGCCCGAAGAACGTGGAGCTGACGGCAGAGATCGCCGAGGGCTGGCAACCGATCTTCTTCTATCCCGAGAAGGCGAAGGCGGTGTGGGGCGAGGCCCTGGACGCCGGTAGGGCCAGGCGCGATCCCACGCTGGGCCCGCTGGATGTGATGGCGGGCCCGTCGCTGGCGATCGGCGACCACGTCGACGACCGGCTGGAATGGCTCAAACCGCAACTGGCGCTGTACATCGGCGGGATGGGCGCCAAGGGCCGCAACTTCTACCACAACCTGGCAACCCGTTACGGATTCGGCGAGGTCGCCGATCGCATCCAGGAGCTGTACCTGTCCGGGAACAAGCAGGACGCCATTGCCGCCGTTCCCGATGAACTGGTGCGGTCGATCTCGCTGGTCGGGCCGCGCGGCTTCGTCGCTGAGCGCGTGGCGGCGTTCGCCGAAGCCGGTGTCACGACGCTTCTCGCGACACCGGTCAGCACGGACCGGCACGAATCGGTGCGCTTCGTCGAGCAGTTGCGCGAACTCCTGCCCAGCTGAGGCTGTGCATCACTGGCCCGCCTGAGGCAGTTGGTCTTCGGCGATCTCGCACGGTGTCGACCCGCCTGGCGGCGGTGCAGCCACCGGCGCGGGCTGATCGGCCGGAGGCGGGTCGATCGGCGGCGGCGCGGCCGGCTCGTCGACGGCTTCGACTGCCGCGGGCGGGCTTTCGGCGAGCTGCGGTTCGGGCTCCTCCGGGGCAGCGGCAGCGTCAGCAACGGTCGGCTCTGCATCGGCGGCGGCTTCGTCGGCATCGTCGGCATCGGCTGCGTCTGTGTCGACGGGCTCGTCATCAAGCAGCGGATCGCCGGAGCCCGCGGCATCGCCGAGCCCGCCGGCCAGCGAGCCGATCAGGCTGCCGATACCGTCGACGATGCTTCCAATGACTCCCCCGATGCCGCTGGCGATACCGCCGAGACCGCCCAGACCGCCTGCACCCGTGGATAACCCGCTCAGATCACCCAGCGGCGTTCCCGATTCCGCAGGTGTATCGCCCGAAAGTGGCTGCGGCTCCGTCTCTGTCGACGATGGCCGGACGTGCGCTGCCGCGGGCACCGTCGCAGCGGGACTTGCGATGTCCGGCAACCTCTGCGCTGCCGAAGCCGGCTGAACAGGCTCGCCGGCCACCGGCTGCCGGTTCGGGCCCAGCTCGCCTGGAATCTCGAACGCAACGTCCGGCGCCGACGTCAACGCGTGGATGGCCGTGTCGTACGAGGTCGCGATCGTCGCCGCCGCGGCGTGCATAGCGGCCAGCCAATCGTTGCGAATGTCGTTGTCCACGTATGGGATGACCTGCCGGAGAATCACGTCTGCAGCCACCGAATGATCTCCCGCACCCGCTGTGACGGTGTGCGCAGCCGCCAGCCATGCCGGCCGCTCCGCGGCTCGGCGCTCGTCGATGGCTATCGTGGTCGCGACTTTGCCGTCAACCGATCGCCACAGGTTGTCGCGCAGCGCGGCACAGCCCTCGGCGGCGGATCGGACGTGCGCGACCACGTCCGCCGCGGTGTCGCAGTGGCGTTGCAGAAACCGCATCGCGGCGTCAGCCCCCGACCCTCGCCAGCCCGTCGCAAGCTCAGTCACTTGTGCGCGCTGCACGAACAACGCTTCCTCGACGGCATTGACCGCCGCGCGCAGCGTTGCGCAATCGCCGTCGAGCGCCTTGAGATCGAGTCCGGATTCGGCGTCGTACCAATCCCGAACTTGGGCAGCGTGCGCGGTGAGGTCGGACTGCTGATACCCGAGCACTTGGCAGGCCTGGACGTAGGTCTGCGTGTGCTCGACGGCTTGCCGGCCCTCGGCCAGCCGCCCCGCCACATCCAGCCGATCGGCCACCGTCAGCCGATCCCCGCGGCAGCGTACTGGTCGGCTTCGATGTAGCGGTCGGCGCTCGCCCGCAGGACGGTGGCGACTTCCGCAGTGGCCCTTGCCCATTGCGCCAGCTCGCCGCTCAGCCGGTGCAGCGCGAACCTGATCGCATCGCCCTGGCCGACATAGGCACGGCCCGCGGTGGCTCCGTCGAAAGTCAACCCGCCGAAGTGCGTGCGAACGGCCGCATCGATGAGATGTGCTGTGTCGTCAAGCCGGTTTGCCACCGCATGCACCGTCGGTGCGTCTACAAAAGCGTCTCGTTGTCCCATAACGGGTTCGACGGGCCCCGTCCGGAAACGGTTCCGCCGAGCAATCAGGCAGCTAGTGCGTGGCTCGCACCGTTTCAGCGACATGGGCGGCCAGCCGGTGGGCGACGTGCTCGTCGTCGGCTTCCACCATGACCCGAATCAGTTGTTCGGTCCCCGAGGGACGCAACAAGATTCGACCGGTGTCGCCGAGTTCGTCTTCGGCCTGCTGCAGTGCGGTACGAACCGAGGGCGCGTCGATGGCGGCGTCCTTGTCGGCGACCCCGACGTTGATCAGCACTTGCGGCAAGGTGTGCATGGCCGAGGCGAGCCCCGCCAGCGATGCGCCGGTCTGCGCCATCCGCGACATCAGCCGCAGGCCGGTGAGGATGCCGTCGCCGGTGGTCGACAGGTTCGGCAGCACGATGTGTCCGGATTGTTCGCCACCGAGGCTGAACTCACCAGATCGCAACTCCTCCAACACGTATCGGTCGCCGACGCTGGTGGTGCGAACGTCGACACCGGCCGCACGCATCGCCAGGTGCAGGCCGAGATTGCTCATCACGGTCGCGACCAGAGTGTTGCCGGCCAGCTCGCCGGCCTCCTGCATCGCCAGCGCAAGGATCACCATGATCGCGTCGCCGTCGACGATCTCGCCGGCGGCGTCGACAGCCAGGCAGCGGTCGGCGTCGCCGTCGTGCGCCAAGCCGAGGTCGGCGCCGTGGCTGAGCACCGCCGACTGCAACACATCCAGGTGCGTCGAGCCGCAGCGGTCGTTGATGTTGAGGCCGTTGGGCTCGGCGTTGATCGCGATGACGCGCGCACCGGCGGCACGGTAGGCACGCGGTGCGGCATCCGAAGCGGCGCCGTGGGCGCAGTCGACAACGACGGTCAGGCTGTTGAGCTGAACGGTGGGCGCCTTACCCACCTGCCGCAGGTAGCGATCGAGGGCGTCCTCGGCGTCGATCACCCGTCCGATCTCGGCGCCGACGGGACGCAGGCCGGGTCCGGCCGCGACCAGATCCTCGATCTGGTCTTCGGTCGCGTCATCGAGCTTGTGCCCACCCGGCCCGAAGATCTTGATGCCGTTGTCGGGCATCGGGTTGTGCGACGCGGAGATCATCACGCCGAAGTCGGCGTCGTAGGCGTGCGTCAGGTAGGCCACCGCCGGGGTCGGCAGCACACCGGCCCGAAGCGCGTCGACGCCTTCGCTGGTAATGCCTGCGATCACCGCGGCTTCCAGCATCTCGCCACTGGCTCGCGGGTCGCGGCCGATGACCGCGACCCGACGACGTCGACCGCCCAGGCTGGTCAGCCGCCGGGCGGCCGCGGCGCCAAGAGCCATCGCGAGCTCGGCGGTGAGCTCCCGATTGGCGACGCCGCGGACGCCGTCTGTGCCGAAAAGTCGACCCATGCGGACAAACCTCTCACAGTTGATGACCGCGCACACTCGTGACAGGCGGATTACCCGGAGTGCCACCCAACCGGTACGCGGCCGTGATCGCCGCGGAGATCAGCGCTTGCTGTACTGCGGCGCCTTACGGGCCTTCTTCAGGCCGTACTTCTTGCGCTCCGTGGCACGCGGGTCACGCGTGAGGAAGCCGGCCTTCTTCAGCGCGGGCCGGTCCTCGGGCTGGACCACGATCAATGCCCGGGCAATCGCCAGACGCAGCGCGCCGGCCTGGCCGGACGGGCCACCGCCGTCGAGGTGGGCGAAGATGTCGAAGCTGTCCACCCGGTCGACGGTCACCAGCGGGGCCTTGATCAGCTGCTGGTGCACCTTGTTGGGGAAGTACGCCTCCAGGCTGCGGCCGTCGAGGTCGAACTTGCCGGTGCCGGGTACCAGGCGCACCCGGACCACGGCCTCTTTGCGGCGGCCGACGGTCTGGATCGGGCGCTCGATGACAAAGGAGTCCTCCCGCGCGGCAGGCGCTGCGGCGGGCTCAGAGGTCTCAGCGGTCTCTTCGACGACGACCTCGGTCTCGGTTCCTACGGTCTCAGTCATTACTGGGCCACCTGCTTGATCTCGTACGGGGTCGGCTGCTGTGCGGCGTGCGGGTGCTGCGGCCCGGCGTAGATGTGCAGCTTGCGCTTGATCTGACGACCGAGCTTGTTCTTGGGGATCATGCCGAGAATCGCCTTTTCGACCACGCGGTCGGGGTGCTTTTGCAGCAGCTCACCGATGGTGCGGCTGCGCAGCCCGCCGGGATAACCCGAGTGGCGGTAAGCCAGCTTGTTCTGCAGTTTGTCGCCGCTGATGGCGACCTTGTCGGCGTTGACGATGATGACGAAGTCACCGCCGTCGACATTGGGTGTGAACGTCGGCTTGTGCTTGCCGCGCAACAGGTTTGCTGCCGCGACGGCGAGGCGACCAAGCACCACGTCCTGGGCGTCGATGACGTACCACGTCCGCGTGGTGTCACCCGCCTTCGGCGTGTATGTGGGCACAGCGCTTACCACTTTCTTTGCGAGCCGCTTCCGCGGGTTTCGGATCCCGGTGACCCGGGTGCCGGTCAGGCGCTCTGCGGAAAAGGGATGTTCTCGGCGACCGACATTGACCCGAGGCCCGGCGTACCGCACGCCAACGGAGCAGCTTACCGGCGGTTATCCACGCAGGTCAAAACGCCGTCTCGAGCGCGGCCGGCGGTGCTCGTCCGGCGACGATTCCACAGCCGCCGATGTGATGCGGGTCGCAATCACGAGGATTCGTGACAACCTCCTCGGCCATTTCGAACTGAGCCAAGCAGTAGTTAAAATCGGGCTGACTTTAATTATGAGGAGGTCAAGGTGCGGAAGAACGCGATCACTGGACCTGGGCAAACAGACCGCTCGATGGTCGACAGGCTCTGGGACAGGCGCGCTGAACTGCTCTGGGGCCTCGCCGTCGACGATCGCCGCGGCCTGGTTGGGCATCCGGGAGCTTGTGCAAAGCGCAACCAGGGACGATGCGAAGTCGGCTGCAGGCACTCGCCTGCGCCCCGCGGCGGCTGGCCGACCCGAGCAGACGTCGGCGCACACGCAGTGGCGTCATCACCACGCGGCCTAGATCTGGCATAGATGTAACTGCGCGGCCCCGCGGTCTCTCCTTACCGCGTGGGCCGCGCAGAGTCTTGATGGGATCACCGCTGCCAGACGCCGGCGGCGCGATGATCTGCGGCGGCGACATCATCGGCACCGTCACGCACCGCGCGCGCGAGGTCGATCAAGATGTCGTTGAGCGCCGTAGCGGCCTGATGCCACTTGAGTTGCTCGACGCCGTAGGCAGTCGCGGCTTCACGAGTCCACAACTCCTGCAGCGGGGCAACTTGCGCTTTCAGTTCCTGCAACGCGGAATTGAAGCGCGCCGACGTGGTGTGGATCTCTTGCCGGACTGAGCATTCGATCTCGTCGAAGTTGTATGACAGTGTCGGGTCCATTGGTGATGGCCTCACAAATACCCGCCGGCCGCGCCGATATGGGATGCGTGGTTCTCGGCCGCATCTCGCAACGAGACTTCGTTATAGCGAATGGTCTCCGCGATCTCGCGCAGGGCGTGATGCAATGTCATCGACTCCGCATTCCACCGCTGCACCACGTCCTTGAAGCGTGCAGCCGCCATACCGCCCCATATTGACGGCGGAACACCGCTCATCCGACCGATGAATGCCTGCAACGTTGCCCGAATTTCCTCGTTGCGGATGTCGATGGCCGCCGCCACCGAGCGCATGAGGTCGAAGTCGGTGCTGAGAACATTGCCGGCTACGGGTGTGTTCACGTACTTCCTTTCTGCCCGACGACCGCGCACTGACACGCTGTCGAGAGATAAGACTCATGAAGACCTCGGTTGGTTCCCTCACATCACTGCCCGAGCTGACCGGACTGCGCGATCGCATTCCCAGCTCACCGCGTGGTCTCGTCCGTGGCGGCTCTGACAGCCGATGCTGATCCGGACGGCTTTGTCGACCCATACCGTCCACCGGACGTCGTGACCCGACCGGACCTCGCGATAGGTCACGACGGCACGGCCGGCATTCTGTCCCGCCGGATCGAAGTCGACGAAGACGCCCGCCGGCGCCGCGTCGATCGCGCTCTTGAGGAACTCTGCGGTGGCATCCAGACCCGGCAAGGCAACCCGCGATTGCGTCACGTGCAGCGCCACCTCCGGATCAGACGGTGACGAGATCTGCAAGCGCGCCGAACCTGGTCCGGCCACCACGCGTCGCACCGGCCATCCGGATGGGACCTCCAGTGCGACATGACCTTCGACGACGACGTTCGACGGCACGGCATCGTGTGCGGTTGGTGTGGAGTGGTCTAGCAATGCACCCACACCCAGGACCGCGGTGACGATTGGCACTACCAGGGCGAGCTTCCAATGACGTCGACCGGCGTCGTCCGATGCGGTACCACAGTCTGCGCTGTCGCTCCGAATCAGCCCGGCGGCAAGCTTTCTGAGCTCCATGTCGCCGATTTCCAGCACGGTCATGCCAACGGCATCCCGCAATTTTCTGGCGATGAGCCCGGCGAGTGCGCCGGCGCCGGGCACTGTCCTCGGCGCATCGACGACGATGGTGTCGATGGTGGTGGCGGCTATCCGGAGCACGGCGTTCACGACCGCTTCGACGACAGCCCGCTGTTCTCGACGACGGGTTTCGGCCACCACTGCCGAGCCAGTCACAACGACGAAGCCGTCCGCGATCTCAACTGTCACCGTCTCGGATGTAGACGCCTGGCTCAGCAACCACGACCGTGGCCTCGTCACGGCCTCGCCACCGAGAACCCGTGCGGCGGCGCTGATGACGTCGACACGCGACGGCGTCCACCACGACGGGTGAATCACGATGACGCTGTCTGCGTCGTCGCACTTCACCGACTCCAGAACCGAACGCCACAACGATTCGACCTTTGTCGGGCGAAGATCGACCAGAGCTACCGCGTCGTCGAGATTCTCGAGGGCGATTCGCTCCAGCTCGCTGTCGGTGACAGTGCCGACACCGCAACATAATCGGCGGATCGCGGTCGGACCGACCTCAACGAGATGGGCTCTCACGGTGACGGGCTCCAGGCAACCTGGATCAATTGCGGGCTGCTCCGATGACTGATCAGCGTCCCGCGGCCAGGCGGCATTGGCGACTGGCGGACAGACCCGATGGTCAATCCTTCGTCGGGATTTCCGCTCATCAGCAATGTCAGACAACCGTTGTCGCGCAACCCGGCGAGCAGCGGCTCGAACATGGCGCGGGCCGCGCCGCCGCTCCGGCGTGCGACCACAAGGTGCAGACCCACGTCCCGCGCGTGCGGCAGCAAGTCCGCGAGAGCGGCCAGCGGAGTATTGCCGGCCAACTCGTAATCGTCGACCACGATGTAGATCTCCGGCCCCGACCACCACGACCTGTTACGTAATTGCGCCGCGGTGGCATTCAACGGGGGCATTCGTCGACGCAGCTGCTCGGTCAAGCGTGGTAGCGCTTCGCCGACCGCATCCGCAGACGCGAGGTAGCCGCCGAGCTGTCCGGATTCGGGCTCCACCACGTCCAGAAGTGAGCGCCGCACATCGACGATGACCAGTTGGCATTGCCCGGGATTCGTCGTCCTCAACAGCTCACGGCAGACGGTTCGCAACGTGGAGGTCTTGCCGCACTGGCTGTCCCCGATTATCAGCAGGTGCAGCTGCTTTGCGAAGTCAATCGAAACCGGCTGCAGCTCAGTCTCTTCCACGCCGAGCACGATGCCCTCATCGAGTCGTCGGGCCAGACTGTCGCGGTCGATCCGCGCCGGCAGTAGCGCAATCGGTGGCGCGGTCCATCCGTCGTGACGGCAGCGCAACATCTCCCCCACCTGCGCGCTCGCCTCGGCCAGGCCTGAGTTCGAATCGTCGCCGTCCAGTCGGGGCAGTGCGACGACCATGTGCAGTCCGTCACCCGTAAGCCCCCGTCCTGGTCGGCCTTTGGGAACGTCGTGGGCCCGTCGGCGATCCAGCTCGGAATCCGCAGGATCGCCGAGCCGCAACTCGATTCGACTGCCGATCTGATCTCTGAGAGCGGGACGAATCTCGGCCCAACGCGACGCAGACAGCACTACGTGCACACCGAAAGAGAGCCCCTCTGCGGCGATCGTGGCGACCGAGCGGTCGACGATCTCGAAATCCCGATTCAGGCCGGCCCAGCCGTCAACAACCAGAAACACATCGCCGAACCGGTCGCATCGCGGATCTCGTTCTGCCTTCAGTCGGCGGTAGTGCACCATTGAGTCGATCCCGTGTTCCCGGAAGAGGGTCTCTCGAGATCGAACGATGGCGTCGACGTGAGCAATCATGCGGCGGGCCAACGGTGTATCAGCCCGTCCCGCCACCGCGCCCACGTGCGGCCAATCTCGCAGCGACGCCAACGCCCCTCCGCCGAAGTCCAGGCAGTAGAACTGCACCGCGCGTGGATCGTGAGTGACTGCGAGCGCGGTGATGAGTGTCCGCAATGCGGTCGATTTTCCGGATTGCGGCGCGCCGACGACAGCGACATTGCCCGCGGCTCCGGATAGGTCGAGGACCAGTGGTGTGCGGCGCTGTTCGAACGGGCGATCAACGCTCCCGATGGGAATAGTCAACGCGCCCAGCGGTTCAGCGTCTGTCAGCACGATGTCCAGGGCCGGTGCCGCCCCGAGCGGCGGCAACCATACTTCGTGAGCCGGCGGGCCATACCGAGACAGTCGTTCGACGACCGTCTCGAGGACCGTTGGCCGATCAGCGACCTCGGTTTTGACGTTGTCGCCAGGTCTGACCCGTCCAACCGGTTCAGTGGTGAAGGGTCGGACATGCACCTCACCTTGCGGCGGCGAGGCATACTTGACGGCGCCGCAGGCGGTTTCACGACCATACGGACCGGACACGTATGCGGTCTGGAAACGAACCAATTGGTCGGTGCCGACACGCAGATATGCCGCTCCCGGCGTGCCCGGTAATTCATACGCGTCAGGCAATCCCAGCACCAGGCGCGATTCGTTGACCGACAACGTTTTCAAGCACACTCGATACGACAGGTGTGACTCCAGCCCACGCAATCTGCCCTCATCGAGTCGCTGGCTGGCCAACAGCAGGTGCATGCCCAAAGATCGGCCGAGTCGACCGATTGCCACGAAGACATCTGCGAAATCTGGATGGTGGCTGAGTAATTCGGAAAACTCGTCGACGATGATGAACAGCGCCGGCAACGGGCTCAACTCCGATCGCAACCGCCGCGCGCGCTCATAGGCGGTGATCCCGTCCAGGTTGCCGGCCGCGCGAAGCAGTTCCTGGCGGCGGTTCATTTCACCGGTCAGGGCGTCGCGCGTTCGGCTGACCAACGCCGCCTTGTCGGAAAGATTGGTGATGACCGCTGCGACGTGCGGCGCCGGTTCCAATCCGGCGAAGGTCGCACCTCCCTTGAAGTCGATCAACACCAGGTTCAGCACCTCGGGCGAATGGCAGGCGATCATGCCGAGTGCGACTGTCCGAAGAAATTCGGACTTGCCCGACCCAGTTGCCCCGATGCATAGACCGTGTGGCCCCATTCCGTTCTCGGCGGCCTCTTTGATGTCGAGTTCAACCGGTGCAGCCTCGGCGGTGAGGCCGATCGGAACACGAAGCCGCGCGCGCGGGCTTCTGCCACTCCAGAATTCGACGACCGGATAGGAAGTGATGTCTCCGATCCCGACGAGATCCTGCCAACGCACGTCGTCCGCCGCCGCTTCGTCGACACCGCCGGCCCGGTAGCCGGCCAGTCTCTGCGCGCACGTCAGCGCAGCGATGTCGCTCATCTGGTCCGGACGACCCAGGACTTCTTCACCGGTCGATAACTGGGCCACACCCCTGCTGTCGGTGATCTGCAGCCGTAGTTCGTCCGCCGCCGAGTCTTGGTCACGCCGGCTCGCCACGAGCGTGATGCCCTCGCCGGCATCGACGACCACGACGTGCTGGTCGGCCGCGAGACCGGCGAGCGCCTCCTTCGCTGTCGCCAACGACGGATACACCATGCGGACCGGCCCGAGGTCATCGTGGGCGTGCGGATGTCGATTGTGCGGCAACCATTTCAGCCAGTCCCACTCTGACCGGCTGCTGTCGGTGACGACGGCGGCGATCAACACCGACGTCGGGCTGTGCATAACGGCCAGTTGACACATCATCGCGCGCACCAGGGCCCGGGCGGGCGGCTTCGCCCCGACCACGGTCACAACGCCGCACAAGTCAACCGCGATCGGCACGTCCGGGACCATCGCGTGCGTGTCGACGAAGCGCCGCATCGCGCCGAGGGTCACGGGGTCGAGCCGGTGCGCGGAGTCGATCACCGGCGAGACCAACCGCCCGGCAAGAGGTCGCGTCCCGACACCGATGCGCACCTGGCAGAAGTCGGCGGCCGAAGTCCGCCGCTCCCACATCCGGCATCCGCCGACCAGCGTCCACAGTGCGTCGGGGTCAGGGTGGCACCAAGTCAGCGAATCATGCTGCGCCGCAGCATTACCTGACAGCGACGGCGCGCAAGCCGGACAGATAGCGCAAGTACTCCGTGCGCTCCGCGTTGATCTCGCCACGGCGCCGGTCCGCGCCGGAAGCGACGGTCGCCGTCGCCGACACGAGCATCATCACCGGAAACAGCATGAATGCGGGATTCCGCATCACACCTGACCGGTTATGAAAGGCCGCTGCCATCACCGCGACCGTCGCGATGGCGGTGACGACCGGCAGGAAACGAACAATCGGGTTCGTCTGGGTCGGCTGCCTAGCGTCCTTCGGTGCGGCGACGACGAGGTCGGCCGTCTCGCACGGCGGCGGCGCCAGTCGCGGTGGCGGCGTGAATTCCGCAGTGGCACCGACACCGAATGGCTCCACCCGCCCTCCCTCGCCGACCCGTTGTCGTTCGCACGTTAGGTAGCTGCAGGATCAGCGGCAAGTCGCCTGTGGATCAATTCATATGCAGCCTCGGCTCACCCGTTAGCCTCCCACTCGGCGGACGGAGATCGGTGTGAATCAGACAGCGGCAGTTGCGACCCGAAACGGATTCCCCCCACGTGATGGAACGCTGCGCCGGTTGACGGTCCACGCCGACTCCGTCCGCGCCGACCTTGTCTTGCCTGCTTCGGTGCCGCTCGGATCGCTGGTGCCCGCGATCGTCGACATCCTGTCCGGCAATCGCGGATACCAGGCTGGCCCGGTGGCCATCCGCCATCGGCTGTCGCTGCCGGGACATATCGCAGTGGACCCTATCCAAGACGTTGGCGCAACTGGGAATCCGCGATGGGGCTTTGCTGATTCTGAGCAGATCATCGCGCGACTTAGCAGCGCCGCGCCTCGATGATGCAGCAGAAGCGGTTTCCGAGTCACTCGCCGGCTCGGGGTGGCGGTGGACTCCGCGAGCGTCAAGGCTTGTCGCCGCGCTGGCCGCCGGCTGGCTGGCAGTCATCTGCGCGGCAATCCTCATCCTCGGTGTGGGCGACCAGATCCGCGCCGAGGCCGTCGCCGTCGCAACGGTGACCAGTCTTGTCAGTCTGGCGGCAGGGATCGCCGCATATCGTGTATTTCATTCGAAAACAATGGGATTGACGCTGGGGCTGATCGGCTGCGGGTTCGCCGCAGTCGCCGGTGCGCTGGTCGTCCCGGGCAATGCGGGCGCGCCGAACGTACTGTGTGCGGCCGCCGCTGCCGCGGCATCCGCAGCCATGATGCGTGCGACGGGTTGTCACACAGTCGCATTCACCGCGCTGATGGTTTTCGCTGCGAACACGGCAACCGCGGCGCTGGTGGGTGCAGTCGCCAATATCCCGGTGCACGCCCTTGGCGCTGCATCGGCTGCGATATCCCTGATCCTGATCGAAACATCTGCCCCGACGTCGATTGTGCTGGCCGGACTGTCCTCGCAGCTGAACGCCGATTCGGACGAACCGATGCCGCATTCAAATCGCCTGTTAACCAGGGCGATCCGCGCCCGAACGTGCCTGATCAGCATGGTCACCGCGTTCTCGGCATCCACCGCGCTCGGTGCGATCGGCGCCGTATTGGGCGGGCAGCCGGCAAGCGGTGCACGCCTACCCGGCATCGCGTTCGCGGCGCTGATCGGCGGTGTGCTGCTGTCGCGGGCACGCGCACATCGCGACCTTGCGATCTCTTTGCCGCTCATCACGTGTGGAACTGTCACGCTCAGCGCTGCCCTCGTCGCGGCCGCGATGGCGCTTCCACTCCAATCGGCCCATGTCGCAGCGGTATCGGTGGGGCTGGCCGCTGCGGCGCTGTGCCTGGGCTTCGTGTCGACGAAAATCTCTCCGGTCGGACAGCGCGGCACCGAGCTGCTGGAATATCTCGCTCTGGCCGCCGTCCTGCCGCTGGCCTGCTGGATCTGCGGCGTCTACGCTGCCATGCGCGGCGTGAATCTGCAGTGAAGACAACGCGGTTCCGAGACACTTGGCTGCGCGGCTGCGGCCTTCGTCGCCGCGCTGTTGCACTGTGGCGCGCCTGCGTGCGCGGTATCGCCGCCGGCGATCGACCACCGTCGGCTACCCCAGCCGGAACCGGCACGCCCGTCGCGGCCCACCGTGCAACGTGAAGTCTGCGCGGTACCAGCTCTCATTCAGGACGCGAACATGACTCGCAACAGCCAACTTTCGGGACTCGATCTGCCACAGGTCTGGAAACTCTCCCGCGGTGCAGGCCAACGCATCGCCGTCATCGACACCGGAGTCGCACCGCACCCTCGGCTGTCCCACGTCCTAGCCGGAGGTGATTACGTGTTCAGCGGGAACGGTGCCCAAGATTGCGACGGACACGGAACCGCAGTTGCCGGTATCATCGCCGCTGCAACGGATACCAGTCACCCCGACGACTTCAGCGGGGTCGCGCCGGACGCTCAGGTGATCAGCATCCGCCAGTCCAGCACGAAGTTCGGCCCGACGGCAGACTCATCGGCATCCGGTGTCGGCGATGTCGACACCATGGCGAAAGCCGTCCGGACCGCCGCCGACCTCGGCGCTTCGGTGATCAACATCTCCTCGGTTGCCTGTATCGGCATCGGATCGGCACTCGACGACCGGGCACTCGGCGCGGCGCTGTCTTACGCCGTCGACACCAAGAACGCCGTCGTAGTGGTCGCCGCGGGAAACAGCGGGCCCGGGCAATGCCCGGCGCAGCGGGCCGAAGCAACCTGGGACACGGTGACGGTCGTGGTCAGCCCGGCCTGGTACGACGACTATGTGCTGACCGTCGGTTCGATAGACGCCCACAGCGAGCCGTCGTCGTTCACCCTTGCCGGCCCGTGGGTGGATGTGGCTGCCCCTGGCGAAGGGGTGGTATCGCTGAGCTCATCGGGAATCGGGTTGGCGAATGCGAATGACGGACAACACGGCCCGGTTCCGCTGTCCGGAACCAGCTACGCCGCGCCGGTGGTCAGCGGGCTGGCGGCGCTGATCCGAGCGCGGTTCCCACAAATGACGGCTCATCAAGTGATGCAACGGATCACGGCTACGGCGCATCATCCGCCAACCGGACGGGATCCGCGGGTCGGCGCCGGGTCGGTCGACTTCCTGGCGGCGGTCAGCACGGACGCGCCGCCGAACCCGGCACCACGAGCAACCCGGGCCGCGTTACCCATACCGGAACCCGCGCGTCCTGTGCCGCCGAACCACCGCGCGCAACGCACCGCGTTGGCCGGCGCGGCCGTCTGCGGCGGCGTTTTGACGGCGGTGCTGACTCTCAGCGCGCTGCTGGCCCGACTACGGCGATCTACGCCCGGTCACCGGAATATCCTGCGCGACTGAGGCATTCGCCCTGCTCAATTCCGGTCCGGCCGGCAGCGCCGACAGTAGGGGCCAGGGCGCCGGGACCATCGTGTCCGGCAGGCCCAGATCGTGGGCTGCGTCGTCGTCGTGCACGGCGAATCGCACACCGGTGTCGGAGATCAGATACCGAGTACCCGCGCCAGCGTTTCCTCCGGACAGGCCGGTGGCGCGTACGTAGGCCACCCGACCGGGCGGAAGATATGACGGCGTCGACGGCAGGGCCGTCTGCATCGGCCTGGGTCAAGGCCACCGGCTCCTGGCCGGCCGGAATGGGCAGGCTGCCAACCGAAAACGAGATCTCGGGCCTGCCTGACGCCGCGTGCGTCCACCGGACGCAGAGCGTCTCGCCGTCGACAACCGCCGACATGCGCGCTGTTTCAGGAAAGCCTGACACCGGCAGCAGAGTCACCGCCGGTGCGGTGCGGATGACGTCCGGCGCGACCGCGATCGCCGTGCGCGTGTTGTGCGAGTTGGTAAAGCGCACGAGGTCGGCAGCGAGTTGGCCGACACGCTGGACCCCGCCTCGCAGCACGATGTAGTACTCGTCGCCTGCTGTGCGGGCGACCCGCAGTACGCTGCCGATCGCAAATCCCGCGAGCGCAGCCGGCCCCCGACTGCCGGCGCCGGGAATCCGCGGCGCGGTGATCTGCGGCGTCTCGGGGATGAGGTTCAGCAGCACCGGTGAGACCGTCAGTGGGACAAGGCCTTCGAGCCCGAGTGCGCGCACCACTGCAGATTCCTGCAGGTCCACCACGGCCCGTCGACCGTCATAGAGCAGGTAGCTCGAGCCGCCAGAGGCGGGCTTCACCAGCAGTGCCTGTTCGCGGCTCAGGACATGCGCTGGCGGCCATTCAGCCCGGCCGACAACGACGGTCGTGCGCTCGCGGCCGTCGCAGACCGTCCATCGTGATTCGTCTTCGGCAAGTGGGGTCCCGAGAAACGGCGGGGCGCCGGGTATGCCCAACAGCGGACCCCGACTGCTGCGGTTGAGTTCCGATTCAGCTGTCGGCTGCGGATCGGCGTTGGTCCTCGTGATCAAGCGGGCCGACGCCAGGTTCAGCACCGGGTGCACAGCGTTGCCCACCCGGACGTAGAGCGCCCCCGAGTGCATCGCCATCAGGATCGGCGCGTTCGTCGACCCGGGCTGCGGGCGCAGGACGGCCAGCACTGCACAGCCGGCCAGCAGGATGACGGCGAGTACCGACCCCGCCATCAGCGACTGAGCGGGTGCGCGGATCGACTCGTCGACGGCGTGGATGTCCCCTCCCAGCAGCGCGCACTCGAGGCGGCGAAGCAGAAATCGGTGCCCGCTGGTGTGCAGCCTCGTAGTCCGTCGCCGCGTCATCGGGCTCCACCGCAACGCTCCTGGTCATCTGGCGTCCCACGATATGGAGCGGTCGCGCGCGCTTCTCTACGCCCATCCACAGCACGCGCTGAACCCATGTGATATGACCGAAAGCCAGGAAATCGCTAGAATCGCCTGGTGAGCATTAGCCGCAAGACCCGTGCCGTGTCCCGTCGTGCCTGGTCACGCTGCTTCAGCCTGACTGCGGCCGCATTGCTGGCCGCGGGCGTGCTGCTCGTCGCGCCCGCCGCCGTGAGCCCGTCGCCCAAGCGCCGACAACTGCCCGGACGTCGCGGTGACGTTCGCCCGCGGGACCGACGAGCCGAACGGTTTAGGCCGCGTCGGCGACGCCCTCGTGTCCAGCCTGCGCCAGAACACCGGCAAGAACATCGACGCCTACGGCGTCAACTACCGGGCCACCCTGCTGCAGCTGCACGGCAACGACGGCGCCAAAGACGCGATCAAGCACATCAAGGAGGTGGCCGACAAGTGCCCGGCCACCCCGCAGGTGCTCGGCGGCTATTCGCAGGGCGCGTCGGTGGTCGACATCGTCACCGGAACGCAGATCGGCGGCGTCGGCTGGGGCGATTCGCTGCCGCCGCAGTACGCGACCCACATCATCGCGGTCACCACGTTCGGCAACCCGGCGGACCGCAGCGGCGGGACGATCGCGGCGCAGAGCGCGATGTTCGGCGCCAAAGCCGTCGACTACTGCAACCCCGAAGACCCGATCTGCCACGCCGGCCAGGGCAACGAGTGGAAGGGCCACACCGACGGCTACGTGCCCGTCTACACCAGCCAGGCGGCCAGCTTCGTGCAGACCAGGCTGTTGACAGTGATGTCGCCCGTCGTGCCCGGCGGACCGCTGGACGTTACGCCCGGCCCCTTCGGCGTCCCACCCGGACCGGCTCCCGGACCGGGACCGCTCCCCGGACCCGGTCAGCAGGCGCCGACTGTGGTCGACCAGACCCAGCCCATCGCGTTTCGCTGATCAGTTGCTTATTGCACTGAGTTCAGCTCCGCGCTCTACGATCAGGCGATGATGCTGCGCGCGGCCGCCGCCGTATTTCTCGCCTCAATGTCGGTGCTCGCGCCGACATTGACCGCCCCGACCTCGTCGCTGCTCCCGACGGCGTCGGCCGCCTGCCCCGACGTCGAGGTGGTCTTCGCCCGGGGCCGACAAGAGTCGCCCGGAGCGGGCGTCGTCGGCAACGCCTTCGTCAGCGCTCTGCGGTCCAGGGTCAACAAAAACGTCAGCCTCTACGCGGTGCGCTACCCCGCCGACACCGAGGTCGATGTCGGCGCCAACGACATGAGCGCGCACGTCCAGTCCACGATGAACGGCTGCCCCAACACCCGCATCGTGCTGGGCGGCTACTCCCTCGGCGCGGCGGTCACCGACGTCGTGATAGCGGCTCCCATCTCGGCATTCGGCTTCAACAATCCGCTGCCGCCGGGCGCCGATCAGCACATCGCGGCGGTCGCCCTGTTCGGCAACGGCACCCAGTGGGTCGGGCCGATCACGAACTTCAACCCGACCTACGCCGACCGGACCGTCGACAAGTGCCACGGCGCCGACCCCATCTGCAACCCGGCCGATCCACACACCTGGCAGGACAACTGGCCGCAGCATTCCGGATCGCTTTACATCCAGGACGGCGAGGTCAACCAGGCCGCTGACTTCGTCGCCGGCAGGTTGGGCTAGTCGTTTTCCCTGGCCGAACCCTCATGGCGCTCACAGCGGACCAATAGTTTTACCCCCTAACGTTTGCTCATGCGACTTCGCCTAGCCCGCTTAGCAGCGGCGACACTGTCGGTGGGCGGTTTGCTGAGCGCATCCGCCCTGGCGCCGATCCCGACGGCGATGCTTCCGGTGGCCTCCGCCGCCTGTCCGGACGCCGAAGTCACCTTCGCGCGGGGCCGCGAAGAACCACCCGGCGTAGGCCTGATCGGCCAGTCCTTCATCGACGCGCTGCGGGCGAAGGTGCCGCGGATGACCATCGGCTCGTACGGGGTCGAATACCCCGCCAACACCGAGATCGACATCGCTGCCAACGACATGAGCGCACATGCGCAGTCGATGGCGGCAAGCTGCCCGAACACCAAGTTGGTGCTCGGCGGCTACTCACTGGGCGCCGCGGCGGCCGATGTCGTGGTCGGGGTGAACAGACCCGGATTCGGCTTCATGAATCCGCTGCCGGCGTCGGTGGATCAGCACATCGCCGCCGTCGCGTTGTTCGGCAACGGCACCCAGCGGGTGCTCGGCCCGGCCACCAATTTCAGTCCGGCCTTCGCCGGCAAGACCATCGACCTGTGCGCCGCCAACGACCCGATCTGCACCAGAAGCTTCCAGAATCTGCAATGGGCTGCCCATCTGCAGCCGTCATACGTCGACTCGGGCTTGATAAATAAGGCCGCCAACTTCGTCGCGGCCAAGCTCTAATCCCGGGTACGCAGGTCGCGGGTGATCAACGTCCGCGCCTGCAAATCGCTGTCCGGCGGGTAATCCACGCCGACCAACGTCAGACCACGCGCGGGCGCGGCGGCGAAGTCGCTCGACCGACCGGTCGCGGTGAGCAATTCGCGGCACCAATCCGCGCTGCGCCGATGCTCACCGACGGCCAGCACCGCGCCGACCAGTGAGCGCACCATCGACCAGCAGAACGCGTCGGCGGTCACGTACGCGGTGATCAGGTCGCCGTCTCGATCCCAGTCGAACCGCTGCAGGTCGCGGATGGTGGTCGCGCCTTCGCGGTGACGGCAGAATGCCGCAAAGTCGTTGAGCCCCAACAGGTTGTGCGACGCCGTCGCCATGGCGTCGATGTCCAGCGGGCGCGGCCAGCCGGTGACGTAACGGGCCTGGTCGCGGCTCCACCCCGTAGTCTGCGGTCGAAATCCGGTAGACGTAGTGGCGGCGCAACGCCGAGAATCGGGCGTCGAAACCCGCTGGCGCACGGACGATCCGGCGAATCTTGACATCGGCGGGCAACAACCTGTCCCATCCGCCGTACCAGCGGCTGAAACTCGGACTGGTCCGGCCGTGGCGACCGAGGGTACGCCTGGGGCAGCGCGTCGACCGGAATGTCGACGTGAGCGACCTGCCCGGTCGCGTGCACGCCGGCATCGGTGCGGCCGGCCGCGCGCGACCGCACCGGGGTGCGGAACACCGTCGAGAGCGTTTCGTCCACCAGACCGGCGACGGTGCGCTGACCCGCCTGCGCCGCCCAGCCCGCGAAATCTGTTCCGTCATAGGCGATATCGAGCCGTAGACGAACGCACCCGCCATCGGTGTCGATGGCGGGTGTCGTCGTTCAACGATGAATCGCTAGTCAGCGTCCTTGTCCTCGGCTTCCGCCTCGGTCGCGGTGCCTCCTCCGCGGTCTCCTCGACGGCTTCCGGCTCGGCGGCTTCCGGCTCCACGACCTCCGGCTCAGCGGCCGGCGCCTTGGCAGCGGCCTTCGAGGCACCGACGCGGCGTGCGCGATCGGCCTCGGAGGTCACCGTCTTCTCCTGCACCAACTCGATGACCGCCATCGGAGCGTTGTCGCCCTTGCGGTTCTCGACCTTGATGATGCGGGTGTAGCCGCCGTTGCGGTCGGAGAAGAACGGCCCGATCTCGGCGAACAGGCTGTGCACCACGTCCTTGTCGCGGATCTTCTTGAGCACCTCACGCCGGTTGTGCAGCGTGCCCTTCTTGGCGTGGGTGATCAGCTTCTCCGCGTAGGGCCGCAATGCCCGAGCCTTGGTTTCGGTGGTCTTGATCCGGCCGTGCTCGAACAGCGCCGTCGCCAAGTTGGCGAGGATCGCCTTCTGGTGTGAAGACGACCCGCCGAGGCGAGGACCCTTGGTGGGCTTGGGCATTTGCGACTTCTCCTAAATGGGGCCGGTCCCCGTATCAGGTAGGACCGGGACGGAATTCTTTATTACAGCTGTTCGGTTTCGGCGTAGTCGTGGTCGTCGTAGGCGGCGGCCTCAGCCGACCAGGTGCCGGTCGCGACGTCGTAGCCGGCGACCTCCGACGGGTCGAAGCTGGCCGGGCTGTCCTTGAGCGACAGGCCCAACTGGTGCAGCTTAACCTTCACCTCGTCGATGGACTTCTGACCGAAGTTGCGGATGTCGAGCAGGTCGGACTCGGTGCGCGACACCAACTCGCCGACGGTGTGCACACCCTCGCGCTTGAGGCAGTTGTACGACCGCACGGTCAGGTCCAGGTCGTCGATCGGCAGGGCGAACGACGCGATGTGGTCGGCCTCGGCCGGCGACGGCCCGATCTCGATGCCCTCGGCCTCGACGTTGAGTTCGCGTGCCAGACCGAACAATTCGACCAGCGTCTTACCCGCTGACGCCAGCGCGTCGCGGGGGCCGATCGAGCTCTTGGTCTCGACGTCGAGGATCAGCTTGTCGAAGTCGGTGCGCTGCTCGACACGGGTGGCGTCCACCTTGTAGGTGACCTTGAGCACCGGCGAGTAGATGGAATCGACTGGGATACGGCCGATTTCGGCACCCGACGCTTTGTTCTGCACGGCCGGGACGTAACCGCGGCCACGCTCGACGACGAGCTCGATCTCCAGCTTGCCCTTGTCGTTCAGGGTCGCGATGTGCATCTCGGGGTTGTGCACGGTGACGCCGGCCGGCGGCACGATGTCACCGGCGGTGACCTCGCCCGGGCCCTGCTTGCGCAGGTACATGGTCACCGGCTCGTCCTCCTCCGAGGACACCACCAGGCTCTTGAGGTTCAGGATGATGTCGGTGACGTCTTCCTTGACGCCCGGCACGGTGGTGAACTCGTGCAGTACACCGTCGATGCGGATGCTGGTGACGGCTGCGCCCGGAATCGACGACAGCAGCGTGCGGCGCAGCGAGTTACCAAGCGTGTAGCCGAAACCCGGCTCCAGCGGCTCGATGACGAACTGCGAACGGCTGTCGCTGATGACCTCTTCGGACAGAGTCGGTCGCTGTGAAATCAACATGGTGTTTCTTTTCTCCTTCTCGGCACCCGCTATTTGATGCCGGCTCGGTTATCTGGTCGCCGCCGTTGCGGCTCCAGAGCTACTTCGAGTAGTACTCGACGATCAGCTGCTCGGTGAGCGGCACATCGATCTGCGCGCGCTCCGGCAGCTGGTGGATCAGGATGCGTTGCTGTTCGCCGACCACCTGCAGCCAGCTGGGGGTCGGACGGTCGCCGGCGGTCTCGCGAGCGATCTGGAACGGCACAGTGTTCAGCGACGTGCCCTTGATGTCGATGATGTCGTACTGCGACACCCGATAGCTGGGGATGGTCACCTTGACGCCGTTGACCGTGAAGTGGCCGTGGCTGACCAGCTGGCGGGCCATGCGGCGGGTGCGGGCGATTCCGGAGCGGTACACGACGTTGTCGAGCCGGCTCTCCAGGATCTGCAGCAGCTCGTCACCGGTCTTGCCGGGACGGCTGGCAGCTTCTGCGTAGTAGCGGCGGAACTGCTTTTCCATGACGCCGTAGGTGAAGCGGGCCTTCTGCTTCTCCTGCAGCTGCTGGCGGTATTCGCTCTCCTTGATCCGCGCGCGGCCGTGCTGGCCGGGCGGGTAGGGGCGCTTCTCGAAGGACTGGTCGCCGCCGACGAGGTCGACGCCCAGCCGGCGTGATTTCCGTGTGACGGGTCCGGTGTAACGAGCCATTGTCTGTCTTTCTCTCCTAGACCCGACGACGCTTGGGCGGGCGGCAGCCGTTGTGCGGCTGGGGGGTGACGTCAGAGATCGCGCCGACCTCGAGGCCGGCGGCCTGCAGCGACCGGATCGCGGTCTCGCGGCCCGAGCCCGGGCCCTTCACGAACACGTCGACCTTCTTGACGCCGTGCTCCTGCGCCTTGCGGGCGGCGTTCTCGGCGGCCAGCTGCGCGGCGAACGGCGTCGACTTACGCGACCCCTTGAAGCCGACGTGACCCGAGGATGCCCAGGCGATGACGTTGCCCTGCAGGTCGGTGATCGTCACGATCGTGTTGTTGAACGTGCTCTTGATGTGAGCGGCGCCGTGCGGGACGTTCTTCTTTTCCCGCCGCCGGGTCTTCTGACCCTTCTTGGGCGCCGAGGCTGCTGCCTTCTTTGCTGGGGGCATGACTTACCTGGCCTTCTTCTTGCCGGCGATGGTGCGCTTGGGGCCCTTGCGGGTGCGCGCGTTGGTCTTGGTGCGCTGACCGCGCACCGGCAGGCCGCGGCGGTGCCGGAGCCCCTGATAGCAGCCGATCTCGATCTTGCGGCGGATGTCGGCCTGCACCTCACGGCGCAGGTCACCCTCGACCTTCAAGTTCGCTTCGATGTAGTCGCGCAGATGGGTCACCTGGTCATCGGTGAGGTCCTTGGTGCGCAGATCCTTGTCGATCCCGGTCGCGGCCAGGATTTCGTGCGAGCGGGTACGGCCAACGCCGTAGATGTACGTCAACGCGACCTCCATGCGCTTATCGCGCGGGAGGTCGACGCCCACTAGTCGAGCCATGGGTGGCATTCCTTCTCTATGCGGAGGTCTGTTCTCAGCCCATTCCCTGGCCCAGAAAACAACTCAGGGCTCCGGGGTCCGGCCTCCGTTCCGGACGAAGCTAAGCGAGCCCATCTCTAAAGATGCCAACCGCTTAGTGGTGCTGGGAGGTCTGCATTCAGTTGTGTGCGCCGGATCTGTCTGACTGACTAGCCCTGACGCTGCTTGTGGCGTGGATCAGAGCAGATCACCATGACCCGCCCATGCCGACGGATCACCCTGCACTTGTCGCAGATCGGCTTGACGCTCGGGTTGACCTTCACGGCTGTTCGATCCTGTTCTGTCTTCTTGTCGGTGTTTATCGGTCGGGCGGTTGTTTACTTGTAGCGGTACACGATGCGGCCCCGGGTCAGGTCGTAGGGAGACAACTCCACTACCACCCGGTCCTCGGGCAGGATGCGGATGTAGTGCTGCCGCATCTTTCCGCTGATGTGGGCAAGCACCTTGTGGCCGTTTTCCAGCTCAATGCGAAACATCGCATTGGGCAGGGGCTCGACTACGCGGCCCTCGACCTCAATGGCGCCGTCCTTCTTGGCCATAACTTGTCTTCAGATCCTCGTCTTTGGTTTCGTTTCGCTTCTACGCCCAGATCGGTGCAGCATTCGCCGGCTTTGCAACGTGAACCGGCGACAGGAAATTCCGAAGACTGGGCACACTGAAAGTCAGCGCATGATGCGCCGTTGCTCCACGATACCTGGTGTTTCGTGCTGACCAAAATCGCCGTCAGCGGAATCAGACCGGTCACCGTCGGCCCACATGCGGCCTCTGACAAGCGCATACTTAATGCCGATGACTAGCCCCACAAGCCCCGATCCCCAACGCAAGCCTGTGATGCTGACCGTCGACGACGACCCGGCGGTCTCGCGGGCCGTTGCCCGGGATCTGCGCCGCCACTACGGCGAGGCCAACCGCATCGTGCGGGCGGAGTCAGGGCCCGACGCGCTGGACACCCTCAAGCAGCTCAAACTGCGCGGCGAGACGGTCGCGATGCTCGTCGCCGACTACCGGATGCCGCAGATGACCGGCATCGAATTCCTCGAAGCGGCCATGGACCTGTATCCGGCGGCCAAGCGGGTGTTGCTCACGGCCTACGCCGACACCCACGCCGCAATCGACGCGATCAACGTCGTCGACCTCGACCACTACCTGCTCAAACCGTGGGACCCCCCGGAGGAGAAGCTCTACCCCGTCATCGACGAGTTGCTCGACGCCTGGAGGCGGGCGCCCCAGCGGCCGATCCCGCACACCAAGGTGATCGGGCACCGCTGGTCGGCGCGATCCTGGGAGGTCCGCGACTTCCTGGCCCGCAACGGGCTGTACTACACCTGGTTCGCGTCCGACGAACCCGTCGGCGAGCAACTGCTGCAAGCGGCCGGCGAGGACGGCAAGCGGCTCCCGGTCGTCGTCACCGAACACGGCGACCCGCTCATCGAACCCACCGACGCCGAACTGGCCGACACGCTGGGCCTGACGACGACGCCGTCACAAGACTTCTACGACCTGATCGTCGTCGGCGGCGGGCCCGCGGGTCTGGCCGCCGCCGTCTACGGCGCGTCCGAAGGTCTTCGCACGGTGCTGATCGAAACCACCGCGACGGGCGGCCAGGCCGGCCAGAGCTCCAAAATTGAGAACTACCTGGGCTTTCCTGACGGTGTGTCCGGCAGCCAGCTGGCCGAACGCGCGCGCCGGCAAGCCGAGAAGTTCGGCGCGGAACTCATCACCGCCCGAACCGCCACTGCCCTGGAGATCAACGGACCAAAACGCACGGTTCGCTTCGCCGACGGCGGCTCGATCGACGCGCACGCAATCATCGTCGCCACCGGCGTCGCCTATAACGAGCTGACTGCGGACGGCTGCGAAACGCTGAAAGGTCGCGGCGTGCACTACGGGGCCGCGGTGTCCATCGCCTCGGAATGCGAGGGCGAAGAGGTCTACGTGATCGGCGGGGCGAACTCGGCGGGCCAGGCCGCGATGTATCTGTCCCGCGAGGCGAAATCCGTGACGATCGTGGTTCGGGCGCCGTCGCTCGAGGCATCGATGTCGCACTACCTCATCCAGCAGATCGAGCAACGCCCCAACATCACCGTCCGCACCTGCACCGAAGTGCATTGCGCCATCGGCGGCGATTACCTCGAACGACTGACCCTGATCGACAACCGGACCGGGCAGACCGAAGACGTGACCTGCGCACGGATGTTCATCTTCATCGGCGCGGCACCGCGCACCGAGTGGCTCAAGGATGTCCTCGCCCGCGACGACCACGGCTTCATCCTCACCGGACCGGACCTGCGCAACGTGTGCGGATGGACGCTGGACCGTCCGCCGCATCACTTGGAGACCAGCGTGCCGGGCGTCTTCGTCGCCGGCGACGTTCGGTCCGAGTCCGCCAAACGGGTCGCGGCCGCGGTTGGTGAGGGATCGATGGCCGTGATGCTGGTTCATCGTTACCTGGCGGAGTCATAGCGTCATGACTTCTCAAAACTCTTGCAACGCAGACGAATTACGCACGCTGTTCCTGTTCGAGCATCTGAGCGACGAGCAGCTCGCGACATTGTGCGCCGATGGGCAGATCGAGCACTACGAGCCCGGACCGCTCTGCGTCGAAGGTGAGCCCGCGACGTGCTTCTACGTAATGATCGAAGGGCGAGCTGGCGATGTCGAAGCTCTCCGGCGGCCAAGACATCGAGACCAATCGGACATCGCATCGCGGCGTGTATTGCGGTGCGTGGCAAGCGTTTACCGGCGAGAAGCAACAGCTTTACACCACGTCGGTGCACGTGACCAAACCGTCGCGGTTCTTCGTGATGGACGCACCGGCGTTCGCCGCGTTCATGAAAGACCAGTTCCCGATGGCGGTGCACCTGCTCGACGGGATCGCCGTCGGCACCGAGCGGACCCGCCGGCTCATCGACAATCGCGAGAAGCTGCTCGCGTTGGGTCAGCTGTCGGCCGGGCTCACCCATCAGCTGAACAACCCTGCCGCGGCCATCGCGCGGGCAGCCCAGGAATTGCGCGGCCGGATCTCGCGCATGCGCGGAAAGCTCGCGATGCTCGCCGACGGCACGGTCAGCCCCGAAACACTGAATGCGTTGGTGCGGCTGCAAGATGCGGTCGCCGAACAAGTCGCCAAATCGGCGTCCCAACATCTCAGTCCGATCGAGACCTCAGACCGCGAAGATGCCGTCGGCGATTGGCTGGACAGACCACGGCGTCGACGGTGGATGGGACATCGCACCGACATTCGTCGAAGGTGGCATCGATACCGATTGGCTGGAGCGCATCGACGCGACCGCCAACGAGTTGGATGCGTCCACTTCGCTGGAAGAGGCGATCCGCTGGATCAGCTACACCATTGAAAGCGAGCTTCTGATGAATCAGATTTCAGAAGCGAGTCAACGCATTTCGGCACTGGTCGCCGACGCCAAACAGTATTCGCAGATGGACCGGGCACCATTTCAGGTGGCCGACGTGCACGACCTGCTGAAGAGTACGCTGACGATGTTCGCTGACCGGTTGGGTAAGGACAGCAGCTGCCACATCTCGGTCGCCAAGGAATTCGACCGCACACTTCCGCAAATCCCCTGCTATCCAGGCGATCTCAATCAGGTGTGGACGAACATCATCGACAACGCGATCGCCGCGATGGGTGACAAAGGTGGCACGCTGACGATCCGCACCTCCCGCGAGGCCGACAACATGCTGCACGTCGAAATCTGCGACACCGGTCCGGGCATCCCGGAAGACGTGCGCGAGCGCATCTTCGAGCCGTTCTTCACCACCAAACCGGTCGGCGAAGGCACCGGGCTGGGGCTGGATCTGGCGTGGAAGATCATCGTCAACAAGCATCGCGGCGATCTGCGGGTCGAGTCGGTGCCCGGCGACACCCGGTTCATCGTGCTGCTGCCGCTGGAGATGCCGCCGGCCGTCGACGTTGCGCTGCCGAGCGACGGCGACGGAGCCGACGACCGGGAAATTTCGCCGAACGCTAACCGTCGTCCGGAATAGCGGCGTGGAAGCGCTGGTTGCCAGAGGGCATGACCGATTCTGCTGTAAGCAAACCCAATCTAGGCCGGTTCGGATCGTTCGGACGCGGCGTCACGCCTGCGCAAGCCAAAGACATCGAGGCCCTGGGCTACGGCGCCGTCTGGGTCGGCGGCTCACCGCCCGCCGAATTGGCCTGGGTGGAGCCGATTCTGGAAGCGACGACCACGCTGCAGGTGGCGACCGGGATCGTCAACATCTGGTCGGCCCCGGCCAAGCCGGTGGCCGAATCGTTCCATCGCATCGACCGGGCCTACCCGGGGCGCTTTCTGCTGGGCATCGGCGTCGGGCATCCCGAAGCGATCACCGAATATCGCAAGCCCTACGACGCACTCGTCGACTACCTCAACCAGCTCGACGAGTACGGTGTCCCCGCCGATCGCCGGGTCGTGGCGGCCCTGGGTCCGCGGGTGCTGAAGCTGTCGGCGGAGCGCAGCGCCGGCGCACATCCCTACCTGACCACCCCCGAACACACCGCGCGGGCCCGCGAGCTGATCGGGCCGTCGGCCTTCTTGGCGCCCGAACACAAGGCAGTGCTGACCACCGATGCGGACAAGGCTCGCGCGGTCGGGCGCAAGGCGCTCGACATTTATTTCAATCTGGCCAACTACCGCAACAGCTGGAAGCGGTTAGGCTTCTCCGAGGACGAGGTCAACCGCCCGGGCAGCGACCGCTTGGTTGACGCGGTGGTGGCGTACGGCACCCCGGAACAGATCGCGGCGCGGTTAAAAGAACACCTCGACGCCGGCGCCGACCACGTGCCTGTGCAGATTCTGACCAAAGATGAAAACCTGGTGTCGGCTCTGGCCGAACTCGCGGGGCCGCTCGGACTGACACCGGCGTGACGAACTAGTAGGGGGACCTCGATGACCGAGGGCGTTTCACTGAAGCTCGACCTGGGCCGGTATGGCGTCTGGCTACCGACGCGATCGATCACCCCGCAGCTCGCAAAGCAGATCGAGTCGCTGGGCTACGGCGCGGCCTGGATCGGCGGCTCGCCCGACGCCGGCCTGGAATGGGTGGAGCCCGCGTTGGCGGAGACCTCGTCGCTGCAGCTGGCGACCGGGATCGTCAACATCTGGGCCTCCCCGGCGGCCGAGGTGGCGGCGTCCTACCACCGCATCGAGAAGGCCTATCCCGGCCGGTTCCTGCTGGGCATCGGGGTGGGTCACCCCGAACACACCGACGTCTACAAGAAGCCCTACGACGCGCTCGTCGAATATCTCGACGAGCTCGACGGCGCATCGGTACCGACCAGTCGGCGGGTGCTCGCCGCGCTGGGACCCAGAGTGCTGGCCTTGTCCGCAGAGCGCAGCGCCGGTGCCCATCCCTACCTGACCACACCGGCGCACACCGCACACGCCCGCGAACTCATCGGCAACACCGTGTTCTTGGCACCGGAGCACAAGGTGGTTCTCACCACCGACGCCGACAAGGCTCGCGACATCGGCCGCGGCGCCGTCGACTTCTACCTCGGCCTGAGCAACTACGTGAACAACTGGCGCCGACTGGGGTTCACCGACGCTGATGTGCGGAAGCCCGGCAGCGACAGGCTGGTCGATGCCCTCGTTGCCTACGGCACTCCGAATGCGATCGCCACCCGACTCAACGATCATCTGGAGGCGGGTGCCGATCACGTCACGATCCAGGTGCTGGGCGCTGAGTCGGAGGACAAGCTGGGGGCGGTACTGAGTGAGCTGGCTAGACCACTAGGGCTAGCGTCTCGGAGCTGACTATGCCGCTCCGCTAAGGTTCCCCCATGCGGCTGCTGGTCACCGGCGGCGCCGGCTTCATCGGCGCCAACTTCGTGCACGCCACCGTGCGTGATTACCCCGAGGACACCGTGACGGTGTTGGACGCGATGACCTATGCCGGCTGCCGCGCATCGCTGGCAGCCGTCGACAACGACATCAGGCTGGTAGAGGGCGACATCAATGATGCCGAGCTGGTTTCCCGCTTGGTCGCCGAGTCGGACGCGGTGGTGCACTTCGCCGCGGAAACCCACGTCGACAACTCGTTGGCCGATCCGCAGTCTTCCCTGCGGGCGAACGTGCTCGGGACGTTCACGATCTTGGAGGCCGTACGCCGGCACGGCGTGCGGCTGCATCACGTGTCGACCGACGAGGTGTACGGCGATCTCGAACTCGACGATCCGCGGCGCTTCACCGAGTCCACGCCCTACAACCCGTCGAGCCCGTACTCGGCGACCAAAGCCGGTTCAGACCTCTTGGTACGCGCCTGGGTGCGGTCTTATGGCGTGCGCGCGACGATTTCGAACTGTTCCAACAACTATGGGCCTTACCAGCACGTGGAGAAATTCATTCCCCGCCAGATCACCAACGTGCTGACCGGGCGGCGGCCGAGGCTGTACGGCAAGGGGGCCAACGTCAGGGACTGGATCCACGTCGAGGACCACAACGACGCCGTCCGCAGCATCCTCGCCAAGGGTCAGCCCGGACGGACCTACCTGATCGGCGCCGAGGGTGAGCGGGACAACCTGTCGGTGCTGCGCACGCTGCTGGAGTTGATGGGCCGCGACCCCGACGATTTCGACCACGTAGTCGACCGGGCCGGCCACGACCTTCGATATGCCATCGACCCGTCTGCGTTGAGCAACGAATTGGGTTGGAAGCCAAAGCATATTGATTTCGCCGACGGCCTGCGCGCCACCATCGACTGGTATCGCGACAACGAACCCTGGTGGCGGCCATTGAAAGATGCCGTCGAAGCTCGCTACGAACAGCGGGGACAGTGACATGCAAGTCCGTGAACTCGACATCGCCGGCGCATGGGAGATCACGCCGCAGACGCACGGCGACTCGCGGGGAATGTTCTTCGAATGGCTGACCGACCGAGACTTCACCGAATTCGCGGGTCATCGCCTGGACGTCCGGCAGGCCAACTGTTCGGTGTCGGCGGCCGGCGTGCTGCGCGGGCTGCACTTCGCCCAGCTGCCGCCGAGCCAGGCCAAATATGTGACCTGCGTGTCCGGCTCGGTATTCGATGTCGCCGTCGACATCCGTTTGGGCTCACCGACATTCGGTCGCTGGGATGCGGTCACGCTCGACGACCGCAGCCGCAAGACGATTTACCTCTCTGAGGGCCTCGCGCATGGTTTCCTTGCACTGCAGGACAATTCGACGGTCATGTACCTCTGCTCGACCGAGTACAGCCCGCAGCGCGAACACACCATCGCCGCCACCGACCCGACGCTGGCGATCGACTGGCCGAGCGGCCACGAACTCCGTCTGTCCGACCGCGACGCCGCCGCACCCACCTTGGAGGAGGTCCGAGCCGCGGGCCTGTTGCCCAGTTGGGAAGAGTGCCAAAGCTTCTTGGCGGGCCTGAAAGGCGATTGAAGGCACACTGTTTGGGGTATTTCCGTGACCCCTTCAATGTTGAGGAGATCGTCATGCTTCATCAACTATTACTGGCCAGTTATAGCCAGCCAGAGGCCGCAGGGTTCATCCTGCGCGGCATCAAAGGCATCTTCGTCGGCATCGGCAGCATCATCGCGGCGATCGTCTGCGGGATCATCGCAGCGACCAAGGGCCGCAACCCATTTGGCTGGGGCATCCTCGGACTGTTCTTCAGCATCCTGACGCTGATCGTCGTGATAGTGATCCCGTCCAAGAAGTAGCTCCCAGGACCTCGCCCGACGGCTAAAGGGCCGGCGTTTCCGCTGGTGGATGGTAAGGGCCGCCCTGCGGGCCAGTGCCTGTCGGGCTGTTGAGCCTGCGGGTTCCTTAGCGGATGCTGAGCGACTCCGGAGATTGACATGCGGTCGTGTTATGCAACCGCCGACCGCCTGCTTCTGCCAGCCAAGGAAGTTAGATGGCCGTTGAGCAGCATCAATGCGGCACCACGGGGTGGCAGCAGAAAGAAGCGGAGCTGCCGAAAGAATTTTGCTCAAAATCCTGCTGAAAGAAAATCCAAGGCTTACCTTAAGCAAACCTGAGACCTTCCGCCTCCCCGCTAGGAAGTACCAGCAATGGCTGATCGACGCGGCAGCAAGCACAATTCGCACTCGCGCAATGCGATGATCCACCGCCGTCGGCGTGCAGCCGGGGTGACCGGCGCGATCAGCGCGTTTTTGGCACTGGGACTGGTGCCGCTGGCCAATGCGCCGCAAGCCAAGGCCGATGGGTTTGACGCGATCATCGAGCAGGTCGTCAATGCGATCAGCGGTTCGTTGGGTGACGCGGCCGTCGGTGCGGCGGCGGTTCCCGAGCTGGGCAGTCTGGGCCTGGGCGCCGCTGAGTCGACCGCGGCGGCCAGTCCGGTCGATGCCTGGTTGCATGTGCTAGAGCAGGATTGGACTAGCAGCGGCTTCGGTCAGCAGGTTGATGCCGCGCTAAATGACTGGTTCAACCATGGCGCCACGCTGGCGCAGGTCGATCCTGCGCAGCCGATGAGCGAGAACTTGCTGGTCAACCCGGGCTTCGAAACGGCCGACCCGTCCGGGTCGGGCTTCAGTGGGGTGACCATTCCAGGCTGGACGGAGAGCGGCACGCCGACCGTGATCGCCTATGGCACCCACGGCGGTTATCCGTTTGGGTTCTCGACTCCGCTCCCGAAGTTCTTCGACTTTCCACAGACCGCGCCCGTAGGGGGCGGCGACAATTTCGCCGGCGGCGGACCCGTGGCCACGTCGACCATCAGCCAGACTGTCGACCTCACCGGCGCAGCCGGAACACCCTTCACGCTGAGTGCAGACCTCGGCGGCCAAGGCTTGGACCCGTCCTACGCCTCAGAGCAGATCACCTTCCTCGACGCCCACGGGAACGTTCTGGGCACCGACTCGCTCAACCCGGTCACGGTATGGGATCGCCTGGGTATGACCGGGTTTGAGCAACGCGACATCTCCGGGACGGTCCCGGAAGGCACCACCTCCGCGACCGTGACCACGACCTTCAACGACAAAGACTGGGTCCTCGGCAATTACAACGGCGCCTACGCCGACAACGAGTCGTTGATCGTCGGCGATCCAAACCTCACCGCGGCGCCGCTCGCCCAACCGATGTCGAACGTCGGCCAACTGGATCACGTGTTCCTGATCTACATGGAGAACAAGGGCGTCGGCAACATCGTCGGCAGCCCCAACGCGCCGTACATCAACAGCCTGATCAACACAGAAGGCTACGACAGCAACTACTACGCGTTGGGCCACCCCAGCGACCCGAACTACATCCGGGTCGTGGGCGGATCGGACTTCGGCCTCGACTACAACCCCGCCCCGCCTGTCATCGATGCGAACAGCCTGATGCAGGAAATGGATCAGGCGGGCATATCGTGGGCCGGCTACGCGCAGAGCATGCCCCAACCGGGCGACATCGTGTCCTCGGGCGACTACTCCGTCGACCAACTACCCTTTGCCCAATTCAACTATGTATACGACAACACCCCCGCCTATCTACAGGAGCACCTGCTTCCGCTGACGCAGTTGTCCACCGATCTCCAGAACCCAAGCAGCTTCCCAGAATTCACCTGGATCGCTGCCAACGAGGCCAACAACGGGGAAGGCCCCATCAACAGTCTTAGCGGCATTCTCCACTTCATTGGCGGCCAGCTCACGAACCAGCAGTACAACGTCGCGGCCGCCGACCAGTTCGTCCAACAACAGGTGTCCGCCATCGAAAGCTCGCCCACGTGGGATGACCCGACGCAGAAGGACGCGATCATCGTCACGTTCGACGAGGACAACAACAACCTGTCACTGGGCATAGGCAATGAAGGCAACAACGTCCCGATGATCATCGTCCCGAACGGGGGCGCCGTGACGTCTGGGGACATGGTGTCCGGCCCCTTCACCACCAACGAATACGCCAACGAGTACAGCCTGATGACCACGATTGAAGACGCCTTGCGTACTACGCCAGGGACTCTGGCCCCGCTCACCGCCAACGACATGTACGCCACACCCATGAACGCTTTCTGGAAATAGGGCCTGCCCTAGAAGGGCGGGGGTTCGTCGTCGTCCTGCGGGGATGACGGCGCGGCACGCGCAGCTTCTCTACTCTGGCGGCTCAGCTTGCGTTCGGCGGCAATGTAATTGGCGCGGTTCTGAGCCCGGGTGCGTCGTCGTTTGGGCATCATCGCAGTCCGGTCAGCGCAGCGCATTCGGGATTGGTCCGGATCGGGCCGCGGCAGGACACCCGTCGGCGCGCACAGGGCGGGAAACAGCAGCGCACTGCCCGGGGCGCTGACGTAGGTCTGGCCGGCCGGTGATGTCCAGATCACCGTGCCGTCGGGCAGCTGCTGGTCACGCCATCCCCAAAACGTCTTGACCAAATGATGAAGGCGGCAAAGGCATTTCACGTTCGACGCATGCGTGCGGCCGCCGTCCTGATAGGGAATCGTATGGTCGAGGTCGCAGCACGGCGCCGGCTTGTCACAGCCGGGGAATCGGCATGTCAGATCGCGGCAGCGGACGAACTCGGCTAAACCTTGCGACGGCAGGTATCCCTTTTCCGGTGGCGCATCGGACGGATGGATCAGCGGCCGCAGCGTGGCAGACCGGGCGAGTTCGGCCACCACGTCGGCGGGGATGAGCGCGTCGCTGCCAACCATCGAGCCCGGGTTCCCTGACCGACCGTCGAGGCTGGCTTGTTCGGCGATGACGTGAATGACGACCGCGCTCGGTGCCTTACTCGTCGCGGCCGGGCACTGCGATTGGCCGCAGCGACACGTCAACCGGTCCGCTCCGGCGGCCAACGCCCCCAAGGCATCAGCACGGCGCTGGTTGCGGGTGCGCGGGTCGTCGGCGCAGACCGTCGCGGCCAAGGCGTCGAGCCGTGCATCGACGGCGTGGGCATCGGTGGTGATCAGGCGACCGAACACCTCGGTGAGGCCGCCGGTGCTGTCCCAGATCGAGAATTCCCGCTCGGCCTGACGCTCGCGACGACGCCGCACCGCATCGCGATCGGCGCGGGACACGACGCGGTCCACGTAGGCGGCCAGCCGCCCCGGTGTCAACGCCGGCCATCGCGGAATCACCACAGCAAGCCGGGCGTCGACAGCTGCGATCAGGTCAGGGTCAATGACCAGATCGGTGCGATAGACAATCGTCTGGAACGCTCGATAGTCGATGTCGCCGGCCTGCAACAACGCGCCGACCCGCGGCAGTCGCAACCGCATCGCGCGTGAATACTCCAGGTAGCTGGCCGCCAGCGCCTGGGTGATCCCCAGCGCCGCAGCGATTTCGGCCGTCACCGCCTCCTGGGTGTCGGTGCACCACGTCTCGCGCTCCCCTACTTGTCGCAAGCGCAGAGCATCGAACTCGCCGATGACCGCCAGCCGCTCACCCGCGGCCCGGTTCTCGGACCGTGCCGCCACGCCCATCCGTTCCAATAACTCCGCGGCGCCGCGTTTATCGAACATGCATTCGATATTACCGAGGGCCCCCGACAGAATTCGCGCATCGCCGGCCAACCAGATAAGCCACGAAAAGCCCGACCGTCACCAGCTCGGCGACGACGCTGATCGCCGCGTGCGGTGACGGCCGCCATCCGCGTTCGGAGAATCCGAAGATCCCCACCGTCCGCGACATTGCGAACGCGGCCAGCGCACCGCCGGCCACCGCGGCCCCGGCCCACCAAAGCCAGCCGGGACCCCCGATCAGGATCAGCAGCGCGAGCGCGAACGAGACGCCGGCTTGCGCGACGAACGCAGTACCGATCGTCGGGATGTGTTGGTAGCCATGAACGTACAGGTATGCATGGCTGATCCCGCTGACGATCAGTGCAACGGCGATCCCAATTCTGGTCACGTTCATTGCAGCGCCTGCTCTTTCAATGCAAGGACGTTCTGGCCTCGGGTGTAGCCGACTTCGCGGATGCCCAACGCGTCGTGCAATTTGCCGGCGGGCAAGGTGACCGGTTTGGGTGCAGGGCCGTCGCCGGGATGCGGCAGCGGATACGCGGTAGTCGTCCCGCTGTGGAACGTCACGTTGCCCTCGGTCTTGGAAAACACTTGGTGGACATGGCCGTTGAGGCAGGTCACCGATGAGAAGCGGCGCAGATGGCTCAGCGCCTGGACTGCATCGTCTGTCCCCCAGCCCCAGTCCGGATACATGGCGAACAGCGGGATGTGGCTGAACACGATGATCGGCGTGTCACTGGACAACCCCGCGACGTCCTTTTCGACGAAATCCAGTTGTTCGACACCCAGGTGCCCCAACTTTTTCAAGTTGAGCGTGTTCACCAACGCGATCACATGCACACCGGCGATGTCGAAGCTGTACCAGCCGTCGCCGCGGGTTCCGGCGCCGAACGCGCTTCGGTATTTCTGGCCCGCGTCGTCGATCGAATCGTGTTCGCCGGGAACGGTGAAGACCTGCGGGGTCCGCAGCCCGGTCATCATCTGCTTGACCTGATCGAATTGACTCGGGGTGGCCAGATGGGTGAGGTCGCCGGTGTGAATGACGAAATCCGTTGTGTAGCTGAGGTTGTTGATCCGCTCGATGGCCTGGGTGAACGAGCCCGCGACATTCGGGTTGGCTTTGCCCAGAAACCCGATGTGGCTGTCGCTGACTTGAGCGAATCTCAGGGTGGGCCGGCCTTGCACATGCGCGGCATCTGCTGTGCCGGCGACGTCGGAGATCACTTCGCCGCCGGCCACCGCCAGTCCGACCGCCGCGCCGAACCATGCGCTGTGCCGGATCAATTGGCGCCGGCTCATCTGGTGCGGGGTGTATGTCATGGCGTAACCACCACAGTGGCGTGCATGAACGGGTGGATCGAGCAGACGTAGTCGAACATGCCGGCTTTCGCGAAGGTGTGGGAAAACGTTACCTGCGAATCCATTCCGGGTGAATGGAACGACCCGTCGTTGGCGACGACGGTGTGTGGTTCCTCGTCTCGGTTGGTCCATGTGACCGTGCTACCCACGGGGACGGTCAGCGTCGCCGGGGCAAATGCGAAGTTGTCGATGCTGACCGCGTTGCCGGCCACCGAAGCAGCCAGCGCTGTGGTCGAAGGCGTGCTACCCGCCGGCATGTTCGGCATAGCGCTCATGCCCGGCATTCCGGGCGTCGTCGCTCCGGACCCGAAAGTCACCGAAGGCGACGAAGCGGACGGGGGTGACGAACATCCGGCCACCATCAGCGCCAAAACCACCGCACGCGCGCCCCGAAATAGTCCGGGCATAGTGATACACCTCCATCTTCGGCGGGAAAGTACGCGTCGCCTAGAGATAGGGCTGTGGGTTACACGTCGTCAGGCAGGCTGGTTCGGCGATGCCGGAACGAACACCTCGATTGCGCCGTCGTGCTCGCGAACCATCAACGTGGGCAATGGTTTCGGAGCTATCGGCAGTTGATGGGTCAGCACCTGGCCGACCGGCGAAAACGATGTCGAATGGCACGGGCACCGCAGCCGGTCGTCCGGAGCGTCGAACCACAGTCGGCAGCCCTGATGGGTGCACACCCCGGAGATGGCTTCGGGCTTGCCGTCGACACGACGAACGAACCCGATGACGGCGCCGACATCGAACGGTCGCATGACGCCGCCCGGCACGTCCGCACTGGCCGCGACCCGGACCCAACGCCCGGTGTTGGGGGTGAGCTCTCGGCTGTCGCCGCCGTCGGCGACCTGACCGCCATCGATCAGCGCGCGGTCGATCGAGACCGCCGCCACCGCTGCCGCCGCGGCCGCCGACGTGCCGACGAGGACATTCCTGCGGGTCGCATTCGACTTCGGCAGCTGCTGTTCGGCGCCGTCCTGTTGCTCCGCGAGTCGACGGTGCAGATCGGTGAGAAATTCCTGCCGCGGCGCATCGGCGCCGGACCGCGACGCCCGCAGATCGATGGCTGTGCGAATTTGCGCGGCTTCGAATTCGTCGGGCCGAAACGGCTTTGGCCGTCGGCCCCGCAGCAGGTCGTCGATGTACCTGCGCAACCCACGCGCGTTCATGATTCGCCCTTTTCGTTGACCTGCGCGGCCAGCCGCAGTGCCCGATGCTGGAGGACCTTGGCATTGGCGACGCTAACCCCGAGTTCGGCTGCCGACTCCTTGATCGAACAACCTTTGCAGGAATCGAAGCTCCAGGACCCGCCGGTAATTGTCCGGCAACTGCTCGAGAACACTGGCGACCTGCTGCGGGGCGGTGCTGATCGCCTGCTCGCTCTCGGGTGGTTGCTCGATGTCGTCGATCGAGGTGATCTCTCGCCCGAGGGTTTCGCGCCAGTGCGCGGCCAGTACAGTCCGCGCGGTTGCCCGCAGGTAGCCACGAACCTCACCGACGCTGGCGGTCAGCCGTAGCGGCCGCAGCGCAGCCAGGAAGACCTCTGTGGTCAGGTCTTCGGCGTCGGCCTGATTACCCACCCGCGAGTAGATGGTGCGATAGACCCAGGTGGCGTTGTCCTGATACACCGCCTCCCAGTCCGGGTAGCCGGCCCCGGAAACCAACCGCAAGGGCCGCGGGCCGGCGGAATCGCCATGTGCCGTCACATATCGCCTGCCTGTCGAGAGCGTGGCTGCACTCCAAGATCTTGCCTGTCAGTGGTCCATAGCGTCTCGGGTTACACGACGGCGGGTTACCCCGTCGATTGCCGCTTGCTGCGGCGGAACAAGAAGGTCACGCTGCGTCGCCGATTGGCGAATCCGGGTGCGAACGTGAAGTCGTCAGTCCGATGAAAGAGATGTCCTTTGAACAGGATTGCCCGGTTCTCGCGGTAGGGAATGGTCGTCGATTCGGCATTGTGTCCTCGGAGGTACTGCCTGACCCGCTCTCCCCCAGAGTTGTAGTCGTCGAAGCTCCAGTCACTGGGCGCCGTCTTGTCCCAGACAACAAGGCCGCCGGTAGTCGGATCCAGATTCGCCGAGTCAGGAGTGATCCACAAGTTCAGAGAAAAGTCGGCGTCGTCTCCGTGGATGTCGGTACCCGGCAGCCGTGCGTCGTACTCGAACGCCCACCATTGTGCCAATTGATATCCATCAAACGCTTCGCCGAGTGCTGTTTCGAGTACTGTTCCGCTACGGCGAACAGCGAAACACTGGCGAATCCGTCCTGCGGAAAGGCGCCCGACATAGCCGAATTTGTACGGGTGACGCCAGACTGTGGACTCCAGGCAGAATTTTCGCAGTTGCGCCAAAGCGTCGGGGTTCAGAAAATTGTCGATGACCTCCGCCTTCAGCTGACCTGACGAGATCGCTTGTCGTATCGGCTGATAATCGACATCCGGGTTCAAGTACTTGGCAGCTCCTCCTCTGGAACCTTGAAGAACGGCGGGTCGGCAAAAAGCTGACTCCTTCGCCCGTCGACGCTTATCCAAGGCGCATCGCCTTTCGCCCCGTCGATAACGTCTGTGAGACCGCGGCGTAAGCCGTCAAGTTGTTCAGCCAAGGCGCCGGCGGACGCCTGCTTATCGCGATTCTCGGCCACAATGTGGTCGAGCTGTTCGAGATTGCGCAGGGCGAAGTGTGCCGGAATCGAAAACTGTTCGGGCGGTGTCGGACGCTGTTCCCGACACAGAGCGGCCAGATTATCGTAATCCGACAGAGCGGAAGCGTAATCCCCCACAGCAAGATTTATTTTCGCAAGCAGATCTCTGGCCGGCGCAGAGGAGGGTTCAGCGTCCACCGCGAACGAAGCGTGGCGAAATGCTTCGTCATATTGCCCGAGCTCCAGATACGACGAAGCGAGCATGAACAATGCTTGCGGTTCCGCCTCCCGCTCGACGATTTTCAGGAGGACCTCCACCGCTGCCTCGGAATTTCCAACACGCATCAAATCTTCGGCTTCAGAAAGCTCGGCACTGCCGCGAATCCGGCAGAGGTGTCATGACGGTGACCTCCTACGCACACCTTCCCGGCCGCGGATACTGATATGGCACAAAGAGCTGTCGGCCGGGTACCGTGCGTTGCCCGGCCGACAGAATTAGGTCAGAAGGTTAGCCGGCCGCGGCGGCGTTCGCGGCTTCGGTGGCCGCGTAGGACCCGGCACTGGTGCCCAGCGTGTTCACGAACTGTTCGTGGATCGCTGCGGCCTGTGCAGCGACGGCCTGGTAGGAGCTGTGCGTGCGCGGCGAACTGCGCGGCGGTCAGCGCCGACACTTCGTCGGCTGCGGCCGGAACCACGCCGGTCGTCGGTCCGGCGGCGGCAGCGTTCTGAGCGCTGAAGGACGAGCCGATCCCACCCGAGAGCGGTTGCCGCTATAACTCAGTGCTTCGGGCTGTGTGGTGACGAATGACATGGATATGTCTCCTCAGGTACGAACTCTGCGCCAAGGCGCGGAGTGACTGACGGTTTCGGGCTTGTGGCTCGACTTTAAGCCCCCCTCGTACGCCAAGGGTACGACGACATCGGCGCTCGAAGCACGTGTCTGCACGGCGGCGCCTGCTACCGAGCCGTTAGGTGACGACTATCAAAACGTGCCTCGGCGTGCTGAAATGCGGCAGTGATCAGGGATCCGTGTGGGCTGCCCACGACCCCATATTGGCGAGTAAGAATCTTCCAGTGGAATAGTAACGGCTGAGGTGCAGAGTACCACTTTTCGGGACGCTACCGGCCGTGCCCGATGTCCGGAGTTTTGGATAGCCAGATTTTTATTCGCCGCCATGTGTAGTTCACCCTCCACGCCCGGGTTCGCCTGCGGCCCCCGGCTGGGGTGTTTCGGCACTTGAGCGGCCAATTCACGATCGCGCTCAGCGAAGCCGCGCAACACCCGCCGGCTGCTACTCGCGGCAGGGCATCGAGGCGCTTGCCCGACCCTGTGTTTTCTTCGAGGCTGGCCTATCTTCAAAAGGCGGGGAAATCCAGTCGGTTACCAGGCAATTCGCAACAAACTGCCAGCACTGACGGAAGGCCTCCACAGCCTATTTCCGCTCAGCGCCGGAGCACGGGGGACCACAACAGCCGGAGCGAGGGACACGAATGTTGGATTTCGGAGCGTTACCGCCGGGAATCAATTCCGGCCGGATCTACACAGGGCCGGGCTCGGCCCCACTGCTTGCGGCCGCGACCGCCTGGGACGCGTTGGCGAGTGAATTGCAGACCACGGCGGCGTCGTACGCATCGACGGTCGGCCCAGTTGACCACAAGCTGGCAGGGGCCCTCTTCGACGGCGGCAGCCGACGCTGCGGCACCGTACACGGCGTGGCTGAGCAGCACCGCCGCGCAGGCTGAGCAAACGGCATCCCAGGCTCAGGCGGCAGCGGGCTGCTTACGAGGCCGCTTTCGCTGCCAGCATCCCTCCGCCGGTGATTGCGGCCAATCGGGCGCTGCTGGCCGCAGCTGGTCGCAACCAAACTTCTTGGGCCAGAACACCCCGGCGATCGCCGCCAATGAGGCGACCTACGCGGAGTTCTGGGCCCAAGACGCGGTCGCGATGTACGGCTACGCCGGCGCGCGGGACCGCGAGTCAGCTGACTTCATTCACCCCGGCGCCGGCGACCACCAACGACAGCGGCCAGGCCAGCCAGTCGGCAGCCGCCGCCAATTCGGCGGCGGACTCGGGCGCCGACCGGCCCATGGAAGCGTTCCTGACCCAGCTGAACACCGATTTGACGCAATTCGGCACAAATCTCGCGTCCGCTTCCGAAAACGCAACTCTTGAGCAACTTCTCGGCCTCGACGACGACCTTGGCGCAGCTCGTGGCGAGGTTGGGCTTGCCACCCTCGGTCACGAACGCCATCACTCTCTTCAACCAAGGCTCTCACCACGGGCCGCCAACGCCGTCAGCACCTATCAGCCGCCGGGCCGTGGGGTCGGTACTCGGGTTTGAGGAGCCTGGTGAGGAGTTCGTGACCAGGTCACACATCAGTATCCCGAACACTGGGTGTTGGCATCCAGGGCATCGGCCCCCTGCTGAACCCCCATCCGGTCGTCGGCGCGTTGTCGCCGCTGTTGCACAGCGGGCTGCTGAGCGGCTCGATGACGCTATCCGAGAATCTCCTCGTTTTCGGCGACAGCCGGCCGGGCCGGGCACCTCGGCGCCCTGTCGGTACCGGCAGAAATGGGCGTCGGCCGTGCCGGCGGTCCGGACGGTTGCGGCCGAGATGAACGCGACCGCGGTTGACGCCGCTCCCGAGATGGCCTCGATCGGTCAGCCCGGGGATGTTCGGCCAGACGGCGCTGTCCAGCCTGGCTGGCCGCGCGATCGGCGGGAGCGTCCACCCGCGCCGTCGCCGGGCAGGCCTACCGGGTGCCCGGTGCAGTGGCGACCGACGACATCGCCACCACCGCCACCATCATCGTCATCCCGCCGAGCGCGGAATAAGGAAGAATCGACCATGGTTTTCGATTTCGCAGCGCAGCCGCCGGAGCTCATCTCAGCCAAGATCTACTCCGGCCCGGGCACGGGTTCACTGCAGTCTGCCGCGACAGCCTGGGAGGGTTCTGGCCGGTGAGTTGCAGTCCACCGCCGGCCCTACCGATCAGATGATCTCCGGGCTGGTCGGTGGCAACTGGACAGGGTGCCGTCGTCGGAAGCCGCCGCTTGCGGCCGCGGCACCGTACGTATCCGTGGCTGTCGACCACGGCCGGGCCAGGCGGAGCAGACCGCAAGCCCAGGCGCGGGCCGCGGCGAGCGCCTATGAGGCCGCGCTGGCGGCCGCCGTGCCGCCAGCAGAAATCGCGGCGAATCACCCTTCAGCTGGCTATCGCTGCTTGCAAGTCGAACATCTTGGGGCAGAAACAATGCGTCGATCGCGGCGCTCGAGGCCGAGTACGCCCAGTTCTGGGCCCAAGAAGACGTCGCCGCCATAACCGGCTATGCCGGCTCGTCGCAAGCGAGCCACCACTGGCCTGGGCTCGTTCACCGAAGCGCCGCAGACCACGAACGGCAGCGGCCCAGGCTACTCAGGCGGCGGCAACCACGGCCGCCAGCGCAGCGACCGCGCCCCACTGGCCCTGGGGAGCTCCTCGAGCAGATCGACGCCGTCTCCACCAACTTCCTCAACCAAAGTCAGCGCGGTGGAACGCCGACTACACCAAGTTCTTCACCTCCGCGCTCGGCAGCATCCCCGGCGGGTCCCACGCTGGCCACGACGTGGACGAACCTGTACTTCGATTCATCTCCAGCGCCGGCAGCCAGGCCACCTGGACCAACGTCACTCAACAGCTCGAGCAGCATGGGCATCTCGCAGTGGAAGAACTTCTTCATTTACCAGCCGTGGAACCATGGGATTGGCGCTGGGATCGCTGAACGGTGGACTGTCCTCGCCAGGGCATGTAGCCCCGGGCCTGGGTGCCCCGTGCCGCGACCGCGGCCATCGGCAGCGCGCAAACGGTGGGCAAGTTGTCGGTGCCGCCCAGCTGGGCCGGCGCCACACCGGCCGTCAGGCTCGCCGCCACGGCGTTGCCGGACGGCGCTTTCGCTGCGACGGCGGCTCCCACAACGGATATCCCGCTGAGCCTGCTCAACCAGAGCACGATGGGCAGCTTAACGGCGGCGCGCTGGGCAGCCCAGCCTCCCGCGTCGTCAGCTCGACCGGCGTCCGGCCCAAGGTGATGCCTGCTGGCGAGCGCAGCAAGGGACCGGTCAAGCTCGACAAGGTCATCGCGCAACTGCGGGAGGCGCCAGAGGCGTGTCCAGCACTGGACTGTTGACGAGGCTGGCCTGGACGAGTTGGTCGCGAGGCTGTCGACCAAGCCGGGTATTCACGCGGTTCATCTCACCGGCGAGAAGGCCGCGGTAGCTGCTCGAAAGACCGAGGCGCAGTCAGGTTAGTTCGAAGGAGGATCGATGAAACCGCTATTTGCCATTCTCGGAGTGTCGATGGGAATCATGCTCGCCGTGCCGGCACATGCCGAACCAGGCATCGACGAGCCGATCAACAATGAAAACAACGGCGCGTTCCTGGCCGATCTGCAGAAGGTCGCTTTTTCTCCGACCCGGCCCAGGCCATCAGCGCCGGGCAGGCGGTATGTGCGCATATCCACAACGGTATGTCCGGCCTACACCTGATCAAGCACCTACAAGAGAACAATCCCGCGCTCACCGAAAACGGCGCTGCCCAATTCGCGACGATCTCGGCGAAGGCATACTGCCCGAAGCAGCTGGACGAATCTGTCGAGCCCGGCGACAAAGAAATCAGGAGCAGCGCCGGCGGGCCCGGCGGAAGTGGCCACAGCGGCCACGCCGGCGTTGACTGAGGACTCAGGGCTTTCCCGCCTCGACAAAGTAGCAGCGTGGCGCTGAGCCCACAAGTCCGCGGTGACCATGCTCTCGGTGCAGTACGCCCGACAGCTTCCGAGTGTTCGCCTGAACGTGCTTGAACCCTTGAACCCGGCTACGCCGCGACCGGCCTGACGCCAAAAGCGGCCCGCAGACCGTCCCCGGGCGCACGGAAGCGATCGTCGCCGTGGCGACCGATCGGTGCCTACAACCGAGCGGCACCCGAGCCGACCAGCCGCTTGCCACTCCTCTCCGCATTTACTAGGATGTCCTAGTAACCCACTCGCGCTTTTGATGTCCGAGGGACACCCCATGAGCACACCGATTCCGCATTTCATCGACGGCAAGCGCAGCAACCTGAACAGTCGACCCGCACCGCCGACGTGTTCAATCCCAGCACCGGCGAGGTGCAGGCCAAGGTCCTGCTGGCGTCGGCCGCCGACGTCGACACCGCGGTGGCCTCGGCGGTGAAGGCACAGAAGGAGTGGGCCGCGTGGAACCCGCAGCGCCGCGCCCGGGTCATGATGAAGTTCGTCGAGCTGGTCAACGCCAATACCGACGAGCTCGCCGAGCTGCTGTCGCATCGAGCACGGCAAGACCGTCCCCGACTCCAAGGGCGACATCCAGCGCGGCATCGAGGTCATCGAGTTCGCGATCGGCATCCCGCACCTGCTCAAGGGCGAGTTCACCGAAGGCGCCGGCCGGGCATCGACGTCTACTCGATCCGCCAGCCGCTCGGCGTGGTCGCCGGCATCACCCCGTTCAACTTCCCGGCGATGATCCCGCTGTGGAAGGCCGGTCCCGCGCTGGCGTGCGGAAACGCCTTCATCCTCAAGCCCTCCGAGCGCGACCCCTCGGTGCCGGTGCGGCTGGCCGAGCTGTTCCTCGAGGCCGGACTGCCGCCGGCGTGTTCCAGGTGGTGCAGGGCGACAAGGAAGCCGTCGACGCCATCCTGACCCACCCCGACGTCAAGGCCGTCGGCTTCGTCGGCAGCTCCGACATCGCGCAGTACATCTACTCGACCGCCGCCGCGCAACGGCAAGCGTCGCAGTGCTTCGGCGGCGCCAAGAACCACATGATCGTCATGCCCGACGCCGACCTGGATCAGGCGGTCGACGCGCTGATCGGTGCCGGCTACGGCAGCGCCGGCGAGCGCTGCATGGCGATCAGCGTCGCGGTGCCGGTCGGCGAGGAGACGGCGAATCGGTTGCGCGCCAGGCTCGTCGAGCGGGTCAACAGCTGCGCGTCGGCCACAGCCTGGACCCCAAGGCCGACTACGGCCCGCTGGTCACCGACGCCGCGCTCAAGCGGGTGCGCGACTACATCGACGCCGGGCGTGGCCGCCGGCGCCGAGATGGTGGTCGACGGCCGCGAGAAGCACCAGCGACGAGCTGACCTTCGACGACGCGAGCCTGGAAGGCGGCTTCTTCATCGGCCCGACCCTCTTCGACCACGTCACCACCGACATGTCGATCTACACCGACGAGATCTTCGGCCCGGTGCTGTGCATCGTCAGTGCCCACGACTACGAAGAGGCCCTGCGCTGCCGACTCAAGCACGAATACGGCAACGGTGTGGCGATTTTCACCCGCGACGGCGACGCCGCCCGCGACTTCGTGTCCCGGGTCCAGGTCGGCATGGTCGGCGTCAACGTGCCGATCCCGGTGCCGGTGGCCTACCACACCTTCGGCGGCTGGAAGCGCTCCGGCTTCGGCGACCTCAACCAGCACGGCCCGCATTCGATCCAGTTCTACACCAAGGTCAAGACCGTCACCGAGCGCTGGCCGTCGGGCATCAAGGATGGCGCCGAGTTCGTCATCCCGACGATGAAGTAGCGACGGCATGAACTTTCTGACCCTGGACGACGACGAACGGGTCATCGCCGAGACGGCGGCCGCCTTCGCCGCCAAACGCCTTGCGCCGCATGCGCTGGAATGGGATGCCGCTCCAAGCACTTTCCGGTCGACGAACTGCGCGACGCCGCCGAACTGGGCATGGCGGCGATCTACTGCGCGAGGACGTCGGCGGCAGCGGGCTGCGCCGGCTGGACGGGGTGCGGATCTTCGAGCAGCTCGCGATCGGCCGATGCCCGACGATCGCCGCGTTCATCTCGATCCACAACATGTGCGCCTGGATGATCGACACCTTACGGCACCGACGAACAGCGCAAGGGCTGGGTGCCGCAGCTGGCGTCGATGGACCTCATCGCCAGCTACTGCCTCACCGAGCCGGGCGCCGGCTCGGATGCCGCGGCGCTGCGCACCAAGCGCCGTCGAGACAGACGGCGACTACGTGCTCGACGGCGTCAAGCAGTTCATCTCCGGCGCAGGCACCTCCGACGTGTACGTGGTGATGGCGCGCACCGGGGCCAGCGGACCACGCGGCATCTCGGCGTTCATCGTCGAAAAGGGCACGCCGGGGCTGAGTTTCGGCGCCCACGAGGAGAAGATGGGCTGGAACGCCCAGCCGACCGCCCAGGTGATGCTCGACGGGGTGCGGGTACCGGCCGACGCCATGCTCGGCGGCGCCGAGGGTGAGGGCGGCGGCTTCGGTATCGCGATGAACGGACTCAACGGCGGCCGGCTCAACATCGCGGCGTGCTCGCTGGGCGGCGCGCAGGCCGCCTACGACAAGGCGGCGACGCTACGTCTCGCCGACCGCGAGGCGTTCGGGGCTCCGCTGCTCGACGAGCCGACCATCCGCTTCACCCTCGCCGACATGGCCACCGCGCTGGAGACCTCACGGCTGTTGTTGTGGCGGGCCGCGAACGCGTTGGACAGCGACGCCGACGACAAGGTCCAGCTGTGCGCGATGGCCAAACGCTATGTCACCGACGCGTGTTACGACGTCGCGGACAAAGCGCTGCAGTTGCACGGCGGCTACGGCTACCTTCGGGAGTACGGTCTGGAGAAGATCGTCCGCGATCTGCGGGTGCACCGCATCCTCGAGGGAACCAACGAAATCATGCGGGTGGTCATCGGCCGGGCCGAGGCCGCCCGGGTCCGCGGCCGGCGCGTAGGAAGGCCAGAGCAAATGTCGGATGCCTTGACGGTCGCATTTCTGGGGCTGGGTCACATGGGTGGTCCGATGGCGGCGAATCTGGTCGCCGCCGGTCACACCGTGCGAGGGTTCGACCCGGTGCCGGCGGCAGCCGAGGCCGCCGAGCAGAAGGGCGTCGCGGTGTTCGACAGCGGCCCCGAGGCGGTGGCCGGGGCGGACGTCGTCATCACCATGCTGCCGCACGGCGACGCGGTCAAGCGTTGCTACGCCGAGCTGCTGCCCGGCGCCGGTGAAGGCACGTTATTCATCGACAGCTCAACCATTTCCGTCGATGACGCCCGCGAGGTGCACGGGTCTGGCGGCCGCACACGGGGTCGCCCAGCTCGACGCGCCGGTATCCGGCGGGGTCAAAGGCGCGGTGGCCGGCACCCTGGCCTTCATGGTCGGCGGCGAGGACGATGCACTGGAGCGGGCCCGCCCGGTGCTGGAACCCATGGCGGGCAAGATCATTCACTGCGGCGCGGCCGGTGCGGGCCAGGCCGCCAAGGTGTGCAACAACATGGTGCTGGCCGTGCACCAGATCGCGATCGGCGAGGCATTCGTGCTGGCCGAAAAACTTGGCCTGTCAGCGCAGTCGCTGTTCGACGTCATCACCGGCGCGACCGGAAACTGCTGGGCGGTGCACACCAACTGCCCGGTACCCGGCCCGGTGCCGACGTCGCCGGCGAACAACGACTTCAAACCCGGCTTCGCGACCGCGCTGATGAACAAAGATCTCGGTCTGGCGATGGACGCGGTCCACTCGACCGGCTCGGCGGCGCCGCTGGGCAGCCACGCCGCCGAGATCTACGCCAAGTTCGCAACGACGAACGGCGAAAAGGACTTCAGCGCCATCATCGAAACGCTACGCGGCTAGCTGGCCAAGCCACCAGCGACGGTGCGCGCGCCGGAAGCCGGAAGCCAGCAACGGGTCCGGATTGTCATAGCCGGCCCTGACCTGCAAGACGGGTAGTTCGGCGGCCATCGCAGCCCGCAGTCCACGTCGCGAACCGGTGACGGCCAATGCCTCGTGTGGAGTAATCCCCAACTCCCACAACGCCAATCGATAGAGTTCGGCGTCTGGAGCGCGCCCTGTCGGGATATCGGCCAGGTCGTCCACGGTCACGATCGTCTCGACCAGCCCGTCACCGACCACATGCCGCACCATCGTTTCGACCGATTCGCGGTGCCGCATGCTCACCACGCCCACCCAGATTCCCGAGCAGAACAAGCTCATCACCGAATCGACAAGGCCTGCCCTGGGGATGTCCCGCCCGTCGTCGACCAGCGCCGAATCGGCGTCGAAGATCACCGCACGCAGGGCATCGGCATCTGTCGCGGGTTCGCGGTCCCACCAGAACGTCCGGCCCGGACGAGTCTTCCCCTTGGCACGCACGAAAGCAGCGTGCCCCGAACAGCCGCAGTCCAGCCTCCCCCATTAGGGGGATTGGCGAGGCGAACTGCGCGCAACTGCATACTGTGGTGCCATGGCGGCGCCGGTACGACTTGTGCTCGTCGACGACCACGAAATGGTCATCGAGGGGCTGAAAGCGATGCTGGCCGCGTTCAATGACCGCGTGCAGGTGGTCGGCCAGGCCGTCGGGGCTGACCGCGCGGTCGACGTCGTCGACGACCTGCAACCTGACGTCGTGCTCTGCGATGTCCGCATGCAGGGCTCCAGCGGCCTCGACGTGTGCAAAATGCTGCGCGAACGCGACCCCGACCGCAAGGTCGTGATGCTGTCGGTCTACGACGACGAGCAGTACTTGTTCCAGGCCCTTCGGGTGGGTGCCAGCGGCTATCTGCTGAAAAGCATCAGCAGCGACGAACTGGTGCGTCAGCTCGAGCTCGCGCATCAGGGTGACACCGTGATCGACCCGGGCATGGCGGCGCGCGCGGCCGACACCGCGGCACGTATGCAGCGCGACGAATTCTGGCCCGGCGCCCGGCAGGGGCTGACCCAACGCGAGAGCGAGATCCTGTCCTGCATGGTCAACGGGCTGTCCAACCGCGGGATCGCCAACAAGCTGGTGATCGGCGAGGAAACGGTCAAAAGCCACCTGCGGTCGATCTACCGCAAGCTCGGTGTCAACGACCGCACCGGCGCGGTCGCCACCGCCCTGCGTGAAGGCATCTATCAATGACCACACCGCAACCTTCCAACGCCGTACGCGATTTGGTCGACACCGACAAAGAGCTCGCGCTGCTGCGCGAACTCATTCAGGCCGCGTCCAGTGGGCCCGGAGTGGAACCGCTGGCCGCCGCCGCGGCGCGGATGATCACGGCGGCCACCGGAACCGACGTGTGCTTCGTGCATGTGCTCGACGACACCGACCGCTCATTGACCCTCGCCGGTGCGACACCGCCGTTCGACGCCTCGGTGGGAACGATCCGAATCCCGTTGGGATCGGGCATCTCTGGCTGGGTGGCCCGGCATCGCGAGGCAGTCGTCATCACCGACGACAAGGAAGCCGACCCGCGTTACCTGCCCTTCGAGTCGCTGCGCGGACGTGATTTCACCTCGATGGTCTCCGTGCCCATGGAGACCGCCCCCGGCGGGCTGGTCGGCGTGCTCAACGTGCACACGGTGGCGCGTCGCGAATTCACCGACGGCGACGTCGAATTGCTGCGCGTGATCGGTCGCCTGATCGCCGGAGCGATGCATCAGGCCCGACTGCACCGCCAGCTGGTCGCCAGGGAGCGATCGCACGAACTGTTCGTCGAGCAGGTGATCGAGGCCCAGGAGATCGAACGCCGCCGGGTCGCCGGCGATATCCACGACGGCATCTCGCAGCGGCTGATCACCTTGTCATATCGGCTCGACGCGGCAGCGCGGGCGGTCGGCGGCGATCCCGCCGAAGCCTCCCGCCAACTCGGCGAGGCCCGTGAGCTGGTCGGCTTGACGTTGGGCGAGGCCCGCGCGGCGATCAGCGGGCTGCGGCCGCCGGTCCTCGACGACCTGGGCCTGGCCGGCGGCCTGGCCAGCCTCGCCCGGTCGATTCCGCAGCTGGACACCGAACTCGAGCTGGAAGACGTCCGGCTGCCCGAGCACATCGAGATCGCGTTGTACCGGATCGCGCAGGAAGGGCTGCAGAACGTCGTCAAGCATGCCAACGCCTCAGTGGCACGGCTGCGCTTCGCGCTGGAAGACGACATCGCCCGGCTCGAAATCCTCGACAACGGAATCGGTTTCGATACCTTCGAGAATCCGCTGGGCAGCGACGAGATGGGCGGCTACGGCGTGCTGTCGATGGCCGAACGTGCCGAGCTGGTCGGCGGCAGGCTGAACATCCGATCGCGGCCGGGCTCCGGAACGGCGGTCACCGCGACGATTCCGGTGCCGTCGGTCATCGACTAGAAGTCGCCGGCGCCCCGCCGCAACGTCTCGATCGACGACGCCAGCGCCTGCGACTCGCGCTCGGATAACCCGATGTCGGCGAACACCTGCTCGTTGAGGGTGACGGTGGCGTCCTCGACGGTAGAGCGGCCCAGGTCGGTGATCTGTACCAGCGTGGTTCGGCCGTCGGTCGGGTGCGGAATCCGTTGCACCAGTCCGTTGGCTTCCAGTCGACGAATCGCGTGGGTGACGCTGGTGACGTGCACCTGCAACCGGTCGGAGGCCTTGGTGATCGGCAACGCGCCGCTGCGGCTGAACGCCAGCAGGCGCAGCAGCTCGAACCGCGAGAAACTCAGATCGTAAGGTCTTAAAGCATTTTCGACGCGGGCGAGCAGAATCTGGTGGGCCCGCATCACCGATGTCACCGCGACCATTCCCTCGGCGACGTCACCCCAGCCGGCGCGCTCCCAGTTGGCGCGCGCGACGGCGATCGGGTCGCGCTTGTCGGGTTTGCCGCGTTCACCAGATGGGGCCACGCCCTTTTTTACCAGGAAGCGGCCGCATGGGGCCGTCAGTAGCCCTAGGCGAGCGACTTTTCTACCGCGGACAGCACTGCCAGCGTCGACGGCAGGTCGCCGACGGTGATCCTCGCGCCGCCATCGGGATAGCAGCGCACCCGCGGCCCGCCGTCGGCGAACGCCTCGCTCCACGGCCGGCGCGCGGCCGGGAGGTAGACGAAGTTGGCGTGCGAGTCCGTGCTGTACACGCCCATCCCCATCAGGCGCAGACGCAGATGGTTGCGCTCGGCGGCGATGCGCCGAATACGATGCGCTAGCTGGACTTCGGCGTCGTAGGAGGCGGCGACCGCTGTGGCACTGATGCTGCTCATGCCGAACGGCAATTGCATCGTCCACAGCCGTCTTCGCCAATTCAGGTGCGGCGAAGCCGTAGCCGATCCGCAGCCCGGCCAATCCATACGCTTTGGAGAACGTCCGCAGCACAACGACATTCGGGAAGCGCCGGATCAGTTCCGGCCCGTCGATCCGATATCGCGATGCGACGAACTCGATGTACGCCTCGTCGAGTAGCACGATCGCGTCGCGGGGGATCTGCCTGAGGAACCCCTCCACCGCGGCGCGGGACTCCAGCGTTCCGGTCGGGTTGTGCGGGCGGCACAGCACCACCACGCTGGCATCCGCGGCGGCCTCGGCCATTGCCGCCAGGTCGTGATGACCGTACTTGTTGAGCGGAACGGTGATCGGAGCCAGCTTCGCCATCCGCGTGAAGATCGGATAACCGTCGAACGTCGGTGTGCTCATGACTATTCGATGACCCGGCCGGGTTACCGCGTGAAGTACCTGCATCACCACGCCCGATACCCCGGTCCCGAGTACGACCTGATCCTCGCGAACCCCGACCCGGTCGGCGATCAACCGTCGCAACTGCTCGGGCAGGAACTCCGGATAGCGATTGGCCGTGTCGAGGCAGTGGATCAGCGCCGAACGCACCCCGGGCAACGGCGCGAACGGGCTCTCGTTGAGCGACAACGCGAGTGGGTCTACCGCTTGCGGCAACGCGGCGAGGATCTCCGCGGTGACCGACGTTCCGTGCGCGGGCTCGGCCATCAGTCTCGCCCGCCCCATCGGACCGCGGCGGCTCCGGCGAAATCGCCCGCATGCGCGAATGCGGCCATCATGATGGTGTCACCGGCCTGGAGTCGACCGTCGGTCATCGCCCGGTCCAGGTTGACCGGAATGCCGGCACCGAACAGGTTTCCGCACTCGTCGTAGGTGTCGAGGTGCCTCGATTCGGGCACCTCGAGCGCCTCGCGCCAATTGCGCAGGAACACCCGGTTGGGCTGGTTGGTGACCAGCAGGTCAATGTCTTTGGATTTCAATCCGATTCGGTCACACACCGCCAGCGCCACCTCGGGAACCTGACGGTTGCCGCGGGCCAGCACCTTGGCGATCTTGGTCTCGGTGAACCCGATGCTGGCCTCGCCCGGACCGGCCTGCCACCATTTGCGCGGCGGGTCGATGGCGAGCGTCATGTCGCCGGCGTATTCACCGTAGGTGCGGCATTCGATGTCGAGGATGGGCGACTGGCTCGACAGCGCGACCAGCCCGACCGCAGCACCGTCGCCCGGAACCGACGCCTGCGCTTTGCGGCGCACTCCGGGCTGGTCGAACACCTGCCCGGCCGCATTCTGCGCGATCGCGATCAGCGCGGTCCGGCCCTCCCCTGATGCCAGCAATCGGCGGGCGACTTTGAGCGCCAACACAAACGCCGCACAACCCCCGTTGTGAAGATCCAATACCCAGGACGGACGCATGCCCAACCGGTGGGCGATCCCGCCGCCCCCGCCGTAGAACGGCATATCGGGTACCTGGGTGTGGGTGATCAAAATATCGACATTGTCGATGGTGTCTCGGCCATGCCGCTCGATGAGTCCCTGCGCCGCGCGCTCGACCATGTCGATCGCGGTCTCGCCGGATGCGACATGATGGCGCGACGTCGGCGCGCGGAACATGACGCTGTCACGTAACTCGTCGGATTCGGCGAACTGGGCGTAGTAGTCGGCGCCGATCGGCTCGCCGGGCAGGTAGCCGGCGACGTCGATGAGGCTGACGTCGGGCGTGCTCATCGCATCCACGCCGGGGTGACCGGCAGACCGTTGCGATGGCGATATTCGGCGATGCTTTTGAGGTTGTTCAATTCCAGTCCGTGGCCGGCGCCGAACAAGTCCCAGAAGTCGCCGACCCAGCCGGTGCGCTGTTCCGGCGCCGCTTCCGGGTACGGGTTGCGGTCGTAGAACGGGTGACGGCAATTCGTCCACAGCACAACAGAACCGGGCTTGTTGAGCACCGTCTGCGCGTCGAGGACACGCATGACGTAGATCATCCACAAGTGCTCGCCCTGATCCCACGCGCAGTGGTAATCGACTGTGCGCGCCTGCGAATTGGAGAACGTGCGGGTGTAGATCGTGGTATTGGGCAACAGCCGGTCGTACGCCTGCCACAGTCCGGGCTCGTCGGTAGGGCTGAAGTCGCGCAGGGTGTAGGTCCACTCCGCGAGGCTTCGGGTGTCCGACAGGTACTCGAAGAGCTCGTCCGGCGGGCAGTCGACGTAGTCGTTGACTGTGCAGTACTGGCCGAACACGTCCTCGTGCGAGTACACCGAGCGCATCTTCGAGAAGAAGACGCCGGCGGTCTGCTCCAGCGGAGCGGTCTCGATGCGTATCACGCCGTCGATCGGTTCGGCGGTGCCGGTATGGGTGACGATATCGTCAAGCGCTGGCAGCGACATGTGTGCGGTCCTCCTGTGCGAGTGGGATGTGATGGTTGGCGTAGCTTTTGGTCATCGACGCATCGAGAAACGGTGCGAAGGGCGGTATTTCGTCGGCTGCGCATTCCACGCTGATCACCGAAGGTCCTTCGACGTTCAGCGAAGCGCGCACCGCCGCGGCCAGTCCCGCCGTGTCGCTGACATCGGTCGATCTCAGCTTGGGAAACATTGCGGCCAGGCCCTCGCCGAGGTGGCTGGGAGAGAACCGGTTGTAGCTGTAGAAGTCGTTGTAGTAGAGCTGTTCGCGTGTCACGCACATGGCGTGCGCGTTGTTGTTGAACAACACGAAGGTCATCGGCAGCCGATAGTGCAGTGCGGTGTGTATTTCCATGCCGTGCATGTAGAACGCGCCGTCGCCGGCGATCACCACCACCCGACGGTCTGGCCCTCGAGTTTTTCTGCGGGCGAACGCCATCCCGATTCCGGCGCCGAAGCTATAGCCCATGCCGCCCATACCGAGCGCGACCGCGAACCGGCCCCGGCGCCGCACCGGCAGGTAGTGAACGGCTGCCGCGCCGGTGTTTCCGGCATCGACGACGATGTCCACACCGGCGGGCAGCATGCGATCGAGCTGGGCCATCGCGTCGCGGTAGCGCACCCCGGGACCGTCGAAAGGCGGTGGCGTCAGCTCGGTATGCGCGACCACGTCGGGCACCCGCACTCCAGTGGGCCGTCCGGCGCCGCTGAGTGCCTCGGTCAGCATGAGCAACGACGCCTTCAGGTCGTCGGTGTGGACGTGCGTGCAGGGAAAGTACGGTGGTGCCGACCCGATGGACATCGTGGGTACCGTCGCCAGCGCATCGTCGAGGCCGGCGCGGGCGGTCACCGGCAGTCGGGTGCCGACCACCAGACACAGCCCGCTGCCCGACACCGCCTCCGCGACGCCGGGATGACCCATGACGCCGGTCACTCCCAGCGCCGACGATGAACCGAGGCCCGGTAGGCCGGCGACGTCCTTGCCGTCCGGCACGCATGCCACCCGCGCCCGCAGCACCCCCCGAAGCGCTGCCAGCTCCGCGCGCGCATCGTCGCGGGCCACTTGTTCGCCGGCGATGATCGTCACCGGTCCGGTCACCCGCTGCAATGCGCGCTCGATCGGATACGGATTACCGACTGCCGGTTTCCGTCCGACATCGCGGGAGCATCTGGCGTCGATGACGGCCTGTTGAACGTCTTTGGGCAGCAACAACACTGCCGGGCCACCGGTGCGTGCCGCCGCTATGGCTGCGGGCAGTGCCGCGATGATGTCGTGTGGATGCAGGATTCGCCGGCAGAAGACCGATGCCTGGGAAAACAGCGCCTCGGCGTCGAGCGAACCGTTGCGGCCACTGGTGTCCTGGAAACTACCCAGACCGTCCATCGAGGTCGCGGGTTGACCGACCAGCGCCAGCACCGGCACCCGGCTGGTGAACGATTCACCAAGGCCCGGAATGAGATTCAGCGCGCCTCCGCCTGAGGTCGCGGCCACCACACCGAGGCCGGCGCCGCCGCGACTGTAGCCGTCGGCCATCGTCGCGGCGGAAAACTCGTGCTTGGCCAGGACGGCGGTGATGTCCGATCGGAAATACGCTGCGTCGTAGAGGTCTTCGATGTTGGCCCCGTCGACGCCGAAGATGTATTCGACTCCGATCCCGGCGAGTTGCCTGGCAATGTGGTCGACCACTCGGTGTTCCCTTGGCATACCGAAGACACGACGCGGGGGCCGGGCCGGTTCAATACGCCGCAAAATGCCGCGGTGAACCGCATGGCACCGTCGACCGTGTCAAGAGTGTGTCCAGCGATCGCCGGAGCAGACCTGACGTCGTCGTCGTGGGCGCCGGGCCATCCGGCCTGGCTGTCGCACGCGAGCTCGAGCACCGCCATGGCATTTCGACGCTGGTCGTCGAGAAGGCCGCCGCGCCCGCGGTGTCGTGGCGGACTCGGTACGACAACTTCCGTCTCAACACCAACGGCTTTCTGTCACATCTTCCCGGACAACGGATTCCGCTGACTGCCGGCCGCTGGCCGACAAAAGAGGACATGGTCCGCTACTTCGATTCCTATGTGCACCGGCAGAACATCAGGGTCGCGCTGGGCTGCGAGGTCGCCGGCATCGACCGCGCGCCGCAGGGCTGGCAGATAGAGACCTCGTCGGGTGATCTCTACCCGTCTGCTGTCGTGTTGGCGACCGGCCGGTACCGCACGCCGGTCGTGCCGCCGTGGCCCGGCCTGAGCCGATTCACCGGCGAGGTGATGCATTCCGGGGATTTCCGCAACGGCTGGCCCTTTCAGGGCCGCAACGTCCTGGTGGTTGGTGCGGGCAATTCGGCTGCGGACATCGCGGTCCAACTGGCCGACAACGGTGCCGGCAAGGTCTGGCTGGCGGTGCGCACACCACCGCATCTGGTACGTCGCGCGATCGGCCCGATCCCGTCGGACATTTTCCTCGAGCTGTTCGCGCGGGTACCCGCAAGTATGGTCGACCCCATTGCCGCGCGGCTCAATCGCGTGCTGCTGGGCGATCTTTCGTCGTACGGGTTTCACCGGCCACCACTCGGGCTGAAAGCGACGGTGGAAAAGCGGGGCCGGATACCCACCCTCGCCGATGAATTGGTCGCCGCCGTGCGGGCGGGCCGGGTCGAGGTCGTGAGCGCGGTGACGGCGGTGGAGCCCGACCGGGTGGTGCTCGCTGACGGTTCCAGGGTCGCACCCGACGTGATCATCGCCGCCACGGGTTTCAGCACCGACCTGGACGGCCTGGTCGGCCATCTCGGTGTGCTCGACGAACACGGCGATCCACGGGGCGGCTTCACCTCGCACCTCGGCCACGGGATGTTCGCGATCGGCTACGGCATCCCACCCAACGGCCCGCTGCGCGCGATCCGGCTGGCAGCGACTCCGCTGGCGAGCGCGGTCGCGGCCCACCTGAGCACGAGAAAGGATTGCGATGACCGCACTCTGCACACGGCGGAAATTCTTCCGCGGCGCTGACGGCTACGAGGCGGCACGCCGCGAAACCGTATGGAATGACATTCTGCCGCAGCGCTTCCCGGATGTGATCGTGCAGGCATGCGACACCGACGACGTCGTTGCGACCATCCGGTACGCCCGTGCTCAGGGTCATCAGGTCGGCATCCGTTCCGGCGGGCACAGCTGGACGGCCAGTCATCTGCGCGACGGCGGCGTGCTGCTGGACGTCAGTCGTCTCGATCACTGCGATGTCGACACCGGCCGGATGACCGCACGCGTCGGGCCAGGCAAGGTGGCCAGCGTCTTCGCGAACGAGCTTGACGCACAGGGCCTTTTCTTCCCGGCGGGCCACTGCGAAGGTATCCGACTGGGCGGCTATCTCCTGCAGGGTGGATACGGTTGGAACAGCAAGGTTCTCGGCCCGGCGTGCGAGAGCGTGCTCGGACTTGAAGTCGTCACCGCCGATGGCGACACGCTCTACTGCGATCCGCAGCGGCACGCCGACCTGTACTGGGCGGCCCGCGGCAGCGGTCCCGGATTCTTCGGCGTGGTCACCTCGTTCACGCTGCGGCTGCACCGGCGCCCCCGCGTGCTGGGCACGTGCCTGTACATGTATCCGATCGAGGTCGCTGACGAGGTGTTCGGCTGGGGCCGCTCGATCAGCGCCGAGATCGACGATCGAGTCGAACTTCAGATCCTCACCTCACGCAACGCGCCGGAAGCCGGGCCCGACGTGCCCACCATCACCATCGCATCGCCGGTCTTCGCCGACTCCGAGGATGACGCCGCGAAAGCACTGGCGATCCTGGGTAGCTGCCCGGTGATCGACCGGGCGACTGCCGGCGTTCCGTATATGCCGACGACTCTGGCCAACTGGTATGCGGCGGTGATGATGAAATACCCTGCGGGTCACCGGTATAGCGTCGACAATATGTTCACGTCGGCCTCGGCCGATGAACTCCTGCCGGGAATCCGCACGATCATCGAGACGTTGCCGCCGCACCCGTCGCATTTCGTTTTCGCCGGCTGGAAGCCGTCCGCCGACCGGGCTGAGATGGTCTACGGTGTCGAGGACGACATCTACCTGGGCCTCTACACCGCATGGCACGATCCGGCCGACGATGAGCGCTACCGCGATTGGGCGCCGTCGAACATGGCGGCGATGTCGCACCTCGCGACCGGCATTTCGCTTGCCGACGAGAACCTGCTGAGGCGGCCGGCCACCTTCATCGCCGAGCCGAACATGGCGCGACTACGCGAGGTTCGGGCGGCCTACGATCCGGATGGCATGTTCCACAGCTGGCTGGAGCACCACTGATTCACTGAATCGTGTTGTGGAAAGCCAGATTACAGTGAGCGCTGCAGCAGCACCTGTCCGTTGTCGGCGGAGACTATCTGCACCGCTGCGATTTGATCGACCGGCGTCGAGATGCTGCCGGCCGGGTTGGCGGTGTGGCCGGGGCTGGCGACCCACGTCGCCAGCTGGGTGTGCGCACCGTCGCGACTCACGACCACCATCGCCAGCGTGTCGTGGTGAGCATTCACCGGGGCCAGGCAGACACAGTTCAGGTCGATGAAGGTGCCCCAGTGCTGGCTGCTGAGCGACACCGTCGACGCCAGCGCGGTGGTTCCCACCTGAGACATCGGCAGCGCGGCGACGCTGGCTTGCGGGGGCGCCGACATCGGCGACTGATGAGCAACGGCGACGAACACACCGACAGCGAGCAACGCGGCGGCGACGGATCCAACCGACCACGCGGCCACCCGCGAGCGGCGCCTGCGCCGGCGCACGGTCGACAGCAACGACGGGAGCAGGTTGGGCGCCGCAGCCGACGACTCGGCGAGCGGCTGTCCCGCGTCGATCGCGGCGACCGTGCCGGCGTCCAGTTGCGACAGCAAGGCCGGTATGCCGCTGAGCTCAGACACGGACTGACGGCACGACGGGCAGCCGCTCAGGTGCGCCTCGAACTCACGGCGCTCAGCCGGCGACAACGACCCGAGCACGTAGGCCGCGTCCCATGTCGCGTAGTCGTGGCTGTCGCCGAAGGGCGCCTGGCTGTCGCCGAAGGGCGCCTGGCTGTCGCCGGGCGGGCCCGAGCCCGGAGCCACCCTCATCGTCTTCCCCCGTCTGCTGCTGTCATAGCTAGGTATTCGGAGCCGAAAGGCCCGCGGATGGCCCCACCGGTTGCCATCGGATTCATCGGGTCACCCCCATCTCCTGCAAACTGAGACGCAGCGCCCGCACCGCATAGTGCAGGCGCGACTTCACCGTCCCTTCGGCGATGTCGAGATCGCCGGCGATCTGAGCGACGCTCCAACCCCGGTAGTACGACCGCTCGATGACGGCTCGATGGTCAGGCGACATTTGGGCCATCGCATCGGCGATCAGCAGCCGATCCAGCGCCGAGTCGACTTCGTCTGGAACGGATTGCTCTGGCGCGCCCGATTCATCAAGTGAGCCAACGATATTGCGGAATCGCGGGCTGCGCCGCTCATCGATGATCATGTTGCGCGCGACGGTGAACAGCCAGGCGCGTGCCGAACGTTCGGTATCGCCGATCACCTCGGGATGCTGCCATGCCCGCAGCAGCGTTTCCTGGACCACGTCTTCGGCCCGACTGGCATCGCGGGTCAGTCGCAGCGCGTAGCGCCACAACGGCCCGGCATGCTCGTCGTACAGCGCCTTCATCAACGCATCTTCGGCGTCCGCTGCGCGGGTGAGTCGACTCACGCGATCACCTCCTGATATGTGATACGAGCTGCGCGCCTTTCTCGTTCATCTACGCAGTATGACAAGGCAATATCGCTCAGTCCGGGATCCAGTTACCGTGGAATCCGTGCGGCACACGGCGCGGCAGCCGGATCCGGGCGACCGGCTCGCCGTCGAAGTCCGAAGCGTCGATGATCACCAGATCGCTGCCATCGGTCGTCGGGTCGTATACGTACGACAGGTACCAGCCGGCCAACTCGTCGACGTACCCGACCGCGGGCGCGAACACCGCCTCCCCAGGGACACCGCCGCCGAAGCGATGCTCGATTGCGGTGTCACGCTGCAGGTCATAGCGGACCAGCGCACCGCCGCCGACGGCCACCGAATAGCGGGCGGCGGCGCCGACCATCCGGTCGTCGACGCGCGGGAATTCCACGCCGCGGTCGTCGATCTGACTCTGTTCGACGATGTCGCTGTTCATGTCGATCTTCCATCGCCACAAGGCCGCATCGACCCCGAATTCACTGCCGTCGCGCCACATCTCGGGATACCGAAGCACTTCCAGCACAATCGAATCGCCGTCCGGCGTGGTCAGGTCGTAGGCATTGGCGATGTGGAAGACGAAGCACGGGTCGACGTCGAACCACCGCACCCGGCCATAGGGGTCGTCGCGGCGCAGCACACCCAGACGGGCGCGATACCGGTCGTCCCAGCGGTACGGTAGATCCCGCCGATAGGGCTGACTGAGCGCCACATCCAGGTTGAACAGCAACGGCAGATCCATGAACACCACATGGCTGTCCGTCAAAGCGAAGTCGTGCATCAACGTCAGCGCGGGGACCTCGAGCGGGCGACTGACCGTCAGCTTGCCGTCGACGTCGGCGCGGTGGTAATTGACGTGCGGCTCGAAGAGGTTGCCGCTGCCGAAGAAATGCATTTCGCCGGTGGTCGGGCAGATTTTTGGATGTGCCGTCATCGAGTCGGCCAATCTGCCGCCGAAGTCGTAGGCGCCCAACGTCTTCAGGTCATTGCTGATTTCGTAGGGCAGCGAGAACTCCATCAGGGCCAGCGTTTTGCCGGCGTGCCGGACGACGTGGGTATTGGCGATGCTGGAGTGCAGATTTCGGCCACCGTCATCGCCGTACAGCGGGACCGGGTCATCGAAGCTCTCGGTGCGCACCCAGCGGTTTCGGTACCACGCGGCACGGCCGTTCTCCAGCCGGATCCCGTGGACCATTCCGTCGCCGACGCACCAATGGCCTGCACCCGTGCGCGGATTGGGCCCGTTGCGCAGATACCAGCCGTTCAGTTCGGCCGGGATGCTGCCCTCCACCGGCAGGTCGAACTCGGTCAGCTCGTCGTGCACCGGCGTGTAGTTCCCCGCGCGAAAGACCGGGAAGACGGTCCGCGCGTCCACGGTCGTAGCCGTCGCCGCGGCCGGCTGCCGCTGCGTCCGGTCCGCCACCGCGGCGGACCGCTGATCCGCCTTCGCCAGCAGCGGCGTCAACAGGTCCGGATACGGCGGGGTCGCGATCGGCCCGTCAGCGACAATCTCGTCGGGGTCCAGCATCGTCAGCAACGTTGCGACAGTGTCCAATTCGGCCACCGCATCACGGCACGAGACGCAGCCCGCCAGATGCGACTCGAATTCCTGCCGGTCGGTGTCCGACAGCACACCCAAAACGTAAGCGGCGTCCCACGTCGCGAAATCGTCGGCGCCCCTGGGCGTGTCGCCCTGGCCGGGAACTCTCCCGTTCCGGGATTCCGTCATTGCGTCACCCCCATCTCAACTAGAGCCTGGCGCAGTGCCCGCAGCGCATAATGCAGCCGCGATTTCGCTGTGCCCTCGGCGATCCCGAGATCGGCGGCGATCTGTGCGGTGGTCCAGCCCTGGTAGTAGGAGCGGCCAACCACCGCGCGGTGGTCAGCGGACAACTGCGCCATCGCGTCACCGATCAGTGCCCGGTTCAGCGCGCGACCCGACTCGTCGGGACCCGCCCGTTCGGGCGGACCTGAGCTGTCCGACGAGATCAGCTCGTGGCGGAACCGGGCGCTGCGTCGGTCGTCGATGACCATGTTTCTCGCAACGGTGAAAAGCCAGGCGCGTGGCGACTGCCCGTTGCTGAAGACATGCGGGTGTTGCCATGCCTTCAGCAAGGTCTCTTGCACCACATCCTCGGCATGGGCGGGATCACCGGTCAATCGCCACGCATAGCGCCATAAAGCGGCGGCGTGTTGGTCGCACAGCCGCTTCAGATCATTGGCATCCGCGCCGGTGCCCGGTATGTCCATCACCAGCCTCTCGGTGATGACACGACTCAGCTCGTCGTTTGGTTCACTCGCTCCCCGAAGACGTCAGCCGAGGGTCAGGATGCGGGGCCCGTCCTCGGTGACTGCGACGGTGTGCTCCCAGTGTGCGGCACGCGAACCGTCGGCGGTAACAACCGTCCACTCGTCGTCGAGCACCTTGGTTTTACGCGTGCCCAGGGTCAACATCGGTTCGATAGCCAGCACCGATCCTGCTGCCAGCAACGGGCCACGACCGGGCGCTCCCTCATTGGGCAGGAACGGATCCATGTGCATCTGCCTGCCGATGCCGTGCCCGCCGTAGCCTTCGACAATGCCGAACGCGCGCCCGTAACGGGCCTCGGCCGCCTTGGTGGCGGTTTCGATCGCGTGCGACACGTCGGTCAGACGGTTGCCGGGCACCATCGCGGCGATCCCGCCTTCCATCGACTCCTTGGTCGCCTGCGAGAGCATCTCGTCGGCGGCGATCAACTGCCCGACACCGAACGTGATTGCCGAGTCGCCGTGCCAGCCGTCCAGAATGGCGCCGCAATCGACAGACACCAGGTCGCCCGCGGCGAGGACCCCACCGGCCGACGGGATGCCGTGCACGACACGGTCGTTGACCGATGAGCAGATGGACGCCGGGTAGCCGTGGTAGCCGAGGAACGACGGCGTGGCTTTGGCGTCGCGAATCACCGATTCGGCGATCTGGTCGAGGTCTTGGGTCGAGACTCCGGGAGCCGCGGCCTCGCGGACCGCCCGCAGCGCTGCGGCGACGATGGCCCCGGCAGCGGCCATCGCGTCGAGTTCGGCGGCGCTACGCTGCGGCACCACCTTGCGACTGCGCAGGCCCGCCAGGGCGAACACCGGTTACCGCCCCAGCGCCTGCAGCGCGCGAGCGAACACCTCGTCAACGTCGCCGACGGCATCGACGGTCTTCAACTCGTTGCTGTAGTACTCGATCAACGGCGCGGTTTCGTCGCGGTAGACGTTCATCCGGTTGAGGATCACTTCTTCGGTGTCATCGGCACGGCCGCGCGCCTTGAGCCGCTCCAGCAAGACGTCCTCGGACACCCGAAATTCCAGCACCGCGTCCAGTTGGGTGCCGCGACGCTCGAGCATGTCATGCAGGGCTTTAGCCTGCTGCACCGAGCGCGGGTAGCCGTCCAGGATGAATCCGACGCCGGTGTCCGGGTTGCTCAGCCGGTCGTCGACGAGTTCGTTGGTCAGTTCGGAGGGCACCAGATCGCCGGCGTCCAGGTAGCGCTTGGCTTCCAGACCCAGCTTGGTGCCGTTGCCGATGTTCTCCCGAAAGAGGTCGCCAGTGGACAGGTGCGGTATCTCGAGCTTCTCGGCCAGCTTGACGGCCTGCGTGCCCTTACCTGCTCCAGGAGGCCCAAGCAACACAACTCTCACTTGAGGAACCCTTCGTAATTGCGCTGCATCAGCTGACTCTCGATCTGCTTGACGGTATCCAACGCGACACCGATGGCGATCAGCACCGCAGTACCACCGAACGGCAGGTTCTGCACCGGTCCCGAGCTGCCGATCTGGAGGAACAGGTTGGGCAGCACCGCGATGACACCTAGGTAGATCGAACCAGCCAACGTGATCCTGCTCAACACGTAGCGCAGATAGTCGGCGGTTGGCTTACCCGGGCGGATACCCGGAATGAAGCCGCCGAACTTCTTCATCTCGTCGGCACGCTCATCGGGGTTGAACGTGATCGACACGTAGAAGTACGTGAAGAAGATGATCAGGCTGAAGTAGATGCTGATATAGACAGGGCTTCCCGGGTTCGACAGGTTGTTGCTGACGAACTTGTCCCACCAACTGTTACCCAGGCCGCCGCTGCCGCTGCGAATCAACTGGGTGATCAGGTGCGGGATGTAGATCAGCGACGACGCGAAGATCACCGGGATGACGCCGGCCTGGTTGACCTTCAGCGGCAGATACGTCGAGGTGCCGCCGTACATCCTTCGACCCACCATGCGCTTGGCGTACTGCACCGGGATGCGACGCTGACCCTGCTCGACGAACACCACCCCGACGACGATGATCAGCGCTGCCACACAGACCGTGGCCAGCACCACCCCACCACGGCTGTCCAGAATGCTCTTGCCCTCGCCCGGGATTCTTGCGGCGATTCCCGCAAAGATCAGCATCGACATGCCGTTACCGATGCCACGCTCGGTGACCAACTCGCCCATCCACATCACCAGCGCCGCGCCCGCGGTCATCACCATCACGATGACGACCAGGGTGAAGATGCTCTGGTTGGCGATGATGTCCAGGTTGCAGCCCTGCAGCAGCCCGCCGTTGGCGGCCAGCGCCACGATGCTGGTGGCCTGCAGAATGGCCAGCGCAATCGCCAGGTAGCGGGTGTACTGCGTCATCTTGGCCTGGCCGGATTGGCCTTCTTTACGCAGCTCTTCGAACCGTGGGATGACCACGGTGAGCAGCTGCACGATGATGCTTGCGGTGATGTAGGGCATGACCCCGACCGCGAACACGGTCAGCTGCAGGAGCGCGCCACCGGAGAACAGATTGATCAGCGAGTAGATCTGCGCCGATTCTCCGCCACTGATCTGCTGGATGCACTTCTGCACGTTGGGGTAGTTCACCCCGGGCGACGGCACCGTCGCGCCCAGCCGGTAGAGGATCACGATGCCGAGGGTGACCAGGATCTTTCGTCTCAGGTCGACTGTTCGCAGCGATGAGATGAAAGCCGAAAGCACTCTTTCCTCCTGCGCAGCCAAGCTCTGGTCGCGGCATGTTAACGGCTGGTGTATCCAGCACTGAAGTGTCCTGCATGGTCCTGTGTCACGCGCCGGGCACTAGCGGGTAGAACAATGTCCAGGCGCGCGTCAGACAGTCTACGAGACTAACAGCGCACGAAGCGCTCGCCCGCAAAAGGGGTGGGCTGCACACGGCATCGGGGCGTAGAGTTCCAGTAGCTCTTTACCTTGGCTAAGTATGAAGTCAACGGCAACGACGGGGAGGGTGAGCATGGGGCGCAGTGATACCGACACTTGGGATCTGGCCTCCAGCGTGGGCGCGACAGCGACGATGGTCGCTGCGGCCCGGGCGCTGGCCACCGAGGACACCGACCCGATCATCAAAGACCCGTTCGCCGCCCCGCTGGTACGGGCGGTGGGCATCGACTTCTTCACCCGCGTGGTCGACCGGGAGATCGACCCAGCTGACGCGGGCGGCGACGGCAGCACGGAATTGCAGACGGAAACCGATTCGCTGGCGGTGCGCACCAAATTCTTCGACGAGTTCTTCGTCAACGCCGCCCAGGCCGGGATCGGTCAGGCCGTCATTCTGGCCGCCGGTCTGGACGCCCGGGCCTACCGCCTGCCGTGGCCGGCCGGCAGCGTCGTCTACGAAGTCGACCAACCCCAGGTCGTCGCATTCAAGACCGAGACGATGGCGCGACTCGGTGCCGAGCCGACCGCCGAACGCCGCACCGTCAGCATCGACCTGCGCGATGATTGGCCGGCCGCGTTGCGCGACAGCGGTTTTGACGCCACCAAGCCGTCGGCGTGGAGCGCTGAAGGGCTGCTGATGTACCTGCCGCCCGAAGCACAGGACCGACTGTTCGACCACATCACCGCGCTCAGCGCACCCGGCAGCCGAGTGGCCACCGAATATCACCCGGACAACGGTTCGACGATGGCCGAACGCGGGCAGGCGATGAGCGACCGCTGGGCCAATCTCGGCTGTGACGTCGACTTGTCGGGCTTGTTCTATGAGGGCGATCGCAACAACGTCGCGGACTACCTCGGTGACAGGGGGTGGCAGGTCACCGCCCGTAGTCGCCGGGAACTGTTCGGCGAATACGGTCTGGTGTTCCCCGGCGACGACGCCCTGGCCGCGTTCCGCAACATCGTCTCCCTGGTCGCCACCCGGACATAGGAGGTCCCACATGGCCGCGAACGACACCAGACGACACGACGGCGACAGCTGGGATCTGGCATCGAGCGTCGGCGCCACCGCCACCGCCGTCGCCGCTCGGCGGGCGATGGCGTCGAAGGGCCCGGATCCGCTGATCGACGACCCGTACGCCGAGCCACTGGTCAATGCCGTCGGGGTGGAGGCCTTCATCAAGATGATGAACGGCGAGATCGAGCTCAGCGACGACGATCCGGCGTTCACGCCGCGACGGCTGGCCGAGGGAATGGCCGTGCGAACCCGGTTCTTCGACAACTTCTTCACCGACGCCGCCGCAGCGGGTGTGCGCCAGGCCGTCATTCTGGCCGCCGGGCTCGACACCCGCGCCTACCGGCTGACGTGGCCGTCGGGCACGGTGGTGTTCGAGGTCGACCAGCCGCAGGTCGTCGAGTTCAAGACCCGCACCCTGGCCGATCTCGGTGCGGCCCCGTCAAGCGATCGCAGAGCGGTGGCCGTCGACCTGCGCGATGACTGGCCGAAGGCACTGCGAGACAACGGCTTCGACAACGAACGGCCTACGGCGTGGATCGCCGAGGGGCTACTGGGCTATCTGCCGCCGGACGCGCAGGATCGGTTGTTCGACAACATCACCGCTCTCAGTGCGGCCGGCAGCCGAATCGGCACCGGTTACGTTCCGGACATCCGCGATCGAATCGCCAACCGGGGCAGAGAGATCAGCGAGCGCTGGCGACGCCTCGGATTGAATCTGAATTGGTCCGAGCTGGTGTACGACGGTGAGCGCAACGACGCGGTCGAATATCTGGCCGGCCAGGGCTGGCGAACCACTGTGCACACCACACCAGAGCTTTACGCGGCCAACGGCTTTGAGTTCCCGGATGCCCCGTCGATGGTCGCTTTCGGCGACATCAGATACGTCTCCGCGGAACTACCGTAACGTGGCCAGTTCCCGGAAGCGGCGATAGCGTTCCGCCACCGGCTCCGCCCACGCCTGCTGCGGTTCGACCACCCTCGCGATGGAGGCCCACCGGGCGGCGTCGGTGATCGCCGACTCCTTGCCGACCGCCATCCGGCCGAGAAACGCCGCGCCCAGCGCCGCTCCTTCGGCCACCCCGGACAGCTGGACCGGCCGGCCGGTGGCGTCGGCGATGGCCTGCATCCACGCCTGCACCCGGGTACCGCCGCCGGCGGCCACGATCCGCGACACAGGCGCTCCGCTGAGCTCGATCAGGTGGCGAACGACGAAACCCGAAGCCTCATAGGCCGCCCGGCGCAGCGCCGACGCATCGTGACCGAGGTCCAGTCCGTCGAGCATTCCACGACGGTCCGGATCGTGAAACGGTGTGCGCTCGCCGCGCAGGTAGGGCGACCACACCGGCACCCGCGACGGATCGGCCGCGTCGGGGTTCCCCGGTGCGACTACCCGATCGACCCACCCGAGGAACAGCCCGCCGGCATTGCTCGCTCCGCCGATCTGACTCTTTCCGGTCATCGTCGGAATGGTCCACAGGCCCGGCACCTGCCGCGCTTCGGGCACGGTCACCCATACGATCAACGTGGTGCCGCACAGCACCAGCACATCGCCGACGTCGTCGGCGCCGGACACCATCTGCTCACACAGCGCGTCGATGGCCCCAACTGCCAGGACCGCGTCGCCCACGTGACCGGCCGCGGCGCCCGGAGCGTCGACGCGGGGCAGTTGCCCGGCCGTCGCACCGTGCTGCGCGCAGACCTCGGCGTTCCAGCCGGTGGCGTCGAACAGCGGCGCGAAGGTATAGGCGGTCGGGAAGTCGACCACCGCGTCGCGTGCGAGCGAATAGTTGGCCACCGCCGGAGCCGGCCAATACCCGGCCGCATCCGGGGCGTGCGCCGCCGTCCAGCGCAGAAACTCGGCGGCCTCGCCCACCGGAAAGGGGCCGTCGGCGGGTGCGCCGGGAAGGCGGCCACGGCCGTCGCCGTACAACAGACCCGGGGTGATCGGACGACCGTCGGCGTCGACGGCCGTCATCGACGGCACCATCGCGGACACCGCGACCGCCAACGCGTCCGGGCGGGCCAACTGGCTCAGCGCCGTCAGCGGACCCTGCCGCCACGCTTCGTCGGCGTTGTGCTCCAGGCGATCCGGTGTCGGCACCCGCAGCTCGTGCGGAATCCGGGTCCGCGCGACCACCCTGCCATCGGCATCGGCGGCGACCGCTTTGACGGCGGTGGTGCCGATGTCGATGCCGATCGTGACCTCATCGCGTGACACGGGCGTCACCGTACGCCAGCATTGGCAGTCGTGACGCGTGCTTTGGTGACGGCCCCACTGCGTGGTGAGGGATTCGAAAAGTTGCGGCGGCTGGCCGATGTCGTCTACGACCCATGGATCGATCAGACCCCGCTGCGCATCTACAGCGCCGAGCAGCTGGCCGAACGGATCTCCGCCGAAGGCGCCGATATCGTTGTGGTGGAAAGCGATTCGGTCGGCGGGCCGGTGTTCGACCTGGGATTGCGGGCCATCGCCGCCACCCGCGGCGACCCCAACAACGTCGACGTCGCCGGTGCGACGGCGGCCGGGATTCCGGTGCTGAACACCCCGGGCCGCAACGCCGACGCGGTCGCCGAGATGACGCTGGCTCTGCTCTTCGCCGCCACCCGCCATGTGCTCGGCGCCGACGCCGATGTGCGGACCGGAGAAGTGTTCCGCGACGGCAGCATTCCGTATCAGCGCTTCCGCGCGTGGGAGGTGGCCGGCCGGACGGCCGGGCTGATCGGCCTGGGCGCTGTCGGTCAGGCGGTCAAGTGGCGGATGGCCGGGCTGGGCATGCGGGTGATCGCCTACGACCCGTTCAACGACGACGCCCGGCACAGCCTGGACGAGCTGCTGGCCCAGGCCGACATCGTCTCGTTGCATGCGCCGGTCACAACCGATACCGCGGGGCTGATCGGTGCAAAGCAGTTCGCGGCCATGCGCGACGGCGCCGTCTTCCTCAACAGCGCCCGGGCGCAACTGCACGACATCGACGCGCTCGTCGACGCGCTGCGCAGCGGCAAGGTGGCCGCCGCGGGCCTGGACCACTTCGTCGGCGAATGGCTGCCGACCGATCACCCGTTGATTGCGATGCCGAATGTGGTGCTGACGCCGCATATCGGCGGGGCGACGTGGAACACTGAGGCGCGGCAGGCGCAGATGGTGGCCGACGACATCGAGGCGCTGCTGTCCGGCAACAGGCCTGCCCACATCGTCAACCCGGAGGTGCTAGGAGCGTGACGTTTCCGAGATCGGTTGCCGACGCCGAAGCCGCGGTGCTAGCCGCGGCCAAGGACATGCTGCGCCGCGGACTGGTCGAGGGCACCGCGGGCAACATCTCGGCGCGCCGTGTTGACGGCAACCTGGTCATCACCCCCTCCTCGGTCGACTACGCCGACATGACGCTGGACGATCTGGTGGTGGTCGACCCGGACGGCGCGGTGCTGCAGGCCGCCGATGGCCGTTCGCCGTCGACCGAGATGAAGTTGCACCTGGCCTGCTTCCAGGCGTTCGACGACATCGGCAGCGTCATCCACAGTCACCCGGTGTGGGCCACCATGTTCGCGATCGCCCATCAGCCGATCCCGGCCTGCATCGACGAGTTCGCGATCTACTGCGGGGGCGACATCCGCTGCAGCGAATATGCGGCGTCGGCGACGCCCGAGGTGGGCAGCAACGCGGTGAAGGCCCTGGAAGGCCGGGCCGCGGCGTTGATCGCCAACCACGGCCTGGTGGCGGTCGGACCGCGGCCGGATAAGGTCCTGCACGTCACCGCCCTGGTTGAGCGGACCGCACAAATCGTCTGGGGGGCAAAGGCTCTCGGTGGCCCTGTGCCCATCCCCGAAGACGTGAATCGCAACTTCGCCGGCGTCTACAGCTACCTGCGCGCGAATCCGATGTAGCGATGGGCCGCGTGCAGTTTGGTCACGCGCAAGTGGCGCGCGTACTGGAACTGAAGTTCGACCTGAAGACCAGCTTCTTCCCCCGAACGCCGCCGTCGGGATGGCTGGAAAACAGCGACTTGCTGGTGCCCGATTTCTTCGACCCCGACGCCGACCAATGGCACATCGCGATCCAAAGCTGGGTCATCGAGGTCGACGGGCTGACGGTCGTCGTCGACACCGGTGTCGGCAACGATCGCCCACGCCCGCATATGCCACCCCTGGATCACCTGAAAACCGGGTTCCTGGCTGCGTGCGAGGCGGCGGGCATCGACCGCAACGCGGTGGACATCGTCGTCAACACCCACATCCACTCCGACCACGTCGGCTGGAACACGTTGCGAGACAACGACACCTGGGTGCCGACGTTTCCCAACGCCCGATATTTGGTGCCTGCCGCCGACTACCACTACTTTGCACCCGACGGGCCCGCCGCAACGCAGACGCCACGGACCGAAGAGGAAGCGGCCACCCAGCATGGCAACCAACTGATGTTCGCGGACAGCGTCTTACCCATCGAGGAGGCGGGACAGCTCACCCGGTGGTCGGATGACTGTCAGATAAGTCCGTCGCTCCGGCTGCGCCCCGCGCCCGGACACACACCGGGCTCCTCGGTGCTGTGGCTGGATGCGGGCCGGCCGGCGGTCTTCGTCGGCGATCTCACCCACAGCCCGGTGCAACTGCGTCGACCCGACGACCCGTGCGCCTTCGACGTGAATGCCGCCGCGGCTGCAGCCACCCGCCGCCGGATATTCACCGACGCCGTCGAGGCACACGCCGGCGTGATACCCGCGCACTATCCGGGTCGCGGCGGCGCAACGATCCGCGCCGTCGCGGATCAATTCGACATCGACCACTGGTTGGATTTCGAATCCCTCTGACAGCTACTGCATTTCGGGTTCAGCGGCTCGAAGGCTGCGGAAAAGCTTCATGCGGTGGACGTTAATCGGATAAAGCAGGCCCGGAAACCAGCGATACAAGTGCCAGATGATCTGGACCGCGGTGGGAAACACGATAAGCGGCCGATTGCGACTCACGCCGCGCAGGATCGCGCGGGCCGCGGCCTCTGCGCTCATCTGGGGCATCAGATAGTGGGTGCGCCGACTCAACGTAACCACCTGCTCGCGCGGCATATTGACCACGACCATGTTGTCGTAGATGTTCGTTTTCATGTCGCCCGGACATGCCGCACTGACCTTCACCCCAAGGGCTGCTCCCTCGGCCCGCAGCGAAAGCGAAAGCCCCACGATCCCATGCTTACTCGTGCAGTACGACGCATTGCCCGGCTGGGGCACCAACCCGCTGAGCGAGGAAATGTTGACGATGTGCCCGTAGCCCTGGCGCGCCATCACCCGATAGGCATGCACCGTCCCATACACCACGCCCAGCAAGTTGACATCGAGCACGCGACGCCACTGGTCCATCGACAGGTCGCGGGAATCCCCGCCGATCGCGATGCCGGCGTTGTTGATCATGTAGTCGACGCGTCCATATTCGGCCACGGTGCTCTCGATCAGCTGCGCCACCTCGGCTTCGTTGGCAACATCGACCCGCACGGCAAGTGCCGATGCACCGCTTTGCTCCAGATGTCCCACTACGCGACGCGCGGCATCGCCATCGATATCGACGACCACGACCGTCGAGCCTCGACGGCCGAGCTCCTCACACAGCGCCTTGCCCAGACCCATCCCGCCGCCGGTGACAATCGCCACCGCGTTCTCAAACCGCCGCATGGTTGGTCCTCTCGGCGCAGCACGATTTTATTGCATTCGATATAATATTACATTAGATATAACTTTCGGGAAGGGGCGGGCGACGACAGATGGGTCTGCGAGAACGCAAGCGACACCAGACCAGGCAGGAGCTGATCGGCGCGGCTATGCGGCTGTTCGAGCACAGGGGCTACGAGCAGACCACCGTCGCCGAGATCGCCTCCACCGCAGGGGTTTCCACCAAAACATTCTTCAATTACTTCGCGAGCAAGGATGAGGTTCTTTTCCCGCACCTGTCCCGCCGGATCGACGCCGCGGTTGCCCTCATCGAGCAGCGAGGGCCCGATGATCAGATCGCCGACGTCCTCCTGGCGGCGATGCAGCACATGCTGGCCGACGCCCTCACCGAGGAAGTCGATGGTGGCCTGGCGGCGGTGCGGCTCCCCATGATCATGTCGGTGCCCGCCGTGCAAGCAGCCACCTTGCACCGATACTTTCTTGCCGAAACTGAGCTGGCCCGAGCGCTGCAGCGCGCCTACTCCGACGCTCTCGACCTGGCGGGCGCGGCCGCCGTCATCGGCTCGGTGATGGGCGCGGCGATTGCCGCCGCACTTGTTTGCCTGCAAGAGGGCGACACCACCGAACAGCTGCGTGTCGCAGTTCAACACGCCGTCGATATTGCAATTAAGGGCGTGCGCAACGTGCGCTAGCGCTGATCGATAGCCACCTTCACGGCGCCGCTCTCGCCCTGGTCGGCAATGGCCAGGAAGGCATCGCGCCACCGGTCCAGGCCGAAGGTGTGAGTCAGCATGGGCCGCAGGTCAATTCGGCCGTCGACAACGAGATCGAGATAGTGCGCGATGGCGTGCTTCCGCTGCCCCTCGACCTCCTCGACCCCGAACGCATTGCTGCCAACGAGGGCGATCTCCTTGAAGTACAGCGGACTCCACTCCCACCGGCCGGGCGCGTGCACGCCGGCCTTCACCAGCGTCCCCCGGGCGGCCAGGACCCGCACTCCGACTTCAAACGTCTCCGGTTTGCCGACGGTGTCGTAGACGACGTCGACACCACCCGGGTGAGCCATCGGCAGCCCTTGCAGTGGTTGCCACAGCCGGCCGCCGCCCCAGCTCACCAGTTCTTCGATGACGGCCAGCCGGGGCTCGTGCGCCAGCACGATGGCCGCGCCGAATCGGCGGGCCAACTCGGCCTGCGCGTCGAACCGGGCGATGACCGCCACCGCCACGTCCGGATAGAGCGCCCGCAGAATCGCCAACGCGCACAATCCCAACGAGCCGGCGCCGTACACCAGGACGCGACCCGAGCGCGGCGGTGGGTGGCGGGTAATGGCGTGCAGCGACACCGAAAACGGGTCGGCGAACACAGCCAGTTCGTCGGGCACCGAATCGGGTACCGCGAACAGCATGCTGTCGTGAGCCGGCATCAACTCGGCGTAGCCACCGGTCACATCGGCGGACACTCCGGTGTGGATTCCGGGTTTGATGTCGCCGTCGCAGAAGCTCCAGCACAGGCTGTAGTCGCCGCTCTGGCAGGCCGGACAAGGCGGCTCGACCCCTCGCGGCCCGCAGGACAGCCACGGATTGAGCACGACGCGCTGGCCCACCTCCAGCCCGCGGGCTTTCGGTCCCAACTCGACCACGTCGGCAACCACTTCGTGGCCCATGACTTGGGGAAAAGAGCAGAACGCCGCCATCGCATTGTCGCCGTCGCCCTCACCGAAGTCCAGCAAGATCTGCTTGGAGTCCGAGCCACAGATCCCGGTCAGTCGGGGTCGGGTGATCACCCAGTCGTCGTGCAGCAATCGGGGATCCGGGACCTGCCGTAGCGCGACGGGACTATGCGACAGAGCGTCGTCGGGTGCGGACGGCTGCGGCGGCACCCCGAAGACCAGAGCTTTCATCGCGATGCCATGGCCGCCGCGCCCGTGATCGACACCCGCTTTCCTGCAATCGCGTACGTCATGGTTCACCAGCGTTGCGCGAATGGCCGATCACGACAGGGGTTTCGGCAATATGTCTGCTCAAAGTGGCCATTCCGCCGCGTGGTAGCCTCGTTATATTGGCTAAGTAATCACTCAGCGTCGGAGTAGAGAGGTAGCGATGGCACGTACCGACGACGACACCTGGGACCTGGCTTCGAGCGTCGGCGCCACCGCCACCATGGTCGCGTCCGCCCGTGCGATGGCAAGCAAGGCCGAGACCCCGCTGATCGACGACCCGTACGCCGAGCCGTTGGTTCGGGCGGTGGGTCTGGACCTGTTCACCAAACTGGCCACCGGCGAGCTGACTCCCGCAGACCTCGAAGATGACAGCGACGGCTCCCCCGCGGGCGTGCAGCGGATGATCCACAACATGGCGGTCCGCACCAAATTCTTCGACGAGTTCTTCGTCGACGCCACCAACGCGGGCATCCGCCAGGCAGTCATCCTGGCGTCCGGGCTGGATGCCCGCGCCTACCGGCTGCCCTGGGCCGACGGCACCACGGTGTACGAAATCGACCAGCCGCAAGTCATCGAATTCAAGTCCCGCACGCTGGCCGAGTTGGGCGCCCAGCCCACCGCCCACCGTCGTGCGGTCGCCGTCGACCTGCGTGACGACTGGCCGGCCGCCCTGCAGGCGGCGGGGTTCGATCCCAATCAGCCCAGCGCGTGGAGCGCAGAGGGCCTGCTGGGCTACCTGCCGCCCGACGCGCAAGATCGCTTGCTGGACACCATCACTGAGCTGAGCGCGCCGGGCAGTCGCATCGCCACCGAAAGCGGGCCCACTCGCGAGCCTGCCCATGAGGAGCGGGTCAAAGAACGGATGCGGACCGTCTCGCAGCGCTGGCGCAAACACGGGCTCGATCTCGACATGACCGAGCTGGTCTACTTCGGCGACCGCAACGAAGCCGCCGTCTACCTGTCCGACCGCGGATGGCAGATGGGCGGCAGCACTATCCGAGAGTTGTTCGCGGCCAACGGACTTCCGCCGATCGTCGAGGACGACTTGCCATTCGCCGACCGTCTCTATGTCAGCGGCACGCTGACCGACAAGAACTAGGAGCTATTCGATGCCACGTACCCATGACGACAGCTGGGATCTAGCCTCCAGCGTGGGGGCCACCGCGACGATGGTGGCTGCCTCGCGCGCCCTGGCATCGCAGGGGCCCGACCCGCTGCTCGACGACCCGTTCGCCGCTCCGCTGGTGCGCGCGGTGGGGTTGGCCCCGTTCATCCGCCTTATCGACGGCGAAGTCAGCCTGGACGACGACGACCCGGCGCTGAACGGCCGAACGCGGGCTGAGCAAATGACCGTGCGCACACGGTTTTTCGACGACTTCTTCATCGCTGCCACCGACGCCGGGATTCGACAGGCGGTCATCTTGGCTTCCGGCCTGGACACCAGGGCCTACCGGCTGCCCTGGCCCGCGGGGACGGTGGTCTACGAGATCGACCAACCGCAGGTGATCGACTTCAAGACCAGCACTCTGGCCGACCTCGGCGCCGAACCGACCGCCGAACGCCGCACGATCAGTATCGATCTCCGTGATGATTGGCCAACTGCCCTGCGGAACAGTGGTTTTGATGTCAACAAACCAGCGGCGTGGAGCGCTGAGGGATTGTTGCCCTACCTGCCGTCCGAGGCGCAGGATCGGTTGTTCGACAACATCACCGCGCTGAGTGCACCAGGCAGTCAGCTGGCCACCGAGCACATCTCCGACCCAGACGCTTTCTCCAGGGAAAGCGTGCAGCGCATCGGCGAGCGTTGGCGCCGAGCGGGTTTCGACCTCAACCCGGCCGACCTGTTCTATCAAGGCGAGCGCAGTATCGTGATCGACTACCTGACCGGTCACGGCTGGCAGGTGACCGCCCGTCCCGCGCCGGAACTGTATCAGCGCCACGGATTTACCTTCCCGGAAGACGACTCGATGTCGGTGTTCCGGGAGATGAGCTACGTCGCCGCGACGCTGAAATGACACGCACCGACGACGACAGCTGGGATCTCGCCTCCAGCGTGGGTGCCACCGCGACCATGGTCGCCGCGGGTCGCGCGATGGCGAGCAAGGCCGAGAACCCACTGATCAACGACCCGTTCGCCGACCCGCTGGTCCGGGCCGTCGGGCTGGATTTCTTCGTCAAGATGATCGACGACGAACTCGATCTCTCGTTGTTCCCGGACAACTCGCCGGAGCGAACGCAGGCAATCGTCAACGGAATGGGGGTTCGCACCAAATATTTCGACAATTACCTGCTGACCGCCGTGGGCGCCGGCGTCCGGCAAGTGGTGATCCTGGCGTCGGGTTTGGACTCCCGCGCCTACCGCCTCGACTGGCCGTCGGGCACGGTGGTGTACGAGATCGACCAACCTCGGGTGATCGAATTCAAGACAAGGACTCTCGCTGATCTCGGTGCGCAGCCCACCGCGACGCGGCGCACGGTCGCCATCGACTTGCGCGCCGACTGGCCGGGCGCATTGCAGGCTGCCGGGCTGGATCCCGGCGAGCCCACGGCCTGGCTGGCCGAGGGCCTGCTGATCTACCTGCCGTCAGACGCTCAAGACCGGTTGTTCGACAACATCACCGAGCTGAGCGTGCCCGGCAGCGCAATCGCCACCGAATACGTTCCGGGGATGAAGGATCTGGACCTCGAACAAGCTCGCGAACGGACGGCACAGTTTCGCGAGCACGGTCTGAACCTCGACATGCCGTCGCTGGTGTACGCCGGCGAGCGCAGCCACGTCATCGACTACCTGCGTGGCAAGGGATGGGATGCCACCGGGACCCCGCGTGCGGACCTGTTCGTGAGCAACGGGCTCGCGGTGCCATCCCCCGAGAACGATGACCCGCTGGGCGAGATCATCTACGTCAGCGGGACGCTCGGACCCTAGAAGCGCGACTCCCCCACCCACAGCACTTTGGCACCGGTCAGCGTCCGCTCGGCCTGTTCGATGATGCCGATCACCGACTGAGCGATCAACGCGCCCAACGCATCCGGCAGTGACGCGGCTGCCGGCTGCGAGGATGGCCGCGGGCGGAGAAACTCCCACAACGACGAACCCGGATAGCCGGCGATGCGCACCTTGTCGTCTTCGTCCAAGCCGGCCAGCACCTTGGCCCGGCGCACCGCGGTGCGCAGCCCCCCGAGCTCGTCGACCAGACCGTGCTCGAGGGCATCCGCGCCGGTCCACACCCGGCCCCGGGCCACCTCCTCGACCGCCTCGACGCTGAGGTGACGCCCGTCGGCGACGCGCTGCACGAAGTCGGTGTAGCACAGGTCCGCCTCGGCCTCCACCTGAGCGTGCTGCTCGGGCGTGAACGGCGCATTGATCGACCACGCATCGGCATTGGCGTTGGTACGCACCGCATCCGACCCGACGCCCAGCCGGTCTTTCAAGTCACGAGCGACGAGCTTGCCCGTGATCACGCCGATCGAACCGGTGATCGTGCCGGGGTTGGCCACGATCGCGTCGGCGCACATCGAGATGTAGTAGCCGCCGGACGCGGCGACCGCACCCATCGACGCCACCACCGGCTTACCGTGCCGGCGAGCCTTCTTGACCTCGCGCCAAATGGTTTCCGACGCAGTGACCGAGCCGCCCGGCGAGTCGACCCGTAGCACGATCGCCGACACCGAGTCGTCGGCGGCGGCCTCGCGCAGCGCCGCCGCGATGGTGTCAGCACCGGCGTTGGACGAGCCGAACGGCACCCGCGATCCGCCACGGCCGCTGACGATCGGGCCGGCGACGGTGACGACGGCGATGGTGCCCTTTGGTCCGCGCCCGGGCAGCGAAGGCCGCGGACTGCCCGGCCCGGTGGCCCGCGCGTAGCGGTTCAGGAACAACCGCGGTGGCGCGTCGTCATCGTCGGCATCGCCGGTCTCCGGCGAAATGCCTTTGGCGCCAACGAGTTCTGCTATCCGCGCATACGCTTCGTCACGGAAGCCGATGCGGTCGATCAAACCGCCGCCGACGGCGGTATCGCGCAACAGCGGCGCCTGGTCGGCCAGCCCGTCGAGCGCGTCAAGGCCGACCTTGCGCGACTCGGCGATCGCCTGCCACACCTGGGCGCGCAGGCTTTCCAGCAGCCGGGTATCGGCTTCCCGATGCGAGTCGGTGTAGCGGTTCTGTGTGAAAAGGTTTGCCGCCGACTTGTATTCACCACGCGCGATGAACTGCGCTTCGATACCGGCCTTGTCCAGCGCGTCCCGCAGGAACAGGGCGTTGGTGGCAAAGCCGATCAGTCCGACGGTCCCCGACGGCTGCATCCACACCTCGCCGAACGCCGACGCCAGGTAGTAGGACAGGGTTCCGGGATACGTTTCGGCCCACGCCAGCGACGGCTTGACGGCCGTGAACGCCGCAATGGCTTCGCGCAGCTCTTGAACCGGCCCGGCCGCGGCCGCGGACAGCTCCACCCGGGCGATCAGGCCCGCGACCCGGGGGTCCTCAGCGGCCCGGTGCAGCGCCGCCACGGCTTCGCGCAGCACCAGCGGCCGACCGCCGCCGGTGATGATTGCCAGCGGATCGAAACCGCCGGCTTCCGGCGGCGCGGTCCGCAGGTCGAGTTCGAGCACGCAGCCGCCGGGCACGCCGTGGTGGCGGGCGGTGTCCACCCGACGAGCCAGCGCTCGCACGTCGTCGATACCAGGCGGATCAGGCAGGAAAGCAAACATGTGTCGAGCCTACCGACGGGCGCGTCACCACCGCCCGGACCGTAGGTTGATGGGGTGAAATTCTCCATCTCGATCCACCAGTTCGACTCGGCTGGTTTCGACGGGGCCGGCCTGCGTGACTACCTGAAACGGGCCGAGGAACTCGGCTTCGAGGGCGGCTGGGTGCTCGAACAGACCATCGGAGCGGCCCCGCTGATAGCACCGCTGGAACTCCTGGCCTGGGCGGCGTCCTGCACCGAGCGGTTACGGCTGGGCGTGGCCGTACTGGTCTCGTCGTTACACGATCCACTGCAGTTGGCCTCGGCGATCACCGCGGTTGACCGGCTCAGCCACGGCAGACTAGATGTCGGTGTGGCGCCCGGTGGCGGCCGCCGCCAGTTCGCCGCCTTCGGTGTCGACGGCAACACCTTCATCAGCAATTTCACCGAGGGCCTCCAGCTGATGAAGGCGGCCTGGTCCGACGAGCCACGGGTGACATTCGACGGCCGGTTCCGCAAGGTCGACAACCTACCGATCCAGCCCAAGCCCGTGCAACGGCCGCATCCGCCGATCTGGTTCGGCGGTCAGGCCCCGAAGGCGCTGGCCCGCGCGGTACGGCACGGCGACGCGTTCCTCGGAGCGGGTTCATCGACCACCGCGAAGTTCGCCGAAGCGGTTCCGATCGTGCGCCGCGAAATCGCGAAGCAGGGCAAGGATCCCGCGACGTTCCTGATCGGTAAGCGGGTCTACCTGATGATCGACGACGATGCGGCCAAGGCTCGTGAACGCGCCCTCGACGGGCTGCACCGCATCTATGGCGCGATGCCGGGCGTCGACGAGGTACCGGTGTCGGGCACGATCGACGACGTCGTCGCCGGCCTGCGTGACGTCATCGATGCCGGTGCCGAGACAATCCTGCTGAACCCGGTCGGCCGTGACGTCGCCGAGGACCGCGAGCAGATGGAACGCCTTGCCGCAGAAGTGATTCCACAACTCAGCTGAGCGGGCCCGATGTCCGATCTGCCCGCCTCTCAGCGATTTGACCCAGTCGAGTTCGATCAAGGCGGCCGTCCACCGCGTCCGGTCGCGGTATAACGACTCCATGGTCAGCAAAGTCATCGCGCCGCCGGACCGGATCGAGGGCGACGCAGACGAGGGTTACGGAAAGATCGCCGACGCGTTCCGAGCCAACTTCGCCGCACATCGCGAAGTCGGCGCCGCGGTCGCGGTCTACCGCCACGGCGTCAAAGTCGTCGACCTGTGGGGCGGCTACAGCAACGGCTTCACCAAGCAACCGTGGCAGCAGGACACCATCGTCAACATGTTCTCGACGACGAAAGGCATTGCCTCCCTGGCGGTCACGGTCGCCGCGTCCCGGGGGCTGATCTCCTATGACGCCAAAGTCGCCGACTACTGGCCGGAGTTCGCGCAAGCAGGCAAAGCGGATGTGACCGTGCGGCAGTTGTTGTCCCATCAAGCCGGCTTGTCGGCACTCGACGCGCCACTGCTGCTGGCCGACCTCAACGACGTCGACAAGCGGTCGGCGGTGCTGGCGGCCCAAGCCCCGGCATGGCCACCGGGCAGCCGGCACGGCTATCACGCCCTGACCCTGGGCTGGTATGAATCCGAACTGATCCGGCACGCCGACCCGGCGCGCCGGACACTCGGGCAGTTCTTCGCCGACGAAGTGGCTGCACCGCTCGGACTGGACCTGCACATCGGCCTGCCCGCATCGGTGGACCGTGACCGCGTCGCGCACCTGCACGGCTGGCACCGCGCCGCGGCACTACTGCACCTCAACGCGATGCCGCCACGGCTCACGCTGGCGCTGTTGAATCCTCGTAGCCTGACCGGCCGCAGCGTCAACCTGCCCAACGACATCGATGCCATGCGGGATTTCAACCGTGAAGAGGTCCGCACCGTCGAGATTCCGGCGGCCAACGGGATCGGCGCGGCCCGCGCGGTCGCCAAGGCATACAGCTGCGCGGCAACCGGTGGACGCGAACTCGGTTTGACCGCCGAGACTCTCGACGCGCTCACCCGACCGGCGCGCACACCGACCGGCGGGATACGCGACAAGGTGTTGCACGTCGACTCGGTGTTCTCGCTGGGCTATTGCAAACCTCTGGCGCACTTTAACTTCGGCTCGTCCGACAAGGCGTTCGGCACTCCGGGGCTCGGCGGATCATTCGGGTTCGCCGACCCCGACACCGGGGTCGGCTTCGCATACGTGATGAACCGGTTGGGTTTTCACCTGTGGAGCGACCCGCGTGAACTGGCCTTGCGGCAAGCGTTGTTCCGCGACGTGCTCGGCGTGCGGCCGCAGCGCTAGCGAGCGAGAGTCAGAGCTCGGTCGCTGAGCCGCCCGCCGCGGTGATCTTCTCCCGCGCGCTGCCGCTGAACTTGTGCGCGGTGACGTCGACCTTGACGGCCAGCTTTCCGTCACCGAGAACCTTGACGAGGTTGTTCTTACGCACCGCGCCCTTCGCGACCAGCTCGTCGACTCCGATCGAACCGCCTTGCGGGAACAGACGATTGATGTCCCCGACGTTGACGACTTCGTATTCGGTGCGGAACCGGTTGCGGAAGCCCTTCAGCTTGGGCAGCCGCATGTGAATCGGCATCTGCCCACCCTCGAAGGTCACCGGCACATTCTTACGCGCCTTGGTGCCCTTGGTTCCGCGGCCCGCGGTCTTACCCTTGGAGCCCTCACCACGACCGACCCGGGTGCGCGTGGTCTTGGACCCCGGCGCGGGACGCAGGTCGTGCAGTTTGATCGTCATTTGGTGCTACCTCCATCAGCCGGCTCGACCTCGATGAGGTGACGGACGGTCGCGATCAGCCCGCGGGTCTGCGGGGTGTCGTCGCGGACGACCGATTGGCGAATCCGCCGAAGCCCCAGTGTGCGAAGGCTTTCCCGCTGTTTCCAGCGAGCGCCGATCACACCGCGGACCTGGGTGATCTTCAGCTGCGTCGGTGTTTTTCCTGCGGCCATGGTTACGCCGATCCTTCACGGGTGGCGTTGGCACTGGCGGCCAACGCCTCACTTTCGCGGCGTGCGCGCAGCATGCCGGCCGGGGCGACATCCTCGATCGGCAGTCCGCGTCGGGCGGCGACCTCTTCGGGCCGCTGCAGCATCTTGAGCGCGGCAACCGTGGCATGCACGACGTTGATCGCGTTGTCGCTGCCCAGCGACTTGGCCAGAATGTCGCGCACGCCGGCACATTCCAGCACCGCACGAACGGCGCCGCCGGCGATCACACCGGTACCGGCGCTGGCCGGACGCAACAGCACCACGCCGGCCGCTGCCTCACCCTGCACGGGGTGGACGATGGTCCCGCCGATCAGCGGCACCCGGAAGAAGCCCTTGCGGGCCTCCTCGACGCCCTTGGCGATCGCGGCCGGGACTTCCTTGGCCTTGCCGTAGCCGACACCGACCATGCCGTTGCCGTCGCCGACGATGACCAACGCGGTGAAGCTGAATCGCCGACCACCCTTGACCACCTTGGAAACGCGATTGATGGTGACGACCCGCTCCAGGTAGTTGCTCTTGTCGCCGTCGCGGTCGCGGCCGCCACGGCCACCACCATCGCGGCGGCCACGACCGTCGCGCGAATCACGGCCGTCGCCGCGAGAGTCGCGACCTTGCGCGGTCGTCTGGCCGGCCATTCCAGCCGGTTGCTCCGCCATTATGCGGTCCTTCCAAAGTTGTTGCTCGTCATCAGAATTTCAATCCGCCTTCGCGAGCAGCGTCGGCCAGTGCCGCGATCCGCCCGCCGTAGGTGTAGCCGCCGCGGTCGAAGACCACGGTGTCGACTCCGGCAGCCTTGGCCCGCTCGGCGATCAGCTGACCGACCCGCACACTGTGGGCTTTCTTGTCGCCGTCCACGCCGCGCACATCCGCCTCGATCGACGAGGCGGCGGCCAGGGTGTTGCCGGTCAGGTCGTTGACCAGTTGCACATGGATGTGCCGCGACGAGCGGTGCACCACCAAGCGCGGACGCTCCGTGGTGCCCGAGATCTTCTTACGCAGCCGCGCGTGCCGGCGCAGCCGACCCTTCCGCCGGACGGCGGAAACGCTCTGCGCAGGCGGCTTCTGCGCGGTACCAGCTTGTGATTGCGCCATGACTACTTACCTGTCTTTCCGACCTTGCGGCGGATCTGCTCACCCTCGTAGCGCACACCCTTACCCTTGTACGGGTCCGATTTGCGCAGGCGACGGATGTTCGCTGCGATCTGGCCGACCTTTTGCTTGTCGATACCGGTGATCGAGAACTTCGTCGGCGTCTCGACCGCGAAGGTGACGCCGTCCGGCGCCGTGATCACCACGGGGTGGCTGTAGCCCAGCGCGAACTCGAGGTTGGATCCCTTCGCCTGCACGCGGTAGCCGACTCCGAAGATCTCCATCTTGATGGTGTATCCCTGCGTCACCCCGGTCACCAGGTTTGACACCAGGGTGCGCGACAGCCCGTGCAACGAACGGTTACGCCGCTCGTCATCCGGACGGCTGACCACGATGGCGCCATCGTCATTGCGCACCACGGTGATCGGCTCGGCGACCTTCAGATCCAAGACACCCTTGGGCCCCTTGACCGAGACGTTCTGTCCATCGATGGACACTTCGACCCCGGACGGAATCGGGATCGGCTGCTTACCAATACGCGACATGTCAGTCCCCTCTCACCACACGTACGCGAGGACTTCGCCGCCCACGCCCTGTCTGGCTGCCTGCCGGTCTGTGAGCAGACCCGAGGAGGTCGAGATGATCGCCACACCCAGCCCACCGAGCACCCGCGGCAGGCTGGTGGCCTTCGCGTACACCCGCAACCCCGGCTTGGACACCCGGCGCAGGCCGGCGATGCTGCGCTCGCGGCTCGGCCCGTACTTGAGCTGAACCTTCAGCGCCTTGCCGACGCGCGCATCCTCGATGTGGAAATCGGTGATGTAACCCTCCCGCTTGAGGATCTCGGCGATGTTCACCTTGATCTTCGAATGCGGCAGCGTCACCTCATCGTGGTACGCCGAATTGGCGTTGCGCAGACGTGTCAAGAAGTCTGCGATCGGGTCCGTCATCGTCATCGAGCGCTACTCCTCTTCATCGCTGCGCTCTGCGTCGTCTTTAGCGCGGTCATGACAGGTCTGTAACCTTCCTCGCGGTGGTTCCCCGGTCAGGGCCTTCCGCGCACCTTTTCTGGGTAGGGGTGATGTCCTGGCAGCCTGTTACCAGCTGCTCTTCTGCACGCCGGGCAGCTCGCCCGCATGCGCCATCTCACGCAGGCAGATCCTGCACAGCCCGAACTTGCGGTAAACCGCGTGCGGGCGGCCGCACTTGTTGCAGCGGGTGTACGCGCGCACCGCGAACTTCGGCTTACGCCGACTCTTGTTGATCAGTGCCTTCTTTGCCATCTGGTCAGTTCTCCTTGAACGGAAAGCCGAGGGCGCGCAACAACGCTCGTCCTTCGTCGTCGTTCGTCGCCGAGGTGACGACGGTGATGTCCATCCCACGAGGCCGGTCGATCTTGTCCACGTCGATCTCGTGGAACACCGACTGCTCGTTCAGCCCGAAGGTGTAGTTGCCGGAGCCGTCGAACTGCTTGGGCGACAGGCCACGGAAGTCGCGGATACGCGGCAACGCGATCGAGGTGAGCCGGTCGAGAAACTCCCACATCCGGTCGTTACGCAGGGTGACCCGCGCCCCGATCGGCATGCCCTCGCGCAGCTTGAACTGAGCGATCGACTTGCGCGCCTTGCGAATCTCCGGCCGCTGTCCGGTGATCAGGGCCAGGTCGCTGACCGCACCGTTGATCAGCTTGGCGTCGCGGGCGGCGTCACCGACACCCATGTTCACCACGACCTTCACCACGGTCGGGATCTGCATGACGTTGGCGTACTTGAATTCTTGGTTGAGCGCGTCACGAATCTCGTTGCGGTACCGCGCCTTCAGCCTGGGCTGAACCTTCTCGGTTGTGGTCATGCGCCTTGATGTCCTTGCCATTGCGCTTGGAGATGCGGACGCGCTTGCCGGACTCCTCGTCGAGGCGGTAACCGACGCGAGTGGGGTTGCCGTCCGCGTCCACCACCATCACGTTGGAGACGTGAATGGGGGCTTCCTGCGTGACGATCCCACCCGACTGCGCGCCGCGCTGGTTGGTGGAGATGGCCGTGTGCTTCTTGATCCGGTTCACACCCTCGACGAGCACCTTGTTGCGCGTCGGGTATGCCTGGATCACCTTGCCCTTGGCGCCCTTGTCCTTACCCGAGATGACCAGGACGGTGTCACCCTTGTGCACCTTCATCTACAGCACCTCCGGAGCAAGCGAGACGATCTTCATGAAGCGCTTCTCCCGCAATTCGCGGCCGACCGGCCCGAAGATGCGGGTTCCGCGCGGGTCGTTGTCAGGCTTGATGATGACGGCGGCGTTCTCGTCGAACCTGATGTAGCTGCCGTCGGCGCGGCGGCGCTCCTTGACGGTGCGAACGATGACGGCCTTGACGACCTCACCGCGCTTGACGTTGCCGCCGGGGATGGCGTCCTTGACCGTCGCCACGATGACGTCGCCGATGCCGGCATACCGCCTACCCGAGCCGCCGAGCACGCGGATGCACAAGATCTCCTTGGCGCCGGTGTTGTCGGCCACCTTCAGCCGCGATTCCTGCTGAATCACTCGATCTCCTGACCTGGTTCACGTATGCACGCCCACGCGCGGACACACCGGGGGACGCTGGAGTGCATAGTCCACCCGACCTGTCGTGCATGGTCTTTGTCACCGAAAGGCACGCGGGGCTGACAGGTCGTTCTCGTAAATGCCAGCCGAGGTCTGCCCAAGGCAACCCCTAGAGTCTAGGTGAAGACCTGCTCAGAGCCAAATTCCTGGTTAACCGGCTGAGCGCAGACGCCAACCGGGCTGCTTAGTCCCCTTGCCGCACCCAGGAAAAGACGTACAGGGCCATCGCGGTCGCCAGTGCGAGCAGCACCCATTGCACCAGGGCCTGGTCGATCAGCGAGCCGGGCGGCGGGGCACCCGGCAGGATATTTCGCAGCGGAACGATCGCGAACAGGTTCGCGGCGTACCAGGTGGCGAAGGGTGGCACGAACTTCCTTCTGCCCAAGGCCATGGGAATGGCCACCAGCAGCGCCAACGTCGGCAGGCTGATCAAGACCACGATGATGCCCAGGTCGAAGATCAGCGGACCTTTGGCGCGGTGCAGGGTGACGACCACATTGCTGGTGTTGTGGTTCCCGGTCTCGCTGGTGTCGGTATTGCGCTTAACGGTGGCGTCCCAACCGTCCATTGATCCGGTCACCTGGACGAGCGCCGGTATCCGCTTACGCTCGGCGCCCGACCCGATGAACACGTCGGCCGACAGCGGCTCGGTCCTGGTATGAGTCGAACGGCCAGCTGCCGGGATCGCCGTGCGCCTTGATCGTGGTGCTGACCTGTGCCGGCGCCTTGCCCTTCGGGTATGTCAGGTCGCCGAGGTCATTCGGCGGGTACAACCGCACCGCCAGTTCGGTGTTCAGCTCGTCGAAACGCTTGTCGTACAACGACTCGCCCGGATAGACCAGCACGTTCACCGTCAGGCGGTTCGTCGTGGCTTTCAGCTCTTCCAGGCTGATCTGGACGACGGTCTCGTCGGGCCCGGCCTCGCTCAGGTCCAGCGGCGGAAGCGGGCCCTCCGATTTCTGGAGCAGGTGCACGCCGAGCAGTGACAGGCCGTAGGCGACGACGAACCCCACCAGGACGATGACGACGATCGGGATGCGCCGGTGCTCTCGCTTCTCCTCGCGCGACAGCGGAGTCGTCGGCGGGGCCTCGATGGTCATTGCTCGCCACCGAGCCGGGAAGCCTGCCGGGAGTGGACTGGGACTGAGTGCACAACGTTGTCCTGTCGGCGCAACACGGGGTCAGGTTAGCGAATCCAGTTGCCGATCGCGCGGCGGAAGATTGATGCCGAACTCGGCGATGAGGATTCGTCACCCGCTGGCCACCCGGCAGTAACGCGCAGTTCAGGATGGCTATCAGTATCTTATCAATTCCACGCTGGGGCGGGACACTTCGGCTATCGAGCCGCTAATCTGATCTCGGTCCGCGAGGCCGAATCGTTAGCAGTAGTTCGCAACATTGTGTCGAAGTCCGGGGTGAGGCAGTCAACATGAAGCACAGTCGTTTAGTCGCTGCGATGAGTTTGCTGGCAGCGGGTGCCGTAGTGCTGTCGGGATGCGAGGTCCCGCACACCAGCACCGCGTACGCCAGCGTGGTGGTGAACTGTGGCGGCAAGCCGGCGATTTCGGCCAGCGGCTCGACCGCACAAGCCAACGCGATGAAGCGATTCGTCAGCGCCTACGGCAAGTCCTGCCCCGGGCACACCCTCAACTACACCGCTAACGGCTCGGGCAACGGAATCAGCGACTTCCTCGCCGGCAAGAGTGAATTCGCCGGTTCGGACACGCCACTCAGCGACGACCAGCAGGATGCCGCAACGAAGCGATGCGGCGGCGCGCCCGCGTGGAACCTGCCGGTGGTATTCGGCCCACTGGCCATCACCTACAACCTGCCCGTCGACTTCCTGGTGCTCGACGCGCAGACGATTGCCGGCATCTTCAACGGCAGCATCACCCGCTGGGACGACCCGGCCATCAGCGCGCTGAACGCCTCCATGCCGTCCGAGGACATCCACGTCATCCACCGCAGCGACAGCTCCGGCAGCACGGCCAACTTCCAGGCCTACCTGCAGGCCGCGGCCCCCGGCGTGTGGACCCAGGGCACCGGCAAGGAATTCAAGGGCGGCGTCGGCGCCGCCGCCAAAGGTAACGACGGCACCTCGGCGATGGTGAAGAACACCGAGGGCGCGATCACCTACAACGAGTTGTCCTTCGCGATGGACGAAGGGCTCTACGCCGCCGAGATCAAAACCCCGGCAAGCCGCAAGTCGCGACGCCCGGTACGCATCGGCACCGACTCGGTCGGGAAGACCATCGCCGGGGCCAAGTTCGTCGGCAAGGGCAACGACCTAGTGCTCGACCTCTCGTCGTTCTACAACCCCAGCCAGGACGACGTGTATCCGATCGTCCTGGCGACGTACGAGATCGTCTGCTCCAAGTACCCCGACCCGCAGGTTGGCCAAGCCGTCAAAGCGGCCCTGCAGGCGACGCTCGGACCCGGCCAGATCGACCTGGACAAGCACGGCTACATCCCGCTGCCGCCGGACTTCCAGGCGAAAGTGTCAGCCGCGGTCGACGCCATCAGCTGATCGACGCAGGCAGGTCGCTCACGCATCGGAACCCGATGTGCGTGGTCGCGGTGTCCTGCGACTGCGGTGAACGCGCCGCGGGCCGGTAACGGTGGCAGTACTCCGGGGCGCAAAGGTGCGAACCTCCTTTGAGTGTCTGCATGATGGCTGGGTCAGCGGGTCCCGTTGGCGCACAGCAGGTTTTGGGTGGCTGGTCCAGCCGGTGATGGGCCGAGAATTCGGTGGTCGTCCATTCCCAGACGTTGCCGATCATGTCGAAGAGCCCGAATCCGTTGGGCGGAAAGGCGGCGACCGGTGAGGTGCCGACCCACGTGAGAGCGCCGTCATTGCGGTACGGGAATCTGCCCTGCCAAGTGTTGGCCATCAGCATCCCGCCGGGCTTCTCGTCGTCACCCCAGGCATAGGTCGTGGCGGCCCCGCCGCGCGCGGCGTACTCCCATTCGGCCTCGGTCGGCAGCCGCCGACCGACCCACCGCGCATATGCCGCGGCATCGGGATAGGCCACCTGCACGACGGGATGGTCTGCCCGGCCGGCGATGTCGCTGTCCGGTCCGAACGGATGCCGCCAGCTGGCGCCCGGCACCCACGCCCACCACTGTCGCCAGTCGCGCAGGTCGACCGGACCCGCGGTCGGACGGAAAACCATTGCGCCCGGCTGTAATTCGCCTGGGTCAGCACCGGGATATGACGCGGGGTCGATGGGCTGTTCGGCGACGGTCACATACCCCGTCGCGTCGGCGAATTCGGCGAATTGACCGTTGGTCACCGGATGCCGTTCGACGGCGAACGCGCCGACGCTCACCGTGTGGATCGGTGCTTCTTCGGGGTAGAAGCTCGTGGATCCCATCCGGAAGGATCCGGACGGCAGTTCGACCAGCTCGGTGGGCATGACTTCAGGGTATGACCACCGCGAAGTCCTGCATCAGCGCGGTTTTCGCCGCGTCGAATCCCGGTGCGTCGGCGGGTCCTTCGAGGTGGGTGGTGACCAGGTACTTGTCGGTGTTGGTCCAGATGTGGGTGATGCGGTCGGCGAAGTCGAGGGTGCCCGGCGCCCCGAGATAGGTCGCGGTCAGCTTCTGGCTGCTGTAGCCGCAGAACGGGGCGCCCACGGTCTCGACATGCAGGTCGGGCTTGGAGCGCGCCAGCATCGCGGCGTAGTCGGCGAAGGCCGCCGCCGGGTCGAGCGCGGTCGCGGCGATGCTGACCGTCCCGGTGAGCCCGTCGGGTCCGGCGAGCGTCAACGCCACCTCTCGTTCTCCGGATTCACTTGTCCAGCCGTCGGGTCGCGCGACGGTGATCCTGGGTGCAGCCGGATCGGACACCTGCGCGACGGTGCCCACGCCGACCCCGGTGGGCTCCGGAAAGCATGCGAATGCGTTGGGCGGAATGTGGTCCGGCAGCGTCGTCTCGATCCCGGGAACCGGTGTGCTGTTGCCCGTCGTCGACCGTGACGCAGTCGACTCAGCCGACTCGCCGGTCCCGGCAGCGACCCCGTCGATGGTTCTGACGCACCCCGACGACAGCGCGGCCATCGTCGCCAGGCAGGCCGCTGCCAACGCGACCGTCGAGGACGGTTCAGTCACGCGAAAAGGCCAGCGCCAATTCTCTTTCCACGTCTTCATAAGGACGACCGGAGAGGTCGATGGTCACCTCTGCGATGGTCCCGCCGGTGAACCGGAACGGCGCCTTGTACCGGCTGGACACCGCCGAACCGCCGTTGCGTCCGACGGTGATTCCGGCACCGGCCAATCCGAAGGTCCCCGGGTGCGACTGCACATCGGTCAGGGAGCCGACCGTCTCGTCATCGATGAACAACGTGACATCGCCGAGCGGTGTGTGGCTGTTCTCCACGGTACCGGTTCGGGCATAGCGGACCCCGAACACGTGCCGGCCCAACGGTATTGCGGCCGACGACGACACCTCCTGCTGGCGCTCACCGAGGAAGTTGTAAACGTAGTGCAGCCGACCGTCCTGGATGAACAGCACGTGCCCGCCGTGGCCGCCGCCGTGCTTGAACAGCACGCCTTCGGCCCCGGTGGTGTCGATGGTGACGTCAGCCAGCACCGCGAACGAGCGCCCGCGAATCTCGGCCGCGGCGCCGGTGGCCACGTCTGCGCAGTCGGGGTAGTAGACGTAGCTGTCCCGATCGCCGCTCAGCATCGGCCGCGATCGCATCAGCGTCTCCATGATGTTGAGGTCGGACAACGGCAGCCCGTTGTATTTGGCGGCCTCGGCGAACCACAGCGCCTTGAGTTCCTCCAGCTTGTCGGGGTGCTCGCCGGCCAGATCGTGGCACTGGCTGCGGTCGGCTTCGATGTGAAAGAGCTCCCAGCGATCGGCGTCGAAATGCCCCCAGCCGGCGGGCGTGGCGGCGTGGACGGTGTTGGCGAACCAGCCGTTGTGCCAGATCCCGCGGGTGCCCAGCATGCTGTAGAACTGGGTCCGTTTGCCGGTGTCGGCTGACGGATCATCAAGAGCCGCTTTGAAACTCACCCCGTCCAGCGGCTTCTGCGGGATGCCCCTGACGGTCGGTGGCGGCTCGATGTTCAGCAGGTCGTAGACGGTCGGGGTGATGTCGGAAACATTGACATAGTTGTCCCGGACCTCGCCGTGCGCCGCAATTCCGTTGGGCCACGAGATGATTGCGCTGTCCGCGATCCCACCCTCGTGAGAGGCGTAGCGCTTGTAGAGCTTGTAGGGCGTGTTGAAGGCCATCGCCCACCCGATCGGGTAATGGTTGTAGGTCTCGGGCCCGCCGAGGTGGTCGAAGAGCTTCATGCTCTCTTCGACGGTGTCGATGTAGCCGTTGAAGAACTTGCCCTCGTTCACCGATCCGTTCGGCCCACCCTCGCCGCTGGCGCCGTTGTCGGAGATCACCACGATGATGGTGTCGTCCAGTTGCCCGGATTCCTCGAGATAGTCGAGGATCCGGCCGATCTGGGCGTCGGTGTAGCTGAGAAAACCGGCGAACACCTCCGCGAATCTGCTGAACAGCCTCTTCTCTTCGTCGTTCAGCGAGTCCCACGGTCGCACGGTGTCCTGTAGGGGCCACGGCTGGCCGTCGGGTCCGGTGACATCGAGGTAAGGGTTGACCGGCGACAGCTCGGTGTCCTGCGGCACGACGCCCATCGCCTTCTGCCGCTCCAGCACGATCTCGCGATAGCGTTCGTAGCCCATGTCGAACTTTCCGGCGTAGCGGTCCGCCCATTCCTTGAAGACGTGGTGTGGGGCGTGGCCGGCACCGGGGCACACGTAGCTGAACCACGGTTTGTCCGGTGCGATCACTTTGGCATCGCGGATGAATTCAATTGTCTTGTCCGCGAGGTCTTTCGACAGGTGGTAGCCGTCTTCGGGGGTGCCCGGCGGGCTCACCGGGTGGTTGTCGTACACCAGATCCGGATACCACTGGTCGGTCTCGCCTCCCATGAACCCGTAAAAGCGTTCGAACCCGCGCGACGTGGGCCAGTGCCGCTTTGTCGCAGCCAGGTTGGACTCTTCCAGTGGGGTCAGGTGCCACTTACCTATGCAGTAGGTGTTGTAGCCCTGTTCGGCCAACACCTCTGGCAGCAAAGCGGTTTCGAACGGGATACGGCCGCATGCGTTGGGGAATCCTTCGGTGAACTCTTCGATCATGGCCATGCCCACCGTGGTGGCATTGCGACCGGTCAGCAGCGAGGCCCTGGTCGGTGAACACAGTGCGGTGGTGTGGAACTGCGAGAGCCGCACTCCCCGCTCGGCGATGCGCGACATGGCCGGCATCTCGACCAGGCCTCCGAAGCAGTCCCAGGTCGCGATGCCGGTGTCGTCCCACACCAGATACAGCACATTGGGCGCGCCCGCCGGGCGCGGCCGGCGCGGCGAACGGGCCCCAATCCGGTTCGGAATCACGGATATCCAGTTCGATCTTGCCGTTGAACTCGGTAACCATCGCTGGCCTCACTCTCGTAGTGGACCCCCAGGACTTCGGATGCAGATTACACCGCCCAGCCGAACTGCCGGCCAACTCCGCGCGGACGAAATTGTCGGCCGATGAGCCGCAATCTCGCTCATGATGATTCCAGTCGCGATGAGACTGCCCAGGCAGCAACGTAGTACCTGAGACCATCCGCTGCCCGGTTGTCCGCACCGCCGCGGTCGCGCACCTCGCGCGGCCGGCTCGGCTCGCGGCGTCGGCAAACCATGGGCTAGCGTGCAGCCATGTAAGGCAGGCTAACTACTTGTCGCGCCGCCGCGTCGCCGCGTCGTCACCAACCACCTTGGAGCGTTATGGACAACCGGTTCTTGCCGTTGGTCGTCGGGGCGGTCATGCTCGCTCTCGGATTGACGCTCACCGTGCCGACTTCCGCCGGGCCGCCACGGTACGGCGCCCACTTCTGGTCGCCCTGATCTGTCAGTCGCTGGTCTTGCCCACGCTGTGCCTGCTGATCGCGGAGGCGCTGCACCTCACGCCCAACCTTGCCGTCGGACTGATGCTGATGGCCGCTACTCCGGGCGGGATGCTGGCGAACATCGTCAGTCACCTCGCCAACGGCGACCTGGCGCTCAATCTCACGCTCACCGCGATCAACGCGGTGCTGTCGATCTTCGCGATACCCGCGATATTGGCGTTCTCGCTGACCTGGTTTCTCGGCGAAGGACGTTTCATCCCACTGCAATTCGACAAGTTCTTCGCGGTGTTCGCAATGGTGCTCATACCTGTCGCGGTCGGCGTCGCGGTGCGGCACCGCTTCCCGGATTTCGCCCGGCGACTGCAGAAGTTCGTCAGAATCGCCGCGGCGGTGTTGCTGGTCGTCGCCGTCGTCGCGGGGATCGCCAATGGCCAGTCGACGCTGTGGAAGAACTTCGGTGTGCTCAGCGCGGCCGTCGCATGCTTCTGCGCCATCAGCCTGACCGTCGGCTATCTGGTGTCGCGCAGGATGAACTGGGCCCGCGACAGGCGATCGCCGTCAGCCTGGAGATCGGGTTGCACAACGCGGTGGTCGCCGTTGGCATCGCGCTCAGTCCGCAGCTGTTGAACAATGCCGAAATGGCAATGCCTGCAGTTGTTTACGGCATCATCGGGCCGCTCATCGCGTTGGCGTTCGTCGTTGCCGTACGCCGCCTGGATCCGGCCTACCGTGAGCTCGCTACCGCACGGACCGGCTGACTACTTGGCCTTCTCCAGGATCTCGACGAGCCGCCAGCGCTTCGTTGCCGACAGCGGACGGGTCTCCATCAACGACACCCGGTCGCCGATGCCGGCGTCGCCGTGCTCGTCGTGGACCTTGACCTTCTTGGTGGTACGGATGATCTTGCCGTACTTCGGGTGACGCATACGGTCTTCGAGCTCGACCACGATGGTCTTCTGCATCTTGTCACTGACCACATAGCCGATGCGGGTCTTACGCCGACCGCGCGGCTTCGTAGTGGCCGGAGTGTGCTGGGGCCCTTGGCGTTAGCGGATTCCTCTTTAGCGCCTGCAGCCTTCGGCGCCGCCTTGGAAGCGGTGGTCTTTGCCTCTGCCATTACGAAACTCCATTTTCAGCACCATCGGGGCCCGATGCAAGGCCGAGTTCACGTTCACGTAGCACGGTGTAGATCCGTGCGATTTCCTGCCGCACCAGCGCGGAGTCGACGATTGTTGTTGAGCTGGCCGGTCGCCATCTGGAAGCGCAAGTTGAACAGCTCTTCCTTGGATTCGCGCAGCTTCTCGATCAGCTCTTCGTCGTTGAGCTCGCGCAGTTCGCCCGGCGAAGTTCCCACTGCCATCAGAACTGGTCCTCTCGGGTCACGATGCGTGCCTTGATCGGCAGCTTGTGGATCGCTCGGGTAAGCGCCTCCCGGGCGGTCTGCTCGTTCGGGTAACTCAGCTCGAAGAGCACTCGTCCCGGCTTGACGTTGGCGACCCACCATTCCGGCGAACCCTTTCCGGACCCCATGCGGGTTTCGGCGGGCTTCTTGGTCAGCGGGCGGTCCGGGAAGATGTTGATCCACACCTTGCCGCCACGCTTGATGTGCCGGTTGATGGCGATACGAGCGGACTCGATCTGCCGGTTGGTGATGTAGGCGTGCTCCAGCGCCTGGATGCCGTAGTCACCGAAGCTCACCGACGTACCGCCACTGGCGATACCGCGTTGCCGCGGGTGATGCTGCTTGCGGTGCTTGACCCTGCGGGGAATCAACATGATCAGCTCTCCGTACTCTGCGCCTCGACAGCGGGCGCGTCAGGCGTGGGTGCGGCCACCGGGGCAGAAGTCTCCTCGGCGCTCGACGCGGCGCGTCCGGCCTCGGTGCTGGTCGCCGTGGTTCCGGCAGAACCGCTACGACGCGGACGGGTGCCCGACGGGCGTTCGCGGCGCGGACGCTCCGCACCGGCCGACGGCGCGACGAGCTCGCGCTTGCCACCGACGATGTCGCCCTTGTAGATCCACACCTTCACGCCGATACGGCCGAAGGTGGTCTTGGCCTCGTACAGGCCGTAGTCGATGTCGGCGCGCAGCGTGTGCAGCGGCACCCGGCCTTCGCGGTAGAACTCCGAGCGGCTCATCTCCGCACCGCCGAGGCGGCCGGAGCACTGCACCCGGATGCCCTTGACGTTGGGCTGACGCATCGCCGACTGGATGGCCTTGCGCATCGCGCGGCGGAACGCCACCCGGTTGCTCAGCTGCTCGGCGACACCTTGGGCGACCAACTGGGCTGTCGACTCAGGGTTTTTCACCTCGAGGATGTTGAGCTGGACCTGCTTACCGGTCAGCTTCTCCAGGTCGGCGCGGATGCGGTCGGCCTCGGTGCCGCGCCGACCGATGACGATGCCCGGCCGGGCGGTGTGGATGTCGACCCGAACCCGGTCACGGGTGCGCTCGATCTCCACGTCGGCGATTCCGGCGCGCTCCAAGCCGGTCGACAGCAGCCGACGGATCGCGACATCTTCCTTGATGTAATCCGCGTACTGCTTGTCCGCGTACCACCGCGACTTCCACTCGGTGGTGATACCGAGCCGGAATCCGTGCGGATTGATTTTCTGGCCCACTAGTGCGAGCCTCCCTTCGCTTCCGAAGTCGCTTCAGTCTCACTGGACTTCGCGGCGGGTGCCTTTTTCGGTGCCTTTTTGGCGGATGCCTTCTTGGCAGGCGCCTTGTCAGCCGATGCTTTCTTGGCCGGTGCCGTGTTGGCGGCCTTCTTGGCCGGCGCCTTCTTGGCCGGCGCTTCGACCGCGGCAGCCTTGCTGGCCTGCGCGCGGCGGGCGCGCGTCGCGCTCGCCGACCGTGAACCGCGGGCGTCCTTGGTCGGCCTGCTCTCCACCACGACGGTGATGTGGCTGGTGCGCTTACGGATCCGGAACGCGCGGCCCTGGGCGCGCGGACGGATCCGCTTGGCGGTGGGGCCGCCGTCGGCGTAGACGGTGGCCACCACCAGGGTGGCCGGGTCGAGGCCGTTGTTGTTCTGGGCGTTGGCGGCTGCGCTCGCGATGACCTTGGCCACCGGCTCGCTGGCCGCCTGGGGTGCCCAGCGCAGGATGTCCAGCGCCTCGGCCACCGACTTGCCGCGCACCAGGTCGATCACCCGGCGTGCTTTGGTCGGCGACACCCGCACGAATCGCGCTACGGCGACCGCAGAAGGGAATTCAGTAGCCGTGCTCATCGCCGCTTGGCCTTCCGGTCGTCTTTGATGTGTCCTTTGAAGGTGCGCGTCGGTGCGAATTCACCCAGTTTGTGGCCCACCATCGACTCGGTGACGAACACCGGCACATGCTTGCGGCCGTCGTGGACGGCGAACGTGTGACCGATGAAGTCGGGAATGATGGTCGAGCGTCGCGACCAGGTCTTGATGACCTGCTTGGTGTTCTTCTCGTTCTGTACGTCGACCTTCTTGAGCAGATGGTCGTCGACGAACGGACCCTTTTTGAGGCTGCGTGGCATTGTTCGCTACTCCTAGCGAGATTTCTTGCCGGTGCGCCGGCGTCGGACGATGAGCTTGTCACTGGGCTTGCGCCCCTTACGGGTACGACCTTCGGGCTTGCCCCACGGGCTCACCGGGTGACGACCACCGGAGGTCTTGCCCTCACCACCACCGTGCGGGTGGTCCACCGGGTTCATCACCACACCACGCACCGACGGCCGCTTGCCCTTCCAGCGCATCCGGCCGGCCTTGCCCCAGTTGATGTTGGCCTGCTCGGCGTTGCCCACCTCGCCGACCGTGGCGCGGCAGCGCACGTCGACGCGGCGGATCTCACCACTGGGCATACGCAGCGATGCGTACGTGCCTTCTTTACCGAGCAACTGGATGCTGGATCCTGCCGAGCGAGCCAGCTTGGCGCCACCGCCGGGCCGAAGCTCCACAGCGTGGATCAACGTACCGGCCGGGATGTTGCGCAGCGGCAGGTTGTTGCCCGGCTTGATGTCGGCGTTGGCGCCGGACTCCACCACGTGGCCCTGGGAAAGTCCCTGCGGCGCAATGATGTATCGCTTCTCGCCATCCAAGTAGTGCAGCAGCGCGATGTTCGCGGTGCGGTTCGGGTCGTACTCGATGTGCGCGACCTTCGCGTTGACGCCGTCTTTGTCGTTGCGGCGGAAGTCGATCACCCGGTAGGCGCGCTTGTGTCCCCCACCCTTGTGGCGGGTGGTGATGCGGCCGTGCGCGTTACGTCCACCGCGACCGTGCAGCGGACGGACCAACGACTTCTCCGGAGTTGAGCGAGTGATCTCGGCGAAATCGGACACGCTGGCACCGCGGCGACCCGGAGTCGTCGGCTTGTACTTGCGAATTCCCATGTCTGTTAAGTCTCTCTATCCTCGCCTATTCCTGGCTACGCCGTGTTGCCGAACAGTTCGATCGGCTTGCTGCCGGGCGCCAATGTCACGATGGCGCGCTTGGTGCTCTTGCGCTGTCCGTAGCCGGACCTGGTGCGCTTGCGCTTGCCCTGGCGGTTAGCGGTGTTCACCGCAGCCACCTTGACCGAGAAGATCTTCTCGATCGCGATCTTGATCTGGGTCTTGTTCGAGTCCGGGTGCACCACGAACGTGTACACGTTGTCATCGATCAGGCTGTAGGACTTCTCGGAGATCACCGGAGCCAGAATGATGTCGCGGGGGTCAGTGACAGTCGCCATCAGGCCGAAACCTCCTCAGCGCTTTTGATATTCGACGCGATGTAGGCGTTCAGCGCCTCCACCGAGAAGATCACGTCGTCGGCGCGCAGCACGTCGTAGGTGTTGAGCTGGTCCGGCGACAGGATGTGCACACCGGGCAGGTTGCGCACGCTCTTGGCACCGGTCTCGTCGCTACGTCCGATGACCACCAGCACCTGCTTGCGATCGGTCAGCGTGGCCAGGAAACCCTTGGCGCTCTTGGTCGACGGCGTCTGCCCCGACACCAACTCGGTGATCGCGTGGATGCGACCGTTGCGGGCCCGGTCCGACAACGCACCGCGCAGCGCGGCGGCGATCATCTTCTTGGGCGTGCGCTGGCTGTAGTCGCGCGGCGTGGGACCGTGCACGACACCACCGCCGGTGAACTGCGGAGCACGCGTCGAACCCTGGCGGGCGCGACCGGTTCCCTTCTGCCGGTACGGTTTGCGGCCACCGCCGCGGACCTCGCCGCGAGTCTTGGTCGAGTGCGTGCCCTGTCGGGCGGCGGCAAGCTGGGCCGTCACCACCTGATGCATCAAGGCGACGTTCGCGGGTGCGTCGAACAGCTCAGCCGGCAGCTCAACGGAGCCTTCGGTTTTGCCGGCCGGCGACTTGACGTCGATCTTTTGTGCTTTCGCCGTTTTCTCGGCAGCCATTACTTCTCACCTCGCTTGATCGCGCTGCGGACCACGACGAGTCCACCCGTGCGTCCAGGGACAGCGCCTTTGATCAACAGCACGCCGTTCTCGGCATCGACCTTGTGCACCAACAGGTTCTGCGTGGTGACCCGGTCGTGACCCATCCGGCCGGCCATCCGGGTGCCCTTGAACACCCGTGCCGGGGTGGCGCAACCACCGATGGATCCGGGACGACGGTGCACCGCCTGCGCGCCGTGGCTGGCGCCCTGCCCCTTGAAGCCGTGTCGCTTCATGGTTCCCGCAAAGCCCTTGCCCTTGGAGGTGCCGGTCACGTCGACATACGTTCCCGCGTCGAAGATCTCGGCCGTCAGCTCTTGGCCGACCTCGTAACCTGCTGCCGCTTCGGCATCATCGAGACGCAACTCGGCCAGGTGCCGACGCGGGTTCACGCCGGCGGCGGCGTACTGGCCGCTCAACGGCTTGTTGACCTTGCGCGGACTGATTTCGCCGTAGGCCAGCTGGACCGCGCTGTATCCGTCACTCTCGGGAGTGCGGATGCGGGTCACGACGTTCGGCCCGGCCTTGACCACCGTCACCGGCACGACGCGGTTGTTCTCGTCGAACACCTGCGTCATACCCAGCTTGGTGCCCAGGATGCCCTTTCTCGCCATTGCTGCTGATCTCCTACTGGATGTTGACGTCGACGCTGGCAGGCAGGTCAATGCGCATCAGCGCGTCAACGGTCTTCGGGGTCGGGTCAAGGATGTCGATCAGCCGCTTGTGGGTGCGCATCTCGAAGTGCTCCCGCGAGTCCTTGTACTTGTGCGGAGAGCGAATGACGCAATACACGTTCTTCTCAGTGGGCAGCGGCACCGGGCCGACCACACTGGCGCCCGTCCGGACAACCGTCTCAACGATCTTGCGCGCCGAGGCATCGATGGCCTCGTGGTCGTAGGCCTTGAGCCTGATGCGGATCTTCTGTCCCGCCACGCTTCTCCTACCTCACTCTGTCCCGCCGGGCACCGAATCGCTGTCACGCGATCTGGCGTCGCCCGGATATTGCGCCGCTGTTTACCTGTCTTGGTCCACCGGCCCCCGCGGTCGGGTGTGTCGCCCTCACGCAGCCTGGTCCGCGACCGAAATTTCGTCGCGCTCCAGATTGGGACCGGAGGCGCCCGCGTGGGCGCCGGTCGTATGCCCTGCCAGGCGCAAACCTGGCTCAAGGCAACCCGAACAGTATGCCCTAGATCCCGGTTACGGCCAAATCCCGCCAGAAGGTCCGGCAGCGCTTTCTTACTCCTGAGTAAGGTGTGTCGCCATGAGGAGCTCGACCAGCACGTATGCGGCATGGCAACGCCTCGCCGGCCGTCCGGGCGGCAGCCGGCTTTGCTCGGCGGCGGCGATGGCCCGAGTTCCGTACTTCGCCTCGGTGCTGCCACCCGTGATTCGCATGGAGCCCGGCTTGGCCGAGGTCCGTATCCCCAAGTGGTTCATGGTCTACAACCACTTGCACACGGTGCACGCGATCGCGTCGTGCAACGCCGCGGAGGTGGCGATGAGGATGCTGATGGAAGCCACCGTCCCGCGCAGCCACCGGTAGGAGCCCCAAGGCTCCAAAAACACTGACGGTGCAGTATCTCGGCAAGGCCACTACGTCGCTGCATGCGCGGGCGCAGGTGGACCCGCCGGATTTCGCCGACATCACCACCTGGGTCACGCCCGCCGGCTAGTCGAGGTAGGTGCCGTGCCCGCGGCGGACACGGCCGGCGTCGAACTCCAGCACCTCGTTGACCAGTCGGCCGCGCTCGTTGCGGTAGTTGATCACCAGGACACCTTGGCCCCGGTACACGCCCAGCACCTCGAAGTGCAGCTCGGGAAGCGCGGCCAGCGCCGTCGTCCAGTACTCCCGCAGCGCCGCTTTACCCTGCACCACTCCTGTTGCACCGGGCAGCAATTCGGCCGCGACCGGGGAGGTGAAGACGACGTCGTCGTGGAAATGCGCGAGGACGGCCTCGACGTCGCGGCGGTTCCACGCCGCTGACCATGCTTGAGCGAACGCGCCCGGTTCGGGTGTGCTCACGATCGGCCTTTCAGTGACGCCCAGAACGGGCACTGGTGCGCCGTGTCGAAATCGGTGACGATCTGGCTTCCGCTGGGCCGCAACGACATCCAGGAGTTATGGTCGGGGCTCCCGTCTTGGGCCGGCCAGTCGGGCAGGCCCGCGGCCTTCGGGGCGCCATCGATGACGAAATGGGTCCAGTAGCTGATCATCTGGTCGGACAACACTTGCTGTGCTGAATCAAACGGCGGCAGTCCGCCGACGTTGAACAGGTAGGCCAACTCCAGCGAGTGGCTGGCGCCGACCGGAAAGGGCGCGTCGCGCAACGGCTCTGGCGAGGGCGCGTGGGGATCGTCGAACTCGTAGCCGTAAACCGGAGCGTTCCGGCTCAGTGAGTCTGCCAATCGGTCTGTGGTGCAGGCGAAGACGCCGTCGGTGACCGCCGCGGAGTAGGCCAGCGAGACATCCCCGCCGAAATGGTCGGGCGGATAGTGCGCCATGATCGGGACGCCGTCGCCGCCGAAGGTCATGTCGAGCACATGCGAATATTCGGCGGGTCTGACACCACGACCGAGTTTCCGGTGCCGGAACGCCGCGAACATCGTGAACTCGTCATGGTTGACGCCCATCAACACCGGAACGCGCGCCGCCCGGCCGGCGGCGAGTGCCGCGAAGGGACCTTCCGGCAGCACCGTCGCCCCGGTGACCGGACCGGACAGCCCGTCGGAGTCGCCGATGAAGTAGTACCAGGGGGGACGGTCCAGTCTCGCCGCGGGCAACGCACGCAGACAGACCGCCGTGGTGGCGGGATTGCGGCAGCCCGCCTGCGCCGCGTAGTCCATAGAGCGCCGCTCGCCGGTCGCCAAGTCGGCCTGCGCCTGACACGGCGCGCTCTGGATGATGGCCGCCCGGAACAGGCCCACCGACCCGGGCGCCACCAGGTGATCACAGACCGATATGCCGCCCGCGGATTCGCCGGCGATGGTGACTTTCCGCGGATCGCCGCCGAACGCGGAGATGTTGTCGCGCACCCAGCGCAGCGCGGCCTGCTGGTCGGCCAGGCCGTAGTTCCCAACGTCGCCCGGCGGCCCGAGCGACGGGTGGGCCAGAAATCCCAACGCGCCCAACCGATAGTTGATCGTGACCACGACGATGTGGCCCTTCACCACCAGCGAGCGCGAGTGGTAGATGTCGCCGCTGCCGTTGACGAACCCACCGCCGTGGATCCACACCATCACCGGCCGTTTGTCACCGTGTTGTCCGCGCGGCGGAGCCCAGACGTTGAGCGTGAGACAGTTTTCGCTGGTCGGCTTGCCCACCCGCGGGTCAGGTCCGGTGTCCTGCATGCACTGCGGCCCTGGCTTGGTCGCGTCCAATATCCCCGGCCACCGCACCGCCGGCCGCGGTAATTGCCAGCGCAGTGGCCCTACCGGCGGAGCTGCATACGGAATACCTTGGAACACACGGTAATCCGCGGCGGCCATACCGCGCAGCGATCCCATCGACGTCTTCACGACCCCGGCGTCCAACGGGCCGGCGTAGGGCGGCTCGGCCTTCCGCGATCGGACGACGGCGCCATGTCCGCACGCAGCCGCCGTCAGGGCCACCACCAGCACGGCGGCCCATGCCCGTCGGCGACGGGGTGATCGGATCGGCACGAAACGACAGCCTACGGATTACTGGAAACCGGTCATCCGATAATTCGCGATCGCGGAGACTGGGCGCAGTGACACGTGTCAAACAACCCGGCAGGTGAGAAGGCAGATGAGCACACCGATCATTGACGAGGCCGCCAAAGTATTCACTGATCCGACGGCCTACGCCGACGAACCGCGGCTGCACGCGGCACTGACCCACCTACGCGCGCATGCTCCGGTGTCGCTGGTCGACTGCCCGCCCTACCGGCCGTTCTGGGCGATCACCAAGCACGCCGACGTCATGGACATCGAGCGAGCCAACGACCTGTTCATCAGCGCGCCGCGGCCGTTGCTGGCCACGGCCGAAGCCGACGATATGGCCCGCGCACAGTTGGACGCCGGGATGGGTTTACGCACGCTGATCCACATGGACGATCCGCAACACCGGGTGGTGCGGGCGATCGGCGCGGACTGGTTCCGGCCCAAGGCGATGCGGGCGCTCAAACTCCGGGTCGACGAGCTGGCCAAGATCTACGTCGACAAGATGATGGCGACGGGCAACACCTGCGACTTTGTGCAGGAGGTCGCCGTGAATTACCCGCTCTACGTGATCTTGTCGCTGCTCGGGCTGCCGGAATCGGACTTCGGACGCATGCTCACGCTGACCCAGGAAATGTTCGGTGGCGACGACGCCGAATTCCGACGAGGCACCAGCCTCGAAGAACAACTTCAGGTGCTGCTCGATTTCTTCGGCTACTTCAGCGCGCTCACCGCTTCGCGCCGCGAACATCCCACCGAAGACCTGGCGTCGGCCATCGCCAACGCCCGCGTCGACGGCGAACCGCTGTCCGACGTCGACACCGCGTCGTACTACGTGATCGTCGCCAGCGCGGGCCACGACACCACCAGCGCGACCATCGCCGGCGGCCTGCAGGCCCTGGTCGACAACCCCGATCAACGAAAGCGCCTGCGCGACAACCCTGATCTGATGCCACTGGCCACCGAAGAGATGATCCGATGGGTGACCCCGGTCAAGGAATTCATGCGCACCGCCACCGCGGACACCACGGTGCGCGGGGTGCCGATCGCCAAGGGCGAGTCGGTGTACCTGTCATATGTGTCGGGCAACCGCGACGAAGAGGTATTCACCGACCCGTTCCGATTCGACGTGGGCCGCGATCCCAACAAACACCTGGCCTTCGGCTACGGGGTGCACTTCTGCCTGGGCGCCGCGCTGGCCCGGATGGAAGTCAACAGCTTCTTCACCGAACTGCTGCCCCGGCTGAAATCGATCGAGCTGAATGGACAGCCGGAGCTCATGGCGACGACATTCGTCGGCGGCCTCAAGCACCTACCGGTCAGTTACGAGCTGTGTTGAGCGAATTACCTTGTGCGCCATGGACGTACAGGAAGCCGTCGACGGCAGCGCGAGCGCATTCGCGATAGTCGAAGTCGGGCAGGGTGGAGAGCCGCCCCAACACCACCGGGCCAATCAGCAACGCAATAGCCCGTGAGCGGTCGATGTCACCGAGCTCGGCCGCCTCGGGGCTGTTGAAGATCGCGTCGAACGGCGCGGCGTACTGCTGGGCGATACGTTCCCGCAGCGTGGTGATCGCCGGGCTGTCGGCGGTCCGGGTCTGATCTGATTCCGGCAACTGCTCCAGGTCGCGGCCGAGCGACAGCCAACTCATCGCCGACACCATCCCTGGGGCCTCGGCGATCGATTGACCGAATGCCACCACCACCGAGATCAGCCGATCGCGTAGCGTGCCATGGTCGGACGGCATCGGCGCCGGCGGTATCAAGCTGTTGAAAGCCGCTGCCAGCAAGTCGTTTCCGCTGGGAAAGTGGCGATACAGGGTGGCCCGGGCGACGTTGGCGCCACGCGTGACCGCATCGACGGTCACCGCACTGGGGCCACCGGAGCGAAGCAGCGCGGTGGCGGCTTCCAGCAAGCGAGCCCGAGAACGTGCCGGCCGTGGATCCGTCTTGTCGGTGATGGAGACCACCTCCTGCTCGCGTGCAAGACCGTCAGTCTGTGTTCGAGACCGATAGTCCGAAAATACTCTCGTCGCCGAGATCACACGCCCACGGGTCAGCGGATGAACTCCGCCGCCCGGTGCCCGAGCATCGCGATGGTGGCGTGCGGGCCCCGACTGGTCGTGGTCGGCAGCACCGATCCGTCGATCACCCACAGGTTGTCGACGCCATGCACCCGGCACTGGGGGTCGACGACAGCCGCCGGATCCTGCGCGCGGCCCATCGGGGCAGTGCCGCACAAGTGCTGCGATGTCGACCACGCGGGCTCACCGAGTTTGGTTGTTGCACATACCAATTCGCGAGCAACCTCGCAGCCGCGTCGTAATGCGTCGAGATCACCCGGCTCGCTGTCGTAGCGGTGTTCGATCAGCGGGGGCACCAGCGGGTCGGCTGAGACCAGCGTGACCCGCCCACGGGCCAGCGGGCGCATGAGCGCCACACCGAGATGCGGCCAGTCCGGGTGTCCCGATGTTCCGTCCCCGACCATGGCCACGAATCCCCCGGTGTAGGGCCGGATTTCGATGTCGTCGAGTGTACTGAGCACGACTTCGAGCGGCGGGCGGCCGACCGCGATCTCCCAGGTGGTCGGAAGTACCCATTCCGGATGGTCGCTGCAGGCTTGGCCGACGGGTAGCCGGTTCACCACGTCCACACCGGCCGCCCGCAGCACAGCGTCGTCTCCGATGCCGGACAGCATGAGCAGATGGGCTGATTCGATCGCACCGGCGGACAGCACGACGCGATCAGCCGTCAGCGTAACCGGACCGCCCGCGCCGACCGCGTCGACGCCGACTGCGCGACTACCGGAGAACCGAACCCGCACCGCGCGGGTCTGGGTCAGCAGCGTGAGATTCGGGCGTTCCAGGACGGGCAGCAGAAATGCGGCGCCCGGACCGATGCGCGCACCGTCGACGATGTTCAGCGGGACCGGCCCGACACCCGACGGCAGCGCGCCGCCGTCGCTCACATCGTTGAGATCGGGTATCCAGTCGAAGCCACCATCCTGCACAGCGCTAACGAATGACGCTGTACTGCCGACGATTTCACGTGTTCGCCGAACCGGAATCGGCCCCGAGTCGCCGTGCGCCGGCCCGCTGAAATCGAGGTCGGTCTCGATCGCGCGGAAGTGCTCGGCGACGTCCGACCACGCCCAGCCGGGTACCTGGTAGCCGTCGAAGTCGCGCCGCAGACCGCGGCAGAAGTATCCGCCGTTGACCGCACCGGAGCCACCCACCGTGGCGCCCCGCACGATCGCGATGTGGCGGACGGGTCGATCGGTCAGTTGAGTTTGGTAGCGCTGGACCAGCGGGCTCGCGGTGCCGATCGGCAACCGCAGCCCATCGGCTGTCTCGGCGCGCAGTGCTGGATCGGACAGGCCGACACCGGCCTCCAGCACGGTGACCACGCAGTTTGAATCGGCCGAAATACGATTCGCGACAACGGATCCAGCGCTGCCCGCGCCGATGATCAGCACATCACTGTGCAGCGCCGCAACGGTCAGGGGTCAGACCCGAATCTGCGGCTTCAGCGGACCGATGTTGCGTTCCCGCACCACGCCGTACCACAGCCCCAGGCCGTAGGCCAGGTCGTCGACACGCTTGAGCAGCAGGTAGGTCAACAACCCGATCGGTCTGGCGTCCTCGTCGGCGAACTGCCTGCGACTGGCCCAGTCCACCACTCCGTCGACGACGGCAGCCACCAACACAACCCGGCGGCACGGTCGGCAGGCAAGGGCGGCCAGCAACGCTAACGGCCAATAGTGCCGGCAGATCGCCGAGGCAAGCTGCATCGCCGCCGACCACAGGCCACGGGCGGCCACCGCCACGACGTCCCACATGTGGGTGTCGGGTCCTTGGATGGCTTTCGCGATCCGACGACCGGTGAGCGCGGCGACGAAGAGCGACGCCAAGTAGCCGAATATCGAGCCGACGGCCATCAGCATCCACGCCGTCAGCGCCCACCCGGAGATCATCAGCGGCGCGATCTTGTCCGGGTGACGCACGGACAGCGGGGCCGCCGAGCCGCCGTAAAAGGCCTTACGCGTGACCCAATCCCGCAATTCGGTCCGATGATCATGTGCCACTTGGGCTATCGGCTCGTAGCGCAGCCGGGCACCGGCTTCGACAAGCCGCCAGCACAGGTCGACGTCCTCCCCAGAGCGCAGTGTCTCGTCGAACCCGCCGATGTCACGCAATGTCGAAGTGCGACAAATGATTGCGGCGCTCGGCACATATGCGACGCTGGTGTAGGGAATCACCGGAGCTTCCCGTTGACCGAGGTCCAGCGACGAACGCACTGCCTCGTACCGAGCGACCAGATGATCGGTCTGCGCGAGACCCACAATCCGGGGGGCGACCAGTGCGACGGTGGGGTCGCAGAAATGACCCAGCAGAGCCTCCAGCCAGCCGCGGCGTGGTAAGACGTCGGAGTCCATGAAGGCGACGTAGCCGGTGGTGCACGCGGCCAGACCGGTGTTGCGGGCCGCGGCGGGACCTTTGCTCTGCGCGTGCCGCACGACGTCGATGTTGCAATGCGCACCCATGAAGTCTTCTTGCCGGATCGGCGTCGACGAGCCGTCATCCACCACGACGATCCGTAGACCGCGCAACCCGAGAACCAAACGGCGTAGACCAATAGCATTGTCCCGCACCGGAATTACGACGGTCACATCACGATGCGACGGCCCACCCGCGGGTCGCGGGTGGGCCACCGTCGCATCAAGCAGGGTGCGGGCAAGCTCCGCGGTCACCGCGTCGCTGACCTTGAGCCGGCCGTCGGCGATCATGTCCTGAGCGGCCGGCGCCAACCTGAGCAGCCGGGTAGGTGACCCACCCAGCAAAGCCGAGCCTTGGTTCAGCACCCTGACCCGCCGGTCCACTTGCACGGCAAATCCGTCCGGCAACCGCGCCTGGGTCATAAGCGCCACTCCTCAGTGCCGGCTACACCGGCACCGTCGTCGTCGACGCGGGTCATAAGCGCCACTCCTCAGTGCCGGCTACACCGGCACCGTCGTCGTCGACGCGGGTCATAAGCGCCACTCCCAGTGCGGCTACACCGGCACCGTCGTCGTCGACGCCGGTCTACGCCACTCCTCAGTGCCTACACCGGCACCGTCGTCGTCGACGCGGGTCATGTGAGCAACCCGTCGGCCCCGGGCGCCCACCGGCGGACGCGGCGCAGGCAATCGCCGATCATTCCCGCCAGGATCCGCTCACCGTCCGCGGCGGTGGCCGTGGTCGGGTCACCCAGCACCCCGACCTCACTGACCGCCGCGACTCCCCCGCGCCGCATTGACGGCATCAAATCGGACAGCGGTGCATCGTTGCCGACGCGCCAGCGGTCGGTGAGCACGTCGGCGGGCGAAATATTCAGCATTACTGAAGTTTCTGTATGACCGGCATGCGCGTCGCCGTCCGCCACCACGCACGGAGACCATGCGGCGTCGCGTCCTTCGGACCGCAGCAGGCGCACTGCGCGGCTCAGCGCCGCAACGTTGCCACCGTGGCCGTTGACGAACAGTAGGCGCTGCGCCCAGCAGGTGGCTGACCTGCCGAACTCCAGCAAGAGCGCGGTCAGGGCGTTGGTGCCGATCGAGATTGTTCCGGGGAAGCTCTGATGCTCACCGCTGTCGCCGTAAGCGACCGCGGGCGCCACCATCCAGCGCAGTGGGTCCTGCGGCGCCCCGCTCAATTGGGCCGTGACGCCGCGCGCAACCGCCGTCGCGATCCGGGTATCGGTGTCCAATGGCAGGTGGGGGCCGTGCTGCTCGGTGGATCCGACCGGTATTGCCAGCCCCGACGGCATGCCCTGCAACTGGCTCGACGTCGAGCTCCCGAGGTCGGCGCTGACTGCCACTCGGGAATGGTAAGCCGAATTCACCTGTCGTGCACTGATTGTTGGCGCTCCGGAAAAAAAATTTATCGCATAACGTTCACCAAGCGCGGTCAGCGCCGCCACGCCCGTCCCGTCAGCATCAGGATGCTCGCTAGTCTCGCGCCCGGAGCAGGCCGTTCCGCGCTGCTACGGGTGCTGCGACTCCGCGGCGGAGCTACCGAGCACGCGGCCGAACCCAGACGGCACCAGAACGTCATCCGCATTCAGATCGTGGACCGACGCTCGAGCCAGACCCATCAATGCGGAGTCGATGCCGCCGTGCAGAATGTCGAGCACGTTCTCGACGCCCGCCTGTCCGGCGGCGGCCAGGCCCCACAGATAGGCCCGGCCGATCATCACCGCACGCGCGCCCAGCGCGAGCGCCTTGACCACATCGCTGCCACGCCGGATACCGCCGTCCAGCAAAACCTCGATCTGGTCGCCGACCGCGTCGGCGACGGCGGGCAGTGCGCGAATCGCCGCCGGAGTGCCGTCCAGGTTGTTTCCACCGTGGTTCGAGACTGAGATTGCCGAAACACCGGCATCCACAGCCTTTTTCGCATCGTCGACGCGCATCACACCCTTGAGCATGAAGGGGCCGCCCCAGAGCTCACGCAACCAGGCGATGTCTGCCCAGGTCGGCGGCGGCGTTCCCATCCACTCCCCGTAGGCCGCGAAGAACGGCGGCCCGGGCTCGCCTCGGCCGGCCAGGTTGGGTACCCGCAGGTCCGGCGGGCGCAGCGTCTTGCCAAACCTCCACAGCCAACCCGGACGGGTGATCACCTCCGGCGACATCCGGAGCATGGTCCGCAAGTTCATCTGCTCGGGGATCTTCGGGCTACCCCAGTCACGCCCGTGCGAGAACGACCAGTCGGTGGTGACGATCAGACCCACCGCGCCGGCCTGCCGGGCCCGCTCGACCCGCTGGGCGATCACGTCGCGACCGCCCGACCAATAGACCTGGAAGAACAGCTTGGGATTGGCGGCGATCACTTCCTCGATCGGCTTGCTGGCGAACGACGACAATCCCATCGCCGTGCCGCGCGCCGCGGCCGCTCGCGCGACCGCCACCTCACCATCCGGATCGACTGCCTGCACACCGGTGGGCGAGATAATGACCGGTAAGGAAATGTCTTGTCCCATAACAGTTGTCGACAAGTCACGCTTCTCAACCGCACCGACTACATGCGGCGCGAAACCAAGCTCGCCGAACGCTTCGACGTTGTCGGAGACGGTCAGCCCCTTTTCGCTGGCGGCCACCAGCGCGGCATAGGACGACTTCGGCAGCCGACGCTTCGCGCGTTGCTGCGCGATGGCGACCGTCTCGAACCAGACATCACGGGCCACGGTCAGACCGGGCTTTCGTTGCACAACCGCTGCGGCGGTAGCGGTGGCTGCATGGACAGCGTCAGTGGCACCGGCCCACTGCGCCGCGGTCCGCGCGAGTGATCGACCGCGGGGCGCGGCTTGTCGCGTTCGACGGCCAGGGCAGGCGCGCCGTACCCCTGGACGCATTCCGGATCGGGGCCATCCATCGGCAGACCGGTGAAGAACTTGGCCGCCATACAACCCCCGCGGCAGCTGTCGTAGTGCCCGCAGCTGCCACAGGCGCCGGCCGACTGCGGCTCGCGCAGTTCGCGGAACAGCGGCGCGTCTTTCCAGACCTTGTCAAAACCGCCGTCGGACAGGATGTTTCCGGCCAAAAAGCGGTCGTGGATGGCGAACGGGCAGGCGTACACGTCGCCGACCGGATCGATCAGGCACACCACCCGACCGGCACCACACATGTTCAGGCCGGCCAACGCCCCCGGTTCGCCCAGCCCGGACAGATGGAAGAACGAGTCGCCGGTCAGCACCCGGTCACCCTTGGCGACCAGCCAGTCGTACAGCTGGACCTGCTGCTCGGCAGTCGGGTGAAGTTCGTCCCACACGTCGGCGCCCCGGCCCGAGGGCCGCAGCCGGGTGATACGCAGGGTGGCACCGTAGCGGCTTGCCAGCGCGGCGAATTCGTCGAGCTGGCCGACGTTGTGCCGGGTGACCACCACGGAGATCTTGGCATCGGAGAATCCCGCGGCTGCAAGGTTTTCCAGAGCGCGGATGGCCATCGCGAATGATCCGGGGCCACGAACGGCGTCGTTGACTTCTGCGGTCGCGCCGTCCAGCGAGATCTGGACGTCGACGTAGTCGCTAGCCGCCAGCCGGGCAGCGACCTCGGGCGTGATACGCACGCCGTTCGTCGAGAACTTCACACCCACGTGATGGGCCGTCGCGTAGTCGACCAGCTCCCAAAAGTCCGGCCGCACAGTCGGTTCACCGCCGCCGATGTTGACGTAGAACACCTGCATGCGTTCCAGCTCGTCGATGATGTTTTTGCAGTCCTGCGTAGAGAGCTCACGCGGATCGCGTTTGCCCGACGACGACAAGCAGTGCACGCACGCGAGGTTGCACGCGTAGGTCAGCTCCCACGTCAGGCAGATGGGTGCGTCCAGCCCGTGTTCGAACTGCTCGATCAGCCGTGGTACGGCGGTAGTCATCGGCGCCGCTCCTCTCCCCCGCAAGCGGGTGGGGGTACCTCCAGCCGCGCCGCGGCTAGGGGGCGTGCCCCCACATCGCTCTCTTGCTCTGCATCGTCGACGGCGGTTGTCATGCGGCCTCCTCAGCCCCGGCCGGTACCAGCATGTGGGACCCGGCCAGCACCCCGAGCGCGTGCAGGTAAGGCCCGAGCGCAGCGTCCTCGACTCCGGCGGCGCGGAGCGCGGTCCGAGCGTCTGGATGGTCGGCCAACGATTGCACCACCGCGAGGATGGTGCGGTTCTTCAGAAACGAAAGTTTGCGGGTGCCGAAGTGATACAGCAGTGCCCCAAAAGGCTCCGGTCGCACCGCAACCTGCGGGTGCAACCGCCACGCGTGATCAGGATCGAACTCGCACGGTGACGACGCGGACCCTGCGGGGGCCCCCACCCCACGGTCAGTAGACCCCGCACATCCCGTCGATGGAAACTTCCTCAACCAAGGTCTCGGTGACCAGCGCTGAATTGGATGTCGCCGGCGAGGCGGCTCCGGTGTCGCCATCTGTCATTTGGTTCGGCTCCATGACGTTGCCTTTCGTTATCCGGGGCTCGACAAGTTCGTGTCGATGGGGTCAGAATCTTCGACAGAATATGGCATCGAGTGCCGGAATGGAAGAGCAGGGTCTTATGGTGCAGCAGCCGCGGGTCGGCCGCCGCCGTTCGACGACTCCCCAGCACATCGCCGACGCCGCACTCGGACTGTTCGCCGAACGCGGATTCTCCGAGGTGAGCGTCGATGACGTCGCACAAGCCGCGGGCATCGCCCGCAGGACGGTGTTCCGCTACTACGCCTCGAAGAACGCAATTCCCTGGGGAGACTTCGACGCTCATCTTCAGCACCTACGTGAGCTACTGGACGATGTCGATCCGGGCATGGCGCTTGGCGAGGCCCTACGCACGGCCCTGTTGTCTTTCAACACTTTTGACGAATCCGAAACCGCTCGGCATCGCCAGCGGATGCGGGTGATCCTGCAGACCGCGGAACTGCAGGCATATTCGATGACGATGTACGCGGGCTGGCGCGACGTCATCGCCGGCTTCGTGGCGCGGCGGACCGGCGTCAAGACCACCGACCTGCGGCCGCAGACCGTGGCGTGGATGATGCTCGGTGTCGCTTTGAGCGCGTACGAGCACTGGCTCGACGATGAGTCGGTCTCGTTGCCGGAGGCGCTCGGGAGCGCTTTCGACGTGGTTCGCACCGGACTGGAAGCGTTGGATCGGTGAGCGACGACAGCCGCCTGTTGCGGTCCATCCGAGTTCAGGGTCAGGTCTGCTCGGCAATGGGCTCGTCGATGTACGGCGATCTGCTGGCCCGGGTGGCCGACAACGTCGAGGCCGACGGGGTCTTCGGGGCCATCCTGGCCGGGCATGAAAATGCCTCGGGGCGTATGGCTTTGGCGCTCAGGCTGCTCGGTGGATTGCACCGGTTGGCACTCGACGGCCGGGTGGCGGCGTTGCGCCAGTGGTATCCGAGCATTGGCGGGCGCTGGAATGCCGACGCCGCATGGCCCGATATCGTCCTGGCCGCCACCGAGCACGCCGGCTATCTGCGCGAACGCGCTCGACCAGCCGCCGCAGACCAATGAGGTCGGCCGCTCCGCCGCGCTGATCGGCGGCCTACTGCTGCTTCGCGCGCGATTTGATGTACCGGTGCGGCTTTTCGAGATCGGCTGCAGCGCGGGTCTGAACCTGCGCGCCGACCACTACCGCTATTGCCATCCCGACGGCGACTGGGGTCCGGCCGGCTCACCGGTGATCGTCGACGATGCGTGGCGAGGCCGGCTGCCTGCCCCGGCGGAGCTGCAGATCATCGAACGACAGGGCTTCGACATCGCGCCGCTGGATGCCACCAGCTCCGATGGCGAGCTGACGCTGCTCAGTTACGTCTGGCCGGATCAGCAGGCGCGGCTGGACAGGCTGCGCGGCGCGATCGAGATCGCCCGCCGGATTCCCGCACATCTGCACCGCCGCAATGCCATTGACGCTGTCGCCGATCTTGATGTCGCGACCGGCACGCTCACCGTGCTGTGGCATTCCATTATGTGGCAATACCTGTCCGCCGGCGAGCAAGCGACGGTTGCCGCCGAGATCGACGCACTGGGAGCGCGTGCCACACCGGATGCCCCGTTCGCCCATCTGACACTGGAGCCACATCGGCGAACACCTGAGGCTCCGGTTGAGTTCGCGGTCCGGGCCCGCAGCTGGCCGGGCGGGGACGACCGACTGCTGGCCGTGTGCTCACCGCACGGGCCGCCGGTCACCTGGGAATAGTCTGCGCAGCAGGGATTTCGAGGTCACTGCGGTGTGCGCCGCGCGGCGGCCAGGAACGGCGTCGTCACAGCCAGAAACCCGGTCGGGTCCGAGGAGAACGGGACATGGCCTGTCGGTAAGACTTCCAGCTGCGCTCCCGGTATCGCGGCCGCGGTCGCCCGACCCAAACGCAGTGGTATCGCTGTATCTTTCGATCCCCAGATGACGAGGCAGGGTGCCGTGATGCGGTCGGCACCGGGGCGAAGGTCGTAATCCGGCTCAGCGAAACTGCGCCACAACGCCGCCGTCAGGATGACACCGTCGCGGGTCCGCGCTCGTGCCAGCGCCCGTTTCTGAATGGCGTAGTCGCTGTCGCTGGTCGCTTTCATATAGCTGCGGATCGAGCGCGGCAAGACGCGCTTCATCACCGCGGGCGTTCCGGATCACTCGTCGCAACAACGCGAGCGCCGAGCTGTGCCGATCCGACTTCGCCGCACTGCGAAGCCCGCATCCCTACGAAAGCGCAGTTGTGGGTCGGGATGGTCGCAGAAGCGGCGCTCATCGAACATCAAGCCGGTACAGCGCTGCCCGCCCTACGCGAGGCGATCGAGCAGTTCCTGGGCTGACTCTGCCGCGCTACCCCAGTACTTCGGAAATCGGCACTGCGGCAGCAACTTTCGCGCGCGACTTCATCACCTTGCCGGGCATACCGCCGCCGACGACGCCGGCCAAAGCGCCGTCACGCTCGTAGAAAGCGAGGAATCTACGGCCGTCATCCTCGACGACGTGGACGATGTCGGTGGCGATCGGCTCGCCCAGGCATTGGATCTTGACGTCGTATTGATCGCTCCAGAAATACGGGACGACGACGTTGAGATGGCGCGTCCTGGCCGAGCATCGCGGGCACCACAACCCGGGCCTGTTCGGCGACGTTGCTCCAATGTTCCACGCGCACTTGATGTCCCTTCGGATCCCGCCAGGACGCGACATCGCCGAGTGCCCACACGTTCGGTGCGCTGCTGCGGCCGGCCGAGTCGCAGATCACGCCGTTGTCGACCTCGATGCCGCTGCCATCCAACCATTCGGTCGCCGGCTTCGAGCCGATACCGACCACGACCAGATCGGCGCTCACCTCGCTGCCGTCGGTCAGTGTCACGGTCTCGACGTGATCACCGCCGCGGACCTCGGCCACCCCGACGTCGGTGCGCACATCGACACCTTCGGCGCGGTGCAGGCGAGCCACCAGCCCACCGATCTGCTCGCCGAGCACCGCTGCCAGCGGCGCGGGCTGCGGCTCGACCAAGACGACGTCGACGCCCAGGCCACGCAGACTGGCCGCCACCTCGCAACCGATGAATCCCGCGCCGACCACCACGGCGCGGTGCGCCTCGGACGCATGCCGACGCAAGGCAAGACTTTCGTCGAAGGACCGCAGTACCCGGATTCCCTCCAGGTCCGGGAACGCCGGAATGCGCCGGGGCACCAAGCCTGTCGCGATGACCAGTTCGTCGTAGCCCAGCACCGACCCGTCGTCGAGCGTCACCGTCTGCGCCGCGGTGTCCACGCTGGTGGCCGCCGACCCCAGCCGCAAGGTGATTTTCTGCTCGTCATAGAACTCACGCGGCTTGAGCGTCACGTCGTCGACTTCGCTGCGCAGCACTTCTTTCGACAGCGGCGGACGGTCATACGGCAGGTGGGCCTCGTCGCTGACGATGGTGACAGATCCGGTGAAATCCGCCCGGCGCAATTGCTCGGCGGTGCGGGTCGCCGCGAGCCCTCCGCCGACGATCAGAATTCCTTTGCTGTCCGCGCTATTGGTCACCTGGCGTTCATACACGATCGCGCTGGCGAACGGTTGCTCACCCCACGTCCCGGGCCCGCGACCGATCGATGAGATTCGACAGCACCACGATGCTCTCGGTGCGCTCGACGTCGGCCCTGGTGCGGATTCGCTCCAAGGCGTCTTCCAGATGCTGCATGTCCCGGGCCAGCACGTGCAGGATGGCGTCGGCGGTCCCGGTAGCCGTTGCGGCGCTGACGACTTCGGGTATGTCGATCCAGGCCCGCTTCAGCTCGTCGGGTGAGATCCGGCCGTGGCAGAAGACCTGCACGTAGGCCTCGGTGTTCCAGCCCACCGCGTTGCGGTCGATGACGGTGGTGAATCCGCGGATGACACCGCTGTCGAGCATCCGGTCGACCCGGCGTTTGACCGCGGGGGCCGAGAGGTTCACCCGCTCCCCGATCTCGGCAAATGTCGCCCGGGCATGTTGCGCGAGCTCCGCGAGAATCTGCTCGTCGGTGCCATCCAGCCGGTCCATCAGCCCTCCTGACACAATAGACTGCCGTAAAGCGTCAGTTTGCGCAACAAATACACGCTATCTACGCAATCGTTGTCGATTGATTGCTTCACAAGTGTTGTCTACCGTTGATTTATGACGCGCTTCGCGAAACCGGCAGCGGGCGTCGCGCCCTCCACTGCAGTGCCCACCGAGCGACGGGCACGGACGCGGCATTACGTGATGACGCCGCCCCGGCACTTCTCGGTCGACTACGCGATCAATCCCTGGATGGACACCAGCAACCCCGTCGACACGACCGTTGCGGTGGCGCAGTGGCAGCAGCTCCGCGACATCTACCTGCAGATGGGACATACGGTCGACCTGGTCGACCCGGCGCCGGGCCTGCCGGACATGGTCTATGCCGCCAACGGTGGCCTGATCATCGACGGCGCCGCGGTTGTCGCCCGCTTCAAATACGCTCAGCGCAAACAGGAGTCGGCAGCCTACGCCGACTGGTTGAGATCGCGTGGTTACCAGCCCGTGCAGACTCGGCACGTCAACGAGGGCCAGGGCGATCTGCTACCGGTGGGCGGAACCATTCTGGCCGGATGGGGTTTTCGTACCGACCCGCGCGCGCACGGTCAGATCGCCGAGATCTTCGGCCGCCCGGTCGTCAGCCTCGAACTTGTCGATCCGCGGTTCTACCATCTCGACACCGCGCTGACCGTCCTCGACGACACGACCATCGCCTACTATCCGCCCGCGTTCACCTACGCCTCACGCGCGCATCTGGAAACGCTGTTCCCGCAAGCGATCCTGGTGGACAGCGCCGACGCCTACGTATTCGGGCTAAACTCTGTGTCGGACGGCCTGCACGTAGTGCATCCGGCCGCCGCCGTCGGTTTTGCCGAACAATTGTCCGACGCCGGTTTCGAACCGATCGGAGTGGACCTGTCCGAGCTACTCAAGGGCGGCGGGTCAGTGAAATGCTGCACGCTCGAAGTGTATTCGTGATCCGCGCCAGCGACGAGGGAGAGGAGCAATGACTGCTGCCGACATTGTTGCGGCAGGACACGGCGAATTGACCGCGTCGGCGATCGCACGCGACGAGCATTACACGGCGCACAACTATTCGCCGCTGCCGGTGGTGGCGGCCAGCGCCGAGGGGGCCTGGATCGTCGACGTCGAGGGGCGCCGCTACCTGGACTGCCTGGCCGCGTACTCGGCGGTGAATTTCGGGCACCGCAATCCCGAGATCACCGCGACCGCGCACGCCCAGCTGGACGTCCTCACACTCGTGAGCCGGGCCTTCCACGCCGAGCCGCTCGGCCGGTTCTGCGCCGCGCTGGCGACGCTGTGCGACAAGGACATGGTGCTGCCGATGAACAGCGGCGCCGAAGCGGTCGAGAGCGCGATCAAGGTCGCGCGCAAATGGGGAACCGATGTCAAGGGCGTTCCCGCAGGCCAGGCCAATATCGTCGTGGCCGACAACAACTTTCACGGCCGAACCATCAGCATTGTCAGCTTTTCCTCCGACGAGACGGCGCGCGGCGGTTTCGGCCCGTTCACGCCGGGGTTTCGATCGGTGCCGTTCGGAGACGCCCAGGCGTTGGCCGACGCGATCGACCAGTACACCGTCGCTGTGTTGCTCGAGCCGATCCAGGGCGAGGCCGGTGTGATCGTGCCACCCGACGACTACCTGCCCGCCGTGCGCAAACTCTGCACCGCCCGCAATGTGCTGATGATCGCCGACGAGATTCAGTCGGGCTTGGCCCGCACCGGCCGAACCTTCGCCTGTGATCACTGGAACGTGGTTCCCGACATGTATCTACTCGGTAAGGCATTGGGCGGCGGCGTCGTGCCACTGTCCGCCGTGGTGGCTGATCGCGACATCCTGGGGGTGCTGCATCCCGGCGAGCACGGCTCGACATTCGGCGGCAACCCGTTTGCCGCGGCGATCGGCAACACCGTGGTGTCGATGCTCGCTCGCGGTGAATACCAAAGCCGCGCAACGCGGTTGGGGGCACGCCTACATTGGCGGTTGGGGGCGTTGATCGGCCACGGTGTGCTCGCAGTGCGCGGACGCGGATTGTGGGCCGGCGTCGATATCGACCCTGACCTCGGCAGCGGCAAACAGCTCAGCCGGCGACTCGCCGAACGCGGCGTCCTCGTCAAGGACACGCACGGATCGACGGTGCGGATCGCTCCCCCGCTGGTGATCAAGGCCGCGGAGATCGATTGGGCCGTCGACCGATTCGCCGAGACTCTCGCCGACATGGCCGGCTAGTACTTCAGCACACCCTTGTCGACCGGGATCTGCGCGCCGGTCAGCGTTCCGGATCCGTCGCCAGCGAGCCACGCCACCACGTCGGACACCTCGCTGGCATTCATGAAACCGTTGGGCTGCAACAGCATTGGCCCGAAGCTGTGAATGAAATGCGGATGCTGGGCGAAGACCTGCATCATCAGCTCCGGCTCGATCATGGGTGTGTCGACCGAATAGGGGTGAATGGAGTTGACCCGGATGCCGAACTCGCTGAGTTCAATTGCCAGTGAGTTGGTCAACGCGACCAGTCCATGCTTGGTGGCCGAGTAGTGCCCGTTGCCGGGTGTGGCCTTCAGCCCGGCCGACGAACTGACCACCACGATGGAGCCGCCGTTGCCGGCGTCGATCATCGCGGGTATCGCCGCGCGCAGCGTGTGAAAGGTGCCGGTCAGGTTGACCCCGACGACGGCGTCCCATTGCTCGTCGGTGAGCTCCCAGATCCGCCCCCAACTGAGCACACCCGCGTTGGCGATCACAATGTCGAGGCGGCCGAACTGTTCGACGCCGTCGGCCACCAGTTGGCGCACCGCCGCGTCGTCACGAATGTCGACCGCACGCGCCAACACCTTTCGCCCTTCGGCTTCCACCGCCCGGACCGTCTCGGCCAGGTCCTCAGCAGTGGCCGCGGGATAAGTGATGCTGCCGGACACCGGCCCACAGATGTCCAGGGCGATGATGTCCGCGCCCTCTCGCGCCAACCGCGCGGCATGCGCGCGCCCCTGGCCGCGTGCGGCGCCGGTGATGAATGCCACCCGCCCGTGCAGTGTTTCAGCCACACCAGTCCCTCTCGCCGACTGCCGATCAGGCTAGCAGCGAAACTGAAACGTGTTCTAATGCCCCTCCAGCCGGCGCCCGGCTCAGATGTCGGCGATGATCTGCGCTCGCTTGCCGGCGTATTCCTCGCTGCTCAACGCGCCGGATTGGTGCAACTTGTCCAACTCCTCGAGTCGCTGGGCGACGGACGGCTGGGGCGGCGCGGCGACACCGCCTCCGCCGGCCGGGGCGGGCGGCTCGGCAGCAGCTGCGCGCCGGACCACGGCCAGGACCTGTTGGCGCACCGCCGGGTTCGAGCGCAGGTCAACCGCGCCGCTGATCGGTAGGTTGTTGGATTTGTAGATTTGCAGGATCTCCATCAGCGGACCGGCCTGACCGCTCAGGTCGTAGGTCTTGTTGTCCTCGGCGATCGTGATCTGCGCGGGAACCACGCCCGCGATCAACGCGCTTGCCTGCCACTCGATCTCGTAGTCGTGCGTGTTCGGGTCCACGAGTACCACGAGTTTGCGCGCGGTGACGATGGCCTGCTTGGAGATGTCGACCGTCACCCGCTTTTGGCTGTTGAACGCGAATCCGGGGCCGGCGATGTGCAGGTCGAGGTTGACCACCGGGCGTTCGTTGATCCGCATGCCGGTCTCCCCGAAGCCCTGGATCTGGGCCGTCGTCAACACTCCGGTCTGGTGCAGGGCTGCGCTTTTGACCGACAACTTCGCGCCGCGGTTGGCCAGCCACAGCGCGACCAGCACGCCGGCGACCGTGATCAGCAGCCCGACCCACAGCATCCATGCGGTGTTCTGCTGGACCGCCGAGCCCATATCTGTGCCGAAAGAACCCATCATGTTGGGCAGAACGAAATAGGTGATGAGGAAAATCGGGCCGACCAGACCCCCACACACCAGCACCATGATCTGGGCTCTGAGATAACGCGCAAGCATGGCTGCTCCCACCGTCGGAGAATCGATGACGCGGGACAACGTATCGCTTTGCGGATGAAAATATCCTGATCGACACCAAGATGCAAAAGCGGCGCCCACCCTTTCAGGTGAGCGCCGCTGTGCTGTCGAAACTACTTGATGATCTTGGTGACCCGGCCGGCGCCGACGGTGCGGCCACCCTCACGGATCGCGAACCGCAGACCGTCGTCCATGGCGACGGGCTGGATCAGCTTGACGACGATCTCGGTGTTGTCACCGGGCATCACCATTTCGGTGCCCTCCGGCAGCGTCACCACACCGGTCACGTCAGTGGTGCGGAAGTAGAACTGCGGACGGTAGTTGTTGAAGAACGGCGTGTGCCGGCCGCCCTCGTCCTTGGACAGGATGTAGACGCTGCCCTCGAAGTCGGTGTGCGGCGTGGTGGTGCCGGGCTTCACGACGACCTGACCGCGCTCGACGTCCTCACGCTTGATACCACGCAGCAGCAGACCGACGTTGTCACCGGCCTGACCCTGGTCGAGCAGCTTGCGGAACATCTCCACACCGGTGACCGTGGTCTTGGTGCTGGCCGGCTTGATGCCGACGATCTCGACTTCCTCGTTGACGTTGATCACGCCACGCTCGACACGGCCGGTCACCACGGTGCCACGACCGGTGATGGTGAACACGTCCTCGACGGGCATCAGGAACGGCAAGTCGGTCTCGCGGACCGGGTCCGGGATCGACTCGTCGACCGCGTCCATCAGCTCCTCGACGGACTTGACCCACTTCTCGTCACCCTCGAGCGCCTTCAGCGCCGATACCTTGATGACCGGGGCGTCCTCGTCGAACTCCTGGGCGGCCAGCAGTTCGCGGACCTCCAGCTCGACGAGCTCCAGCAGCTCCTCGTCGTCGACCATGTCGGCCTTGTTCAGCGCGACCAGGATGTAGGGCACGCCGACCTGGCGGGCCAGCAGCACGTGCTCGCGAGTCTGCGGCATCGGGCCGTCGGTCGCGGCGACCACCAGGATCGCGCCGTCCATCTGGGCGGCACCGGTGATCATGTTCTTGATGTAGTCCGCGTGGCCAGGTGCGTCGACGTGCGCATAGTGGCGCTTCTCGGTCTGGTACTCCACGTGGGAGATGTTGATGGTGATACCGCGCTGACGCTCCTCGGGTGCGTTGTCGATCTGGTCGAACGCACGCGACTCGTTCAGTGTGGGGTACTTGTCGTGCAGGACCTTGGTGATAGCCGCGGTCAACGTGGTCTTGCCGTGGTCAACGTGACCGATGGTCCCGATGTTGACGTGCGGCTTCGTCCGCTCGAACTTCGCCTTCGCCACTTCTGTGTCCTCCTGGACTAGTTGGTGCTCGTTAAAGCAGTGTTGTTATTTCCGTTGTGCCGCGGTAGTGACCGGGCAAGATTACTCCGTCGGCTTCGCTAGCTCACTCGCCCGTCGCCTTCGCGATGATCTCCTTCGACACGTTCGCCGGAACTTCGGCGTACGAGTCGAACACCATGGAGTAGTTCGCCCGGCCTTGAGTCTTCGACCGCAGGTCGCCGACGTAGCCGAACATCTCCGACAGCGGAACGTGCGCCCTGACGACGCGTGCACCGCTCCGCTCCTCCATGGCCTGGATCTGGCCACGGCGGGAGTTCAGGTCGCCGATCACGTCACCCATGTAGTCCTCGGGGGTGGTGACCTCGACAGCCATGATGGGCTCCAGGATGACCGGCTGTGCTTGCTGCGCAGCCTTTTTCAGCACCTGCGAACCGGCGATCTTGAAGGCCATCTCCGACGAGTCGACCTCGTGGAAGGCACCGTCGAGCAGGGTCACCTTCACGTTCACCAGCGGGTAGCCGGCCAGCACGCCGTACTGCATGGCGTCCTGGGCGCCGGCGTCAACCGACGGGATGTACTCCCGCGGGATGCGCCCACCGGTGACCTTGTTCTCGAACTCGTAAGTCGCGCCGTCCTCGCCGTGGAACGGCTCCAGGCTGATCAGCACCTTGGCGAACTGGCCCGAGCCGCCGGTCTGCTTCTTGTGGGTGAATTCGACCTTGTCGACCTTGCGCTTGATGGTCTCCTTGTAGGCCACCTGCGGCTTGCCGACGTTGGCCTCGACCTTGAACTCGCGGCGCATCCGGTCCACCAGGATGTCCAGGTGCAACTCGCCCATGCCGCCGATCACGGTCTGGCCGGTCTCGTTGTCCTGGTGCACCTTGAAGGTGGGGTCCTCTTCAGCGAGCTTCTGGATCGACAGGCTCAGCTTCTCCTGGTCGCTCTTGGTCTTCGGCTCGATGGCAACCTCGATCACAGGATCGGGGAACGTCATCGACTCCAGCACGACCTGGTGGTTCGGGTCGCTCAAGGTGTCGCCGGTCGTGGTGTCCTTCAGCCCGATCACCGCGTAGATGTGGCCAGCCGAGGCCGTCTCCACCGGGTTCTCCTTATTGGCGTGCATCTGGAACAGCTTGCCCAGCCGCTCCTTCTTGCCCTTGGTGGAGTTGATCACCTGCGAGCCGGAATCGACCTTGCCCGAATACACCCGGACGTAGGTCAGCTTGCCGAAGAACGGGTGGGTTGCGACCTTGAATGCCAGCGCTGAGAACGGCTCGTCGGTCGACGGCTTGCGCGTGATGAACTCGTCTTCCTTGCCGGGCACGTGGCCTTCGGCAGGGGGGACGTCCAGCGGCGAAGGCAGGTAGTCGATCACGGCGTCCAGCATCGGCTGCACGCCCTTGTTCTTGAACGCGCTACCGCACAGCACCAGGTAAGCGGTGGAACTGATGGTGAGCTTGCGCAACGCACCCTTGATCTCCTCGACCGACAGTTCCTCGCCGCCGAAATACTTCTCCAGCAGAGTTTCGTCGGTCTCCGCGACGGCCTCGAGCAACTTGGTGCGGTACTCGTCGGCCTTCTCCTGCAGTTCGGCCGGAATGTCGATGGTCTCGTAGGTCTCGCCGAGCTTGGTCTCGCCGCGCCACACCTTGGCGTTCATCTCAACCAGGTCCACGATGCCTTCGAAGTCGCCCTCGGAGCCGACGGGCAGCTGAATCGGGATGACGTTCGCCCCGAGGCGCTCCTCCATGGTCCTCACCGAGAAGTAGAAGTCGGCGCCGACCTTGTCCATCTTGTTGACGAAACAGATGCGGGGGACGTCGTATTTGTCGGCCTGCCGCCAGACCTGCTCGGACTGCGGCTCGACACCCTCCTTGCCGTCGAACACGGCCACGGCGCCATCCAGCACACGCAGGCTGCGCTCCACCTCGACGGTGAAGTCGACGTGCCCGGGGGTGTCGATGATGTTGATCTGGTTGTCGTTCCAGAAGCATGTGGTCGCCGCGGAGGTGATGGTGATTCCGCGCTCCTGCTCCTGCTCCATCCAGTCCATGGTGGCGGCGCCGTCGTGCACCTCACCGATCTTGTAGCTGATACCGGTGTAGTAGAGGATGCGCTCGGTCGTCGTCGTCTTGCCGGCGTCGATGTGCGCCATGATGCCGATGTTCCGGACCTTCGTGAGGTCGGTCAGCACGTCCTTCTGTGCCACGGGAATCTTCCCACTCTTTCGATTGCGTAGTTACTTCGCTGTTCGGTCTCGCGCTTCGGCCGGCCACCTTGCCTGGTGCCGCCCGGCCCTACCTACCAGCGGTAGTGCGCGAAGGCCCGGTTTGCCTCGGCCATCTTGTGGGTGTCCTCGCGTCGCTTGACGGAGGCCCCCAGGCCATTGCTGGCATCCAGAATCTCGTTCGCCAGGCGCTCGGTCATCGTCTTCTCCCGACGCTGCCGGGAGAAGCTGACCAGCCAACGCAACGCGAGCGTGGTCGACCGCTCCGGGCGGACCTCGACGGGCACCTGGTAGGTGGCACCACCGACGCGGCGGCTACGCACTTCCAGGGCCGGCTTGACGTTGTCGAGAGCACGCTTGAGCGTGATCACCGGGTCGGTGCCGGTCTTGTCGCGGGCTTGTTCGAGCGCTGCATAAACAATGCGTTCGGCCAGCGATTTCTTCCCTTGCATCAAAATCTTGTTCACCAGCTGGGTGACCAGCTGCGATCCGTAGACCGGATCGTTGACCAGCGGACGCTTCGGCGCGGGGCCCTTGCGCGGCATCAGCTCTTCTCCTTCTTGGCGCCGTAGCGGCTGCGAGCCTGCTTGCGGTTCTTGACACCCTGGGTGTCCAGCGAGCCGCGGATGATCTTGTAGCGCACACCCGGCAGGTCCTTCACACGACCGCCACGCACCAGCACCATCGAGTGCTCTTGCAGGTTGTGCCCCTCACCGGGGATGTACGCCGTCACCTCAACCTGGCTGGTCAGCTTTACGCGCGCCACCTTGCGAAGCGCCGAGTTCGGCTTCTTCGGAGTCGTGGTGTACACGCGGGTGCAGACCCCGCGGCGCTGCGGGCTGCCCTTCAGGGCCGCGGTTTTGACCTTCGTGACCTTGTCGCGACGACCCTTGCGGACCAGCTGCTGAATGGTTGGCATCTACCGGCTTCCTACTTCGTGTGTTGTGGTGCTGTGCGTTTCAGGTGTGGTTCAAGTCTCTGTACTGCAGTTATGCCCGTTGGCGGTCCCCCGCGGCCGGGTGTGTCGCACGCGCCCGCCGCAGGAGAAAATCCGTTGCGTCGTGGACATACGAATTGGCCCGGCGTGCGCGCCTCAGGTCAAGCGCCTTAAGCCGCCAGGCACGAGCATCTACGATACCCGTCGCTGGTCGGGCAGGTCAAAGCGACGGCGTCGGGGTCCGGTGAGCCTGCCCGCCAAGGCCCGCCACAGCATCTATTGTGCCGCAGATCCGCTACGACGTTCCATGCCGGCGGCCAGCCTCAGCACCATGTCGGAGAACAACGAGTCGGTGTCGATGTCGTCCATGACGCCGGTCATCTCCAGCAGCACGAAGCCGTGCAGCGCCGACCAGAACTCCAGCGCCGCGTAGAAAGCCTGCTCGATGTCGAGTCCGTAGGACGACAAGACGGCGATCACCGGCGTCGCGGCGCCCCGGGTGGCCGCGGTGTACTCGGGGTCGTCGCCCCCGAACGGCATGCGGGTGAAGGCCGAATACCGGCCGGGGTGGTGATGGGCGTAGCTGCGATAGGCGCTCGCCATGACCAGCACCGCGTCGTCGCGGGCCCGCCCTTCGCCCACTCGGTTGAGCATCGTGATGATGTCGTCGATGACGCGGATGCGCACCGTGCGACGCAAGTCCTCGAGGCTGTCGACGTGGTTGTACAGCGACGGGCCCTTGGTTCCGAGTTGGGTGGCCAACGCGTTGATCGTCAGGGCGTCCCAGCCCTCCCGGTCCAGGAACGTGAGCGCGGCGTTGACGATGATCTCGCGACTCAATTTGGTCGCGCGGGCCGCTGGCTTCGCTCCGGCGCCCGACCGACCAGCCGATGACACCGGCTCAGCTGGCATGACGGTCGCCCTTCAGTTGGGTTGAACTACGGACTCTAGTTGCGGGTCCCCGGAACGACGAACTCTAGTCTGCCGACGCCTCCGACCACTAGGCTCTTTTCGAGCAGGTCACCCGCCATGCGAGAGGAGCTCGGGCATGAAATCGTCGTTCCCCTGTCGAGCATTGGCGGCCTGCGCGATCGCCGTCGCATTCACCTCCGCCGCGGGCGTTCCGAGCGGGCAGGCCAAGAACGGCGACACCCACATCACCGGCGAAGGTATCGAGCAGACCATCGACTGCAACGGCGGCACGCTGATCGTCAACGGCACCCGGAACGTCGTCAATGCGCTGGGGACGTGTTGGGCGGTGTCGGTGATGGGCTCGGGCCACACCATCGTCGCCGACAACGTCATCAACGACATCACCGTCTACGGCTACAACGAGTCGGTCTTCTACAAGAACGGCGACCCGGTGGTGTGGGATCGCGGTCGCGAACTCGGCATGGTCAACCGCATCAGCCGCGTGGGTTCGTGAGCGCCATGCGCATCTACCCGGCGACCGCCGTGACGCTCTCTGCAGCAGTGGTTTTCGGCGTGGGCGGCTGTGGCCCGAAGAACAACACGGCGCCGACGACATCCCCGGGCGCCTCGTCCTCGCCGAGCACCCTCGACGACGAGCACCGGTGCGCAATTCGACATCGGCAACACGATCAACTACGGATCACTGGGCACCACAACCACTCTCGACTGCGGCGACGGCAAATCGCTGAACGTGGGCGGGTCCAACAACACGCTGACGGTCAAGGGCACCTGCGGCACGGTCAGCATCGGTGGCGCGGACAACAAGATCACCCTGGACAAGATCGACAAGCAGCTCAACGTCGTCGGTTTCAACAACACGATCAGCTACAAGGACGGCAGCCCCAAGGTCGACAACCTCGGCAGCGGCAACACCATCAACAAAGCCGGCTGACCGATCTATTGCGCGGCCCCGCCATGGCGGCCGGCACCGGACGCGAAACGTCCAGCACCTTCCGTCGCCTCAGCGGCCACCCGGGAAATGCTGGCGAATTCATAGTCCAGTGCCTCGGATTCGCTGTTCCCCCACTGATGCAACGCGGACAACCGATCCGACCGCATGCACTGCTGGGGCAGCGCCGCGAGCTCGGCGGCGAGCTGCTCCGCGGCTTCGCGGGCCTGGCCGGTGGGCACCACCCGGTTGGCCAATCCGATCGCCAATGCCTCGTCGGCATCGACGGCACGACCAGTCAGGATGATGTCCATCGCGCGGCTCTGGCCGATCAGCCGCGGCAGCCGGATCGTGCCGCCGTCGATCAGCGGCACGCCCCAGCGGCGGCAGAACACCCCGAACACCGCGTCTTGCTCGGCCACTCGCAGATCGCACCACAATGCGAGCTCCAGACCGCCGGCGACCGCGTAGCCGCTCACCGCGGCAATCACCGGTTTCGACAACACCATTCGGGTCGGCCCCATCGGCCCCGGACCCGTCCGGTGTACCGCGTTGGCGTTCGGTGTGCCGAAAGCCTTCAAATCCGCCCCGGCACAGAACGTTCCGTGGTCACCCCACAACACCGCGACCGAAGCGCTGTCGTCGCGCTCGAACTCGTCGAACGCGGCGAACAACGCGGCCGCGGTCGGGCCGTTGACGGCATTGCGCGCCTCCGGCCGGTTCAGGATCACCGTGGTCACCGGGCCGTGGCGCTCTACGCGTACCGGATCGCTCATGTCGCCTCCACTAGTCGGATGTCGTCGCGCCGCTCGAGTAGTTCGGCGGCGAAGTGGTTGTACGCGGTGCGCAGCCGCGCGCCCGGCCAGTCGGTCGGCAGCAATTCCTCGGGCAGCACCGGGTCGGTCAACAGGTGCCGCACGATTGCCGCGGCAACCACGAATCGGGCCGGAACATCGGTTGCGCCAGACATGTCGGCGATCAACCGCTGGCCGGTGCGAGCCCACGACGGCAGGTCCCATAACTGGCCGGCCAACTCGACGGGCGCGTCGTCGCGGGCCGCGACGATCCGGACCCGGTCGCGGATCTCGGCGTCCACGTCGAGCCCGAGGTTGTCCGGCCGCATCCACACCCCTTCGCGCAGTTCACCGAAACGTCCGTGCTGCAGCGTGTTTCGCAATGTGGCGCGGGTGCGGGCATCGGTGCCGACGCTGGTGACGATCACCGTCGTCCAGAGTCCGTGCCAGGTGCGCAGTTTCGGCCGCATGGCGTCATCCTGTCGGCGCTGCCGGGCCAGCAGGCGGTCGGAGAGCCGATAGCCATCGGCGGAGCGGACCAGGTCGCCGGCGCTGACCATTCGGGTCAGTGCGACTCGCAGGGTGGCTTCCCTGATGCCGAAGTCACTGGTGAGCCGGATCAACTCGGCCGCACTGGCCCACGCCGGATGTGCACCGAGCAGCACGCTCAGCACGACCGACCGGGCGGGCATGCGTGCCAACGATTTCGGCATGGCGTCACACCTGAGATGCGCGCCGGCCGTGGTCACCGAACGGCTCGTCGCGGTGCTTGACCGCCTCGCGAAAGCCGTGTTCGACCGCGTCGGCGACGAACGCGTGGCCTTCGGGCGTGTGCCGCGCCACACCGTCGAACACGGTGCTGACCATCCTGCTGGTGGCGACACCCTGTTGCAGCAGAGCGGAATTGAGTGCGAGCTTGACCATGATCAACTGGTTCACCGGCACCGCGGCGATCCGCTCCACCAGACGTTCGGTGCGCTCGTCGAGGTGCTCGGGATCCGGTGCCTCGATCGCCAGGCCCCACTCGGCGGCCTGCGCTCCGGTGATGCAATCCCCGGTCAGCAGAAGGCGTTTGGCACGCTGATCGCCGAGTCGATGCGCCCAGAGTCCAGCCGCCGGCACACCCCACACCCGGGTCGGCGGGTAGCCGATCTTCGCGTCGGACGCGGCGATCACCTGGTCGGCGTGCAGCGCGATGTCGGTACCGCCGGCCACGCAGTAGCCGTGAATCTTGACCACCGTCGGTTTGTCCGCGTGCATCAGGCTGGAAAAGCCGCGCACGAAGCGGCTCATCATCTGGTAGTCGATCATCGGGTCCCACGGCTGATCCGGTAAGTGGTTGACGCCCTGGATTTTACCGTCCAGTACGGTGCCGTTATAGGCGCCGGTTCCGCCCGCCGAGCCGGTGCGGTCGGCGTAGGCACTCAGATCGAATCCCGCACAGAACCCCGCACCGCGGCCCGACACCAAGATGACGTGCACGCCGGGGTCCAGGTCGGCCCGTTCCACCAAAGCCGAGAGCTCCAGTGGAGTATCGGCGACGATCGCGTTGCCTTTTTCGGGGCGGTTGAAGGTGATTCGCGCAACCCGATCGGTGACCTCATAGGTCATCGTCTTCAAGTTGTCGAAGTCGACCGGCCTGATGGCGTGAGTCATCCCTTGATCATGGCCCGCTCAAGGATCGGCGCGAGATCCAGCCCGGTAGGCATGGTCCCGAACGCGCCGCCCCATTGCCGGTCGAGCCGGGTGACCATGAACGCTTCGGCGACGGCCGGATGGCCGTGCCGGACCAGCAGCGAGCCCTGCAGCGCCAGGCAAATGTCCTCGGCGACCTTGCGGGCCCGGTACTGAATGGTCTCCAGGTCACCAAGCTGCGTGCGGAGCTTGGTGACATGGCTGTCCAGCCGGGCGTCCTGACCGGTGCTCTTGGCCAGCTCGTCGAACAGCACCTCGACACACTCCGGCCGAGTTACCATGGCGCGCAGCGTATCCAGCGCGCTGACGTTGCCGGAGCCTTCCCAGATACCCATCAGCGGCGCCTCACGGTACAGCCGCGGCATGCCGGATTCCTCGACATAACCGTTGCCGCCCAGGCATTCCAGAGCCTCGACGGCGTGCGGCGCGGCACGCTTGCACACCCAGTACTTGCTGGCGGCCAAGCCGATCCGGCGAAGCAAGGTCTCGGTCTGATCCCCGTGCACGGCGTTGTCGGTGGCGCCTGCCATCCGCATCGCGACCATGGTGGCCGCCTCGGCTTCGACGGCGAGATCCGCGATGACGTTGCGCATCAGCGGCTGGTCGATCAGATATTCGCCGAATGCCTTGCGGTGCTGGGCGTGATGAACGGCCTGGGTCAGCCCGGTCCGCATGCTGGTGGCGCTGCCGAGCGTGCAGTCCAGCCGGGTCAGGTTGACCATCTCGATGATGGTCGGAACGCCGCGCCCCTCCTCGCCGACCAACCACGCGGTGGCGCCGTCGTACTCGACTTCACTGGACGCATTGGCGTTGTTGCCGAGCTTGTCCTTGAGACGTTGCAGCAGCATCCGGTTACGGGTGCCGTCGGGAAGCACGCGGGGCAGGAAGAAGCAGGACAGCCCGCTCGGTGCCTGCGCGAGCACCAGGAAGACGTCACACATCGGCGCCGACGTGAACCACTTGTGACCGGTCAGCGAGTAGGTGCCGTCGCCGTTGGGGGTGGCCTGGGTGGTGCCGGCACGAACATCGGACCCACCCTGCTTCTCGGTCATCGACATGCCAGCGGTGATGCCGACTTTGGTTGTCGCAAGCTTCAATTCGGGGTCATAGGCACGGCTGGTGAGCAGCGGCTCATAGATTGCGGAGAGCTCAGGGTTGAAGCGCAGCGCCGGGACGACCGCATAAGTCATCGAGATCGGGCACATGTGACCCGGTTCGGCGGTCCACACACTGGTCTTGGCGGCGCGGACGACGTGCGCGCCGGGACGGTCGTCGGCCCACGGCGCGGCATGCAGGCCGTGCTCGATCGCGACCCGCATCAGCTCGTGGTAGGCCGGGTCGTACTCGACCTCGTCGACCCGGTGTCCGTACCGGTCATGGGTGCGCAGGATGGGCCGGTTGCGGTTGGCCAGCTCACCCCAGCGCTGTGTCTGCCGGGCGCCGGAGATCGCGCCGACGGCGTTCACCTCGTCCAGGCCCCACTGCCCGCCTTCGCGGATCAGCGCCTCGATGAGGACCGGAGACGAGGCCGGGTTGTGCTCCTCCAGGAGCGGCACCTGGTTGATGACGGCATGAGTATCTGGCATGCCCACCACTGTTACATTCTTTCTACAACCGCACAAGAGGTGTAATGCTCAGCGCGGATGGTCGACGAAGAACTGCCACAATCTCTTGCTGGCGAAATCGGGCCAGCGGTGGCCACCGTCGGTCACGGTAATCAGCACCACTCCGCGGTTGTCGGCGCAGCCGGCGGTCGACGTGGTCACCGGACCGCTGGTCTCGGCCGTCGGCGGTTGACAGTGATCAATGTTGCGCCAGAACGCATTCAACTCCGGCACCGGCGGACCGTTGACATGGGCGAAGCCGCGGCCGGGCCCGCCGCCGTAGGGAACCAGCGGATCGGCGGTGCCGTGCACCGCCATGACGGACACCGGATGCGGGGAGCGGCACGAGCCGAGCTGGGTGCCCGAGACCGGGCCGATCGCGGCGAACAGTGTGGTATCGCAGGCCAGTGTGTACGACATCATGCCGCCATTGCTCATGCCGGTGGCATACACCCGTGCCGCGTCGATGCCGATGTTCTTGGCGACGTCTGCGATCGCTGCGCTGATGAACGCGACGTCGTCGACGTTTTCACGCGCCGGCCTGCCACAGCAGCCTCCGCCGTTGACGTTCCAGGCCCGGTTGACACCGTCGGGATAGGCGACGACGAACTTCTCCGAATCGGCCAATTGGTCCCAGCCGTAAGACCTTTCGGCCTGCTCGGCATTGCCGAAGCCGCCGTGCAGCACGACGACCAGTCTTGCCGAGGCGGGCAGCGCGGCGGGCTTGTGCAGCCGATAATGACGGTCGCGTCCACCGAGGTCGATGGTGTGGATGCTGGTGCCGTTCACGAAGCCCGACGGCGGCGTCGGATGCACGATCGAGCAGCCCGCGATGATCAACGCGACGCCCACCAGCGTCGCGATCCGACGAAGCATGTCAGCGGCTCGTCTTCTCCCGCAGGAAGGCGATGTCGTCTTTGCGGCCTTCCTCGGCCGTCTCGCAGATCACCGGCGCATCCGCGGCCTTGACCACCGCCACCAGCATGTCGGGATCGATCTGCCCGGTACCGAAATTGGCGTGCCGGTCGCGGCCGGAGCCTGCCGAATCCTTGGAGTCGTTGCAGTGCACCAGGTCGATCCGGCCGGTGATGCCCTTGATGCGGTCGACGGCGTCGACCAGCGTCTCGCCGGCCGCCCAGGCGTGGCAGGTGTCGAGGCAGAAGCCGATTCCGGTGTCGCCGATGTGATCCCACAGCCGACCGATGGTGTCGAAGTGCCGGGCCATGGCGTGGTCACCGCCGGCAGTGTTCTCCAGGTAGACCGGAACCTCGGACTCCAACCGGTCGAGTGCCTTGCGCCAGCGCTCGAAGCCCTCGTCGAGGTCGTCGTCGTCGGTGACGTGCCCGCCGTGCACGATGACCGCCGCGGCGCCGATCTGGGCCGCCGCGTCGCAGGTGTCCTGCAGGATCTTTCGCGACGGGATGCGCACCCGGTTGTTCGCCGATGCCACGTTGATCAAGTAGGGCGCATGCACATAGATCGGCAGCGCCGCCGCCTTGAGCTCCGCGGCGTCGTCACGCGGCTTGGGCGCCTTCCAACTCTGCGGGTTGCCGAGGAAGATCTGCACGACGTCGGCGTTTTCCGCCGCAGCTGCGGCCAGCGGATCCTGCGGACTGACATGTGAACCGATCAGCACGCGGCCAGTCTAGTGGGAGAGCCGGACGGCCTCGCGAAATCTCCGCAGTCACCGCACACTAGCCGTCGAACGTGAATCTGGACGCACACTCGCTGTTGAACGTGCGTCTGGACGCACACTCGGCACGCGCTGCGCACGAAAAAGCCCCGGGCGAAACCCGGGGCTCTTTCGTGTACGCCGATAGCGGGGACTACCGCTCGATTGTCCGACTCCTCAGCGGCTCGTAACTCGCCGCATCGTCGTCGAACTACCGCTCGATTGTCCGACTCCTCAGCGGCTCGTAACTCGCCGCATCGTCGTCGAACTACCGGTAGTCGGAATATCCGTAGTCGTCCAGCGGAACCGCGGCTCCGGTGGCCTGACCGAAGTCCGGGCTGTAGTACTGATCCTCGTACGACGGGATCGTGTACGCCGCAGCACGGGCCTCCTCGGTCGGCTGCACCTGGATGTTGCGGTACCGGTTGATACCGGTCCCGGCCGGGATCAGCTTTCCGATGATCACGTTCTCCTTCAGACCCTGCAGCTTGTCGCTGCGGCAGTTGATCGCCGCATCAGTCAGCACGCGCGTGGTCTCCTGGAACGACGCCGCGCTCAACCACGAGTCGGTGGCCAGCGACGCCTTGGTGATACCCATCAGCACCGGACGGCCGGCCGCGGGCTCGCTGCCTTCGGCCACCACCCGGCGGTTCGACGCCTCGAACTCGGCACGGTCGATCAGCGAGCCGGGCAGGAACTCCGTTGCGCCCGAGTCGATGATGGTCACCCGGCGCAGCATCTGCCGGACGATGACCTCGATGTGCTTGTCGTGGATCGACACACCCTGGGCGCGGTAGACCTCCTGGGTCTCCCGGACGAGGTGGATCTGCACCTGGCGGGGGCCCTGCACGCGCAGCACCTCGTGCGGGTCGGCCGAGCCTTCCATCAGCTGTTGACCGACCTCGACGTGGTCGCCGTCGGCGAGCAGTCGCTCGGAGCCGTCCTCGTGCTTGAAGACGCGCAGCCGCTGCCGCTTGGACAGCTTGTCGTAGACCACTTCCTCGCCACCGTCGTCGGGGACGATGGTGATCTTGTAGAAGCGCTCGCCCTCTTCCATACGCACCCGTCCGGTGACGTCGGCGATCGGGGCTTTACCGCGCGGCACCCGGGCCTCGAACAGCTCCTGCACACGAGGCAGACCGCCGGTGATGTCCTCACCGACACCACCCTGGTGGAAGGTACGCATGGTCAGCTGCGTGCCGGGCTCACCGATGGACTGCGCCGCGACGATACCGACGGCCTCGCCGATGTCGACCAGCTTGCCGGTCGCCATCGAACGGCCGTAGCACGTCGCGCAGACGCCGGTGCCGGTGGTGCAGGTCAGCACCGAACGCACCTTCACCTGCGTGATACCGGCGGCCAGCAGGGCGTCGATCTCCGGGTCACCGATGTCGTGCCCGCGGGCGACCACGACGTTGCCGTCGCCATCCACCGCGTCGGTGCCCAACGTCCTTGCGTAAGCAGAGGTTTCGATGAACGGGTCACGGATCAGCGTGCCGTCGGGCTGACGCTCAGCCAGCTCGACGAGGATGCCGCGCTCGGTACCGCAGTCGGTCTCGCGAACGATGACGTCCTGGCTGACGTCGACCAGACGACGGGTCAGGTAACCCGAGTCGGCGGTACGCAATGCGGTGTCCGCCAGACCCTTCCGCGCGCCGTGGGTGTTGATGAAGTACTCCAACACGGTCAGGCCTTCACGGAACGACGACTTGATCGGCCGCGGGATGAACTCACCCTTCGGGTTCGTCACCAGACCCTTCATGCCGGCCAGCGTCCGGGTCTGGGTGAAGTTACCGGTGGCGCCCGAGTCGACGATCGTGATGATCGGGTTGTCGGCCGGGTAGTGCTCCCGCAGTGCCTCACCAACCTGGTCGGTGGCTTCCTTCCAGATCTCCACCAACGCCTCGTTGCGCTCGCCGTGGTTCAAAGCACCACGCTGGAACTGCTTTTCGACCTTGTCGGCGCGCGCTTCGTAGGCGTCGAGGATCTCCTGCTTGCCCGGCGGCACCAACACGTCGGCCATCGAAACCGTGACCCCGCTTCGGGTGGCCCAGTGGAAACCGGCGTCCTTGAGCTTGTCGACGGTTTGAGCGACCACGATCATCGGGTAGCGCTCGGCCAAGTCGTTGATGATCGCAGCCTGCACCTTCTTGTGCATCTGCTTGTCCACGAACGGATACCCGACGGGCAGCAGCTCGTTGAAGATCACCCGGCCCAGCGTGGTTGAAGCGAGCCAGGAATCGCCTGGCTGCCAGCCGTTTTGGCCGAACAGCTCGGCCTCGATCTCGGCAGGCGGACGCAGCTGAGTCAGCCGCACCTTGATCTTTGCGCGCACACTCAATGTGCCGCGGTCCAACGCCATGATCGCTTCGGCCGGCGAGGCGTACACGCCAGACTCCGGGCGGTCCTTGGCGGCGGGCCGGTATTCGCCCTTTTCGCCGTCGATCTCGGTGGTCAGGAAGTACAGCCCGGTCACCATGTCCAGACGCGGCATGGCCAGCGGACGACCCGATGCCGGCGAGAGGATGTTGTTGCTCGACAGCATCAGGATGCGGGCCTCGGCCTGCGCCTCCGCGCTCAGCGGCAGGTGTACAGCCATCTGGTCACCGTCGAAGTCGGCGTTGAACGCCTCACAGACCAACGGGTGCAGCTGAATTGCCTTACCCTCCACCAGCTGTGGCTCGAAGGCCTGAATACCGAGGCGGTGCAGGGTCGGTGCGCGGTTCAGCAGCACCGGGTGCTCGGCGATGACCTCTTCGAGCACGTCCCACACCTGCGGACGCTGACGCTCCACCATTCGCTTGGCGCTCTTGATGTTCTGCGCATGGTTCAGGTCGACCAGCCGCTTCATCACGAACGGCTTGAACAGCTCCAGAGCCATCAGCTTGGGCAGACCACACTGGTGCAGCTTGAGCTGCGGACCGACCACGATGACCGAACGGCCCGAGTAGTCCACACGCTTACCGAGCAGGTTCTGACGGAACCGGCCCTGCTTACCCTTGAGTAGATCCGACAGCGACTTGAGCGGACGGTTGCCCGGTCCGGTGACGGGACGACCGCGACGACCGTTGTCGAACAACGCATCGACCGACTCCTGCAGCATCCGCTTCTCGTTGTTGACGATGATCTCGGGTGCGCCGAGGTCGATCAGCCTCTTGAGACGGTTGTTGCGGTTGATCACGCGGCGGTACAGGTCGTTCAGGTCGCTGGTGGCGAAACGGCCCCCGTCGAGCTGGACCATCGGCCGCAGCTCCGGCGGGATCACCGGAACGGCGTCGAGCACCATGCCCATCGGCGAGTTGCGGTTCGTCTGGAAGGCCGCGACGACCTTGAGCCGCTTCAGCGCGCGAAGCTTCTTCTGCCCCTTGCCGTTCCGGATGACGTCGCGAAGAATCTCCGCCTCGGCATCGATGTCGAAGTTCTCGATCAGCTTCTGGATCGACTCCGCGCCCATGGCGCCGGTGAAGTACTCGCCGTAGCGGTCGATGAGCTCGCGGTACAGCACCTCGTCGACGATCAGCTGCTTGGGTGCCAGCTTGGTGAAGGTGGTCCAGATCTCCTCCAGCCGGTCCAGCTCACGCTGGGTCCGGTCACGGAGCTGACGCATCTCACGCTCGCCGCCGTCGCGAACCTTGCGCCGCGCATCGGCTTTCGCGCCTTCGGCCTCCAACTCGGCCAGGTCGGCTTCCAGCTTCTGCGCACGGGCCTCGAGGTCAGCGTCACGCTGATCTTCGACTGCCTTACGCTCGACCACCATCTCGGCCTCGAGCGTGGACAGCTCGTTGTGCCGCATCTCGTCGTCGACGGCGGTGATGACGTAGGCAGCGAAGTAGATGATCTTCTCGAGATCCTTCGGCGCCAAGTCGAGCAGATAGCCCAACCGCGAGGGCACACCCTTGAAGTACCAGATGTGGGTGACCGGCGCGGCCAGCTCGATGTGGCCCATCCGCTCACGACGCACCTTGGCACGGGTCACCTCGACGCCACAGCGCTCACAGATGATGCCCTTGAAGCGCACGCGCTTGTACTTGCCGCAGTAGCACTCCCAATCGCGAGTCGGTCCGAAGATCTTCTCGCAGAACAAGCCGTCCTTCTCGGGCTTGAGCGTGCGGTAGTTGATGGTTTCCGGCTTCTTGACCTCGCCGTATGACCAGTTACGGATGTCCTCCGCGGTGGCCAGGCCGATGCGGAGTTCATCGAAGAAGTTGACGTCTAACACGTAACTCCCTTTCCCCTTTCGGGACTAGAAAACAAATTAAGCAAGGTCTTCTACGGACGCAGATTCGTTGCGCGACAAGTTGATTCCCAGGTTCGCGGCAGCGCGCTCCAGGTCCTCGTCGTCGCCGTCGCGCATCTCGATGGCCGCGCCGTCGCTGGACAACACCTCGACGTTCAGGCACAACGACTGCAGCTCCTTGAGCAGCACCTTGAACGACTCGGGGATGCCCGGCTCGGGGATGTTCTCGCCCTTGACGATTGCCTCGTACACCTTGACCCGGCCGACGGTGTCGTCGGACTTGATGGTCAACAGCTCCTGCAGCGTGTACGCGGCGCCGTAAGCCTGCATGGCCCAGCACTCCATCTCACCGAACCGCTGACCACCGAACTGCGCCTTACCACCGAGCGGCTGCTGGGTGATCATCGAGTACGGGCCGGTGGAGCGGGCGTGAATCTTGTCGTCCACCAAGTGGTGCAGCTTCATGATGTACATGAAGCCGACCGTCACCGGGTACGGGAACGGCTCACCACTGCGACCGTCGAACAGGACAGCCTTGCCGTCCTTGTTGACCAGCACGTCGCCGTCGCGGTTGGGCAGCGTCGAGGCCAGCAGGCCGGTCAGCTCGTCCTCCTTGGCGCCGTCGAACACCGGGGTCGAGACGATGTTGTTCGACTCGGCTTCGAGCATGCCCTCGGGCAGGTTCTCGGCCCAGGCCGGGACACCGCCGGCGACGTCGACCTTCCACCCGCTGTGAGCGCACCACCCGAGGTGGGTCTCCAGGATCTGGCCGATGTTCATCCGTCGCGGCACACCGTGCGTGTTCAGGATGATGTCCACCGGCGTGCCGTCCGGCAGGAACGGCATGTCCTCCTGCGCCAGGATCTTGCCGATGACGCCCTTGTTGCCGTGTCGGCCGGCCAGCTTGTCACCGTCGGAGATCTTGCGCTTCTGCGCGACGTAGACCCGGACCAGCTCGTTGACACCGGCGGGCAGCTCGTCGTCGTCCTCGCGGGAGAACACCCGGATGCCGATGACCTTGCCGGACTCGCCGTGCGGCACCTTCAACGACGTGTCGCGGACCTCGCGGGCCTTCTCACCGAAGATCGCCCGCAGCAGCCGCTCCTCCGGGGTCAGCTCGGTCTCACCCTTCGGGGTGACCTTGCCGACCAGGATGTCGCCGTCACGGACCTCGGCGCCGATGCGGACGATGCCGCGCTCGTCGAGGTCAGCCAGCACCTCATCGGAGACGTTCGGGATGTCCCGGGTGATCTCCTCGGCGCCCAGCTTGGTGTCGCGGGCGTCGATCTCGTGCTCCTCGATGTGAATCGACGTCAGCACGTCCTCTTCAACCAGGCGGTTGGACAGGATGATCGCGTCCTCGTAGTTGTGGCCCTCCCACGGCATGATCGCGACGAGCAGGTTCTTGCCCAGCGCCATCTCACCGTTGTCGGTGCACGGCCCGTCGGCGATGACCTGGCCGGCCTCGACCCGCTCACCGGCGTCCACGATCGGACGCTGGTTGGCGCAGGTGCCGTGGTTGGACCGGGCGAACTTGCGCATCCGGTAGGTGTGCCGGGTGCCGTCGTCGGCCATCACGGTGATGTAGTCGGCGGACACCTCCTCGATGACGCCGGCCTTGTCGGCAACGACGACATCGCCGGCATCGATCGCGGCGCGCAGCTCCATACCGGTTCCCACCAGCGGTGCCTCGCTGCGTACCAGCGGAACCGCCTGGCGCTGCATGTTGGCACCCATCAGGGCACGGTTGGCGTCGTCGTGCTCGAGGAACGGGATCATGGCGGTGGCCACCGACACCATCTGGCGCGGCGAGACGTCCATGTAGTCGACCTCGGCCGAGGACACGTTCTCGACCTCGCCACCTTTACGGCGAACCAGCACGCGGTGCTCGGTGAACCGTCCTTGATCGTCGATCGGCGAGTTGGCCTGGGCGACGACGTGGCGGTCTTCCTCGTCGGCGGTCAGGTACTGGATCTCGTCGGTGACCACACCGTCGACAACCTTGCGGTACGGCGTCTCGATGAAGCCGAACGGGTTGACCCGCGCGTACACCGACAGCGATCCGATCAGACCGATGTTCGGGCCTTCCGGCGTCTCGATCGGACACATCCGGCCGTAGTGGCTGGGGTGCACGTCACGGACCTCGAGGCCGGCGCGCTCACGGGACAGACCGCCGGGGCCCAGCGCCGACAGGCGGCGCTTGTGGGTCAGACCCGACAGCGGATTGTTCTGGTCCATGAACTGCGAGAGCTGGCTGGTGCCGAAGAACTCCTTGATCGCGGCGACCACCGGCCGGATGTTGATCAGGGTCTGCGGCGTGATCGCCTCGACGTCCTGGGTGGTCATCCGCTCACGGACCACGCGCTCCATCCGGGACATGCCGACCCGGATCTGGTTCTGGATCAGCTCACCGACCGTACGCAGCCGGCGGTTGCCGAAGTGGTCGATGTCGTCGGTCTCCACCGGAACCTCGACGCCACCGGGCACCGTCATCGTGGCCTGCCCCTCGTGCAGGCGCACCAGATACTCGACGGTCGCGACGACGTCCTCTTCGGTCAGCGTGGTCGACGACGTCTCGGCCGGCGTAGCGCTCAGGCCCAGCTTCTTGTTGATCTTGTAGCGACCAACACGGGCCAGGTCGTAGCGCTTCTCCTTGAAGAACAGGTTCTCCAGGAGCGTCTGCGCCGACTCTTTGGTCGGCGGCTCGCCCGGACGCAGCCGCCGGTAGATCTCCAGCAGCGCCTCGTCGTTGCCGGCGGTGGGGTCACGCTCCAGCGTCTGCATCATGATCTCGGAGAAGCCGAAGCGCTCCCGGATCTGCTCGTTGCTCCAGCCCAGCGCCTTGAGGAAGACGGTCACGGCCTGGCGACGTTTGCGGTCGATGCGCACACCGACGGTGTCGCGCTTGTCGATGTCGAACTCCAGCCACGCACCTCGGCTCGGGATCACCTTGACGCTGTGCAGCAGTTTCTCGGTGGACTTGTCGATGGTCCCGTCGAAGTACACGCCGGGCGAGCGGACCAGCTGGCTGACCACCACACGCTCGGTCCCGTTGATGATGAAGGTGCCCTTCTCGGTCATCATCGGGAAGTCACCCATGAACACCGTCTGGCTCTTGATCTCGCCGGTGTTGTTGTTGATGAACTCGGCGGTGACGAACAGCGGGGCCGCGTACGTCATGTCCTTGTCTTTGCACTCGTCGACGGGGGCCTTGACCTCGTCGAACCGTGGGTCGGAGAAGGACAGCGACATGGAGCCCGAGAAGTCCTCGATTGGTGACAGCTCTTTGAGCACCTCTTCGAGGCCACCGGTCGGGTCCGCCTCGCCACGCGCCGTGGCGATCTCACGCCAGCTAGGCGCACCGACCAGCCACGCGAACGAGTCGGTCTGCACATCCAGCAAGCCCGGAACCTCGAGAGGCTCGCGCAGCTTGGCGAACGAAATGCGGTCGGGCGCTCCTGGTACGGAGCTATTGGCGGAAGAGGAACCTAACGAACCTGGTGAATTTTTCTTGCTCTGGCGGGAGAGTGCCAAGATGCATCCTTCCAGCACCTCATGCGACTGCAGACCCGGCGGCCACCGGACCCGTTCGCCGCTATAACTTGTCGGTTCGGCTGGCGAACGCTCTGCCCGATCTCACGCACACAGGTAGATCTCTGAACCAGAGATAGCTCAGGCTAAGACCACTGTTTCGGGTGGCAGGTGTGAGATGGGCAGGAGGCAGCCAGCGCAACGTCCAACAATAGCGCAGGACGGCGCATTCCTCAACTACCGTGCTCGGGGGTATCGGCGCTGGCTGGCGATTCGAACTTCCCGTGCATACATACTGCCCAACAGAGTGACCCTTTGGGGCGCTTCCGTCAAGAGGTGACGCGCCAAGTCGGTGGACTAACTCCTTCCGTGACGGTCGCAAGCGCGGCGACGCCGGGTGCAGCGGGCCGGCACCATCCGGCCGTGACGGTCGCAAGCGCGGCGACGCCGGGTGCAGCGGGCCGGCACGATCAGCTCGGGCTCAGTTACCCGCGCTGGGTGGGGATCGATGCGGTGTCGGCCTCGTCGCGGTGCCGGGCGTGGGCGTCGTAATCCTGGGCGCCCTGCCGCCTGTTGGACTCCTTGTCGGCCTCCTGCTTGTCGGTTTCGAACGACTCGAGGATGGCTTCCTGGGCGTCTTTGGGCAGCAGGTGCAGGTTCTCCCGCACTCGGGCTTGGCGACGAGCGGCGCCTTTGCGCTCGGGCATACCGGGGGTCGCGGTGATCTGCGGCGGAACACCCTCGACTTCATCGGTGCCACCGTCGTGGTGGCCGGCCTCCAAGTGGGCCTGCTCCTCGGCCATGGTGGCCTCGTCTTTTTCCTCCGACATACCGATCGGGCCGATACGGCGACCGTTGAGGAACTGTTTGACGACCGGCTCGTCGCTGGTCAGCAGCACCTCGCGGGGGCCGAACATGACCAGCTTGCGACGGAACAGCATGCCCATGTTGTCCGGCACGGTGCGGGCGATGTTGATGTTGTGCGTCACGATCAAGATCGTGCAGTCGATCTGGGCGTTGATGTCGATCAGCAGCTGGCTCAGGTAGGCCGTACGAACCGGGTCCAGACCCGAGTCCGGCTCGTCACAGAGAATGATCTGCGGGTCGAGCACCAATGAGCGGGCCAACCCGGCGCGCTTGCGCATACCACCGGAGATCTCACCGGGGAACTTCTTCTCGTCGCCGCCGAGACCCACCAATTCCAGCTTCTCCATGACGACGTCACGGATTTCGCCTTCCTTCTTCTTGGTGTGCTCGCGCAGCGGGAAGGCGGTGTTGTCGAAGAGGTTCATCGACCCGAACAGGGCGCCGTCCTGGAACATGACGCCGAACAGGGTGCGGATGTCGTACAGCTCTTTGGCCGAGCACTCGGTGATGTCGGTGCCGTCGACGATGATCGAACCGCGCTCGGGGCGCAGCAGGCCGATCAGCGACTTCAAGAAGACGGATTTGCCGGTACCCGACGGGCCCAGCAGCACGCTGACCTCTCCCTCGGGGATGTCCATCGTGACGTCTTCCCAGATTCGCTGGGCACCGAAGGACTTGGTCAGCCCCTCAACCTGGATACCGATACCCATGCGAAATCCTCCCGCCGATGTTGCTCAATGCAGCCCAAGCCCAGCTTGTGGCTTGAGTCACTGTAGCGCACAGCTAGATCGGTAGTGGGCTACTGCAACCATCGCCGAAAATTGGACGTTGACGGCTATTCGATCAGTTCCGCGGCGACCAATTACCGTGAAATCCCATCGGTACGCGCTGCGGCAGATGAACCGTAGCAACTGATTCGCACGTTTGCGCATCGAGCAACACCAACTGGCCTTCGTCACGCCCGCGGTGATAGCCGTAGCCGATCAGCACGCCATCGTCCTCGGCCTTATTGGTCGAGTCGTCAGGCCGCGGAACGAAGGACATCTCGCCGATCAGCAGGTCGGGGTCGAGCGGGGCCACCATGCTGGATCCGTCCGCGTAGTCGTGCTTGTACAGCGATGTCGACATTTTTGTTCCGCCTGAGTCGACGAAGCCGCCCTCGACGCCCACGGTGTAGCCGAACCGATGCCGGCTGCCCAGCAGCGTCTCGTTGATCCGGGGGAACTCCTGGGAACGGTCGTCACGGCGTTCGCTGGTCACCGCGCCGGTCGCCAGATTGATCGTCCAACGGTCCAGCGTGGGGGTGACGCCGCCCGGACCGCGCCGGTCGCGGTCGAACATCCGGTCGTATCGCACCACGTCGAGCACCAGGATCTCCTGGCCGCCGCGCATCTCGGAGTAGGCGTTGAGCGGGTGGTAGACGTAGCACGGCTCGATGTCGAACCACCGGATGTCCTTATTACCGCCGTCGCGGGGCATGACGCCGATGCGCGCCGGGTAGCGCGGATTCCAGGCGTACGGCAGCTGGTAGGCCGGCCGCTCATTGCGGTTGAACATCGCCGCGATCGGGCCCGGCACCCGCACCTGACCGACGACGGACTGCGCCACCAACCGGGCCGGGTGTCGCATCCAATGCGGCACCTTTTTCGGCAACACTTGCATCGGGTCCAGCGTCACCGGCAGGTCGTAGATCACCACATATTTATCGGTCAGCGAGAAGTCGTGCATCATCGGCGATCCCGACACCTCGATGTCAACCGTGCGCCGAGCGTGGCCGTGCGTGTCGATCACCGAGTACTGCACGGTTTTGCCGCGGGCATACGAGTAGGACACCGCGTGCAGTTCGCCGGTGCGCGGGTCACGATGCGGATGAGCGGTATAACCGCCGGCCAGGGTCCCGTCGAAATCGCACGCACCCACGGTGTCGAGGTCGTCGGTGAGTTCGTAATTGGCCACGCCGCCTTCGACGAGGGCCAGGGTCTTGCCGGCGTGGGCCAGCACGTTGGTATTGGCGCCCAGGGATTGCATTCCGGCACGCAGGTTGCGGGTGGTCGTCGCCGGCTCGCCTAATGCCGTGCGCACGGCAGCGCTGCGGACCCAGCGGTTGCGGTACCACTCCGCCTTGCCGTCCTGCAGCGCGACGCCGTGCACCATGCCGTCGCCGGTGAACCAGTGGTAGGTCGCCGGGTCGACTTCGGCTACCGGGTTGGGCCCGTTGCGCAGGTAGCGCCCGTCCAGGAAGTCGGGGATCTGCCCGGTCACCGACAGGTCGGTTGCGGTCACTTCAGTGTGGACAGGGGCCAGGAAATCGTCGAGGTACGGGTTCGCCGGTGCTTCGGTGGTAGGCGTGCTCACGGTGGCTCCTAGCTGGTATAACGTTGATATGGCATCGTTACACCGATAGTGCGCCAGCTATGTCAAGATGTCAACCAATGACTTCAGAAACTCCGCAGGCCGAGCGCAACGTGCGCGACGAGCTGCTGCGTGTCGCCGTCGACCTGCTCAACCAGGACGGTCCCGACGGGCTACAGACACGCAAGATCGCCAGGGCCGCGGGCACGTCGACGATGGCGGTGTACACCTACTTCGGCGGCATGCCCGGGTTGATCGCCACGGTTGCCGACGAGGGGTTACGCCAATTCGATGCGGCGATGACGATGCCGTCGACGTCGGATCCGGTCGCCGATCTGGTGGCTACCGGAATCGCCTATCGGCAATATGCGATTGATCGTCCGCACATGTATCGGTTGATGTTCGGCAGTACCAGCGCACATGGCATCAATGCGCCGGCGCACGACGTGCTCACCCTGAGCATGGCCGAGATCAACGACCACTACCCCAGCTTCGCCCACGTCGTGCGCGGTGTGCACCGCTGCATGCTGGCCGGTCGGATCTCAGGGTTCTCCGGGGCCGAGCCTCCTGACGACGCAACCGTGGTGGCTACCGCCGCCCAGTTCTGGGCGTCGGTACACGGCTTCGTCATGCTCGAGCTCGCGGGCTACTACGGCGCGCAGGGCAGTGCCGTCGGCTCGGTGCTGGCCGCGTTGACGACCAATCTTCTTGTCGCGTTGGGTGATTCACCTGAACTGGTGCAAAAATCGCAGCGCGACGCGGTCCAGCGGTCCTGAATGCACGAAACCCCGGGCCTGCTGGCCCGGGGTTTCGCTGCGTTGACTACTTGACGGTGACGCTGGCGCCGGCGGCCTCGAGCTTGGCCTTGGCCTCCTCGGCGGCTTCCTTGGGCGCCTTCTCCAGCACGGGCTTGGGCGCGCCGTCGACCAGGTCCTTGGCCTCCTTGAGGCCCAGGCCGGAGACGATCTCACGCACAACCTTGATGACGCCGATCTTCTTGTCGCCGGCGGCCTCGAGGATGACGTCGAACTCCGACTGCTCCTCAGCGGCCTCGGCGGGCGCGCCACCCGCGGCGGGGCCGGCGGCGGCAACGGCGACCGGGGCGGCCGCGGTGACCTCGAAGGTCTCCTCGAACTTCTTCACGAACTCCGAGAGCTCGAGCAGAGTCAGTTCCTTGAAAGCGTCGAGCAATTCGTCGGTGGACAGCTTGGACATAGTGTGGGTCCCTTCTTGATTGGTACGGGGTTATTCGGTGGTCTCAGCGGGGGTTTCCGCGGGAGCTTCGGTCGACTCCGCCTCGGCCGCGGGGGCTTCGGTAGTAGGAGCCGTGGCGGCGGGGGCGGGCGCTTCGGCCGGAGCCTCGGCAGCCCTCTTCTCCTGCAGTGCAGCAGCGAGTCGGGCGACCTGCGAGGCAGGCGCGTTGAACAGCCCGGCCGCCTTGGACAGGTTGGCCTTCATCGCGCCGGCCAGCTTGGCCAGCAGGACTTCGCGCGACTCCAGGTCGGCGATCTGCTCGACTTCGGCGACGGTCAGCGCACGACCGTCCATGTAGCCGCCCTTGATGACCAGCGCCTTGTGGTCCTTGGCGAACTTCTTGATCGCCTTGGCAGCGTCGACGGCCTCGCCGCTGACGAACGCGATCGCGGTCGGGCCGACGAACAGCTGGTCGAGCCCTTCGATGCCGGCGTCCGACGCGGCGCGCTTGATCAGCGTGTTCTTGGCGACCGAGTACGTCGCCGAGCCGGCCAGCGACCGGCGCAGCTCGGCCAGGTTGGCGACGGTCAGACCGCGATAATCGGTGATCACGGTAGCGGTCGACGCCTTGAACTGCTCAGCGATGTCTGCAACGGCGGTGGCCTTGTCAGCCTGGGCCATGCATCCCTCCTTGGGTTCTCGGCCCGGGGATGACGAACGCCCCGACGCAGGAAGCGGTCGGGGCGTGATGTGTCGGCGCGGGGCCAACGACGGTGTGCCTCGTCCTCCTGCGTGGGTCGCCGGGAATTCCCGGACCTTCAACCGATTGCTCGGTGACCGACGGTCTTCGGTGGATCGCCGACCACCATACAGTGCACTACCGTCATCAGCCAAAACGGTCGAAGAGTGAGCGGCTCTGGGGACCATGTGCCGATCTGCCCGCCTCCGAGCGATTTGCTTCGGCCCGCAGTGCCAGCACGCGTTGATGAATTCGGTGTTCGGTGCCGCGCGCGGATGTAGCCGGGGCCGTAGAGGGCGCGTCCCAGTCGGCGCACTCGGCCGTGGCGCCTCTCCCAGCGCAGTGCGTCGGAGACCGATTTCGGCGCCGGGTCGGCGACGCAGAACCCGTGGAACCCGAGCACGTCGACCAGCTCGGTGATGGTCGCAGGACCGTGCAGGGACAAATGCAGGGTGAGGACGTAGCGGAGTTCGATTCCTCGCAGCTTCATCGTCGGACGGTTGCACGTCGGTCCGACATCGACCCGAAATCGCTCAGAGGCGGGCACATTGGCATGTGGACCCGCCGCGTTACTCACGTGACAGAAGAGGCGAGGGCCGCCGCTCCGATCAGGCCGGCGTCGCCGCCGAGCGCGGCCGGCACCACGCGCAGGTTGCGGATGAAGCTCAACCCCGCGTAGTCGGCCAGCGCCGCGTTCAGCGGATCGAACAGTGTCCGACCCGATTTCGCAACTCCCCCGCCGATGACGACACAGTTCAGGTCGCACACCGCGCCGACCGAGGCGATCATCGCGGCCAGCGCGCCGGCACCACGGCGAAATGCCCGCACCGCGACGGGATCACCGGCGGCAGCCGCGTCGGCCAGCGCCGCGGCGTCGGCACCCGGCGGCCCGGCCCAGCCGTTCTCCAACGCCCACCGCGTCATCCATGGGCCGGCTGCGACGGTTTCGACGCATCCCCGGCCGCCGCAGTGGCACAGCTGCCCGTCGGGTTCGACAACGACGTGGCCGACGTGTCCGGCGTTGCCCGTCCGCCCGTGATACGGCACTCCGTCGAGCACCAGCCCACCGCCCACGCCGGTGGAAACGACCATGCCGAGCATGAAGTCGACGCCGCGGCCCGCGCCGCGCCAGTGCTCCCCGAGCGCCATGCAGACCGCGTCGCCGGCCAGCACCACCGGCACGTCCGGCACCGCAGCCGCGACCCGGTCGCGCAGCGGAAACTCGTGCCAGGTGACGATGTTGATCGGGCTGACGGTCCCGGCGGCCGCGTCGATGGGACCCGCGCTGCCGATCCCGACCGCGCGGATCGCGCCGTCGGCTCCCCCGACAGCGTCAGCGATCATCTGCTGCACGACGGTCCAAACATGTTCTGCTGTCTGGCCATTCGGCGTGGGACAGATGGCGGCGTGCACCAGCTCACCGGCGTGGTCGACGAGGCCGACGGCGATCTTGGTACCGCCGATGTCGAGAGCAAGGGTCAGCATCGGACCGTCACGTTGACCGCATGCGAGTAGACCAGGTTTCCCGCGCTGCCGACCCGGACCAGCGCCCACCACCGACCCGGCTTGATCCACGGCGGCGGAGCGACATCGAAGCTCAGCTCGACGGCGCCGCGGGCCGGCAGCACCGCACCCCGGGTGGCCGGGCCAATCCAGTCCCAGGTCCCCCACGGGCTGACCAGGTGTGCCTCGAGGGCCAGGTCGCCGCGGGCCTCGCTGCCCACCGTGACCGCCAGCTTCGCCGAATCACCCACTGCCACTTCGATGTCGGTCGGCTCGTCGACCAGGTACACCAGCGCGCTGTCGTCGACATCGCCGACCGTCACCAGGCATACGTCCTCCACGACCTGATGCCACGAACGCGGCAGGTCGTCACCGCTGACCCGCAGCTGCGCCCGAATCGGATACACACCCGACTCGACGTGCTTCGGAATCCGCACGGCCACTGGGCTTTCCGTGTGCCCGCCGGGCGGCAGCGCAAACTGAACGGAATCGGCCGACCAATCCGGCGGACAGACCAGTGTCACAGCGCCTTTGAGCTCCGCGTCGACGCAATCGCTGGCGATGGTCAGCCGCAGCGCCAGATCGTTCCCGGCGGCCGCGACCCGATGCGGATGAAGATGCGCGACGACCGGCAAGCCGCCCAGCGGCGCGGGCCCGCGGTTGTGCAGCCAGTACCGCGCATACAGCGGCTGGCAGTTCTCGGCTTCCGGGGCCAACGCCGCAGCGGAATCGATGAGCCGCGGAATCTCCAGGCGGGCCAACTCGGTGCTGATCTGATATCCGCGCAACGCAGCGATCCGTCTGGCCTGCTGGTCGGGCAGCGGTGTCTCCAGGAGGTCGGCCGCGCGCAGGTCGGAGACGCTGCCCAGACCGGAGCGCACTTCGGCGTCGACGGTTCGACCGCGGGTCTCGACCAACCGCAGCGCCAGCGCGGCGGGGTCGACGGGCTGAGCGCTGTTGCGCACCAATGGGTTTCCGGCAGGCTTCAGCGCGGCGAGCGCGACGCCGTCGACCGGTTCGATCCCGAGCAGCGAGCCGGATGTGGGCAGCACACCGGGTCCGCGGGAACGCGGCACCGCCAGCAACGGCTCGGAGAACTCGGCGCTGCGGGCCGGGATCGCCGCCTCGCGCCAATCGCCGTCACCGACCGCGAGCGCGTAGTCGAAGCTGTGCGTCCAGTGCTGCAACTGGAAGCTGGAGCCGTCGGGCGCGGTGCGCCGGGGGTCGTCGATCCAGGCCCGCGACGGCCATCCGGTGCAGGAGCGCATCAGCGCGGTGTGCAGGGTGCCGTCGCTGTCGACGGCGAAACTCGGTGTCCCCCGGTTCAGCAGCGCGACGGTCCGCGGCTCGCCGCGCCGCATCCCGGTGGGCACCCGCTGGTCGATCGTTATCTTCGCGTCGGCCAGATCGGCGACCACCGACGCCACGGCGGCGCCGAGTTCGGCGTCGTCGCGCGAGGCGATCACCAGCACCGGCAGCGCCGCCGGGTCGCGCAGGTCGGCGCCGGGCACCCAGCCGTCGGTCAACGACACCGCGGCGGGCACCCACACCGCGGCGCGGCCGGAATGGGACAACTGACGGTCGACCTCGGCGGCGTAGTCCGGATGTGCCATCGCCAGAACGGTTTTCGTAAATGCGTTCTGGCTCGGTCCGCCGACGACGATCCGGGCGTCCGGCAGGTTGGAGTCGACGCCGAGATAGCCGTAGCGCGGCCGGTCGGCGCCGCTGCAGGTCGCGGTGACGCCGGCCCGCGCCAGCGCAACCATCAAGTCACGCGCCGGCGAGCCGGACTCCGTCTCGGCCGGCACCACCACCTCGGCGACCGACACCGCCCGCACGCCGTCTCCGTCGCGGACCCAAAGAGCCGACGACAGCCCGAACCAACCGTAGGCCGGGTTGTCCAATGTCCACGGATAAACCGCGGAATCGACCGCGTCAGAACCGTTACCCAGCAACGCGAAACCGCGGCCGATGACGGCGTCGCCGACTTCGCTGACCGGCATCGCGCCCGGCACCGGACACGGCCAGCGCAGCCGGACCAACTGGTCGGCGTCGTTGAAGTCGTCGATCGTGGTGCGACAGTCGACTCGGTCGACGCCGTGCCACAACGTCAGGGTTTGGGTGTAGCGCAGCATATTTCCGATGCGACCGCGCACGACCAGCCGGTGTCCGACCGGGCTGTACTCGGCGCTGACCCGCGCAGCCGTGTCCGAGGAGCTGACCACCGTCCCGTTGGGCACCAGATGCCACGGGCCTTCGCCTTCGCGTGGGTGGGCCGCGTATTCCTGGTAGACGGCCAGCTCGTTACCGACGCGGCCGTCGGCGATCAGCTGTCGCCCGTGATGAATCAGCGACGACACTCCGCCGCCGCGCGACGGGTCAACCATGAGCCGATAGTGTTCGTTGGCAATTTCATTGCCCGCCAACGGCTTCCAATCGCCCGTCGCACTGCCCTCACCCAGCCGGTAGGCCCGCCAGCCCAGCGACGGCACGTCACGTGCCAGCCAGGTCAACGTGTGGCCGTCGTCCCCGACGACCGTCGGCAACTTGGCGCCGTCGACGTCCACCACCTGCACACCGGACTCGACCGGCGCATCGAGGTGGACGGTCACCACGTCAGTACGGTTGTGCGTCAACGGGTTCCACACCACCAGCGACTCGCCTGCATCGACCGCACCGGGACAACACCGCGAGCGAGTTGTCCCGCGCGGTACGGCCCAACTCCCACGCGTCACGCCAACCGGTCAGCAGATCCAGGTAGACCTGGTCGGACTCCGAGCCGGTGATCGCGTCGTGGTGGGCGCCGTAGACCAGCTGCACCCACGCCTTGGCCAGCGCCGCCGATGGATAGTCGACGCCGGCGGCCTGGGCGGCGAACACCGCGAACTTCTCCGCGGCCAACACCGCGTGCTCGGCCGCCCGGTTGGCCAGCTTGGTGTCGATGTAGGACACGTGGCAACCGGTGTAGATCGGATTCATGTCGCGGGTCTGCGGCGACGGCGCCAGCCCACGGCCGTCCAATTCCGCACGCACGGCGGCGAAGAACTCCCGCGGCAATGCGCAGACGAATCGCGGCCAGGTGTAGCGCCTCGCCCAGTCGCGGTGGATCTCGGTGATCCACCGGTTCGGTGGCGTGTAGTCGGTGCCGACCGGCAGCAGCACGTTGCGGGTCAGCGCGACTTTCTTCAGATCGCCGAACAACCGGTAGACGGCGTCCTCGGCGTCGGCCAGCGACGTCGAGTCGTCCATCCACCAGCCCGCCGCATAATGCGCCGGCATGTAATGGGTGAGCAGGCCGCGGCCCGACGGGGCGACCCATTCGAACTCGCTGGAGAACTGCATGCCCTCGACGCCGCACTCGTTGTGCGTCGGCCCCCATTGGTGGTGCGGCCCACGCGCCCACGCGCTCGACGTCAGCCCGGCGTCGGCCGCCATGCCGGGAAACTGCGGGTCGTGCCCGAACACGTCGAGCTGCCACGCCGTCGCCGGGTCGGCGCCCAGCACGTCGCGCTGAAAACCGAAGCCATGCACCAAGGTTCGGATCGTGGTCTCGGGGCTGACGAGGTTGGTGCTGGGTTCGTTGTAGGTGCCGCCCATCACCTCGACACGGCCCTCGGCGATGAGTCGCCGCAGATCGGCCCGGTCTTCGGGGTGGGTGTCCCAGTACGGCTTGAGGTAGTCGACCTCGGCCAGCACGAACTTGTATTCCGGTTCGCTGCGGGCTTTTTCGAGATGCATGCCCACCAGGTCGAAGGCGTGCGTCTGCCGGCACCGGCCGGGCGGATCCTCGGTCCAGACGCTGGTGTAGGCGCCCTGGGTGTTCCACCACACCGGGTCGTAGTGAAAGTGGTTGACCATGAACATCGTCCAGCCGGGCTCGGCGACGGTGAACACGAACGACACAGCGGAATCACCCACGGACGCCCGCGCCGTGCGGCGCTGCCCGGTCACCGGCCGCTGCACGGTCACCGGCACCTCGATGGCATGGCCTCGCCCGCCCGCCTGCGCGATCGCCGACCCGCTCAGGCCGTCACCCTCGACCCGGACGGCCACCCGCTGCGCGACGCCGTCGACCGTCACCCGGACCAGCTGCACCGGCGCATCCGGTGGGCCGGAGAAAAGCTCCGTCGACTCCGCCGAAATGACCTGCATTACGCCCACCCTACGGCCGGATGACAGGCTTGCGCCTAAGCAACAGGAAGGATCGTCGATGCCTGCTCTCGCCTCGCCCGTGTCCGACGAACGCAGCGCGCTGCGCGAGTACCTGTCCTATCACCAGAGCGCGTTCTTCGCGGTGGCCTACGGCCTGACCGACGAGCAGGCCCGCCTGACGCCGACGGTCAGCGAATTGTCGGTCGGCGGGCTGGTCAAGCACGTCACCGCCATGCAGCGCACCTGGATGGCGCGGGTCGCGGCGGCACCGGATGCGCCGCCGCGCGATCCCCGGCCGTTCGACGAGGTCGCCAAGGATTTCGCCGACCAGCATGTGATGCGGCCCGACGAGACACTGGCCGGGCTGTTGAGCGAGTTCGAAGCCCAGAACGCCGCATCGCTGCGCCTGGTCGAGACCGCCGATCTGGATGCGAAAGTACCGGTGCCGCAGGATATTCCGTGGTTCCCCAAGGGCATCAAAGATTGGTCGGTGCGGTGGGTGATCCTGCACGTGATCAACGAGCTGACCCGGCACTCCGGCCACGCCGACATCATCCGGGAGAGCATCGACGGCGCCACCATGTACGAGCTGCTCGCCGGGCTGGAGGGCTGGTCCATCGAGGGCTGGGTGCAGCCTTGGAAGCCAAGCATGCTGACCCGTAGCGGCCTAGCTCGCCGCGCGCCGACGGGGCACGGTCGACCTCTACTACGAGGACCTCGGCGACCCGGCCGACCCGCCGGTGCTGCTCATCATGGGTCTGGGCGCCCAGCTGCCGATGTGGCCGGACGGCTTCTGCGCGCGGCTCGTCGACGCGGGGTACCGGGTGATCCGCTTCGACCACCGCGACACCGGGCTCTCGGCGAAGATGCACGGGCAGCGCGCCGAAGGCTCGGTGTATCGGCGGGTCGCGCGCTACGCGTTGGGCCGTCGCAGCCCGGTGCCTTACACGCTGATCGACATGACGGCCGACGTCGTCGCGCTGCTCGATCACCTCGGCATCAGGCGGGCGCACGTGGTCGGCGCCTCGATGGGCGGCATGATCGGGCAGATCCTCGCCGCCACCGAGCCGGACCGTGTCGCGTCGCTGGCGGTGGTGATGTCGGGCACCGGCAGGGCGTTCTCCCGGTTGCCGGCGTGGCGGGTGATCCGGCTCGCATTCACCGCGCCCGGTGATGACGCGTCCGACGACGAGAAGCTGGCCTTCGAGGTCCGCAACGTCGCGATCTTCAACGGCCCAAATTTCCTGCCGCCGGAAACCGAGCTGCGCATGCGGGTCCAGCAGCTCGCTGAGCGCTGCAGCTACCCGCCCGGCATGCTGCGTCAATTCGACGCGGTGCTGGGCACCGGCAGCCTGCTGGAGTTCAGCAAGGCGGTCACCGCGCCGACGGTGGTGCTGCACGGCTCACACGATCCGATGCTGCGGCTCCGCAACGGCCGGGCGGTCGCCGCGGCCATCCCGGGTGCCCGCTTCGTCGTCGTCGACGGCATGGGCCACGACCTCCCCGAACCGGTGTGGCGGCCGATCCTGGAGGCGTTGACGGAGAACTTTGCCAGGGCCGGCCTCCAGTGAGCCGGTTCACAGGGATTGGGACTCGACACCCAGGCTTTGGCAGACTGCACCCATGAGTTCCAACAACCACCGCGGGGTTGCCAGGCTTGACCGGGTGCCGCTGCCGGTCGAGGCGGCTCGCATCGGCGTGACCGGTTGGCAGCTCACCCGCACCGCAGCCCGCATCCTCACCAAGCTGCCCACCAGAGGGCCGCTGCAGCCGAAGGTCATCAAGCAGCTGCCGCAGACCTTCGCCGACCTGGGCCCCACCTACGTCAAATTCGGCCAGATCATCGCCTCGAGCCCCGGCGCCTTCGGCGAGCAACTGTCGCGGGAATTCCGCGGCCTGCTCGACCGGGTTCCGCCGGCGAACACCAAAGAGGTGCACAAACTGTTCGCCGAGGAGCTCGGCGGCGAACCGTCGGAGCTGTTCGCCAGCTTCGACGAAGAGCCGTTCGCCTCGGCGTCCATCGCCCAGGTGCACTACGCAACCCTGCACAGCGGCGAAGAAGTCGTCGTCAAGATCCAGCGGCCGGGTATCCGCCGCCGGGTGGCCGCCGACCTGCAGATCCTCAAGCGTTTCGCGCAGGCCGTGGAGCTGGCCAAGCTGGGTCGCCGGTTGTCCGCGCAGGATGTCGTCGCTGACTTCTCCGACAACCTGGCCGAGGAGCTGAGCTTCCGTCTCGAAGCGCAGTCGATGGAGGCCTGGGTCTCCCATCTGCACTCCTCGCCGCTGGGCAAGAACATCCGGGTCCCCCAGGTGTACTGGGATCTCACGTCCGAGCGCGTGCTGACGATGGAACGTGTGCAAGGCATCCGCATCGACAACGTCGCCGAGATCCGCAAAGCCGGATTCGACGGCACCGAGCTGGTCAAGGCTCTGGTGTTCTCGCTGTTCGAGGGCGGGCTGCGGCATGGCCTGTTCCACGGCGACCTGCACGCGGGCAACCTCTACGTCGACGACAAGGGCCGCATTGTGTTCTTCGACTTCGGCATCATGGGTCGCATCGACCCGCGCACCCGCTGGCTGCTGCGCGAACTGGTGCACGCCCTGCTGGTGAAGAAGGACCACGCCGCGGCCGGCAAGATCGTCGTGCTGATGGGCGCCGTGGGCACCATGCGGCCGGAAGCCGAGGCCGCTAAGGACCTGGAGAAGTTCGCCACCCCGCTGACGATGTCGACCCTCGGCGAGATGTCCTATGCCGACATCGGCAAGCAGCTGTCCACGCTGGCCGATGCCTACGACGTCAAGCTGCCCCGCGAGCTGGTGCTGATCGGCAAGCAGTTCCTCTACGTGGAGCGCTACATGAAGCTGCTGGCGCCGCGCTGGCAGATGATGTCCGACCCGCAGCTCACCGGATACTTCGCCAACTTCATGGTCGAAGTCGCCCGCGAGCACAACGAATCCGGCGCCGACGTCTAAAGAGGTTCAGCTTATGCAAATCCGCACCGGCACAGCATGTTCGGGCGATTTGGACATCTACTACGAAGACCTCGGCGATCCGAGTGACCCGGCGGTGCTGCTGATCATGGGGCTCGGCTCACAGCTGCTGCTGTGGCGCGACGGGTTCTGCGAGAAGCTTGTCGACGCCGGATACCGGGTGATCCGCTTCGACAACCGCGACGTCGGCCTGTCCAGCAAGACCGAACGGCGCAAGTCGGGCGGCGCGGTGATCCCGAGCATGGTCAAGTTCTGGATCGGGCTGCCCGGCGACGCGGACTACCGGCTTGAAGACATGGCCGACGACGCCGCCGCGGTACTCGACCACCTCGAAATCGACGGCGCGCACATCGTCGGTGCATCGATGGGCGGCATGATCGCGCAGATCTTCGCGGCGCGGTTCACTCAGCGGACGCGTTCGCTGGCGGTGGTCTTCTCCAGCAACAACCAGCCGTTCCTGCCGCCGCCGGCGCCGCGGGCACTGCTCGCGATACTCACCGGTCCCCGGCCCGATGCACCGGTCGAGGTGATCGCCGACAACTCGGTGCGGGTCTGGCGGACCATCGGCAGCCCCCGCTACCCCGCGCCCGAACATCGGCTGCGCGCCGAGGCGATCGAAGGCTACGAGCGCTGCCACTACCCGTGGGGCGTCGCCCGGCATTTCGGAGCGATCCTGGCCAGCGGCAGCCTGGCCCGTTACGACCGGCAGATCACCGCGCCGACCGTCGTCCTGCACGGCAAGGCCGACAAGCTGCAGCGGCCGTTCGGCGGCCGGATGGTCGCCCGGATGATCCGCGGCGCCCGGTTGGTGTTGATCGACGGCATGGGCCATGATCTGCCTGAGCAGCTGTGGGACCGGATCACCGGCGAGCTGACCGCCACGTTCGCACAGGCCTGATCGGTGGTTGTTCTGATTCGGCCCGACCAGGCCGATCGACTAGCATGGCAGTCATTATCGGGGGGCGGGTAGCCACTTCCGCGATGGGGTGGAGACCGAAAAAAGGAAAGGCGCGTAGCGCAATGGGCCAAAAACTCAGGCCGCATTTCGAAGACGTCCAGGCTCACTACGACCTGTCTGACGACTTCTTCCGGCTCTTCCTCGACCCCAGCCAGACCTACAGCTGTGCCTACTTCGAGCGCGACGACATGACGCTGGAAGAGGCCCAGCAGGCCAAGGTCGACCTGGCGTTGGGCAAGCTCGGCCTGCAGCCCGGCATGACACTGCTCGACGTCGGCTGCGGCTGGGGCAGCACCATGCGCCGCGCGGTCGAGAAGTACGACGTCAACGTCATCGGCCTGACACTGTCCAAGAACCAGGCCGGACACGTGCAGAAGACGCTGGACGAGATGGACAGCCCCCGGACCAAGGAGATCCGGCTGGGAGGCTGGGAGGAGTTCGACGAGCCGGTGGACCGGATCGTGTCGATCGGCGCATTCGAGCACTTCGGCCACGACCGTTACGACGACTTCTTCAAGATGGCCAACAAGGCGCTGCCCGACGACGGGGTGATGCTGCTGCACACGATCACCGCGCTGGTGCCATCGCAAATGACTGAGCGCGGCATGCCGTTGACGTTTGATCTGGCGCGATTCATGAAGTTCATCGTGACCGAGATCTTCCCCGGTGGCCGGTTGCCGTCGATCGAGATGGTGGAAGACCGCTCGGCGAAGGGCGGCTTCACGTTGACCCGCAGGCAGTCGCTGCAGCCGCACTATGCGAGGACTCTCGATTGTTGGGCCGCCGCGCTCGAGGAGCGCAAGAGCGAAGCGATCGAGATCCAGTCCGAAGAGGTGTACGAGCGCTACATGCACTATCTGACCGGTTGCGCCAAGGGATTCCGGGTCGGGTACTGCGACGTCAATCAATTCACTCTGGAGAAATAGCCTGAACACGAACCTGAGGGTGAGCCCGGTGATGGCCAAACCTGGGTATTGTGCTTGCACCACGCGATAATGTGCACAGTCGTCGCGCACCGACTCGGTTGAGGCGAAACCAAAGCAGTAGGAAGGGCAATGAACGATGAAGACTGACCATCCAGTCTCACCGACGGACACGCGGACGCGCCCCGAAGATATCCAGGCACACTACGACCTCTCCGACGACTTCTTCGGGCTGTTCCAGGACCCGACGCGGATGTACAGCTGCGCTTACTTCGAGCGCGACGACATGACGCTGGAAGAAGCCCAGATCGCCAAGATCGACCTGAACCTCGACAAGCTGGACCTGAAGCCCGGCATGACGCTGTTGGACATCGGCTGCGGCTGGGGCACCACGATGCGCCGCGCGGTCGAGAAGTACGACGTCAACGTCATCGGGCTGACGCTGTCTAAGAATCAGTACGCCCGTACCACGAAGGTGATGGACGGCATCGACACCAATCGCTCACGCCAGGTGCTGCTGCGGGGCTGGGAGGATTTCAGCGAGCCCGTCGACCGGATCGTGTCCATCGAGGCGTTCGAGCACTTCGGCTTCGAGAATTATGACCGGTTCTTCAAGAACACGTTCAACATCATGCCCGACGACGGCCGGATGACCGTGCAGAGCAGCGTGGCCTACCACCCGTACAACCTGCACGAACGCGGCAAGAAGATCACCTTTGAGACGGCTCGGTTCATCAAGTTCATGCTCACCGAGATCTTCCCCGGCGGCCGGCTGCCCAGCACCGACATGATGGTCGAGCACGGCGAGAAGGCCGGTTTCATCGTTCCCGAACCGCTGTCGTTGCAGCCGCACTACGTCAAGACCCTGCGGATCTGGGGCGATGCGCTGGAGGCCCACAAGGACGAGGCCATTGCGGTCGCTTCTCAAGAGAACTATGACCGGTATATGAGGTACCTGCGCGGCTGCGAGGCGCACTTCGCCGACGAGACGATCGACTGCAGCCTGGTCACCTACCTCAAGCCTGGCGCCGCCGCGTAATTTTTTTATCCGCCGCTGTCGGATTGCGGCTGCGCCGTTCGTCGCAAGGGTAGAGAGTGGAACACAAGGTTCTGCTCACTACCGGAGGTGACCACATGCAGTACCTCGCGTTGTTGATCAGCAAAGAGCGGGACCTCACACCCGACCAGGGGGCCACCGAGATGGCCGCTTATCAGAGCTTTCACGCCGCGGCGGGCCCGGCGATCCGCGCCGGTGACGCGCTGACTCCCGCGTCGACCGCTGTCCGCATCAGCGGCGGTCCGGACGCGCCGATCATCACCGACGGACCGTTCGCCGAGGGCGCGGAAGTGGCCGGCGGCTATTACGTGTTCGAAGCCGAAAACCTGGACGACGCACTGGAATTGGCCCGCGGCATTCCCGCCGCCCGGTACGGTGCGATCGAGGTCCGGCCGATCTTCCACACCGTCGACGCCGAGTGGTCACGCTCGGACGCGCAATGGCTGGCGCTGCTGCTGGAGCCACCGTCATCGGTCAATACCCCGGGCACACCGGAGTGGCAGGCCGAAGCGGGCCGGCATGGTGAATTCGCCACTGCAGCAGGCGATCACATCGTCGCGGGCGCGGCTTTGCACGAACCGGCGACGGCGACAACGGTGCGAGTCCGTGACGGCCAGGCACTGCTCACCGACGGGCCGTTCGCGGAAAGCGCCGAGATCGCCACGGGCTTCTATCTGCTGACGGCCGCCGACCGTGACGAGGCGGTGAAGCTGGCGTCGATGATTCCGGCGTCTGCGGTCGAGGTGCGGCAGCTGGCCGGGGTGTCAGGGCTCTAGCCCACGAATGGCCAACCTGGACGGCGTCTTTCGGCGGGAATGGGGTCCGGCGGTGGCCGCGCTGGCGCGCTGGTCGGGTGATCTCACCGTGGCCGAGGACGCCGTCCAGGAAGCGTTCGCCGAGGCATTGCGAACATGGGCACGCGACGGCGTGCCGGACAATCCCGGCGGGTGGGTGCTCACCGTGGCGCGCAACCGCGCTCGCGACCGACTGCGTCGCGAGTCGGTGCGCCCGGGAAAGGAATTGGCGGCGGTGCTTGACGATGTCCGCGCGCGCACCGAGGTGGATGTCTACCCGGTCCGCGACGACGAGCTGCGGATGATGTTCACCTGCGCGCATCCGGCACTCGACCGGTTGTCACAGTTGGCGTTGACGCTGCGACTGGTGTCCGGGCTGACGGTCGCCGAGATAGCCCGTGCGCTGCTGCAGACTGAAACGGCTGTGGGACAACGAATTACCCGAGCCAAGGCCAAGGTCCGGCACGCCAACATCCCGCTGCGGGTGCCGCCGGCCGAATTGCTGCCCGAACGCACGCCGCATGTGCTCGGCTGCATCTATTCGGTGTTCACCGAGGGCTACTGGTCGACGGCCGGGCCGTCGGCGATTCGCGACGAACTGTGCGACGAGGGCGTCCGGCTGGCCTCAGAGCTGTGTGCGCTGATGCCGAGCGAACCAGAAGCGCACGCGCTGGCCGGCCTTGTGCTGCTGCATGATTCGCGACGAGCGACCCGGGTTGACGCCGACGGCGCGTTGGTGCCGCTCGAAGAGCAGGACCGCGGGCGTTGGGACCGCGGCCGGATCGCGCGCGGCCTGGATCGGCTACGACTGGCGCAGGGTTCGACCGGCCCCTACCTACCGCAGGCCGTGATCGCGGCGCTGCATGCGACGGCGCCGACGTGGGAGCAGACCGACTGGCGAGCGATCTGCGCGGCTTACGACACGCTGGCCGCGATGACGGATTCGCCGGTGGTACGCGCCAACCGGGCCCTGGCGGTGGGCTTTCGCGACGGGCCGGACGCCGGCCTGACTGCGCTGGAGAAAGTCGCCCACGACCCACGACTGGCCCGGTCCAACCTCGTCGCGTCGGTGCGTGCCGACCTGCTGCGACGAGCCGGACGGCGCGGCGAGGCCCTCACCTGGTATCGAACGGCGTTGACGTCCAACGGTTCCGAGCCGGGCCGCGACTACCTGCGACGGCGGATAGCCGAGCTTTCGCTGCCGAGTGGCTAGGCCTCGGCGAAATTACGCGTGACCGACGGGTCGACCGGGATGCCCGGGCCGGTGGTCGTCGACACCGTGATCTTCTTCAGGTAGCGACCCTTCGACGACGCCGGCTTGTGCCGCAGCACCTCGTCGATCGCCGCGCCGTAGTTCTCGACGAGCGCTTTCTCGTCGAACGATGCCTTGCCGATGACGAAGTGCAGGTTGGCCTGCTTGTCCACCCGGAAGTTGATCTTGCCGCCCCTGATGTCCGACACCGCCTTCGTGATGTCGGGCGTGACGGTTCCGGTCTTCGGATTGGGCATCAGGCCACGCGGCCCCAGGATGCGCGCGATGCGGCCGACCTTGGCCATCTGGTCGGGTGTGGCGATCGCCGCGTCGAAGTCCAGGAAGCCGCCCTGAATCTTCTCGATCAGGTCGTCGCTGCCGACCACGTCGGCGCCCGCCGCCGTTGCCTCTTCGGCCTTTTCGCCGACTGCGAACACCGCGACGCGGACGGTCTTACCGGTGCCGTGCGGCAGGTTGACCGTGCCGCGGACCATCTGGTCGGCCTTGCGGGGGTCGACGCCGAGTCGGATGGCCACCTCGACGGTCGAGTCCTGCTTGGTCGACGACGTCTCCTTGGCCAGCTTGGCGGCCTGCAGCGGGGTGTAGAGGTTGTCGCGATCCACCTTCTCGGCGGCGGCGCGATATGCCTTGCTGTTCTTGCTCATTCGTTCATCCAATCTGATGTTGGGTTGTGGTTACGTTCGGGCCGAAGCTGGCCCTCCCACGGGTGTTCAGTGGTCGAACAGAAAACTATTCGACCGTGATACCCATCGACCGGGCAGTGCCGGCGATGATCTTGGCGGCCGCGTCGATGTCGTTCGCGTTGAGATCGGCCTTTTTCGTCTCGGCGATCTCACGGACCTGATCCCAGCTGACCTTGGCGACCTTGTTGGTGTGCGGCTCGGCCGAGCCCTTGGCGACGCCGGCAGCCTTGAGCAGCAGCCGGGCCGCGGGCGGCGTCTTGAGCGCGAAGGTGAAGCTGCGGTCTTCGTAGACGGTGATCTCCACCGGCACGACATCGCCGCGCTGACTTTCCGTCGCGGCGTTGTAGGCCTTGCAGAACTCCATGATGTTGACGCCGTGCTGGCCGAGCGCCGGACCGACCGGCGGGGCGGGGTTGGCCGCTCCGGCCTGGATCTGCAGCTTGATCAGCCCGACGACCTTCTCTTCTTCGGGGGCATGAGTGTTGGTGTTCCTTCCGCTTTCCAAGTTTTGCCCGGCTCCTTCTCAGGCCACTGCGTGGCCCGCATCGTCGCCGAGCGGTTCTTAAATCTTCGAGACCTGGGTGAAGCCCAGTTCCACAGGTGTTTCGCGACCGAAGATGGACACCAGCACCTTGAGTTTCTGCTGTTCGCCGTTGACCTCGTTGATCGTGGCCGGCAACGTCGCGAACGGACCGTCCATCACCGTGACCGACTCGCCGACCTCGAAATCGACCTCGATCACCGGGCGTTCCAGGCCACCCTCGCTGGCCGCGGCCGCCGTACTTGCGGCACCCTTGGCGGGCTTCTTGGCCGCACCCTGTGGCAGCAGGAACTTCACCACGTCGTCGAGCGTCAGCGCCGACGGGCGCGATGTCGCGCCGACGAAGCCGGTGACGCCCGGGGTGTTGCGAACCGCCGACCACGAGTCGTCGGTCAGGTCCATGCGCACCAGGATGTAGCCCGGCAGCACCTTGCGGTTGACCTGCTTACGCTGGCCGTTCTTGATCTCGGTGACCTCTTCCGTGGGCACCTCCACCTGGAAGATGTAGTCGCCGACATCCAAGTTCTGCACACGGGTCTCGAGGTTGGCTTTCACCTTGTTCTCGTATCCCGCGTAGGAGTGGATGACGTACCAGTCACCGGGCTTGGTGCGCAGGTCGGCCTTCAGCGCGGTGGCGGGGTCGACCTCTTCGGCCTCCTCGGCCTCAGCGGCTGCGGGGGTTGCCGCATTGGCCTCATCGGCCACCGGTTCGGCGTCAGCCGTCTCGGGTGCGTCGTCGGCGGTGACCTCGTGCAGCGCAGCTTCGATGTCGACCGTCTCACCCACGGGCAGATCGCCGTCGGAGGTAGTCACGGGTTATGGGTCCTTCCTCAATCCGTCAGCTCTTGGTGGTCTTCGCAAAGCTCAGCCGAACACCAGTAGCACTAGCTTGGCCAAGCCCAGATCCACCAGGCCGATCAACGTCACCATGAACACCAGGAACGCAAGCACCACCGAGGTGTACGAGCCCATCTGCTTACGGTTGGGCCAGATCACCTTGCGCAGCTCGGCGACGACCTGCCGCAGGTAAGTGACGACATAGACGATCGGGTTGGTCGACTCTTCGCCGGGCTTGCGGGCCGTCTTGGCCTTCTTCGCCTTTTTGGCTTTCTTGCCGGTCGCGTCGTCGGCGTCGCTCTCAGTGAGCTCGACGGCACCGCGAGCTGTCGGCATCGTCGGCCCGCTGACGGGACCGCTTGCCGGTGGGTCGCTGCGGCCGCGTCACCACGGCCGTCCGACCGCCTTGTGCGTCGTCGGCAGCGCCTCCGTCGGCTGCGGCGTCGGCATCGTCGCGTTCGTCGCTCACCGCATGCTCCTTCGTTCAATCGTGTGCGTGGTGTTCACCTTCCAGTGTCCACCATTGCAGGTCCAGTTCCTCCTCGGGCCGTACCGGCCCGCATCGTCACCGGACGCATTGCAGGGGCGACAGGACTTGAACCTGCAACCTGCGGTTTTGGAGACCGCTGCTCTGCCAGTTGAGCTACGCCCCTTCGCTGGTTGGCAGGCCAACCTGCGCGTGCCGGGGCTTCATTGACGCGCGCGCTCTCCAACTTCGGCAAAAACACGCTGGTAATGGGAAAACCCCGAGGTCCGAGTGTACAACGGAGCAAGTCTCAGGTACTAATCACGCCGTCCTGACGATCTGCCCCGTCTCCTTGTCCCATTTGAGATTGATCGAATTGTCGCCCTCGTGACCCATCACCGTCGTGTAGGCCTCCATCACGAGTTCGCCGTGCTGGTTTGTCAAAGTGTTTCTGGTGACGACGATGTCGGCGCCGAAGCGCTCGACGACGGACTCGACTTCCATCCGGGCGCGCAACACATCTCCGGCGAGGATCGGCTTGTGGAAGACGAAGCGCTGGTCGACCTGGACCATCTGCAACGTTTCGTAGCCGGTGTCGACCTTCCGCATGAAGTCCGCCTGGACCAGCTTCCCGAGGATGGTGACGAACGTCGGCGGCGCGACGATGCCGTCATACCCGAGTTCGGCGGCCGCGCTTTCTTCCAGACAGGCCGGGTCGTCGGCCTTGACCGATCTGGCGAATTCACGCACTTTTTCCCGGCCAACCTCGTAGCTGTCCGGGTAGTCCCAGACCATGCCCAGGATGTCGGTGTTGATCGCCACGGTTACGCCAACTTCGCCGAAGCAATCGCCCGACCGAAGATCTTCTTACCGTCGGTGGTGGCCGTCAATGCGATCGTCACCGACTTGCTGTCCGGGTCGACGGACTTCACCTTGCCGCTGAACACGATCTCGGCGCCCTTGCCGTCGTTGGGTACCGGTACCACCGCGGTGAACCGCACGTTGTACTCGGTGACCGCCCCGGGATCGCCGACCCACGAGGTGACGAAGCCGCCGCCCAGGCCCATGGTCAACATCCCATGAGCGATCGCGGTGTCGAGCCCGACGACCTTGGCGATCTCGTCGTCCCAGTGAATCGGGTTGAGATCACCCGAGACGCCCGCGTAGTTCACCAGGTCTTGACGGGTCAGCGGGTACACCTTCTCCGGAAGCTGGTCGCCCACCTTGACCGAATCGAACTCACGCAGTGGCATCGCTGAAACCCTTTTCCCCTTGTTCGCCCGCACGACCCGCCAGGGTCGTGTAGGTCTCCTGTACGACATCACCGGCGTCGTTGGTGATGGTCTGCCTGGTCACGATGATGTCGGTACCGTGTGCAGTCCGTATCGACTCGATGGACACATCGCAGTAGAGCCGATCCCCCACCTTGATCGGCAGGAAGAACTTCAGTTCCTGGTCTACTTGGACGATCTGGGCATCTTGAGTCGCGATGTTGGCCTCGGCGAAGAACGCCGCCACTGCTTTGTAACCGAACACCGAGATGAAGGTCAGCGGCGCGATCAGGCCTTCGTAGCCTAGCTCGGCGGCAGCCTTCTCTTCGAAGAACGCGGCGTCGTCATTTTTAACGGCGACGGCGTACTCCCGGATCTTTTCCCGCTCCACGATGTAATGGTCGGGGTACCGGTAGCGCAGTCCAACGACGTCTTTGCCCAGCGACACGTCTCTAGAACCTACCTAGTCAGTCTGAATATCTGCTCGCGGGCAGCCGCTAGCGCGTCTCGCGGTGGGCTTGGTGCTTGCCGCAATTGGAGCAGAACTTCTTCAGCTCGAGCCGGTCGGGGTCGTTGCGCCGGTTCTTCTTGGTGATGTAGTTGCGGTGCTTACACACCTCGCACGCCAAGGTGATCTTGGGCCGTACGTCGGTACTGGAGGCCACGTCAGTTCTCTTTTCCGGTGTTCGTTGTTCTCTTGTAGCGATGGCCGGACTCGAACCGGCGACCTAACGATTATGAGTCGTTCGCTCTAACCGACTGAGCTACACCGCCTCGGTGCGGGGCGCCTACCTGCTCGGCACCCGCCGAGCCCCCTAACGGAATCGAACCGTTGACCTTTTCCTTACCATGGAAACGCTCTACCGACTGAGCTAAGGGGGCCTCACCCGTAGCGACCAAATGGGTCGTGCCTCGGGCCTAAAAGAGGGTACAGCCTGGTCTGCTAGCGCACCAAACGAAGAGGTTTACCCGGGATTGCCGGGCTACTCGACGCCGAGCGCCAGTCTAGGCTGAGCGGGTGTCTGACTTCTCTTCTGAGGACCGGCTGTACTTCCGCCAACTGCTCTCCGGACGAGACTTCGCCCAGGGTGACGGGATCGCAGCGCAGATGCGCAACTTCGCGTACCTGATCGGCGACCGGCAAACCGGGGACTGCGTCGTGGTCGATCCGGCCTACGCGGCCGGCGACCTGGTCGACGCGCTCGAGGCCGACGGGATGCACCTGTCCGGGGTGCTGGTCACCCACCATCACCCCGACCATGTCGGCGGCTCGATGATGGGCTTCGAGCTCAAGGGCCTGGCCGAGCTGCTCGAACGCGTCAGCGTTCCCGTCCACGTCAATTCTCAAGAGGCGCTGTTCGTTTCGCGGATCACCGGAATCCCGATGAGTGATCTCACCTCGCACGATCACGGTGACAAGGTCAGCGTCGGCGCCATCGACATCGAGTTGCTGCATACCCCCGGCCACACGCCGGGTAGCCAATGCTTCCTGCTCGACGGCCGATTGGTTGCCGGCGACACCCTGTTCTTGGAGGGTTGCGGTCGCACCGACTTTCCCGGCGGCGATTCCGACGAGATATTTCGCAGTCTGCAAAAGCTTGCAAAACTTCCGGGCGATCCGACGGTATTTCCGGGTCATTGGTATTCGGCGGAGCCGAGTGCGTCACTATCGGAGGTGAAGCGGTCGAATTACGTCTATCGAGTCGCTAATCTTGACCAGTGGCGAACGCTGATGGGCGGGTAATGATGCGCGGACGCGCACTTCAGCGAATTCTCGAGCGCATAAGCGCTGCGATATAACCAGGGGGATGGGTTCTTCGATGGAATGGATCCACGCACGTTGGCACCAGGTGGTGAGCGCAGGGTCAGGAGCCTGGCTCGCGTGGGCCGTATGGGCCCTGCTCGCGCTCGGGGTGGTCGCTCTCATTTACATCGGTCAGCATAATCGGCGTAATCGTCGGCTGGCCTCCGAAGAAACCCGACCGCACGTCGGAATGTTCATGGAGCCGCACGCTGCGGATTGGCATGTAATCGAGCTGGTCGTGCGGAATTTCGGCAAGACCCCCGCCTACGACATCTCGTTCACTTTCCCGCATCCGCCGACCGTCGCCGAATACGAAAACGCCACCGACGGTTATGCCGACGTCGTGGAATTGCAGCTGCCCAAGCAATTGCCTACCTTGGCGCCCGGCCAGGAGTGGCGCACGGTGTGGGATTCGGCGCTGGACCGCAGCGAGCTCGGTGAGGGCATCGAGTCGCGTTTCCCGGGCACCGTGACCTATTACGACCGCGTCGAAGCGCCACGCGGATGGAAGTTCTGGCAGCGCCGCCGGCCCTCGCTGGAGACCAAGGTGGTGCTGGACTGGGCGTCGCTGCCGCCCGTGCAGCGCATCGAGTTGATGACGAACCACGACCTCGCGAAGCGGGAGAAGCAGAAGCTCGAGCTGCTGCGCAGCCTGCTGACCTATTTCCACTACGCCTCCAAGGAGACTCGCCCGGACGTGTTCCGCGGCGAGATCGAGCGGATCAACCGCGCGGTCGACGAGACCAAGGATCGATGGCGCACCCGGCAGATCGAAGCGCCGCCGACCGACGTCAGCCTTCGGTGGGGTGACGCCGAAAAGGAACTCGGCAAGCACCGGGGCGAGCGGGTCTGAGCACGCCGCTCCGGTCGGCGCATTCGCTATCTGATTCAATCTCCCCATGAGCGGACCGGTCAGCTATCGCCTCGACGAGTCCATTGCCTTCATCACCATGGACGACGGCAAGGTCAACGTCCTCGGGCCGACGATGCAGCAGGCCCTCAACGAGGCGCTCGACCACGCCGACCGCGACGACGCAGGTGCGGTCGTGATCGCGGGAAACCACCGGGTTTTCAGTGGCGGGTTCGACCTCAAGGTGCTGACGTCCGGTGACATCCAGCCGGCGATCGACATGCTCAAGGGCGGCTTCGAGCTGTCGTATCGGCTGCTGTCCTACCCCAAGCCGGTGGTGATGGCCTGCACCGGCCCCGCCATCGCGATGGGCGCGTTCCTGCTGGCCAGCGGTGATCACCGAATTGCCGCCCACGCGGCCAGCATTCAGGCCAACGAAGTCGCGATCGGCATGACGATCCCGTACTCGGCCCTGGAAGTGATGAAGCTGCGCCTGACCCCGTCGGCCTACCAACAGGCGGCCGGGCTGGCGAAGATGTTCTTCGGCGAAACCGCGGTCGCCGCCGGCTGGCTCGACGAGATCGTGTTGCCCGACATGGTGCTCAGCCGCGCAGAGGAAGCCGCCCGGGAATTCGTGACGCTCAAGCAGCACGCCCATCTCGGGACGAAGCTGCGGACCCGGGCCGACGCGCTGGCGGGCATTCGCGCCGGAATCGAGAACATGGCAGCCGAATTCGAGGTCTAGTCCTGCGACGATGCAGGCCGGAACGGCCTGAGGAGGAGCAGGACAGTCAGGTCTAGCCCCTTAGGCGACCGGTCGCCGGAAGTGCTCGAGGTAGTCTTCCCAGTTCCACCTGGACAAGAAGTCGATGCCCGCGTTGTAGCCGTTCTGATACAGCTCTTGCATCTGTTTGGCGCCGATGTTGAAGTCGAGAAATCCGACCTTTGACGAGTCGACGCGGATGGCCCGCGAGTCGACCCATGGCTGATTCAGATACGTCTGGTCGCGGCCCACGATCATCGTGGTGATCAACGCCTCGATCAGCGGCGGGCCACCGAAGAGCCAATTCACCGGCCCCAGAACCGGAATCACTTTGTCATTGCCCTGAGGAAGGTTGGGCAACAACGTGACTCCGAACGTGGGCCAGCGCGGAAGCTTGCCGTCACGCCGGTCGAACGAATCGATCGGGAAGTTCGACAGCATGCCACCGTCGACCAGCGTGGACGTCAAGCCAGTGGCGCTGGTCAACTTGGTGGTGCGGAAGAAGAACGGAATCGACATCGAGGCCCGGACCGCGTCAGCGACGAGCTGCTCGTCGGGGTCGAGTCCGTAGAGCCTGCGGTAGTCCCACGGCAGGCGCACCATCTGCCCGGTGGTCACGTCCGTGGCGGTCACCACCAACCGGTAGCGCCGTTCGGGCGCCACGTTCGGAGCGTCGACAGCGAGGTCGGCGAAGGTGCGCACGCCGAGGTTGGCCAGCTCTGAACGAATCCAGTCGTGAGCGTAATCGCCTTTGTAGATACCGGTTTCGCTCAACACTCCCCATGCCGGGCCCAGCAGCGGGATGCCGGTGATGCGCGTCGGGTCGAGGAATTTGCGGTAGGGCAGCGTCATGGTGAGCTGCTCGACCTCTTCGGGACCCAGTTTGTCGGCGCCGGCCGCCAGGATTGCGCCGACGATCGAGCCGGCCGACGTACCAGAGACTCGCTGGATCGCATATCCGGCTTCCAACAGCGCGACGGCAGCGCCGGCCAGGCCGATGCCCTTGACGCCACCACCGGAGAGGACGAGGTCTGCTTTCAGTTCGGGAGTCACGACCGAACTGTAGCCGCTGCCGATGACGGCGGTCGCTCAGCTCAGGATGCGCGCGTCCCGTAATCGAATCCGTTGCTAACCGGTACAGCCCCGGCCAGCGGTGGCGTCGCGGCTGGGTTGACCATCGCCATGACTGCCTCGTATCGCGCTGTGACGTCGTCGCGGTCTGAAGGGTCGGGGACCGTGGCGAGGTTGGACCGCTGGATCGCTTCGGCTTGGCGAATCAACGCGGTTCGCTTTGCGCCGTCGGGGACCTGTTCGAGGATCTTGGCCACCGCGTCGAGTTGCCGGATCATGATGGCGGGCATGCCAACCGCAGCCTGACGGATGGTGTCGAATGTGCGCTCCACCAGTCGCTCGAAATCGGGTTGGAAGGCGATGACACGGATGTTGCCGTCCGAGTCGCGCCGGATCCGCTGTGGACGCCATGTGCTGGAAATTCGGCAGAGGCAATCGGCGATCCAGTCGACGCAAGTCATCCCGGTGAAGGTGTCGTTGATCGCCGGCGACAAGGCGCGCAAAGCGATCTCGACCAATTGATCCAAACCGAACGAAATATCCTGCGCGAGTGTGCGATACGCACCCGCGACGTGCCCCAGCGCCAGACGCTCCTCGACGGATGCGGCAGCTTCGGGCGGCCACACCCAAGCAATCACCTGACCCGCGACCATGAAATGCCCAGGACGGTGGGGTAACTGAACGACCGCATTGGCCTTCGTCGCGATCTTAAGCAGGACGTCATGTCGGATAACCTGAAGATAGCCGCTGCGCGGTGTGCGGATCGGGGCACCAGACTCGGCAAACCGCGTCAACAATTCCACGTCCGACGGCCCGCGCGCCGCGCCGACTCCAAACGAGCTGGCGCGGTCCATTGCCGCGACCTCGTCGACAATTGTCGTGGCTATGCTCGCGATCATCATCGGGAGCTGGATCATCGTGGCGATGTGGTTGAAGAAAAAGATCAATATTGCGACGTCGGCCAACGTCAGCATGAACGTCACCGTGATCGACAGATGCGGAACGAAATCGCCATGTACGCCACCGCCCACCGAAACCAGGGCAAGCATTGCGTAGCAGAAACTCGCCACGAATGTCCCTAAAGACAATTGAGTTCCCGGGTCGCGCACGAAGTTGCGCAGCATCCGCGGCCCGAACTGCGTGGAGGCCAGCGTGAGCGCGACGATGGTGATCGAGAAGACGATTCCGACCACGGTGATGATGGCCGCGGCGATCGTCGCCAACACGACCCGAGCCGAATCGGCGCTGCCATTGAGTACCCAGTTCGGCAGCTTGAACCAGCCGTCATAAGCCGAGCGGTCGACCGCGTAGGTGATGCCGAACAGCAGCGTTATCGCAATCGTCTGCAGCACCGGAACTAGCCACAGGTTGGTCCGCAGCTGCTCCCGCCGCCAATCGGCCTCGAAGTAGGGACCGCGCATCAAGTGCCACCTTCGGGGAGTAGTTGCAACGAAGCTAGGCGCGCGCAGTCCCCTGCGCGTGCCTCTTGACGGTTTCTTTACGGTCGGCAGAAACCCAGTCGTAGGGAAGGAATTTCCCGTCGAATGTGACGACCACGCGGTCACCAGAAGGGTGCGATTTCTTCTGTATGTCTACGCTGAAATTGATCGCGCTCATGATGCCGTCGCCGAATTGCTCGTGGATGAGCTCCTTGAGCGCGCCGCCGTAAACCTGCAGGGCCTCGTAGAAGCGGTAGATGGTCGGGTCGGTCGGCACCGCGGTGGGCAGACCGCCGCGCATCGGCGGTGCGGCCAGCACAGGGACCGCGGCCTCGTCGAGGCCCAGCATCTCGACGAGCACCGTGCCGATGTCGGGCGGGATCGGGTGCTGCCCGAGCAGCGCCGCCGTGGTCCATACCACGGGCCGGTCGACCGCGTCGGCCAACTCCTGCCAGGCCAGGCCTTTGGCCAGGCGGGCGACCACGATCTTTTCGGTGATCTCGTTTCGCGTCATTTCTCCACCATTAGACGCCTATCCGATCCGGTCTCGCATGTGATATCACTTCGCAACCGGGTACTGCCCTTACCGCATCAACGCCAGCTCAGCCTAGCCATACCGGGTTCGTCAACGCGACTATTGCGCCGAGCGAACGCCGCTGCGCTTCTCGCACCTCCAATCGCGCAAAGCTCGCCGATACGGCGTCGAGTTGCCACTGCAACCGGGCCCGATCAGGTCCCACTGTCGCTCGTTCGACGCAGCCCTCCGCGGTGATCAACGCGACGTTCGTACCGGGGGCCCCGCTGATCACGGCGGTGATCGTCACGTGCCCATCGGCACCTATTCGCAGTGTTTGTCCGGGGCCGGCCACGCCGCTGCTCCGACAGGACGCGGTCAGCTCCAGTGCGACTTCGCGCGACCGGGCCAGATACGAACGCCCGCAACGTAACCCATCGACGATCGCAGGCGTCGACAGTTCACCGGCATGCACGACGGTCTGCGGTGAGCCGACCGGTTGATGCTTGCCGTGTGAATCGCTGCCACCGACGGCGACAACCCGTCGGCCCTGGCGCAGCAGTCGCTGCCAGATACGAAGTGACAGTTCATCATCGACGTTCCACCGGCCGTTCCATACCTCGAGGGCATCCACGTCGGCAAATCCGAACTCCCAGGCCGCCCCGGCAACGGCACCGAAGGATGCGCGGCGACCACCAAGCCGCCCGCTTCACGGACCTCGGCAGCAAAGCGCGGAACACACCGTCGCGCGGGCCGTAGCGCCAATCAACCCAAGCGCTGGTAACCATCAGTGACGTCGACACGAACGCGCGCCGTCGTGCTGTTTGCGATCAGTGGGTTGATTTAGAAGCCGCCGAAACAACCGGCGCCGTCCTGGGTCTGAGAATCAGGCTGCAGCAGAACCCCCTTCTTGAGGCTCTGCTGCAGCAGTGACAACTACGCAGCGGACAGGGAGGGCATTGCCTTTTGGCGTGTTCTGCGGGCGAGGGTGTTGCCGAACCCCGGCCGCGGGCCGCGTCAGGCAGAGGTGCGAACGATCAGCACATCGACCTTAGCCCGGTTGGCGACAGCTCCGGGGATGGAGAACACTCGGCCGACGATCGCGGATCGGGCGTCCAGCCCCACATTTCCGACCACAAGCAGATCGGCTCCGACTTCCTCGGCCAGGTCGACCAGCGCATGCACCGGACCATCTTTGATCGGCCGGTCCTCGATGTTCTTCGCACCGGCAGCCTTTGCTCGGTCGTGGGCGTCGTGCAGAACCGCGTAGATTGGCGCGTTGCCGCTCACCTTGTAGCCCTCTTGCCCGAGCGCGTCCGCCGCGCGCCGATCGTCGGGTTGCGGGAAGTAGCCCGTCGCGATGACCAACTTGGCGTCAGAGTCGGCCGCGATCGTGGCAGCACGGTCGACCGCGCGCAATGACGACTCCGAGCCATCAGTGCCCACCACAACAGTTCGATAGGCCGTCATGTGCCCTCCACAGCGTCGTTGTTGGTGGATGGAACAGGTATCACGCTATCCGGCGGGGTTCGTCCCTGGCGGCTGACACGATGCGAGCAACCAGCTTGCCGCTACGGACGATCTCGATCGTCTCACCGGCCGCAACCCGGTCAAAGCACCGCCCAGCACGTGTCCGCAGCTCGTCAAGCCCGACCCACCCGCCGGATGCCAGGGCTTTCACCGATCGCTCAGGGATCGGAGCCACCTGCGCCACCAGCTTGCCGCGCCGGACGACATCGATCGTCTCCCCGGCGCCGACCCGGTCGAGATACCCGCACGCGTGACTCCGGAGTTGGCCTAGGCCAATCACTTCCCGCATTTCTCTCCGATCTCGGCGCAGCGCTGCCCGCTCGTTCGGCCCAGTATATGACTGTACGTGCGGTCAGTGTCAACCATTCTGGGATTCAGCCGGCCGGCGCCAGCATGTCCTTCCACCCGTCGTCTCCCGTTTTCCGCGAATCTTCGATCGCGTACTTCGCGCCGTCGGGTCCTACCAGTTCACCGCTCTGTGGGCTGTAGACGGCCGTGGGAGGCCCGCCGGGGGTGTACACGCACGGGTTCGGCTGTTGACCGTTGCACTGCACGCTCCCCGCTCCCGGCCGCTGCAACGGATCGCTGACGGGAGGCGGCGTCTGTCCGCCTGGCGGCAGCCGGTCGGCGGGCGCGGGTTGAGCCCGGTGTTGATCGACGGCGCGGGTATCACGAAGCCCGGTTTCACCGCCTGGTCGCAGCGCCCCCCGGGGGCCGGGCAGTTCAAGATCTGGTTGGGGTCGCCATACCACGGGTTCGTGCCCAGTGGAACGTACGGTTTGGGGTCGCGGCACTCCCGCGGCGTCGCAGCGCGTTTACCGGGGACATCGACACACGGAATGTTGCGCGCCCCGCGCACATTGTTACCCGAAGCGTCTTGCGGGACTTTGCAATACGTTCCGGACGGCAGCGGCGCCAGGCTGCTGTCCGCCGGCGACCGCCACTGAGGTGCCGGGAGAAAGCCGGTCATACACGGCGGAGGCTGGTTGATCGTCAGCGCGGTGTCCAGCGATGCGTAGCCCGGGAACGCCACTGTTGCCGTCTGAGCGGCCGCCGCGTTCTGCGGCAGGAATACCAGCAGTTGCTCGACGCCCTTGTGGTAGCGCTTGAGCATGTCGAGCACGATCTCGAGATTCGCGAACGTCTGCGGAAGCGACTCGCGGACATCACTGAACACCGAGTTGACCTGATCGGCAGTCGGTGCCCCTTGGCTGAGGATGCTTTGCACGTGCTGGTCGTTTTCCGCGGTCTGCGCGAACAGGACATCGAGATTGTGCGACCAGCGCCGGATCGCATCGCCCGAGTTGACCTGGCTGTCCAGGATCGGTGCGGAGTTTTCGATGATGTCGTTGATATCGGAGATGTTGGTCTTGAAGTCACCGGCGATCGCCTGGGTCGCGTCGACGAGACGTTGCAGCGCGGGGCCCAGCCCGCCGACCGCTTCGGCCGTCTCATCGAGCAGCGCGGCGATCTTGTCCTTGGGCAGCGCGGCCAGCCCGCGGTTGGCAGCGTCCAGCGTCGGCCCGATCTCAACGGGCACAGTGGTTTTGGTGATCGTCTGGCCCGGCGAGAAGTAGGTGCTCTGCTTGCCTTCCGACACCAGATCCACGTATTGCTCACCGACCGCCGACACCGAATGCACGTTCGCCGACGCGTCGATCGGGATCTTGAACCGGTTGGCGATACTCATGGTCGCCTGCACACCGGCCTCGGTCGGCTCGACGGCGGTGACCTTGCCGATGGTCTCACCGCGGTATGTCACGTTCGACGTCTTGTACAGACCTCCCGACGTCTGCAGGTCGAGCTTCAGCGTGTACTGGCCGATCCCCACCGCAGTGGGAAGCCGAAGGTAGTACCCGCCCAACGCAATTGCCGTGACCACGCTCAGCATGGTGAAGAGAATGAGCTGACGCCAGACGAAGCGGGTCAGCATTGCCTGTCCGCCCGTTCGACCAGCGGGCCGCCGGGGACGTCGTTCGGGTTCGGCGTGTACCGGACATCGGGAATCATCGTCTCGGGGTCGCGGCCGTACGACTGCTCCAGTGCGCGCAGCGCTCCAGAGAATCCGGTTCCGGTGAGTACCGCGTTGTCGACGGCGCTGAGGGTCAGGTCGAGCGTCAGCGACAGGTTGAAGTAGTCCCCGCGGAACGACTTCGGCACGGCGTCGAGATCGAACGGCTGGACCAAGATCACCTTGAGTGCGCGGATCAAATACTGTGAGGCACGGCCGAGTTCCCGCAACGGGCACTGCAGCGCCAGCAGGTCCTGATGAAGGTCGCCCCGCGAGGCGGACAGGTACTGTTCGGCAACTCCGCTGAGCCGTCCAATCGCGTCGACCGCATTGATCAAAAGGTTCTGCTTGTCGGCGAAATGCTTGATCAGTGGCGGGAATTCGATCAGCACCCGTTCCAGAACGTCCGAGCGGGAAGCCACGTAGGTCAGCAGCCGGTTGGTGGAGTCGATGGCGTGGGTGATGTCACCGCGTTGCTCGTCGATTCGGGCGGTGAAGGTATCCAGCTTGCCGAGGAAAGCACGGATCTGCTCGGCTCGCCCGTTCACGACGTTGTAGATCTCGTTCTGCAACGATTCGAGGTTCGGGATGCCGCCGCCGCGCAAGATCAACGCGAGACTGGCCAGCGTCTGCTCCGTCGAGGGGTAAGCGGACGAATTCTGCAGCCGGATGGTGTCGCCGTTCTTCAATCGCGTCGGGGACGGGTTGGGTGGCGCGGCCAGCTCCACGTGCTGAGAACCCAGCAGACTTGTCTGCCCGATCTTGGCGGTGGCGTTGCTCGGTAATTTGACGCTCTTGTCCAGACTCAGCCTCAGCGTGGCGACCCAGTTCTTGAGCGTGATCCCACGCACCGTGCCGACGAAGACATCGGCCACCCGCACCCGACTGTTGTCGTTGAGGGCCAGCGTGTCGGGCATCTGCACGTAGACGGTGTAGGAGCCGGGTGCGCTGCCCGGGCCGCCGGGCATCGACACGTTCGCGATTCCGTGCCAGCTCGCGCACGAGCTGAGCACAAGTCCGGCCACCAGCAGCGACAACCCCTGCCGGGCCCGGCACATCATGCGCCTCACGAGCCCGGTCCTGTCGAAACGCCCGCCTCAGCGGGCAGCGCTGGACCGGGTAGCGCCGGCCCGGACAACGGCGCCGGCGTCGGCGCGACGGGACCAGGAATCACCTCGGGCCCCGGCGGCGGTGGTGGTATCGGGGCAGGATTGCCGGGTACGCCGATGAAGGGCGCCGGGCCGGGCTCCTCGTTGTACGCGTTCGGCGGTCCCGGCGGGGTCTGCAGGTTTGACTGCACCGGTGCAATGTCGGGGCCGCCCATGAGTTCGGCCAGCGAGTCGGGGGTCAGCAGCCCCGCCGTGACCGGCCCCACCTTCACGCCCTGCATGCCCGGCGCGGTGATCCAGCCATGCTGAGTGTTCTTGTGGGACAACGGTGTATCGGGCACCCAGATCCCGGGGACCGTGGTGTCCTTGTAGCCGTTCGGCGGGTGCAGCCGGTCCTCGGAGTAGGCGACTTCCTTGGGTAGCACCTCGGAGGTGCTGAACAGGTTGAGCCCGAACGGCAAGTAGTTGAACTTGATCGCATCGAGAATCGGTGCGAGGTATTGCGCACACAGTTCGGCAGACTCTTGATAGCCGAGCCGGCTGCCGGCCTGAATCATGCTGCACAAGAACTGCATCGGGTTGGTGAAGTTCGGGATCGCCGGAATGGACATCACCGCGCCGTGCGACGGGTGGTAAATCTCGCTGAGGTTCGCGCTCAGCGTCGGCAGGACGTGCAGGCCGGTTTCCAAACCGTTCAGCGGCTCGGGCTGCACCAGCGTGGTGGTGACGTCGGCGAGGTTGTTGATGTCGTGCGTCAGCACTTCGCGGTTCTTGTCGAGGAACGGGCGAACTGTCGTGAGCAGACCGTCGAACTGCTGTATTGCGTTGGCCAGTTCCTGATCTGAGTTGGTCAGGTTGTCGGTGAACTGCGCCAGGTTGGTGTTCAACGCGACGAACTGCTTGTCATCTTTGTGCAGGGCGTTGACGAACATCGCCAGGCTGCGCGCCACCGCGAAGAAGTCGCCACGGCCCTTGTTCAGCGTGGTCAGCGCCCCTGACAGGCTGTTCAGCGTGGTGTTGATCTGCTTGCCCTTGCCGGCCAGCCCATCGGCGTACGACTCGATGACTTCGCCAAACGGTCCCTTGGGCTGCTCGGGCGTCGGGCCGAGTTTGGAGATGATGTTGGCGACGCTGCCGCGAAGTTGGTCCCACTCCGTCGGCACCTGAGTGCGTTCGATCGGGATCACCGCATTGTCGGCCAGCACCGGACCGTCTTTGTAGGGCGGCTCCAACTGAATGTTCCGCGACGCCACCAGGGTTGGGTTGAGGATCACCGCCGACGCGTTGGCGGGCACCTTGTACTTGTTGGCGTAGTGGAAGGTGACCTTCATCTTGTCGCCGGCCGGTTCGATCTCGTCGACTGAACCCACCCGAACGCCCATGATCTGTACCCGGTCACCGGAATACAGGGCGTTGGCCGCCGGGAAGTACGCCACCACAGTGTTATTCGTGGCTTTGTTGTATAGCTGGAACCCGACGAACGCGAGGATGAGCCCCAGCACAACGGCGAGCGCACCGATGATCACCGATGCCTTGGGCCGCTTAACGGAGATCCTGCTCAATTCTGGTCACCTCCCGTCACACCGCTGCCGCCGGCTCCACCTGTGTTTCCGATGAAAGGCGCCGGCAGGGTATTGCCAGGTCCCGGCGGGGCCGGGGGTCCGGGCGGTAATGCTGCTGGCGGGGGTGCCGCGGCGGGATTCGCCGGAGCCGGACCCGGTAGCGGCCCGAGTGGCTCGGTGCGCGCCCCGGGCGGTCCCGGTGCCATCGGCACCGGGGTGCCCGGCACGTCGGGTTGCACCTGCCCGGGTCGCCCGGCGATCGGAATCCCCGGTGTCGGGGGCAATCCGTCGGGGTTGGGCGGAGACGAGGCCACGTTCGGCAAGGCCGGATACGGCCCATTGGGTCCGAACGGCCCCACGTTTTGGTCGATACCCGCGCACGGCATCGGGTTGCCCGGGCGCGGCAACAACTCCGGCGGCGGCGCATACGAGCACGGCGATCCCGGCGCCACAGCCGGTCCCGGGTGGTCCGGGGTGCCCTCGAGCACCGGTGGCGCGGGCGGCGGCGCACCGTTGGAGAACCGGGTGCCGTTGGGGTCGGGGAACTTGAACGCCGGCAAACCCGCACTGCGCCAGAAGTCTTCCGGATCGATACCGCGCTTCTTGAACGCGGCATCGACCCAGGGCTGCATGATCCAGTACGGCAGCAGATTGGACAGGACGATCTTGAAATACGGTCCCGACGAGACGGTTTCACCCAGCGACGCCGCGAATTGGCCGACATACTTGAGGCTTTGAGCCAGGTCGTCCTTGCGTGCCACCAGCACGTCGCTGATCGAGCGCAACTGCTCCAGCACTGTATTCAGATTCGGGTTGTCGTTGATGAGGTTTTTCACCTGAGCCGAAAAAGCGGACACGTTGCTCAGCAGCGCGTCGATGGCTCGTCCACGTTCGTTGAACGCGGCCAGCAGTGTCTTCGCGTTGACCAGCAGCCGGTTGATCTGTGCGCTGCGGTCACCGAGCACGCTGGCCACCTTGTCGGCCTGCGCAAGCAGATGGGTGATCTCCTCGTCGCGTTTGCCAATGGTGTCGGAGAATCTGGCCAGCCCGTCGAGGGCGGGGCTCAGATGCGAGTACGTCTGATTGACGGTCTGCGACAACACATTCAGCGATTGCTTGACGGTGTCGATGTTCCAGCCCGCCGCGGCCTTGGTGATATCGGTATTCGCGTCGTAGAGCTGATAGGGGATGGTGCTTTGGCTCAGCGGTAACACACCTCCGGGCCGCAACGTCTGGGTTCCCCGCGGCTCGATCTCGAGGACCTTCTTGCCCAGGATGGTGTCGGTCTTGATCGCCAGCCGGCTCTCGGTGCCGACGGTGTTGCTGCCGGCCGAGAACTCGATCACCACATGATCGCCGTCGATCTTGAGCCCCTCGACTTTGCCGACGACCACGCCGGTGATGCGGACCTTGTCGCCTTTGTTCAGCTGACCGGTGTTGGCGAACTGCCCGTAATATTTGGGCTGGGCGAAAAGCATTGGGGCACTGGTGAAGCTTTGGCCCACGACGACGACCAGCGTCAAGATGAGCGTGCCCATGAATCCGATCCGCACCCGGTTGGAAGGCTGCAACGACCTCATTGCGGCGTGCACCTCCCCGTGGGCTGCTGCCAGAGCCTGACCGTGCGCGTCGGCCCGCCCGCTTGGAGCCCGTTCCACTTGATGGTGAGGTCGCAGAGGTAGAAGTTCACCCAGTCCCCGTAGAGGCCGATGCTGCGCCCGATCAGGTTGAACGCGGTTGGCGTCTTGTGGATCAGATCGTCGAGCTGATCCTTCTGGTCGACGAGCGGCTGCTGAAGACCCTGCAGGTAGCCGAGTTCCTTGTGCAGCAGAGTTCGGTTGTCGCCCAGCAGGTCTGCGACCGTGCCCGCGGCGTCGCTGATATTCGCGGTGCCGGCCGCCAGCGGATCGGCATGGTTCTTCAGCCCGGTGATCAGTCGCTCGAAATTGTCGACGGTCTGGTCGAACTCCTGCCGATGTTTGGCCGTAACGTCCAGCACGGTGTTGAGGTTCTTGATCACTTCCCCGATCGCCTGGTCACGATCGGCGATCTCACTGGTCGCCTCCGCGGTCTGGTCGAGGATGTCGTTGATCGTGCCGCCCTGACCCTGAAAGACCGTGATGATGGCCGACGCGATGGTGTTGACCTTCTCCGGATCGAGCGCACGGAACAGCGGCTTGAAACCGCCGAGCAGGGCGTCGAGATCCAGCGCCGGTGACGTGTGCGACAGCGGGATGAATCCGCCCGGCGGCAGGACCCGGTCAGCACCCTCACCCTCGCCACGGTTGAGTTCGACATAGCGGTCACCGACCAGGCCGAGATAGCGGATGTCCGCGGTCGTCGACTGATAGAGCGGCACCGAGCGGTCGACGTTGAAGTCGACCCGCACCCGATGGCCGTCGTCGACCAGCTTGATTTTTTTGACTTTGCCGATCTCCACTCCGGAGGCTCGGACGAACTGGCCCTCGCGCAGCCCGCTGCCGTTGCTGAACTCCGCCGAATAGCCGTTGGTGCTGTTGAAGCGCATCTGACCGAACACCACGACGATCATCACGGTGAGGAAGAGCAGCACCACCGAGATGATGCCGAGTTTGATTGCGGTGCCGGTGATTTTCATGGGTTGATCGTTTGATCCCCCATTTGGCGGCCCCAGACATACTCGACCGCCCAGGGTGAGCCGACTTCGATGTGGTTGTAGGGCGCGAGACTGGCGCCGGTGTCCATCACCAGAGTCGGCGCCGGCCACAGATCACGGGTGATGGGCTGCCAGCAACCCGGCGCTCCTCCCGGCCCGCCGCGGGCGTTCACCCGGGGCAGATTGTCCGGATAGACGTAGGGATTGGGTGCCCCGCCGACCAGTCCGGCCACCCCGAGAAGTCCCATTGTGCCCACCGCGCCGGCCAACCCGGGGAGCGTCAGGATGCCTCCCAATCCGGACATCAGCTCGGTCATGGTTCTCAGTGCGTAGCCGTTGCCGCCGCCGACCGTCTGGTACGCCGCGGGTTCGGCGTCGTGGTAATTGCGTATGGTGCAAAAGATCTCGGGACTGTAGGTGTCGAGCAGCTGGGCGGTGGGTAACAGATCGGCGACCCCCCGCTGAAAGTACGGCCCGCCGCGGGCGAAGATCTCTTCGCCGGTGTTGCCCAACCCGGTCCCGGCCAACAACGCGGCATCCAGGTCGGCTTCCTGCCGGTGCAGCGTGCGCGCCGTGATCACCGCATTTTTCAGAGCGTCGAACAGATCCGGTGCGGCGCTGGCGTAGGTATCACCGAGCGCCGCCAGCTGCTGAAAGTCGTGTCGGATCTGCGGCATCTGCGGATTGACGTCGTCGAGGATGGCGTTGCCGTTGACGATCGACTGCCCGAACTTGTCCCCCAGCCCGGTCAATGCCTGCGCGGCCGCGGCCAGCGTCAGATTCAGTTTGACCGGATCGACCTTCTCCGCGATCGAGGTGAGGGTTTCGAACAACGTATTGAACTCCGTCGTCACCGACCTGGCATCAATCACATGATGTGGTGAGATACGCTGCGGCGTCGGGTGTTTCGGCGATGTCAACGACACATACTTGTTGCCGAAAACCGTGGTCCCCGCGATATTGGCATCCACATTGGCCGGAATCAGGCTGATGTACTTCGGTTTGACATCCAAGACGAACTCGGCCGCCGGCGTGCCGTCACGCTGGATCTCCGAAATGCTGGCCACCCGACCGACTTCCACCCCGTTGTAGGTGACCTTCGACCCCGGATCCATCACCAAACCCGACCGGGCGGCCACCATCGTCAAGGACGTCTTCGACGTGAGCTCTCCCCGGAACTGCAGCCAAAAGACCGCCAACCCAAGCGCATTGATCAACAAGAACACCAGAGCCCTGGTCTTGTACCGCGGGATACGGGGCGGGTTGATCTTTCCTGTCGGCGGCATGGCGGCTACACCGTGAGGTTGAAGTTGGGGTTCTTGCCGTAGACCGCCATCGCGGTCAGTACGACCACGACAACGATCGTGATCAACGACAACCGCATCGACCGGCCGACCGCCTCACCGACGCCGACCGGCCCGCCGCTGGCGTTGTAGCCGTAGTAGCAGTGCGTGGTCATCACGACCACCGCGACGAGGATCACCTCCGCGAACGACCAGGCCACGTCATTGAGGCGCAGGAAGGTGTGGAAGTAGTGGTTGTACGTGCCGGCGGACTGCCCGTACAAAACGACCGTGGTGAACTGAGTGGACACGAAGGCCATCGTGATCCCCAACGCGTAGAGCGGGATGATGACGATGAAACCCGACACCACCCGGGTGGACGCCAGGAAGGCGATCGAGCGGATACTCATCACCTCCAGCGCGTCGATCTCTTCGCTGATGCGCATGGCGCCCAGTTCGGCGGTGGCGCCGGCACCGACCGTGGCGGCCAGCGCCTGACCGGCGGCCACCGGCGCCACAAACCGCACATTGACCATTGCGGCCAAAAAGCCGGTGAACGCCTCGACACCGATGTTGCCCAGCGACGCGTAGCCCTGGATGGCGACCAGTGAGCCCGCGGACAGGGTGATGAACCCGACGATGGCGGCAGTGCCACCGGCCACGGCCATCGCGCCGGTGCCCATCCCCATCTGGGCAACCATCCGCAGCATCTCTTTGGGGTAACGGCGAATAGCGAAGGGAATCAGGCTGATTGCGGTCACTGCGAACGTGATCATCTGCCCGACTTCGACCAGCACCCGGGCGGGGGCGCGGCCGTACCGGCCAAGGGTGGCGCTTGGCCGAAACAGGTGGGCCAGGGGTGCGGCGGCCGTCGACATGTCAGCGCCCCGTCCCGAACCGGACACCGATGGTCGTCATCACGGCGTTAACCGCAAACAGCGCGATGAAACACAGCACCACGGTCTCGTTGACGGCAGTGCCCAGACCTTTGGACCCGCCGCGGGCAATCAGTCCGCGGTAACAGCCGACCAGCCCGGCGATCAGCCCGAAGATTGCGGCCTTGACAAGCGCGATGATCACCTCGGGCAGGCCGGTGAGCACGGTGAGCGTGGAGAGGTAGGCACCGCTGGAGACGTTCTGTAGGTACACGCTGAACAAGTAGCCGCCCGTCAGGCCGACGGCGATGACCAATCCGTTGAGGAGCACGGCGACCACCGTCGAGGCGACGACGCGGGGCACCACCAGTCGGTGGATCGGGTCGATGCCAAGCACCTCCATCGCATCGACTTCTTCGCGGATGGTGCGGGCGCCCAGGTCGGCGCAGATGGCGGTGGCCCCGGCGCCGGCGACGACCAGCACCGTGACGATCGGGCCGAGCTGGGTGACCGCGGCGATCCCCGCACCGGCGCCGGAGACATCGGCGGCGCCGAACTCGGCCAGCAGGACGTTGAGCGTGAAAATGAGCAACACGGTTTCCGGGATGGACACCGCGATGGTCGGCAGCAGCGACACCCGCATGAGGAACCAGCCAGTCCAGATGGTTTCGCGCCATTCCAGCGGCTTCAGCAGGGCTTTGCCGGTCAATGCGCACATTCGGAAGAACCCGCCGACCACTTCTGCACCCGGCCGGAGCTGGTTGCCTATTTTGCTGGCAATCACATTCGAGGTCGTCATCGGCGTGCTATCGCATCGGCTCGGCCCCAACGCCACTCGGCCGCGTGATCCTCCCGGCCTGCGGTCTCCGCGTGCCACCTCCGCGTCGCCCTCGTCTGCGTCACGCTGCCACTATGTCACTCGACCGTCCGTACAGTCAATAACGTCGGGCGCTAACGTGCGAATCCGGCTCAGAGTTCGCCCAATACCGTGATAAAACCGCACTTCAATGGTATTAAATGCCAGCTCAGCCTGACTTGTGCCCATTCATTGGCGAGCTGCAATTAGGCGGAAAAACCAACTATACGTACAGTCACCGACTACGCTGGTCCAGCGGTTCAATCGGGAATCGTTTGCCTAACTCGCGCAACGCATTCGGACGCTGGGCGGTCAGCCTGTCGCACCCGTTACCGCGGCAAGGCATTCACGCACCACGGAGACGACTTCAGCGGAAGGGTTCGCCCACTTGCTGAGCTCTAAGCGGTCGAGCAGCAATCCGCCGAGGAACACGTCGACGAATGCGGCTCCGACGTGTTCGGGTGTCCGGGGGCCGGCGGGGTCGAACCACACCCACAGCGACTGCAGCGATCCCCACAGCTGCAGTGCCGCCAGTTCGACGTCGACGTTCCGGAACACACCGCTGTCCACCCCGTCGCGGATCTCGTCAGTTGTCAACGCCTGCAATTGATCACGCAGCTTCTGCACTTGCTGCATCGCCGGATCATCGGACAGCTGGACGACCTCGCGCTGGCTTGCCACCGTCGCGTCGCGGTCGATCACGTGCAGCAGTGTGGAGGTGTAAATGATCGCGACGATGCGCTCGTGCGGCGCGGCCAGACGATCCCACACCATCCGCAGGACATCGAGCTGACTGGTCAGATGGGTCTCTTCAAGCTCCCGCAACATCTGCGATTTGGTTCCGAAGTGATGGACGATGGTGCCCTTGGACATGCCCAGTTCGTCGGCGATGTCGCCGATATTCGTTCTCTCGTAGCCACGTTCGGCGACGTAGCGCACAAATGCGTCGAGAATCTCGCTACGCCTGCCGGGCGATCTGGGCATCTCAAACCCTTCGGACTAAACTAACCGTACGAACGGTCTATCATATCTTCGGGGACGTGAGTATCCCCTACCGACGCGGCAGTGCTCGTACTGTCCGCGGCCGACTGCCGGCAGCGCCGGTCAGCTCAAGGATCCGCGCACAACAGAATCCGCGGCGTGAATCAACGCGGGAACCTCACCTCGCCGGGCTCGGCTGGATCAGAAGGGCCTATAACGCCCTGCGGCCACTGAACTTATCCGGTGCAGTCAAGACGTACATGTTTGCACCAGGTACTGCTCTGATCTCACCGGTGGTGTACATGGTCATGAGTTCTCTGCCATCACTGTCGGCAACGCACACGTAGGTGTCGGACTCAGCATCGTAATCAAAGCTGTCCCAAGCTAATACGAATGCCAAGCAGTTGCCGTCGCGATCCGTGATGACGAGCTTGTGGGCACCCGACTCCTTTAAGAGCTTGGCATCCTGCGTGCAGTCCTGATGAGCGCCGTTGTGGGTCGGTACGCTTTTTAGCATCGATTCACTCCTTTGGTGTTGATACGTCCGATCCGCTACCCCCGTCCATTGCCGCGGTGTGCGGATCGATTCGGAGGGCGTTGCGCAACCGGCCTGATGCCGGACGATCTAGACTTCGGCCACCACGCCGTCGGTGAGCCTGTTGAAAAGCTGACGCGCATCGCGGCACCCCGACTCACCCCAGCTATCGCGGTACCCATCGTGGTGCTCTCACCTGCTCAGTGTCTAAACACCGAAGTCTGCCAGTTGACGGCCCGGATCGGCGTAAAGTCGCAAAACAAGTGACCGATCGCACCGCGTACCGTGAGGCGGTGGCCGACATTGACCGAAGCCGCACCATCGCGGCCGATCCGAAACACGTCTGGGATGTCCTCGCGGACTTCGGTGCCATCAGTTCGTGGGCCGACAACATCGACCACTCGTGCATCCTCAATCAGGGCAGCGAACCCATCGGCACCACTCGTCGAGTCCAGATCGGCCGCAACGCCCTCGTGGAGACGATCACCGAGTTCGACGAAACCCGCGCGCTCGCCTACGACGTCGAGGGCCTGCCGAAGCGCCTGCGCCGGTTCAACAATCGCTGGAGCCTGCGGCCGGCCGGCGACGGGAAAACTACGGTAACCCTGACCAGCACGGTCGAGATCGGTTCTCGCCCAATGCAAAAACTCGCTGAACGCGCGGTGTGCCGCATTCAGGTCAGGCAGTCCGACATCATGCTCGCCGGTCTTGCACGTCGATTGGAGAAACCTCGTGACTAGTCGCCCTGACGTCATCATCCTGATGACCGACGAGGAACGCGCGATCCCGCCGTACGAGTCACCCGAGGTGCTCGCCTGGCGCGACCGAACGCTGCACGGCCGCAAGTGGTTCGACGACCACGGCGTCAGCTTCAACCGGCACTACACCGGTTCGCTGGCCTGCGCACCCAGTCGCCCAACAATTTTCACCGGCCACTACCCCGACCTGCATGGCGTCACCCAGACCGACGGGCTGGGCAAGATGCCCGACGACTCGCGTATGCGCTGGCTGCGGCCGGGCGAGGTGCCGACGATGGGCAACTGGTTTCGGGCCGCGGGATACGACACGCACTACGACGGCAAGTGGCACATCTCGCATGCCGACCTGCACGACGCCGACGGATCGGTGGTGGCCACCAACGACGCCGACGGCGTTGTCGACCCCGTCGCGGTGCAACGCTATCTCGACGCCGATCCCCTTGAGCCGTTTGGCTTCTCGGGCTGGGTCGGACCGGAGCCGCACGGCGCGCTGCTAGGTAACTCCGGCGTGCGCCGCGACCCGCTGGTCGCCGACCGTGTCGTCACCTGGCTCATCGACCGCTATGCCCGCCGCCGCGCCGGCGACCCCGCAGCGCTGCGGCCGTTCCTGTTGGTGGCCAGCTTCGTCAACCCGCACGACATCGTGCTGTTCCCCGGCTGGGTACGCCGCAGCCCAATCAAACCGTCGCCGCTGGATCCGCCGCACGTGCCCGCGGCGCCGACCGCCGACGAGGATCTGGCGAGCAAGCCGGCCGCCCAGATCGCGTTCCGGGAGGCCTACTTCTCCGGCTACGGCCCCGCTGCTTTCGTAGACCGGACGTACAAGCGCAACGCCCAGCGCTACCGCGACCTGTACTACCGGTTGCACGCCGAGGTGGACGGTCCGATCGACCGGGTCCGCCGCGCGGTCACCGACGGCGGGTCGGACAACGCGGTGCTGGTGCGCACCTCCGATCACGGCGAACTGCTCGGCGCGCACGGCGGGCTGCACCAGAAGTGGTTCAACCTGTACGACGAGGCGACCCGAGTGCCGTTCGTGATCGCCCGCATCGGTGAGCAGGCGACGTCGTCGCGGGTCGTCACCGCGCCGACGTCGCATGTCGACATGCTGCCCACGCTGTTGGCTGCCGCCGGTGTGGACGTCGCCGCGGCGGCTTCTCAGCTCAGCGAGAGCTTCACCGAGGTGCATCCGCTGCCGGGCCGCGACCTGATGCCGGTCGTGGCCGGCGCACCGGCCGACGACGACCGGGCCGTCTACCTCATGACCCGCGACAACATCCTCGAGGGCGACAGCGGCGCCTCGGGCGTGGCGCGACGCCTTCGACGGACATCGAATCCGCCTGGGCCGCTGCGTATCCGGATTCCCGCGTACGTGGCGTCGAACTTCGAAGGCCTCGTGGTCCGCGTCGACGGCCGGCTGTGGAAACTGGTGCGGACTTTCGACGATCCGGCGACCTGGACCGAGCCGGGGGTGCGTCACCTCGCGGCCAACGGTCTGGGCGGCGAGGCCTACCGGATGAGCCCGCTCGACGACCAGTGGGAATTGTACGACCTCACTGCCGATCCGACCGAGGCCGACAACCGGTGGCCCGATCCTGGCTTGCACGAGTTACGCCAGGAGTTGCGGGCGCAGCTGAAGCATGCGCGAGCAAATTCGATCCCGGAGCGAAATCGGCCGTGGCCGTACGCGTCTCGACGGCCGAGTTAGCTCTTGGCCGCCGCCGCGGCCATCTGCTTGAGCATGCTGTCGTGGATGATGTCGATGCGTGAGCGGGCTTCCGCGCACACGTAGGGGTCGCGGATCACGGTCAGCTGGTTGTCCTGCTTGGCTTCGCCGCCGCTGGACCAGTTGGTCGAGCCGGTGATGACGTCGACGCCGTCGATGATCACCATCTTCAAGTGCATGATCGCCGACTTCTCGCTGTGGCCGATCGCGATGCTGTTGCCGATCTTGTGGTTGAGCCACGGAGCCAGCAGCGCTGCTCGGCCTTGCCCGCGGCCTGGCTGGAGTCGAGACTCATTTGCACATAGATCTTTTCGTCGTTCAACGCAGACAGCAGCACCGAGTGCAGCTCTGGATCGTCGTAGCCGTACATGGCGACCACGATGCTCTTGTTGGCCGATTGAGAGGTCCTTGAGTGCCTCGTGCACCTGGTCGACCGGGCTGTAGAACGTGCGGGTGGTGTCGGGGTATCCGGGCGGGAACGGCGCGGCTTTGTGGATGTCCAACGCGGTCAGTGAGTCCAGTGCCATGGCGGATGCTCCTTGAAGCTCGGTCCGGTGCGGACTTTACGTGGCTGTATCCGGGTTGTCGGGTATTTGGCAACCGACCATGATTGCCACCGACCCCAGAGGTGCCTAGGCTCGAGCTACATGACACTCCCACCGCCGTCCGCAGACTCCGTCGCCGTCGTAACCGGCGCATCCTCTGGCATCGGCGAACAATTCGCCCGTCAACTCGTAGCCCGCGGCTACCGCGTCGTCGTCACCGCCCGTCGAGAAGACCGGCTCCAACAGTTATGTACGGAGTTGGGCGGTGACGAGCACGCCGTCGCGGTGGGCACCGATCTCGCGATTCCGGAGGACCGTGACCGGCTGGCGGCACGGATCGACGAATTGGGCGCTCACGTCGACGTTCTCGTCAACAACGCTGGCCTGGGGATCTACACCAAGTTCGGTGCCGAAGGTCGGGACAAAGAATTGCAGATGCTGCGCGTCGACGTCGAAGCGGTGGCCGACCTGACGCTGCGCTACCTGCCCGGCATGGTCGAACGGGGTCGCGGCGCGATCATTAACGTGTCCTCGGTGTCGGCATTTCAACCGGCGCCGTACAACGCCGGCTACGCCGCGGCGAAAGCGTATGTGCTGTGGTTGTCGGAGGCGGTGAACGCCGAAGTCGCCGACAACGGAGTGACGGTGACCGCGGTCTGTCCCGGCCCGGTGCCCACGGAGTTCCAGGAGACCAACGACGCCGGTTTCGCGGTCAACCGAATACCGGGATTCACCCATGTCTCCGCCGACCGGGTCGTCGCTGACGCGCTCAAAGCCGCCGAGCATGGTCGTGCGTCGGTGGTCCCGGGCGGACCGCAGGTGAAGCTCGCGCTGGGCTCTGTCCGGTTACTGCCGACTCCGTTGGTGGTGCCGATCCTGAAGCGAATGATGAAGCGCTAGCTAGACTTTGGGGTCGGGATCGGAGTCAGCGGGTTGCCTTTCGGGATCGACGAACAGTTGTCCGGCGCTGGCAGGCCGGCAAAGCGCTGCTTGATCCAGGCGATCGAGTCCAGCAACCAGATCGGGACGCTCCAAATGTGGCTCAGCGCGTCGTACTGCTCGTAGTGGACTTTTGTGCCCTTCGCGCAGTAGTCGCGGGCGAGCGTGCGCACGTCACCGGCGATCATCACACCGTCGCCGACGCCGATTCCCGTCTTGTCGCCCGGTGTGCCCTCGAGTTCACCGTTGGCACCCTGGCCGATGAACATCGGGATCGTCGGCGTACCGGCCGTGCCCATGATCAGTTTGTTGGCGCATTCGACAAAGAGCGGCAGGCTCTCGGGCGTGGGGTAGTCGCGACTGACCAGGTCCTGCCACGTCAGACCGGGATACTGGCCGAGAACATTGACGATCGACGCGGACTGCATCTCGTGAAAGATCCTCGCGCCGTTGGGGCTCAGATACCTTGCCAACTCGGTCTCGATCTCGAATGCGCGCGCGATCCCGACCAGAGCCATCGCCATGACGCCCGCCCAGAACCCGGTGCCCTCGACGTAGTGCAGGTTGTGGGCCGGGTCCACCAGCACACCGCCGATCGCCGCGCCGATCATGCGCGCGTTGACGTCCGACGCGTACGTCGGGGCCAGCTCCGCGGCCCACTCGGTGGCAATGGCGCCGCCGGAGTACCCGAGCATCGCCACCCGCGCATCGTCAGGAATGCTCGACGAGTTGAATGCCGCGCGGATCGAGTCGAGGGTGTTCATCCCGTACTCGGGGCCGGCGGCGAAATCCGCCCGCTGGCCTTCGGTGTCGGGCACGATGACCGTGTATCCCTCGGCGACGAACGGGCCGAACACCGCGGCCTCGACATTGGGGACGACTCCGCCGAGCCTCAGCCCGCCCGAAATCGCGTAGGAAGGTTGGTCATTGCGGTTGAGCGAGTCATAGGCCGACTGGTATGAGATCACTTTCGTCTTGTCGAATTGGATCGGTGGCTTGATGATCGAGGTGACGTTGACGGTCGGCTTCCCGATCTGGCTGGTCGACCGGTAGAGCAGCTGAGTCGTCTCGAGCAGAGTCGGGAAGCCGAAGATGTGGTAGCGAAAGTTGCGTGTTTTCAGCACCGTTCCTGGCGTGATGCTGTCCAGGGGATCGGTGTAGGAGTAGAAGGGGTCGTCCTTCGGCTGCGCGGTGACCGTGGCGATGACGGGCACGTCGCCGCGATGAGATACGGACCTGGTTGCGGTGGCGTGGTCATAGCTTTACATCATTGCGTCGCAGTCGAGCAAACAAAAGTCGCGGCGGCTTATCAGGCTTGGTGACAGTCCGGGTGGCTGGTTAACTGCAACCATGACGAGAGAACCCGGGCTGGCACGACGTTTCTTTGATCGGTTCGAGCCGGTGCATGGCGTGACGTACTTCGCGCCGGAAGTCCGCGAGGCGTTGGACGGACTGGGCTACAAGGGTTACTGGATGGGATATTTCGCCGCGCGGTCGGCGCCGCTCGGTACGGTGCCACCCGAGGTGGTGACGGCCATCTTCTACAACTTCGCGCCCGAGCGGGTGGCCAAGGCGCTGCCCGCCGCGTGGGCGATCGCCGGTCCCGAGGAGGCGTTGCGCGTCCGCCTGGAGGCCGCGGTCGCGGCGCTGCGCCGCTACGGCATCGATGCCGACGAGAACGTGGCTACCGCAGCGGAATTGGCGGGCAAGGCCGCGCGCAGTGCTCCGCTGTGCGGGCGGCCGCTGTTCGCCGCGAATCGCTCGCTGCCCTGGCCGGACGAACCGCTTGCCGCGCTCTGGCAGGCCACGACGCTGTTGCGCGAGCATCGCGGCGACATGCACACCGCGGTGCTGAGCGCCGCCGGTGTCACGGGCCGCGAATGCAACGTCTTGCACGCCGCAGCGGGCGGAATCCCGCGCGAGTACATCGCCCGCACCCGCGACTACGACGACGCGGCGTGGCACGAACAAGAACGGCGGCTTGCCGAGCGGGGTCTGCTCGACGGCGACGGCTCGATCACCGACGCCGGCCGCACACTCAAGGATCACATCGAGTCCACCACCGACGCCCGTGCCCTGTCGGTGCTCGACGCGCTCAGCGACGACGAGGTGGAGAGACTCTTTCAGGCGCTCACGCCGATCACCCGCGCGGTGGTCGAAGGCGGTGACGTGCCCGCGGTCACACCGATGGCTTTGCGCCGCAGCGAATTAGACGACAGCAGCGCGCATTTGACGTTCTTAGTCGTCGACCGAGCGCCCGAGATAGCACATGAGGCGGGTAGTCGGCGTGGCGTCCTCGGGCACGGTCTGAGCCGGCCCGAACCCGCCCGGCCGGCGCAGCATGTCGTCCGGCAACGACTCCACCAACCCGCGGCAGAAGGTCAGCAGGTCGTCGGGCAATTCGACCAGCCGGCCCTGTGAGCGGTAGAGGTCCCAACTGTGCATAGCCACGTCGGAAACGGGGAATGTCAGCGCCCGCCGCAGCGGAACCTCACCCTGCGGCGACGGCCGCATCGCATCAAGGTCCGCGCCGGGCAGGGCGGCCCGCAAACGGGCAGCCAGCTCGCGAAGCCGCGCAACCGGGTCTTCGCATTTCCAGTCATCCGGCACGGAGGGCTTCTGCCAAATCTCGCCGCCCTCAACGAGTGCCACGACCTTCGCTGCGCTACCGGTGACGTGACCCACCACATCGCGGATACTCCAGCCGTCAAGATTCGACGGCTGATCCCAACTCTCCGAAGGGATGTGCGTTACCGCGTCGACGAGCAAATCCATCGCCGAGATGGCCCGCGCACCGACGTCGTTCACCGCGCCAGCGGCTTGTAGAACACGATCCCGTTGCCCTTGTTGTCGTAGACCACGGCGCGGCGTTCGTGCGCGTCGTCGTAGGGTTCTTTCACGATGCCGCCGCGGCTGTCCTCGACGGCCTTGGCCGCGGCGTCGACGTCGGCGGTCTTGATCCCGACGACGACCTGCCCGGGGATCGGATGGTCGACCGAGGTGGCCAGCGCGAGCGTGATCGGCCCGCCGTCCAGGGCGGCGAAGTGGGCGCCGTCGCGGAACTTCAGCGACATGCCCAGCGTCTCGCTGTAGAACCGGATCGACTCGTCGAGGTCGTCAGTCGACAGGATCACCACCTTGACCTCAGTCATGACGCGGCCGCCCACTCTTTCGCCTTGTCGAGCTCGTCGAGTGGGAAGACGGCGAGTTCGCCGGGGATCATCCACGACAACGCGTGCAGGGTATGCGCCACCCACGTCAGATCGGAGACCACCGCGATCCGTTTGAATGCCGCATGATGCGGCAGGACGGACCCAAAGGCCAGCTTGAGGTCTTCGAACAACCCACCCGGCCCGAAGCCCTCGTAGTCGGGCCCGATGACCTCCACGATCCTGATCTCGTCGGTGTTCAGCATCTCCGCGATCCCGGGTTTGGCCTCGCGCAGTTCGTCACCGCGCAGCCGGCCCGAGACACGCACGCCGATGACTCCCTGTGGCATGTCCGCCAGTGTTTCGATCATGCATTGAGGCTAGTCAGCTTCGGCGGTCGTTTGGCCGATACTCAAGAGATGCTTGGTCACCTCGGAATCAACATCCCCGACCTCACGGCGGCTCGGCGCTACTACGACGCCCTGATGCCGCTGGTCGGCTTCGAGACCTTCTTCGCCGCCGACGACGAGTTCGCCTACAAGCCGGTCGACAACAAACCCGGCACGTTCATCTTCTTCTACCCGTCTACTGCCCCCGGCAGCTATTCGCCGGAGCAGACCGGTCTGCAACATCTCGCGTTCATGGTCCGGCGCCGGTCGGTCGTCGACCAGATCCACAACCATGTCGTGGCCACGGGCGGCGGCGTCATCCATGCGCCGCAACACTTTCCGCAATACCCCGGTCACTACTACGCGACGTTCTGGTCCGACCCGTTCGGGATCAAGCTGGAGGCGGTATGCCATCACGACCGGGACTGAGCATCGCGTGGATCGCCGGGCCACTGACATATCTGATCCTCGAAGCTGTTGCGGCTGCGGCCTTTCCGCACTACAGCTACGCGCAGAACTTCATCAGCGATCTCGGTATCCCCGACGGCTTCACCGCGGGCCGCGCTGATGAACGCCGCGTTCTGTATTCAGGGAACGCTGTTTCTCCTCGGCGCCCTGTTTTTCAGTAGGGCTCGGCTGTTTCTGACTTGTTGCGACCGAGAATGCTCTCGGCAATATTCTGGTCGCAATTTTCCACCGCGGAGTGCCCGCGCATGGCGTCGGCGCGGTGCTGGCGATCGTCGGCGGGAACGCCGCTATCCTTGCCGGATCCCGCGTCGGCGGGCCGTTCTACCGGAAGATTTCGATAGCGCTCGGGGTATTCGGCCTGCTCAGCTTCGTGGTCTTCACGGTGGTGCGCACCGGCGTCTGGGAGCGATGCAGCGTCTATTCGATCCTCACCTGGCAATTGTTGACCGCCGTCGGGGTTCTATGGTCGAGACTGGACCAATGACAGAATCCGGCGAGGGCCGTGTTGCGGTGTACCTCGACTTCGACAACATCGTCATCTCCCGCTACGACCAGGTCAACGGCCGCAACTCGTTTCAGAAGGACAAGGCCAAAGGGCTGGACAAGCACGCGGATCAGCTGCAGCGGGCCACCGTCGACGTCGGCGCGATCATCGACTTCGCCTCGTCGTTCGGCACCTTGGTGCTCACCCGTGCCTACGCCGACTGGTCGGCCGAGGTCAACACCGGCTACCGCGAGCAATTAGTCGGCCGCGCAGTCGATTTGGTGCAGCTGTTTCCGGCGGCGGCCTACGGCAAGAACGGCGCCGACATCCGGCTGGCCGTCGACGCAGTCGAGGACATGTTCCGGCTGCCCGACCTGAGCCATGTGGTGATCGTCGCCGGCGACTCCGACTACATCGCGTTGGCGCAGCGCTGTAAACGGCTCGGCCGCTACGTGGTCGGCGTCGGGGTGGCGGGTTCGTCGAGCCGCGCGCTGGCGGCGGCCTGCGACGAGTTCGTCATCTACGACGCGCTGCCCGGAGTCCCGGTGCCCGAGCCGGCACCGAAAGCGCGGCGGACCAAGGCCGACGACGACGAGCCGCCCGCGCCCGACGAGCAGGCCGCGGCCACCGCATTGTTGACCCGCGCGCTGCGGATCGGCACCGAGAAGGACGACGTCGACTGGTTGCACAACTCGGCGGTCAAGGCGCAGATGAAGCGGATGGACCCGTCGTTCAGTGAAAAGTCTTTGGGATTCCGGTCTTTCAGCGATTTTCTGCGATCCCGTACCGACATCGTGGAGCTGGACGAGAGTTCGACGACGCGGTTGGTGCGACTGCGCTAGCCGTTCCGCTGGCGGACACGAACAGATACGGCGGGATGTTGTCCTGGATCTCCTGCGGAGGTTTACGGCCGTAACCGGTCATCAGCTCGTCTGACGGCGTCACCGTCACCTGCCAGCCGTGCCGGCTCCACCAACCGCCGACGTCTTCGCGTTCGTCGAAGTACCACAGCACGTCGAATCGTGGGACCACGCGTTGCGGGTCGACCTGCGCCATCAACGCCCGGACCTTCTCCATGCGCTCACGCCGGAACTCCGCCATCGCGGGGTCGGCGAAATTGGGTGACAGCGCCTCGATGCCGGCCCGGCTGCCGGTCGCAGCCAGCCCGTCGATGCGGTCGAACAACAGCTCCTGGGCCGCCGCCGGCAGGTACATCAGCAGCCCCTCGGCGGACCAGGCACTCGGCTTCGACGGGTCAAAACCGGCTTCTTGCAACGCCTTCGGCCAGTCCTGGCGCAGGTCCACCGCGACGCCGACCCTGTTGCAGCTCGGCTCGAAGCCGTGCTCGTGCAACGTCGAGACTTTGAAGTCCAACACCCTGGGTTGGTCGAGCTCGTAGACCGTCACCCCGTCGGGCCACGGCAACCGCCAGCACCGCGCGTCCAGGCCGGCCGCCAGGATCACCGCCTGCTGGATGCCCGCGTTGGCGGCGTCGAGGAAGAACGTGTCGAAGAACTTGGTCCGCGAAGCGAAATAGCTGACCATCGACTTCATCCGCACCGGCAGTGCGGGTTCGGCCGCGACAACCTCGGCGGGCAGCTCCGGAGCGCCGAACCAATCCCACTCACCCGCACCGGCGGCGTCGAGGAAAACCCGCGCGAACGGGTCGCTGATCAACGGGTGGTCGCTCTCGGACTCGGCCGCGCGGGCCGCGGCCACGCCGAGTGCCGTCGCGCCCACACTTTCGGTGATTTCCCAGCTGTCGTCGTCGGTTCTCGCCACGCTCCGACCTTACGTGAGCCGGCATACGGAAGAATCACGCCCAACATGACCGACGCACCCACTTCCCGCCGACCTCACGTTGTACGGCTCGCGGTGTTCGTCGTCTTCTTGGTGGCGATGTTCTATCTGCTGGCCGTTCGGCATGTGGTCAACATCGAGGATGTGCGGCGCACGGTTGCGGCGACGGGGCCGTTGGCGCCGCTGACGTACATCGTGGCGTCGGCGGTGCTGGGCGCGATCTTCGTGCCGGGCCCGATCCTGGCGGCGAGCAGCGGGCTGCTGTTCGGACCGCTACTGGGGGTGTTCGTGACGCTGGGTGCGACGGTCGGCACCGCGGTGGTCGCGAGTCTGCTGGGCCGTCGGGCAGGGCGCGACAGCGCGCGGGCGCTGTTGGGAGCGTCGCGTGCCGAGCGCATCGATGGGCTGATCGAACGCGGCGGGTTGTGGGCGGTGGTCGGTCAGCGCTTCGTCCCTGGTCTGTCCGATGCGCTGGCTTCCTACGCGTTCGGGGCGTTCGGAGTTCCGTTGTGGCAGATGGCTGTTGGCGCGTTCATCGGCTCGGTGCCGCGAGCGTTCGTCTACACCGCGCTGGGCGCGTCGATCGGCAACAAGTCGCCGGCGTTGGCGTACACGGCGATTGGGGTGTGGTGCGTGACGGCGGTCGTCGGCGCGTTCGCCGCGCGGCGGGTGTACAAACACTTGCGCGCCGACCACAGCGAACCCGAGGCGCCCTGAGACGCCTCGGGACCATTTGACGAATTGCCCGCCTTTGAGCGACTTTTCAGCGGGCGGCGAGATCCTAGGGGTGTAGGTCGGCGAAGTCGATGCCCATGTTGACTTGGTCGATCGCCCGGTGCACTAGGTCGACCGCCATATCGCGGTGGCCACCTTTATCCGGGTCGGCTGTCTGCAACTCGAACAGGGCTTGGTTCAGATGATCTCTGGCATTGATCATGTGGGGCTGGAAGGCGTAAGCCGCGCCGGCGCCTGCGAGGCTGAAGCTGGCCGCGGTAACAACGCCCGCGATCGCTAGACGAAACTTCGAGACCTGCATGGTGTGTACTCCTTGCTGAGGGCTCGTCCGACGTCCCGGACGATAACGCAGAAAACGCTTCTATCAGCGAAATCGCACGCTTTTGTTACTCGGCGAACGCATAGTTGCGAGCCGAGGCTCGCTGACGGAAACATCCGGCTCGGCCGCGTGACGCGCGCGCAACCCGTAGGTTCGAACTATGCTCCGTTCGGCTTACAGCGCTGGTCTGCGTGCTGCTTGCCGTGTCGGGGTGTTCTGCCGAGGCTCGGAACGGACACAAGATTTCCGGACGGCACAAGCTTGCACACCATGGCGTTCGGCGGGCTGAACCGCAGCTACCGGGTCCACCAACCGGCGGGCCTGGCAGCGGCGGCACCGCTTGTGGTCATGCTGCACGGGGTGTCTGGTAGCGGAGAGCAAGCCGAAAACTCCTATGGCTGGAACCCTTTGGCCGATTCGGCGAAGTTCGTCGTCGCCTACCCTGACGGCGTCGGGCGGGCATGGAATGGGCACGGCTGCTGTGGCCAACCCGCCCGTGAGAATGTCGACGACGTCGGTTTCATCACCGCGATGGTCGGCCAGATCAGCGCCACCATGGCGATCGACAAGTCGCGGGTCTATGCCACCGGAATGAGTAACGGCGGCATCATGAGCTACACGCTGGCCTGCAACAGCGGCATCTTCGCGGCCATTGGTCCGGACTCGGCGACCCAGCTCGACGCCTGCGCCGCGCCGCACCCGACGTCGGTGATCCAGATCCACGGCACCGCCGACCGGCTCGTTCCGTACGACGGCGGGAAGGGCACGAGCTTCGTTAACGGGCCACCGATCGCTGACGTCAACGCGTTCTGGCGCAACGTCGACCATTGCGGCGCACCGGATATCACCACCAACGCCCCGGTCACCACATCGACCGCCGCGTGCGCCGACAATCGCAGCGTCGTGTTGATCACCATCGAGGGCGGTCGACACGGGTGGCCCGGCGGGACCACCGCCCTCGAGCGAGCGGACCCGACGTCGCACGCGCTGAACGCCACTGAGACCATCTGGCAGTTCTTCGCGGCCCACCCTGCGTGAACGCGCGTCCTAGCCGATCGCGGCGCGCACGTGTCCGCGCGCCCGGTCGAGCCGGACGACGGCCTCGGCCGCGTCGACGCCCGCGAGCAGCGCGACGATCGCGGTCTTGGCGTGACCGCCCGCAGCGGCGAGCGCGGCTGCCGCGATTTCCTCGTCGACGCCGGCAGCGTCGCGGACGATCCGCACCGCGCGGCGGCGCACCTTCGCGTTGGTCAGGCGGACGTCGACCATCCGCGGTCCGTAGGCCTTGCCGAGCGCGATCATCACGCTCGTCGAGAGCGCATTGAGCACGACCTTCTGGGCCGTTCCCGCGGTCAGCCGCGTCGAGCCGGCGAGCACCTCGGGCCCGGTCAGCAGCTCGATCACCAGGTCGGCAGACGCCTCGCTGCCGGGGTTGTTGACGATCGCGACGGTCAGCGCTCCCACCGCGCGCGCGTGCTTCAGCGCCCCGAGCACGTACGGTGTGCGGCCCGACGACGTGATCCCGACGAGCGCATCGGCGGCGGTCAGATCGGCGAGATCGGCGGGGTCGAACGCGTCCTCCGCGCCCTCGATCGCCTCGGTCAGCGCCGCCGGCCCGCCGGCGATCACGCCGCGCACGAGGTCGGTGCCGAACGTGGGCCCGCACTCGGCGGCGTCGAGCACACCGAGCCGCCCGGGCGTTCCGGCGCCCGCGTAGATCAGCCGGCCGCCGCACTCGAGCCGCATGGCGATCGCCTCGGCCGCTGCCGCGATCCGCGGGATCGCCGCCGCCACAGCGCCGTGCGCCTCACCCTCGGCGGCGACGAGCAGCGCGACGACCTCGCCGATAGGCCTCGCGTCGAGGTCGTCCAAGTCTGGCCGCGTGGCCTCGGTGGCGAGCGCGTCGAGCCCTTGCGGGACAAGGGCATTGGGGGCCGCCTGCACGCGGATCACGTGCGGCTCGTGAATCGCCCCCAGGTGCAGCGCGCCGTCGAGCGCGTCGCCGGCGGCCGGGACGAGGTCGAGCTTTTTTCGCAACGCCTCGATGCCCGCCAATCCGCCGACCATCGCCACCGGGCCATCCCCGACCGCGCGGGCGGTCGCGGCGAGCGCCTCCGCGGCGGCGCTGACGATCGCCCGCGCCGCGGCGTCGCCCTCCGCTGCGAGGATGTCGGGCGCGAAGGACGCGAGCGCGGCGGCATTGGTGAGCTGCGCGGGCCAAGTCTTCGGCGCGCCGAAGCGGGCGCGGGCGGCGTCGAGCAGCGTGGTGGACGGGCCGCGGCCGTCGTGGGCGCGCAGCGCCGCGCGCAGGCCGGCGGCGCCGATCCATGCGCCGCCGCCCTCGTCGCCCAGCCACGGGCCCCAGCCGTCGGCGGTGCATAACGCGCCGTTCGCATCGATCGCGAGCGCCACGACGCCGGTACCCGCAATCAGCACGACGCCCGGCTCCCCGTTCAGCGCGCCCGCGTGGGCGATCACGGCGTCGCTGGTGACCGCGACGCGTTCCGCCCGCAGCGATGTCAGCAGCGCATCGCCGAGCGCGCGCGCCGCGTCCGGCGCCGCCAGCGCCCCGGCGGCGCCCACGATCACCTCGTCGACCGGGCCGAGCCCGTGCACGACGGCCAGGATCGCCGCCTCCGCGGCCCGCACGCCGTTAGGCGTCGCGAGCCCCGGCGCGCCCGCGCCCTCGGCCCTCCGGCCGGCTGCTGCGGCTCGACAGGATGTCTTGCCGAGGTCCACGGCGAGGATCACCGCACAATCCTTTCATGAGGGGCGGCGAATCTTAGCTTGAGTTGCGAAAGCCGTTGCGGCTCAGAGGGATGCGCGCATGTACTCGAGCACCTCGTCGATTTTGGCGAAGCCGCCGAGATGGCTCTCGCCGGAGCGAACGACGAGTTCGCCGTCCTGCAGACGCGAGACTGACGTTTGGACGCCGGCGATCGGAACGACGTGGTCGGTGTCGCCGTGCCACCACCGCACCGGCACCTTCACGTCGGCCAACCGAAAACCCCAGTCACGCCCTAAGAGTCGCGCGTCGTCGACCATGGCCAGACAGCGACCGTGGAAGGCGTTGACCATGTCGTCGACGAAGATCGCCTGGACTTCCGGATCGTCGAGCACCCGCCGGTCGTCCTCCGGCCACCTGCTCGCATAAATCCGATAGGCGTAGTGCGCGAAGGGAATGAGCGGTGCCAAAAGGATGGTGCTGAGCACTGACAGCGGTCGGCGCAGTTGCGTGAGCACCCGGTGATAGCGGCGGCCGACGTCGGTGACGCCGCCGTGGGCAGCCTCGGGACCAACCGACGGCGTGGTGCCATCGAGGACGGCCACGGCGGCAACCCGCGATACCAGCGGTGCCAGCGCGCCGCACGCCAGAGCGTAAGGGCCACCACCGGATAGACCCACGACACCCAGTCGCTCGACGTCGAGCGCGTCGGCCACCTGCGCGATGTCGGCGACCCAGTCGCTTACGGCGGTATAGCGATGGGAATCGGACCAGCCCGTTCCCGGACGCTCGATGATGATGACCCGCAAACCGAGCTTCTCGGCGGCGCGCCGCCCGATCATCGGGAATTGCCGTCTCGCACCGAGAGTGCTGTGGAACCACAGGACCACCGGACCGGCGGCGTGGCCGAACTCGGCGTAGCCCAGCCGACGACCATCGGCAAGGTGGAATTGGCCCTCCGCGCGCGGCTTCTCGACGCGTGGAACTTTGGGCGGGTGCCGCAGACGACTGCTCAGTCTCATCGGTTTCCAGAGTCTAGGCGCTGTGCCGACCAGCCGATCGTCGACATTGCCCTGGCAACCAACAGATTTCCCACCGTTGGCGAAATGTTCGCGTCTGATTCAGCCCGGGTTGGCTACATTTTGGCGTATCGGGCCATGGCGAAGCTGTAAAGACCGTAGGTGATGATTCCCAGGCCGGCCAGGATCAGAAGTATCGCTCCGTAGGGTTGGGCGCCAAGCGTTTTCAGCGCCCCGTCGAGTCCTGTCGCTTTGTCGGGCTGGGAAAGACTCGCCGCGATGATGACCAGCACCCCGGCGCCGGCGATGACGAGGCCTTTTGCGATGTAGCCGATGACGCCGAGTCGTCGCACCAGGTCGCTGGAGGTGCCTTTGAGATCGTCGAGAAAGTTGCGGCTCGCACCCTTGTAGATGTGGTATCCGCCAACGGCGACGATGATGAAGCCGCCGACGATAAGTACGACAGTGCCGCTGGCGGATTGCATGAGCCGCGCACTGAGTGCGGAATTCTGGTGGCCGGTGGATTTCCCGGCACTGCGCGCGAATCCGAGACTGGAGTAGGCGAATGCGAAATAGACGACGGCCAGCGCGAAGGCCTTCGCCCGATCCAGGATTTCAGGCATGGTGCCCTGGCTTTTCGGGTCGGTGGAACGGCCGAGCGCTGTTTCGGCGAGCCGCCACAACGCCATGATCAGAAGTGCGATCGCGGCAGCCCAGAGTGCGATGTTGCCGCCCGGTTTGGCTGACAACGCCGCTAACGCCCCGGATTGATCGGCGCTGCCGCCGCCGGTACCTAGAGCGATCCGAATCGCAAGGTAGCCGATGATGACGTGGAGCAGGCCGCTGACGACATACCCGGCTCGGGCGACGCGCTCGAAGGCGCTGTTTTGGGCGATCTGTACCGCGGCGACCGTCACAGGTCCGCGGGGTTCATCAGGACCCGGCTGTGGGTCACGGTTCGTTGTGGACGGCCGCGCGGGTGTCGGTTGCTGGGGATGCCGGATCCAGCGTGTCGGCGCGGTCCCATTGCTCGTTGAGGTGATCACGCGAGGTGACCGCTTCACCGCGGTGGACGGCAGCTTGTTGTTGCAGACCGGCGGCTTGTGCCGCATTGACATCCGCTGCGGCTTGGGCGGCGCGGGCTTTGGCGGCAGTCTCGTCGGCGAGGGCTTCCTGTTGATTGACTAGCAGTGTGTCGTGCCTGGCGTCCTCGCGGATGTTGTCTGCTTCGACGTGGCGCTGTTGGTTGCGCCTGTTGCGTACCACCCATATGAGTCCTGCGATGAGTAGGATGGCCACGACCGCGGCCACGATGATCATAACGGTTGTGCTGGTAGCCATTTCGGCTCCTTATTTCGACGGGTTGTCCTTATTTCGACGTTGTGGAGAAGTACTTGGGAAGTGGGGGTCAGCGTTTGAAGACGTCTTTGACTTTTGCCCCTGCCTGTTTGGCGTTGGCCTTGGCCTGATCGGCGCGGCCCTCGGTGCGTAGGCGGGTGTTGCCGGTGGCGCGGCCGAAATACTTCTTGGTGGCGCCTTTGGCGGCTTCGGCTTTGTGGGCGAGCTTCTTACCGATGCTCATTGCGGATTCCTTCTTTTTCGGTGGTCACGGACCGCGGCGGCGGGCCTAGCGATATCAAGCGACGCGCGCTGTTTTACGGAGAGGTGTCGCCGTGGCTGGCGTCGACTGTTTGCCGACGACGCGCCCAGTGACCGAGCAGGGGAACCCTGTGCCGGTGGAGTTGAGCTGCTGTCGAATTGACCGTCGAGTCGGTGTCGGCGCCGCCTTGATGTTCAAGCTCTTGGCTGCGGTGACGGCTCTCCCGCTGAGAACTTGCAAGGTCGCGTCGGGCGTCGCGCCCACGCACAGCGCTGCGTCGGGCGCCGGCCAACAACACACTGAGACCGAGCAACCCCACCGCGCCGACCACGATCCCGGACAGGAACAGTGTGCCGGTCGACCCGGTCACGTGATAACCCAGCACCGAAAAATTCTCCGCCAGCGGGTGACTGGCCCCGGCATTGCCCAGCACCCCCACAGTCCCGACAATCACCGCGACGAATAGAACAATTAATCCGACGATAACCATCATGGCGAGCCTCTAATTCCGGTGCTAGAAGACCAGTACACACCCAGGTAGACCAACTGTCAACACCGTTGACGTACACCATTGGTCTACAGTGATGCCAGAACGGAGGTGCTGCTCCTGTGAAACGGCCGATTGGTATTGATATGACCACTGACGGTGCAGGCTCCTCCATCACAGCCGGCGGCTCCGATGGCCGCCCGATCACCCGTCGGCTCATCCTGCAGACCGCGTTAGAGATCGTCGACCGCGATGGTGTGGATGCACTTTCCATGCGGCGTCTCAGCGATGCGGTGAATCGCGATCCGACGGTGCTTTACCGCCACGTACCCAACAAAGCCGCCGTGCTTGACGGCGTCGCCGAACTCGTCCTCACCGAGCTCTCGGTGGACACCACAGACCCGGACTGGGCCGCTCAGCTACGCGCCGTCGCCCACGACTTCCGGCGGCTCGCACTCGCACACCCCAACGTCGTGCCGTTGCTGGTGACCCGCCCCTTGGCCACGCCCCTTGGCCAGCGCCCGCCCGGAACGCTACGGCCCCTCGAAGACGTCCTCACCCTGCTCATCGCCGCCGGGTTTCCCGGCGAGGACGCCCTGCACATCTACCGGGTGCTGTTCGCCTACCTGCACGGCCACGTCATTGATGAACTGCAGGAAATCGTCGAACGACCCGAAGAAACAGATCACGTTCTGCGGCTCGGTCTGCACCGATTATCGATCACCGAATTCCCCCATCTACGTTCCCTGGCAGCGGTTCTCGCCTCCTACGACGGCGCGGCCGAACTCGACCGAGGCCTTGATCTGCTCTTCACCGGCCTCGCCGAAACCCTTCCCCACCCCGACGGAACGCCCCGAATAGATAAGGGCCAGATGACCCGACTTGGTGGCGGAGCCTTTGGAAAACGCCGACGGATGGATCGACGATGCGATCATCCGTTCGCTTGAGATCGTCGTGCCCGCAAGAGTCGATGTCCGGCTGGACAGTTGACGACATGTCGAGCACCGATGCAATTCCATGCCCATAACTGGGATAGTTAAAGCGTCACTGCCAAACGGGATTCACCAAGGCGGCGGCGCCATGCGGTGACTGGTTACGGCCGAGCTCCCTGCCTACACTCTGGCCCGTGGAGCAGGAATTACGTGTGGATACTGCCGGTGTGCAGGCTATGGCCGTGCGCTGGGGGGCTTCGGCGGGTGACCTCAACGAGACGTTAGCGCCGACGGGGCTGGGCTTGTCGTGTCAGACCAGCGCGGCCGCAGTTGACGCTGCTCATGCCGACGTCACTGCGTTTACCGCCTCGCTCGCGGCGCGGGTCAGTGAGCGCGCCACCGGCGTCGTCCGAGCCGACCTCAGCTATCTGGCCCAGGAAGCCACGTCGGCAGCCGCGGTGGCCGCCATCTTCCAGCCGATGATCAGCGAGTAGCCAATGGCGGCGGTCGCAGTAGCTTCTGGCCTGTCAGCCCTGTTGGCGTGGCCCACTGACCACCTCACCGAGGCGGCCGCTCACTGGGAAGCGGTGGGTGAGCGTAGCTATGGGGTTTCCCATGGGGTGTGGAGCGACGCGCTGACCGTCGATTGGAGCGGCGACGCCGCTGAAGCGCTGCGTGCGGACACGCACGCCGACTTGATGACCACCAGTGCGGTAGTCGATCAGCTACAGGCAGCGGCCAACGTCGCCCGCAGCGGTGCCTCAGAACTGGAGGCGGCCCGCTCCCAAATGCGCTACGCCGTCGAGGACGCTCGCTCAGCGGGATTCGAAGTGGGCAAGGATCTTTCGGTTACCGACCGGATGAGTGGTGGATCAGCTGCACAGCGGGCCGCTCGGCAAGCCGCCGCTCAGACTTTCGCCGGCAGTATCGGCGAGCGGGCGGCGCAGCTGGTCAGCACGGATGCTCAGGTCGCGAGCAGAGTCACCGCGGCCGTGGCCGGCGTTAGCGGAACTTTTCCGCTAAATCCGCCGACCAAAGGGCAAGTGCGTGCGGTCGACAACCGAACGTTCAGACAAGAGCCGCCGCCTTCCCCTCCGAAAGGCCCCAGCGCTGACGACATCCGCAAGGTGATCGAGAAGCTTCCGAAGGGCTCCAGCGACTCCATCCGGGAGGTCCGTACACCGGAGGATCTGCAGAACCTCAAGCGATGGCTGACGGAACACGGGGTCGACGGATACAACCGTTATAGGGATCCCGGCAAGGGCTCGTGGACTGACCTACCGGACGGGAGCAAAGTCGGTGAGCGCAACGCCGCGGGGTCGACTGGTCGGAATGCGCTGGACATCGACCTACCTGGTCCAAACGGGACCGAGTACTGGAAGGTCCACGTCAATCCGAAGACGGGTGGAGTGCCTGATATTCCAGCCGCGGAGGCGATTCCGGCGGAGCCAGCACCTCTGCGACCCGCCGAGTCGGCGCCGGTGGAGGGCTTCGAAGGCGGCGGTCCCGCGGGCATACCGGCTGGGCCGCACTTCGTGCACCCGCCGGGCAGCATTGACCATGGAATCCCGATCATCGGCGAGGACGACCCCGGCGAGGACATGCGGGACTTCAGACACTGAGACGATGACATTACCTACGCAACAGGAGCGGGCAGATCATGACAGAACCCGGCACGACGGCCCAGGACACCCTGCGGGACGACATTCTGGCTGGCGGGCACGACGACTGGGTGTCCATGGCCGAGGTGCGTGGGTGCATTTCGCGCGGCCGCCTCGCCGACTCGGCGTCCGAGCGCCAGCAGTTGATGTTGCAGACCATTCGGTCACTCCTGCAGGACAGCCTAGTCGAGGTCGGTGACATCCCCGCCCCTGCTGACCCGGGGTTCTTGGTGTGGCCAGGGACGCTCGACGAAGTAATGGCGAACCTGACCGAGCGGATCGTCGACCGTTACGACGATCCCGACTCGTGGGAATACTCGACCTGGCTCAACCTCACCCCGAAGGGTCAAGAGGCGTCGGACGATGTCATCCGCAAAAGGTCCTATCGCCGTGCTGAGCGCTGAAGAACCAGCTATGGACACATCGAAATGTCACGCGTAATCCACAGGGGCACAAGGACAATAGCCGAATCCGAAGATAACGCACGGGACACCCTGCGCGACGACATTCTGGCGAGCGGGCATGCGAATAAGCACGGCTTGGCAGTCGAACACGCTGTGACAACTTTCTTCGAAGTGTGGCCCAGAAAGCGATAACGGCAGTGCCCCCAACACCAACGCGCATCGCTCTGCAATGTTGCAGTCTGCTACATTTGTAGCAGACTGCAACACCAGGAGACGATCATGACGACACGCTGATCGGGTGACCCGCGTCGCGGCCGACCTCATGGACAGTGCTGCCGCCGAGGGTGCGCGGCAAAGCCGTTCGGCCAAGCAGCAACTCGACCACTGGGCGCGGGTAGGACGCGAGGTATCGAGTCAGCAGACGGCGGCACGTCGGCGGGTCGAGGCCGCGCTGACCGGCGAGCTGGAACTGCGCGAACTCAGCGTTGAACAGGGCGCGGTGTTCAATGCGGAGATCGCCGCGGCCATTCAGGAGAATCTGGCGGAATCGAATTACGGGAAGCTTCTTGCCGAGCGCGGCATCACCACCGTGGCTCTCGACGAGAATGGTGACATCGTCGAGCACCGCCCTGACGGGTCCTCGGTCGTGCTGACCGCGAAACGCCGACCCCACGCCGCAGGAAGGCGAGCGCCACGCCCGCTCGATGAAGCGGCTCGATCTCGTCGTCGGACCCAACGGAGCCGGCAAGTCGACGTTCGTCGAGCTCACGCTGGCGCCGCTGCTGCCTGGCAGCGCCTTCGTCAACGCCGACGAGATCGCCAAACAGCGCTGGCCGAAAGATCCTGCCTCGCATGCGTATCAGGCCGCGCGGGTGGCGGCAGAGACGAGGGCCAAGCTCATCGAGCTGGGGCAAGTCGTTCATCGCCGAGACCGTGTTCTCTCATCCGTCGAAGCTGGAACTGATCGATGCCGCCCGCGCTGCGGACTACACGATCGTCTTGCATGTCCTGCTGATCCCCGAGGATCTGGCGGTCGAGCGGGTCCAGCACCGGGTCAGCGCTGGCGGACACGATGTGCCCGAGGACAAGATTCGCGAACGCTACCAACGTCTTTGGGGGCTTGTCGCCGCCGCGATCACCCGATGCGACTCTGCGACGGTGTACGACAACAGCGGGATTGAAGGCCCTCGCATCGTCGCTCAGCTGAACGACGGCTTCTCTATCGGCTCGCCGACCTGGCCGGTGTGGACGCCTGATATCTTGCAGTCAGCGTGCACCGCGTAGCGTCATATGATTACCAATGCCCGCGGTGCACAACCTCATTGAACGGTCGCCGATTCAGTTTGCGGATCGGATTGAACGACCTTCGTCGCATAGATGTAGTCGTCTATAAATAAGCTGGTCGGGTCCGCAACATTTTCGCGTACCGGGTCATGGCGAAGCTGTAGAGACCGTAGGTAATGATTCCCACGCCGGCGAGGATCAGAAGTATCGCTCCGTAGGGTTGAGCGCCGAGTGTTTTCAGTGCCCCGTCGAGTCCGGTGGCTTTGTCGGGCTGAGAAAGGCTTGCTGCGATGATGACCAGCACCCCGGCGCCAGCGATGGCGAGGCCTTTTGCGATGTAGCCGATGACGCCGAGTCGCCTAGAGCGATCCGAATCGCGAGGTAGCCGATGATGACGTAGAGCAGGCCGCTGACGACTATGGCCTGCCCGCGGGCTCAGATGGTTGGGAATGATTCCTCAATTCCGCAGTCGCCCAAATGGTCTCGTGCGATCGCGGGTAGTATCTGCTTGATCGCTAGATGCAACGCCCCCCACCAAGCGGTGCCGCCATCCGAAAACGGACCGGGCACCGGCGGAATCCCAGCGCCTCCATCAGAATGAGAAACAGATAATCGTCCACGGCGCGTATCTGGGGCATACAGTCCATGAGAGCCGTTCGCTTACGGCGCGCGAGGAGGGGCGATGGCCAATCAGTGGGAATTGATCTGTCATCACACGTACTCGGGGACACCCGGAGTTGTATACGATCTGTCGCCCGATCACAGAAGTTCTGGTGTGGCAGTCAATCTCGCCGACAGCGACTTCGTGGCCGCCGGAGCCACTGCCGGCTCCGGCGCTGTTCGCTTCCATTCACCCGACGCGGCGATCCGGATCCCCCCGAATACTGCTTGGCAGCCGCTCGACGCCGTCCGAGGCGAGGTCACCTTATTACTCGATCCTCCTCTGGCCGGAGGTGGCCCGACCGTTTCACGTCTGATAGACGCCGGGTCCGTTCAGTTCGATATCCGGGCTGGGGGGCTCAGGGCCTGGTTCGTCAGTGATCCGTTGGGCTATACCGAGGTGAGCACTGCTCTACATGCTGTTGTGCCGAACGTCAAAGTCCCGACCGGACAGTGGATGACGGTCGGCTTTCTCCACGATGGCGTGGCGAATCAGCAATTGTTCGTGGACGGCATCCTCGTGGCCGCGACCAGTGGGCCGCTCCGGCCGGTGGCGGCCAGCGCCGGAGTGACGATCGGTAACGCGCCGAGCGGAGGGTCTCCCATCCGTGGACTACTCGACGATGTAAAAGTGTGGCGGGCGAACCCCCGACGCATCTTTGACGATTTCTTCGACAGGCCGATGGATCCGGCAACGGCGGCATGCTGGGATGACTATCTTCGACGGCTCCGCCGATGGATGGACAGTAATCCTGACTGCGCCGACAGTCTGCAGGCCGAGCTCATGGCGGCCGCGAACAGCGTGCTGCGCGACGGGCTGAATCACGGGCCGCAGCTGCATCAGCATCTTGTCGATTCGGCTAAGAGGTATCGGGCGCATTGGCGCGCAGGCGAATTGGATAGTCCAGCGATGGCCCGTCTGCTCGTCGAGCTGGGCTCCGTGTTGCAAGCAGCCGGGATCGCACCCGATGTCAATCCCGATGTCCGGTCCCTAAGTCAGTCGGAATGTCTGCGCCGATTCCGCTCCGAGGTGGGATCGCCGGACTGCGATCGTCCGTTCATGTCGATGTTGGACGGACACCACAATCGTGATGAGGGAGCCGCTCGGTGAACCGCACAAAACTCACCACTGGAAGCGCCGCTGTAAGCAACTCCAGCTACACCACGGCGGCTATCACTCCGGCCGCCGACAGACTCCTGCTGGCCTTCGTGCTCAACGCCAGCGCGGGTCTTCTTCCACCGACCCCCACCACACCAACACTGACCGGCATGGGGCTGACCTGGGAGGCTGTCGAGAGTGTAAGCAGCGGATCGCACCGGCTGACATGTCTGCGCGCTATGGCCGTCGGGGCCGCACCGCCCCCTGGTGTGATCACATTCGACTTCGCCGGGCAAACCCAGGCGTTGTGCGCCTGGTCGGTGTTCGAATACGACAACGTCGATATCGAGCGGGACGAACGGGTCGGCTGCGGTCATCCAACATCCGAGCGCGACGGCGGCCGGGGCCACCTCATTGTCTATGCCGCTCAGTGCCTTTGGTGACCCAGCGGTGAATTTGGCAGTGGCGGCAATCGGCCTGACCTCTGCGCACCCGATCACCGCGGGTCCAGGCTTTGCCCAGATCGACATGCAGTCGCCCAACACCGGACTCGGCCCATCGGCGGCGCTTCAGTGCCAAGACCACCCCGGCGCGACGGCTACCGTCGACTGGACATGGTCGGGCGGTGCGGCGAACTCGTTCGCCATCGCGCTTGAAGTCAATGCCGCTCCCGTGGCCCCAGTTCCCGCCCCCGGTCCGCCCGAGAGCCACGAACAACTCGCCCGGAAGTTCGAGCCGATCCTGTTCTGCCACCCGGATGAATCGTCCTTCCCGTCCGACGCGAAGCGCTATGTCGAGAACGCAGCGCTGTGGGTCGCCGTTGCTCCGCCCTTCGACGACAAGGCGGACTGGGGCGCTGGCAGCACACAGCCCTTCCCCCGTCACCCGGCAGTTCCCTCCGGAGGGATTGAGACTCAGGACGCAACCAGGTCCACTTACATCGGCGCCCCCGGCAACCAAGACTCCGAGCAAACCGAGCACTTCCTGGAACTAGGGGGATGGATCGACAAGGCCAGAGTTTCACAGCCCGACGTCACGGCCACCAGCTCCAATGACTTCGCTAATCGTGACGCCATTCACGACCGCTACACCAATGAGCCGAAACTGAACGGCAGCCAGTTCTGGTACCACACAGAACTTTTCGACACGGCACGGCTGCGCCGCCTCGCCGCGACGGTGCCAGCCCCCGATCTGCTGAAGATCGTCGACACTTTCCTCAACCCGGCACTGCTGTGCTACTACTTCCTATTCCCTGCCCGTCAACAAACGCTGGAAGCGACCTGCACCAACATCGAAGCCACTGAATTCGGCAGCCACGCCGGCCAATGGGCCGCCGTCGTGCTCCTCCTCGAGCGCGCAGACGCGCAGCCGAACTACCAGCCCTCCTTGGTGGGGTTCACCGGTTCGCGGACCCCGTCATTTCCCGACGCCAGCGGCAACCCGATGCGCAGTCCACAAGCCCTCGACGACGAGGGGCGCGCCAATCTGAAGGTGGAGCGGTGGCGCCCCGCCGGTCCCGCGTTGCTTCCCGAACTGACCGACGGTCACCCGAGGTTTTACGTCAGCCTCGGCACGCACAGCATCTACCTCGAGCCAGGACCGCATCCGGTGGAGCCGTTCTCCGATATCCCGGGGTTACCTGGAAATTGCGGCCTCGGCCAAATCGGCCCCGCCATCATCGGAGATACCCGTCCGAGTGCCGCCGTTGTATTATTTAAATTCGTCGTCCTCGGAATCTTCGGCTTATTCGCCTGGATGGCCGAATTTATAGGGCACCAAGGCGAATTTAATATCACGCCGGAGGACACCGTCCCCGACGATCAGGCTCCAGCCGCCGGCATGGGAAATGCGATTCACCCCGCCGGTGTTGTCGTGCCCGATGCCGGCTCAGACGCCCACCCGTGGCGTAGCGCCCAAAGCGCGATGATTGATGGACGCGTTTATGACTTCTTGGTCGACCGCAGCAGCCAGGGGTGGTGGCCCGGCGATGATGGAAAGTCCGGCTACGGCGGCCGCTGGGGTCAACAAGTTCAGAACAACCCCTCCGGCTACCGTGCCGGAATGCGCTTCCCGCCTTTCTGGAAGATGTTCTTACTTGCCGTCGAAGACGGCAGATCCACCAAACAACTGCCCTAAAGCCGGCTTTCGTAAAGTCCTCAAATTGAGGATGCACGAAAACCAACTGCGGGTCGATGCGGTTGTCTCCAGTAGTAGATGCAACACAGCCGAAGGTTGATAGGGCACAAGACCACTGGGCGGGCGGTCGCCGGTTTTGCCGGGCCGGCACGCATCGGCGATCTGCTGGGAATTCACCCATCAACAATGCATCGGGTGCCGACTCGTTACGGACTGGCCAAATTACGCTGGTTGGAGATGTCCGGTAGCTGATCTGCCGGCCGGCACCGAGCCCGGATCGTCCTTCCGCACTCTTGTCGGATGACTTAGCGAAGTAGCATTCTGCTACATTTGTAGCATACTGCTACACCAGGAGCCGTCATGACGAACACCGCTGATCGGGTGACTCGCGTTGCAGCCGACCTCATGGACAGTGCCGCCGCCGAAGGCGCGCGGCAAAGCCGCTCGGCCAAGCAGCAACTCGACCACTGGGCGCGGGTAGGACGCGAGGTATCGAGTCAGCAGACGGCGGCACGTCGGCGGGTCGAGGCCGCGCTGGCCGGCGATCTGGAACTGCGCGAGCTCAGCGTTGAAGAGGGCGCAGTGTTCAACGCCGAGATCGCCGCGGCCATTCAAGAGAAACTGGCGGGATCGAATTACGGGACGCTTCTTGCCGAGCGCGGCATCACCACCGTGGCCCTCGATGAGAACGGTGACATCGTCGAGCACCGCCCTGACGGGATCCTCGGTCGTGCTGACCGCGAAACGCCGAGCGCCGCGCCGCAGGAAGCCCAGCGCCGCGCCCACTGAATGAAGCGGCTCGATCTCGTCGTCGGACCCAACGGAGCCGGCAAGTCGACGTTCGTCGAACTCACGCTGGCGCCGCTGCTGCCCGGCAGCGCTTTCGTCAACGCCGACGAGATCGCCAAACAGCGCTGGCCGAAAGATCCGGCCTCGCATGCGTATCAGGCCGCGCGGGTGGCGGCAGAGACGAGGGCCAAGCTCATCGAGCTGGGCGCATCGTTCATCGCCGAGACCGTGTTCTCCCATCCGTCGAAGCTGGAACTGATCGATGCCGCCCGCGCTGCGCACTACACGATCGTCTTGCATGTCCTGCTGATCCCTGAGGATCTGGCGGTCGAGCGGGTCCAGCACCGGGTCAGCGCTGGCGGACACGATGTGCCCGAAAACAAGATTCGCGAGCGCTACCAACGTCTTTGGGCACTTGTCGCCACTGCGATCATCCGTTGCGATTCGGCGACCGTCTACGACAACAGCGGGCTCAAAGGCCCCCGCATCGTCGCTAATATCAACCACGGCTTCTGCATTGGTTCGCCGGGCTGGCCGGCGTGGACCCCTGACGTCTTGCGGTCAGCTTGCATGCCGTAGCGCAATCTGCTGCCCCGAGCTCACGACTCGACAAGCCGCCGAAGGTTTTTCAGACTCTCGTCGAGTGAGCCGCCGACCCAGAACGCCGCAACACGGTCGGCGACCACGCCGAGCAGCCCGCCGTCGGAGTGATAAGCAAGCCGGAACGTCACGACGGTTCGACCTGGCCCGGCATCGCGCAACCGAAACCGACCGCGCTGGGTCACACCGGTGATGTTGATCCAGGCCAAATCGCACGCCTCGTCGAACTCCACCACCTCGGCGACACCCCCCACCGGGATCGAGCCAATCTTCCACAGCACGGTGTAGCGGGCGCCCACCCGGGCCAGGCCTTCGGTCAGCGCCTCCCAGCGCTCCAGGTGAGACAGGAAAGAGGGGTAGCGATCCGGGTCGCGGAGCACCTTCCACACGGTGTCGCGATCGGCGTTGACGACGATCCGGCGTTCGACGCGCATCAGCCGAGTACCGGGAATCGACGTTCGGCGGCAAGCCTTTTGACGCCGGCCTGCAGGCTGGCGATCACTTCGTCGTATACCGCCTGGTCGTCGTCATGCATCTCGATCGGCTCCTGCACCTCGATGACGATCTTGGCGGGCAGCGGAATGTGGCCCAGCAGATCGCTGACGTTCAGCCCCCATGGCAGTGCCAGCGAGATGGGCACACTCTTGAGCCGGACCAACTTATCGAGCATCAGCAGTTTGGAGAGCCACTGGGCGCGCCCGAGGAATAACGCCGTTTCCTGGCCGCCGACGCTGGCTACCGGCACGAGCGGCACACCGGTTTCGCGGGCGAGTCGGACAAAGCCTTTGCGGCCACCGAAGTCGACGACGTGCCGCTGCCACGATGGACGGAAAACCTCGTAATCGCCACCCGGGTACACCAAAACCGCGGCGCCGGAATCCAATGCCAGCCGGGCATTTTCGGGGCTGGCGGCCACGGTGCCGAACTTGCGAAGCCAGCGCAGCGGCGGATACAGGGTGACCAGGTCATGCGCGAGTTGATAGAACGGGCGCTCCACCCCGAAATACGAGCAGAACGCCAACGTGAAGACAAACGTGTCGGCCGGTACGTTGCCCCCGCTGTGATTGCCGACCAGCAGCACCGGTCCGTCAGGCGGTATGCGGTCGAGTCTGCGGACGTCGGCCCGGAAATACAGCGACGCCAGCAGCCATGTGCCGGGCAGCTGGTCTCGGATGAAGTCCGGGTCGCGCTGGTGGAGATCGGCCTGCGGTACCCGGGCGATGATCTGTTTAGTTGCCCATCCGATGGCATCCGCGGCGCCGACCATGGTCCCAGCCTGGCACAGCCAAGCCGAAGGAAGGAGGGCCTTTCGTCGCTACCGTTGCGGGCCGTTGATTACCAGCGTCCGTGATGGACAACCTCGGAGAACGGCCGCCGACTCGGTTTGCGGATCGGCGCGAGCGGGCGATCAGCGGGATATCCGACGCCGAGCAGGTAGGCCACCTCGTAGTCGTCGGGGACCCCCAGGATGGCGCGGGCTTTGTCCTGATCCCCCACCGACGAATGGCCGGTCCCGATCCCCAGGTCGGTCGCCGCGATCATCATCGCCATAGTGGCCTGCCCGACGTCGTATTGGTCTGTCACCTTCCGGCGTTCAGTGGGCGGTATCGGCAGGACGAATGCGATAGCGGCCGCAGCACCGGCGATATGACCGGCGCCCTGCCAGACCGTCGAAAGTTCTTGCAGCTGAGCCTTATCGGTGACGATCACAAAGTCCCACGCCTGACGGTTCTTCGCCCCCCCCATCCACCTCCGATCGTCATCATCTCTGACACGCTCGCCGTATTGCCGCACGTTGCGTCGAGCACGATCCACCAACCCACTGCCAAGTGCTGCCGACGCCATGCGAAGTCGCTGAGCCGAAGGCAGCCATTGACGAATGACAGACTCGCGCCAGCCCGAACCTCCGATCGCGGCAGGTCGGGCGCGATTGGTTACACGCGTTGTTATATTTATGCGACTGGTTGGACCCGCACACCTCACAGGCCGTCAACCCTCTGCCGGAACACCAATTATGGACAAGAACGAAACAACATGACGAAGAAGGAGCGGGGTGCCAACGCTACTGGCCCCCCAGGAAATCCGCGCCCCCAGGCCCCCGAGGGCCGCGTGTGGTCTGAGGACTACGGCATGACCTACGACAAGCGCAACAAAATGGTCGTCGATCGTGCCCGCAGCGTGCCCGAGGCGAAGTGGATCGCACTGCCGGTCGAAACCCTGCCCGCCGGGACGCCCCTACAGGCGAACGAGGAAACGCTAACGAAGAAGAGCATCGACAAGGTCGTCAGCGGCGCCGAACCGTTCCGTGAGGGCTACGTCATCAAGCTATGGCGCGACAATAACGGCGCGCTGCACGTCGTCGACGGTCACCACCGGGTGGCGATGTATCACGCACTGGGCAAGCCGATGCCTGTTAGGATAATGGATGAGGTGGCCTACAAGCACGTTGTTGGCGAGACCAGTTGACGAGTCCTACCCGGCCCGGCGGCTCAGGGGGAGGCTACGGCACCCGTCTGATGCTGTAGACGCATCTCTCGAGTTTTGATTGCCTGCAAGGCTTCGTCTTCGGTGCAGGAGTTCCAATCGCCGGTATAAACGATCTCCGGCATCAGCTCAGACCGCTCAACCCACTCGTGTTTCTTCAGGCTGTATACCTCGGCCAGCGATTCCAGAAGGTGCGGGCCGAGCGGGGCGTCAGTGTCAACGTCAACGCGAATAACACGGTTGCCGTTGCGGAAGTACCGCATCGTGTGACCCCCTCCCGAGTTCCATCATTGCTTGGCCATCTCAGGCTACCAATTCCACGTCATCGGGTACCGGCACAGCGGCGAATATCCGCTCTTGCAACGCTGTGAGCTCGGCTTTTCGCTCGGGTGAGGTCGACGTCAGGCGCCACTCTTCGTACAGGGGGTGGCACTCCTCCGCGGCATCGAGCGACGCCTGAGTATGTATCTGAACTTCGAATTGTTGCCCGTTGGGAGTAACGAATGGCGGTTTCGGCGTCACGACCGTGTCGCTGCATTCGGCCACAACCTTCGCGACCTCGGCACCGAACTTCTCGCGGATTTCGGCCAGTGTCGCTTCGCCGCCTTGGTCTTCGGCAGTGTCGTGCAGCAACGCGGCGATCGCCTCCGTTTCGGTGCCATCCGCCTCGATGACGTACCCGGCCACCGACAGCAGGTGACCCAGATACGGGATACCCCCACCCTTCCGCGTCTGATGACGATGCTTCTCCGCTGCGTACGCCAACGCATCGTCGAACTTCTGAGTGAGGCGAGGCGAGGTGGTCTGACAGGGCATCTTTGACTCCTTTCACCCAACTTTGGCACGCGGGTACGACAAACTGCCGAACCGGCCATCGACGTCGGTTCCCCGCTCTATGGTTGCCGCGATGGCACTTCATCTCCATCGTGCCGAGCGCACCGACCTGCTGGCCGACGGGCTCGGTGCCTTGCTGTCCAATCCGCTGCCGACCCGTTCGCCGAAGAACTCGTCCTGGTGCCGGCCCGGGCGTAGAGCGGTGGCTCAGCCAGCGGCTGTCACATGTCCTGGGCGCCGGCAGCAAAGGCGACGGAGTATGCGCGGGAGTCTCATTCCGCAGCCCGGCCTCGTTGATCGCCGAAATCACCGGCACCGTCGACGACGATCCGTGGTCCCCGGACGCGATGACGTGGCCGCTGCTCGAAACGATCGACGCCTCACTCGATCAACCGTGGTGCGCCATCCTAGCGAAGCACCTCGGCCATTTCGACGCCGACGACGAAGCCGAATCGCGAAGAGGCCAAAGGTATTCAGTGGCGCGACGGCTGGCCGGGCTGTTCGCCTCCTACGCGCGGCAGCGTCCGCAAATGCTCATCGATTGGCTGGAAGGCAACGTCCAGG